>DASZXQ010000171.1:0-4116 GCA_035545755.1 Chitinophagaceae bacterium | reverse complement strand
ATGGATGATCTGAAACAAAGTGTGCAGACGGCTTACCTCGAGCAAAAAGATCCGCTCGTAATTTATAAGGTGGAAGCCTTCCAGCAATTCAAGAACATGGATGCGGATGTGAATAAAGATATTGTTTCCTTCCTCTGTCATTCTTCTATTCCTATTCAGCAGGAAGATGCGAGACTGAAAGAAGGCCGCCAGGAAAAAACCGATTATTCAAAGATGCGGGCCAACAAAGATGAAGTGGACCGTGCCGGCCAGGATTATGCCGCTAACGAAAGAGATAAGTTTGAGCCCGGTGGCGGTGGCGATACGGCTGTTAAACAAGCCCCTGTAAAAGTTGCTCCCAAGATTGGAAGAAATGATCCATGTCCTTGTGGCAGCGGGAAGAAGTATAAGCATTGCCACGGGAAAGAAGCGTAACAAATGAACGTCCTTGCGATCCGCCGAAGGCGGAGAAACAATCTGCCTTTGTATTAAGTGAATTATTATTTAGCCAGCTTTAGTGCTACTATCATCGTCTGTTGCGTCGCACTCTTCAGCATTCAGTAATTCTATTCAAATAAATGAATGTGGCGCAGGCCCCGATAGCTATCGGGACGCCATCGTTAAATACGACGAGTCCTCAACCACACACTTCCACGCAGTGAGACTCGTCTATGAATAGAGAACGAACGAAAACTTATCAGACAACGGGCATCACCTGCAAGCCTGATGACCATCATTGTAGTCTGCCCATCCTGGTTTGTACCTTTCTTATATTAATAACTTAAAAATATTTTATGGAAGAAAAAATTAAAGTGCCAGAGAGCACAAAAGAATCCCTGTTTAGCAAAGGCGGAACTGTTGTCGAAACCGTAAAAGAAAAAGTGGTGGAAACAAAAGAAGAACTGCTTAAAAAGGGAAAAGAAAAATTGGGAGATGTAAAAGAAGGCACCCAAAATTTAATGAACAAAGTCACAGAAAAATTTACCGGGAAAAAGTAAGGATTGAAGTACATCATTTATCCTGAGTACTTACAATACTGATACCTTGTTGTATGGATACATACGACAAGGTATTGGTATATACATCAATCCTGGTTGTTCAATAAGCTGGGCATAAGATCTTTTTCCCTGCCGAGTGTCCCCCACCATAGTTCCCAGGCGAAGTCTCTGCCAATAGTAATAAGTAAATAAATGAATATGACGAGTCCGCCAATACAATAATCCCCCGCCATGAGACTCGTCTATTAACTTAGTTCCTTCGCCTCTGCCCATTCTACACGCAACCTTTTGAGATTCTTTTTCGTTTTTATTGTCCTGATTTATTTACTAACTGTTGTAAACAGAAACTGGTTTAAATTTGTTAGTGATGATATCAATTATAAAAAATCAACCATGTTTAAAAAGTATTGTTATTTACCCGTTGTAATTTTCAGCTGCTTGCTCTTTACTACTCAATCAGGCTTTGCCCAATTGACGATGTTGTCAAAAGGATCTGCTGCTCCTGTATTTGCTGCCAAGGCTAGTCTTGCCGGAAAAGATTTTGATTTTTCATTAAAAAAAGCGCTTGCCAAAGGACCTGTTGTGGTCTATTTCTATCCTTCTGCCTATACAGGCGGCTGTGATCTGGAAGCTCATACTTTCGCTGAAATGAAAGATCAATTTACAGCAGCAGGCGCTACCATTATCGGTGTATCTGCAGATGATATTGAACGGTTGAATTCATTCTCTTCTGATCCGGATTTTTGTGCAGGTAAGTTCCCGGTAGCTTCAGATCCCGATGGAAAAATTGCAGCAACCTATGGCCTGCAGTTGTCACAGCCGGTGGCTGGCGCTAAAGATGTAAGGGGCCAGGAGGTGAATCACGGTTTCATCCCGCGGACTACTTTTGTTATAGATAAAAACGATAACATTGTAGCTGTCTTCTCATCAAAGCTGGATAAGATCGCACCAGACGAACATGTAAAAAAAGCATTGGAAATTGTGAAGGGGCTATAATATTATTCTCAGCGACAATGTAGGGTGGAAGATTTTCTCCACCCCCATTTGAAAATTTTTTCTTGATTGTTATATCCGGCCCCCGCCAGCGGGGGATATCGACTTTCATTTCATTTGAATTGCGTAATAATGTTATATTAAAAATGATTTTTTTACATTTCGAAGAACAAGCTGCTCATTATCCCCCGCTGGCGGGGGAAGTGCTCCGAACTAAATGCATTTTCAATTAAGGGGTGGATGAGAAAAACGTAACTTCAATCATGCACAGCAATCACGAATACAATAAAAACCTTCAACCATTCGCCAACAAGCTGCGCAAGAACATAACCAAGGCCGAGGCCTGTCTTTGGAAATATGTTTTAAAAGCAAAACAATTGAAAGGCTACCAGTTCCGCCGCCAGCGGCCAGTGTTGAATTACATCGCTGATTTCATGTGCAAAGAACTCTAGCTGATCATTGAAGTGGATGGTTTCACACATCAATTCGAAGAAACAATTATAAAAGATAAAAAAAGGCAAACCGATTTAGAAGCAGCAGGCTTTACAGTTCTCCGCTTTACTGATGAAGAAATATTAAACCGCATACATATTGTTCGTTTTTTATTGGAAGAGTGGATTGAAAAGAAAGAAGCATCTATAAAATAGATCGGGTTATCAGTCATATCTCAGGTCCACCCCTGTTCGAAACTTTTTTCTTGATTGTTATACCCGGCCCCCGCCAGGGGGGATAATCAAATTTCCTCTCCTGCCTCGGTTCCTGTCCCAACAGAAATAAAATAACATTACGCAATTGGTTCGTGAAGCCACGAACCTTTAGGTCCGGTAAAAAAAATTCGGCTGGCCGTGTCTTTGTTCAACGAAACATAAACTTGCCTGATATGTTTTGACGAATATGTTCCTAAGCTGCGCTTCTTAAATATTTCATCTACAAAGAACAGATGCCCCCAAAAAGCCAGCCATTCATATAATAAATCAAAAAATAATTTGTCTCTTCTCATATTTTTACCAATATGAGAATAAAACTAATGATCATTGCATTTTGTTTTTGCAATACTATCCTTGCTCAGACAAATAAAAACGACTCTGCACAATTAAAACAAATAGAGACGGACTGGCACCATGCCTATGTCACTCACGATATTCATCTCATTGAAAAGGCTCTTGCTGACGACTTCATTGATCTTGGAAGAACAGGCGGAAGGATAAACAAAAAACAAGTGTTGGATAATTTTGGCAAAGACAGTTCTCAATATGAATATTGCGAGCCTTATGATATGGAATTTAAAATCTATACAAACTCAGCAATTGTAATCGGAAGAACAAAAGAAAAAGGAATATCAGGCGATAAACCATTTGCCAATGAATACTTCTGGCATGATGTGTTCATCAAAACAAAACAAGGCTGGAAATGCGTACTAGCATCAGTGGCATTAATCCCTCCAAAAAAATGATGCTGCTATGGTCGGTGTTGGCCAGTTCTCCAAAGTCTCCTGGCTTTTGAAGCTCTATGCTCATGGTTTATACCCATAATAAACACGCTACGCCTTAGTGTCCGTAAAAACAAGAATGCCATCGTAAGTGAAGAAACGAATCAAAGCATCAGAATTTTAGTTCTGACTACCACGGACAATGTCTTACATTAGGGTATTGCAAAAAATCCCGACAAGCAATATTTCACGATAATCGCTGAATGAAATACGGCCAACATAAACCAGGTTATTATGTGATCAATGGCATTACATTTTTCAGGGTAATTGCTGCTCCTTTTTTACTGGCGCTGCTGTTTACCGGCCGGTATGAGATATTCAAGTGGCTGATAGGATTAAGTTTTTTTACCGACCTGATCGATGGCTACCTGGCAAGGAAATTTAAAGTGACCAGTATCTTCGGCGCCAGGCTGGATTCTCTCGGAGATGATCTTACCGTGCTTATCGGGATCATTGGTTTGTTTGTAATGAAACCAGAGTTTATTAAACAAGAGATAGCACCATTAATTTTGCTTTTGCTGTTGTTCCTTGTCCAGGTCACATATGCCTTTATCCGCTACGGAAAAATGACAAACTTCCATACTTATCTTGCAAAAACCGCCGCTGTATTACAAGGGATATTTTTGTTGTTTACATTCTTTACAGACAAGGTCAATC
>DASZXQ010000170.1:0-9296 GCA_035545755.1 Chitinophagaceae bacterium | reverse complement strand
AATCTAAAATCATTTACTTCCCTTTTCCCAAAAAAATGATACGCAGTGTATGGATCATGATCTTAAAATCCAGCGCCAGCGAAATATTTTCGATATAAAGCAGATCAAATTTGCTGCGTTCGATCATATCGTCCAGATTTTCTGCATAGCCGAATTGTACCATGCCCCAGCTGGTCAATCCCGGTTTCACTCTCAATAAATATTTATAAAAAGGGAACCGGGCTATTAATTGATCAATATAAAATTTACGTTCGGGTCTTGGCCCGACAAGACTCATATCCCCGACCAATATATTCCATAGTTGCGGTAACTCATCCAGCCGCCAGCGTCGCATGATCTTTCCCCATTTGGTGATGCGGGGATCATTATCTGAAGAAAGAGCCGGTCCATCTTTTTCGGCATCTTCAATCATGGAGCGGAATTTATACATCCAAAATGGTTTGCCTTTGTACCCGATCCGTTCCTGCTTGTAAAGCAGCGGGCCTTTGGACGACAATTTCACCCTGATTGCAACATAAAGCATAAGTGGAGAAAGAATGATCATGCCACATAAAGCCGTCACTACATCTATAAGCCGTTTTATATTCAGTTGCCATTCAGGCATCAGGGTGGTCTGCAGATCAATGAGCGGCGCACCCAGCACATTAATCGTTCTTACCGATCCGGAAAGAATGTCCAGTACATTCGGCTGGATCTTTACTTCCACATTTTTTTCACTCAATCGGTTGATGATATTTTCCAATAATGGTTGTGCTGATTTTTCCAATGCCAGCACCACCAGTTGAATGTTATTTTGATCAATGATCGTTTCCAGCTGATCGATCGTTCCGAGTTTCGGGATGAATTTGTGAATACCATTTTTCCCTTCAGCATCTGGAGTTACAAAGCCGGCATAGCGATAACCATCATTATGAAGGCTGCGTTCGGTTTCTTTGAAAATGCGAACCGCATTCTCCTGGCTGCCAACCATCAGGGTATTGAAAAATACTTTTCCTGAAAGTATTTGCCCTTTCACTATATTCAGAAGGATCCATCTGCCGGTAAAACTGAAACTAAAATGAACGGCTAATAAAGAAAGAAAGGCAATATAATAATAAACATGGCCGCTTTTGACATCATTAAGTACAAATAAGAAAAACAAGATGATACAACCGATCATGCTGCTCACAAAAGTGCTGGTAAATTCAAACAATCTTGATTTTTTGTAAAGGGAAATAGTGTAAGCGCCGGTCAATGTATAGAGGACAAGCCAGCAGGCAGGCACAAACAGCAGATCTGATCCGAAGTAAATATCAAAGGGAAGAGAGGCATTGGCCGATGGCTCATGCTGCAGCAACCATCTTCTGATAAAATAAAAACAGGCCCAGGCCAATGCGGCTGTGATAAAGTCGGTCACTGCATACCATGCCACAGATATCTGCTTTTGTGATTGCATCAGGAAGTGATAATGTTGTTGCCGATCTTGCGAAGGATCTGGTGTGCCACATCCATTGCCATCATGCCATCAATTTCTGACACAACCGTTTTGGTATTATTCACTATGGCATTCCGGAATTCTTCCAGTTCTTTCCGGATCGCATTTATTTCCGGCACCATCGGGTTAGCTACAGCGATAGTTTTTTTACCATTAGGTGTTTCAATATCGAAGGCAAACATATTGTTGTCGGAAACATCTTTTAATTTGATCACTTCTGATTTTTTATTCAGGAAATCGATGCCGATGTACGCATCTTTCTGAAAGAGCCGCATCTTGCGCATTTTTTTCATTGATATGCGGCTGCTCGTAAGATTGGCTACACATCCGTTGTGAAATTCAATACGGACATTGGCGATATCCGGTGTTTCTGTCAACACGCCTACGCCGCTGGCAGAAATACTTTTTACATCGCTTTTTACAATGCTTAAAATAATATCAATATCATGGATCATTAGGTCCAGGATCACACTTACTTCGGTACCTCTTGGATTGAATTGCGCCAGTCGGTGCACCTCGATGAACATAGGGTTCAGGTGCATGTCCTTTACAGATAAAAAAGCCGGATTGAATCGCTCCACATGTCCTACCTGTAGTTTTACGCCGGATTCATTGACCAGTTTCACCAACTGTTCCGCTTCTTCCATTGTATTAGCAAGTGGTTTTTCTACAAAAACATGTTTTCCTTTTTTGATGGCTTGCTCACACAGATCAAAATGGAATGTAGTGGGAGCTACGATATCCAAAGCATCGCAGGCATCCATAAGAGTGCTTATATCAAGGAAGCGGGATAGCTGATATTTTTCTGAAACTTCTTTTGCAGCATCATCGTCAGGGTCATAAAAACCAACCAATTCAATTCCACTCATCTCTTTCCAGTTGTTGAGATGAAATTTACCGAGATGACCCACTCCTAAAACGCCAATTTTAAGCATAGCCGGAATTTAATCCGCAAAGATAAACATTGGAAATTCTTTTTGCGGAAGGCCCCTTTGGCTGCAATGATCAGTTCAATAAAGGAGAATGATGGGAATAATACGGATCGGGTGAATAAATGAAAAGGCAACTGCCATCTTTGATACAATCAATGATCGGTTCCGCATCAGTAACCGGAACAGCCGGGCATCCTTCACTGCGGCCGATAAATCCTTGTGTACTGATAAAGGACTGGCTGACGTAATTGGCGCCATGAACGACGATCGCCCTGTCATAAGCTTTGTCATTGATGCCCGATTCCACGCCTTCAAGTTTTAAGGAATATCCCTTTTTCCCATCGTAAGGTTCACCCGTAATGTAAAATCCGAGGCTGCTTTTGTAGGAACGCGGAGAGTTGGAAAAAGAATTAGCCCATTCACGGCCGGAATTTCTTCCATGAGCCACAAATGTGTTAAATAAGATCCTGTAATTTTTCAGATCCAGTACATACAATCTTTTATTACTGCTGGGTTGACTGAAATCCACAATAGAGAGTATGCTGTCATTAATTACCTTTCCTTGTGCTTTCAGTTTTAAGAACCCTTTTTTTGCATATTCAAATGCTGTACGGTTCAGTCCTGCCAGGTCAAGATGTAGGCTATCATAGACTGATGTAATGGCAGCATTCCTTACCGGGATATCGGAATTGGTTGCAGGTGTTTTACCTGTGAAAGGGTCATGAAACCATTTCGCTCCTGTGGCAGATTTTGCTAGGGCAAAAGGTAAATGCAGCAGGTAAAGAAATGCCGTTATAATTACGATATAAATGCCTTTTAGTTTTTTCATCATAGGTTTATTTGTAGTGCTTCAAAAAAAATGCCTGTGAAAACTTCACAAGCATCTTTGTCATGGTTAGCGGCCGTTTTTTAAAGTACATCCGGCTCAATATTCAACTACAGATCAATTGATCGCTCCCTTGAAAAACTATTGGTTTACCAAAAGCTCACTAACCGCGACGATCAATGCTTTTCGGGCTCTGTAAAGGTAGCAATTGGCGCCAACTATTGATCCATGGGAATGTAAAAAAAATCTAAAGACTTTTATATTTTGATCTAAAACAATTTATCGTTGGAATAAACTTAATTAACAGATTATTTTATTCCTTATTATTTTTCGATTAACTGATTTTTTATCATGAAATGAATTTGAATTATTATCGGGAGAAAATGATCTCAAAAATATTTTGATTGGTTAAATAAGCTGTATAATTGATAATTGTTTTTAGGAGATATACCTTACACTGTGAGTTAGATTCAACCTGCCGGTTTTACACTTTTTTGCCACTTTTTATAGTTTTTTGTCACTGCTTTCCCTACTTGTGATCGGTAACACGGTTTCAAACCGAAGGTAGCATCGGTACCAGCTTACCTGGTAAAAATTCAAAAACTCTCAACTAAAATCCTGACAAGACTACCTTATCGCTATTTTAGGGCTATGCTTTAAAGGGGATGCTTCGTAGATGAAGCATATCAAAGCCGTGTTTAAAGCGTTCAATTCGTATATATACGATAGGGATGAATAGAATTACAAACATTAATAGCTTACCTTGAAAGTATCAAAGACAAACCGGTTTTGTAATGCACAAAAAAACTGACTTCAAAATGTTAAGTAAAATAAATTGAAAACGATAATTGCAGGCATCGTCTTTTCCCGCCTCTTCGAAGCTTGCAGCTCGGGATCTTGCCTTTTCAATTATACATTCCATTAACCTGGATATGATCAATGAATGAGGTCACTAATAACTCATCGCAGGTATGTGTGATTTATAGACGTTGTTGGAATGTGCGGAAATGAAAATCCCCTGCGAATTATAATATTCCAGGGGATTTTTATGATTTCATTATTCTACTAGCGGACCGGACGGGACTCGAACCCGCGACCTCTGCCGTGACAGGGCAGCATTCTAACCAACTGAACTACCGATCCTCGCTTTTGATTCAGGGACGGCAAAGATAGGTCTGAGATGGTTTTTTGCCAAAAAGTTTTGAATACATATTTCCATGGAACCATATATTTTATCATAAAATTCTCATTGTTATTTAATCCTTAATTTAGCCGCTCATTTTATTGCCTATGCCCACCGATGCTAACAGACAGTTCCTGGATTTTGAAAAACCGATCAAAGACCTGATTGACGAGATCGAAAAATTGAAGCATACTGCCGAAAAGACCAAAGTGGATATGAGCGATGCTATTGGGAAATTGCAGGAAAGCATTCTGGAAAAACGAAAAGAAATTACCCAAAACCTCAGCAGCTGGCAAAGGGTGCAGTTGAGCCGGCATCCGGACCGTCCCTATACACTTAAGTATGTGGACAAGATGACCAGCAACTTTGTTGAGTTATTTGGCGACCGGAATGTACGGGATGATAAAGCCATGGTGGGTGGTTTTGCTTCGCTGGATGGTGAGACCGTCATGATCATTGGCCAGCAAAAAGGAATAAATACCAAAACAAGACAGATCAGAAATTTTGGAATGGCAAATCCTGAGGGTTACCGGAAGGCGTTGCGGCTGATGAAACTCGCTGAAAAATTTGATAAGCCCATAATCACTTTGATCGATACGCCAGGAGCTTACCCGGGCCTGGAAGCAGAAGAAAGAGGGCAAGGCGAAGCTATTGCAAGAAATATTTACGAGATGATCCGCCTGAAAGTTCCCGTGATCTGTGTGATCATTGGCGAAGGTGCCAGCGGTGGCGCCTTGGGAATCGGGGTGGGGGACCGTGTGTTTATGATGGAAAACACCTGGTATTCGGTGATCTCTCCGGAAAGTTGTTCTTCCATTTTGTGGCGCAGCTGGGATAAAAAAGAAGTAGCAGCGGAACAATTAAGGCTGACTGCAAATGAAATGCTGGGCTTCGGGTTGATCGATGGTATCATTCCCGAACCATTGGGCGGCGCTCATTGGGATTATAATGAAGCGGCACGGATCTTAAAAAGTCATCTCATTCCGGTGATAAAGGAATTAAAACAGATTCCGACAGAAAAAAGAATTGATCAACGTATCGAAAAATTTGGCAGAATGGGTTTTTGGGAAGAGATGAGTTGAGTTGAGTCGGGAGAATTGAGTCAGGAGTCTGGAATAGTGAGTAAAATAATAACGCTGTCAGTTTTTAGCACTCTGCTAATTGCCTGTTGTGATGCTCCGTTTATCGTTTATATCTTTGCCCGGCCTTTAATTTTGACTTTTTAATTTTTACTTTCTATATGTCTCTTAGAGAAAAATTTCGCGGCACAGGTGTTGCAATCGTCACTCCTTTTCAGCAGGATGATTCCATTGATTGGGCATCATTTGAAAAAGTCATCAATCACATTATCAACGGCAAGTGTGAGTATATAGTGGTGCTGGGCACTACTGGTGAAAGTGCTACAATACATGGAAGGGAAAAGCAGGAGGTTTTTTCTTTTGTCAATAGAATCAATGCCGGTCGTGTGGCACTATGTGCTGGTATCGGAGGAAATGATACGCATGAAGTGGTCGAAGGTTTCAAAACTTTTGATCTGAAAGGTTATGATGCGATCCTTTCGGTGTCTCCCTATTATAATAAACCCAACCAGGAAGGATTATTTCAGCATTTCAAATCTTTGGATGCAGTAACTCCATTGCCAATTATCATGTATAATGTACCTTCCCGGACGGGGATGAATGTATCCGGGGAAACGCAGGTGCGGATCGCTAAAGAATGTAAAAATATTTTTGCTACCAAAGAAGCCAGTGGTGATTTTGCACAGATAAATTATATCATCAAAAATAAACCCGCTGACTTCATGGTCATCAGTGGTGATGATCCGATCACGCTGCAGATGATCGCTGCCGGAGCGGAAGGGTTGATCTCCGTGGTGGCCAATGCATACCCGGAAGATTATTCTGATATGGTACGGCTTTGCCTGGCGGGAAAATTTCAGGAAGCTCAGCAACTACATTATAAATATATTGAGATCATTGCTTCAATGTTTGCCGAAGGCAGCCCAAGTGGCGTGAAAGCTTATTTGTCTGAAATGGGCTTATGCGGAAACTATTTCCGTCAGCCGGTTTGGAAGGTCAGCGATAAGCATCATCAAAAGATCAGGGAATTGATGAAAACTGTTTAGTGAATGATTCGTTCAATAATCGTTATAGTTTTATTACTCATAACGACTGAATTTATTTCGGGTCAGAGCCAGGTACATTTTGAGATCAGGTCATTTCCTTCCTATCAATCTCCAAATTCAGAAATATTCCTCGCCGGTTCATTGAACGGCTGGAATCCGCAGGATAAAAATTTTCAATTCAATAAAGACGATCAGGGAAATTATTTTCTTGATAGTAAACTTGCCAATGGTTCTTATCAATTTAAAATAACCAGAGGCAGTTGGGATAAGGTGGAATGTACTGCAGGCGGCGCTGAGTTGGCAAATAGGACAATCAATGTCAATTCTGATACAACCATCATTATAAGTATTGACGGCTGGAAAGATCATTTCCCATCCATAATACTGAGGAGGAATAGTACTGCGGGTAAGAATGTTCACGTTTTGGATTCTGCATTCTGGATCCCGCAATTACATCGCAAGAGGAGGGTCTGGATCTATTTGCCCGATGGATATGCTTTTTCTAAAAGAAGATACCCTGTTTTGTACATGCACGACGGGCAAAATGTTTTTGATGATGCTACTTCCTATTCCGGTGAATGGGGTGTGGATGAATGCCTGGATACCATGACAAAAAAATGTATTGTAGTGGCCGTTGATAACGGCCAGGATAAACGGCTGAATGAATATTGTCCTTATGATTTTTCTCTTACCGGTATTGCTGCTAATTCTTCTTCCAACAAAGGAGAAGGAAACCAGTATGTGAATTTTTTAGTGAAAACATTAAAACCTTTTATTGATAAGAAATACCGGACGCTTCCGGACAGAAATCATACGTTTATTGCCGGTAGTTCCATGGGAGGATTGATCTCTATGTATGCTATATTGAAATATCCGGATGTATTTGGTGGAGCCGGAGTTTTTTCTCCTGCATTTTGGATAGGCCCCCAAATTTTTTCGGACATAAAAACAAAAGGCAAAGCAGTACATTCAAAGATCTATTTCTATGCAGGGAAAAAAGAAAGTGAATCGATGGTGCAGAACATGTTGAAGGCGATGGAAGGAATGAACAAAGTATCACATTCAAAAATGACAGCAGTGATAAGAGATGACGGAAAGCATAATGAGCAAACATGGCGAAAAGAATTTCCATTGTTTTATCAATGGCTCATGAATTGAATCCGGGAAATGCTGAATGATCTCAATCGTTCATACCTGGTAAGTGACTCCTTCCAGTGCGAGCTCGGTATTTTCAAAAACTTCTCTGGCTTCTTTTTCAAATTCTTCCAGCGTATCATACTTGCTGCTGAAATGGCCGATGAGTAATTTTTTTATATGGGCCTTTTTTGCGATCAGAGCAGCTTGTTTGGAAGTGGAATGGAATCGGGCAACAGCTCTTTCTGCTAAATTGTCGAGATAAGTGGTTTCATGATAGATCATGTCAGCACCTTCGAAATGCGGAATGAGTGATTCATCATATTTGGTATCGGCGCAAAATGCATACATTTTTCCTTTTGCTCCCTCTTCAGTCACCCATTCATTCTTTACGATCATTCCGTCTTTTTTTGTATAATCTTCGCCATGTGTAAGCCGGTCGTAAAAGTAGGAGGGTATTTCAAATTCCCTTGCTTTTTCAGGAAGCAAACGGCGAGGCTTTTTCTTTTCTGCAAAAACAAAACCGTAACATTCGATGCGATGATTGGTACGGAAACATTTTACAGAAAATTTTTCTTCATCCAGCAACAGGCCTTCATTTCGGATGGTATGAAAATAGAGATTGAACGGCAGCGACGTATCGGCTACCTTCAGTTGCAGTTCTATAAGCTGCTGCAGTGGTGATGGTGCGAAAATGTGCAGGTCTTGCTGGCGATTCAATAAACCAAAACTATTGATCAGTCCAACAAGCCCGAAATAATGATCTCCATGAAGATGCGAAATGAAGATGTGTGATATTTTGCTGCGCCTGATCTTATAGCGGATCATTTGTATTTGCGTGCCTTCACCGCAATCTACCAGGAAACTGGTGCCGTCTGTTGTCACCACCTGGCTGGTGGGATGGCGGTCGAATGCAGGTACTGCAGAATTATTGCCGAGAATAGTGACAGCGAGCATGTGTTAATTTGTAAAATTCTAAAGTAAACGCTAAACTTCCAAGAGGCAGATCAGGGTGAATTTGCTGCTTCAATTTTTTATTTTTTGACCGGTAGCTATCCGGTTTGACCTTAGCCATTTTCTTCATCCATCATTTCTCTTTCGATCTCTTCCATTTGTATGATGTCAAACGCTTCACTTTGAGTGGGTGTAACATTCATCATCTCTAAAAGTTCATTTTCATCTAAAAATTTTTCAACTGGTTTTTGAACCTCGCAGATCACGAAGGAAGCATTGCTCTCATAGAAATTTTGCTGCACTTTTACCAGCGCTTCAGCAGCAGCAATGTCAATAGAATTAATGTCTTTCAATACGAGCACAACGTTTTTAACGTCATTTTGCAGGTGGGAGAGTAAATAGACAGTGACTTCTTCTGTCATAGTAGCAGAAAGTGTGGGCCCGGGCAGCGTGATGACATGAAATTTCTCTTTGGTATCTCTTTTGAACTCCATAGCAACTGAGTTTATCAACATTCCGTTTATAATTACGGGAAAACCAGTGTCAAATTTATTTGTTAATATTGTATTAGAACCAATTATCTTAAAAATGGATAATAATTTTTCAGCACAAGTAAAAGAAATCATATCGTTCAGCAGGGAAGAGGCTTTACGGTTGGGAAATGATTT
>DASZXQ010000169.1:0-39120 GCA_035545755.1 Chitinophagaceae bacterium | reverse complement strand
TATGGAGGCAAAAGGATTTGGGAGAATTTACCGGAGTATTTAAAACAACTATTCCGCATCATGGAGTAGTGTTGCTCAGGGCTTTTCCAGTAAAATGATTGATGAGTAAGTGATCAGTAATCATTTAAAATTTGTGAAAGTTAAAATGAACACAAGAGGAAAATCAATTTCATTTTTATTATTACTGTTGGTTTCTGTTGTTGCTGATCCGCAATCGTTAAAGAAAATATGGTTGGATGATCTGCCTATTCAGACATTTTCTTCTAGTATCCGACCGGTGCAGGCAAAAACAAATTATGCTCATGATTCTATCCAGATTAAAGGAGTTTATTATCAAAGAGGGGTAGGAGCGCAATCAGTGTGCATCTTGTCATTTTACCTGGATAAAAAAGCAAAACGTTTTACTGCAATGATCGGAGCAGATGATAACGGCAATAAAGAAATTCCTTTAAAATTTTATGTAGTAGGCGATCAAAAAATATTGTTTGAAAGCGGGGAGATGAGAGTTGGAGATGCTGCCAAAAAAGTGGATATAGATCTAGCCGGCATCGTACAATTGGGGCTTCTCGTAACGGATGATGTTGGCGGTGTCAATAATAAACGGACCTATTGTGATTGGGCGGATGCGCAACTAACCATGATTGGCGACAACATGCCCGGTCACCTCGCTAATGATGGTAAAAGATATATCCTCACTCCTCCGCCAGCTAAAGCTCCTCAAATTAATTCTGCAAAAATATTTGGTGCAACTCCCGGTAACCCGTTTCTCTATACCATTGCTGCAACAGGCGAACGGCCCATGCATTTCTCAGCAGATAATTTACCGAAGGGACTTTCGGTTGATCCATCAACAGGAATTATAACAGGAAAGGTTGATCAAAGAGGTACGTATCTAACAATACTTAAAGCGAAAAATAAATTCGGCGAAGCAACAAGAGAATTGAAAATTAAGATTGATGATACGATTGCACTGACTCCTCCTCTTGGTTGGAATGGATGGAATGCATTGGCTGGCCACCTAAACAAGGGAAATGTAATGGCTTCAGCCTGTGCAATGGTAACAACAGGGTTGAGAGATCATGGCTGGAGTTATATAAATATAGATGATAGCTGGCAGGGGAAAAGAGAAGGGCCTCTCGATGCACTTCAGCCTAATGAAAATTTTTCCAATATCAAACAGATGGTGGATGAGATCCATTCACTCGGATTGAAAGCCGGTATTTATTCAACGCCTTATATTTCCAGTTACGGTAGTTACGTCGGCGGTTCATCTGATTTTCCGCATGGTGGAGAGACACATGATCTGATCAAGATCAATCACCAACCTTACATGCACATTGGCAAATACCGGTTTGAAACAAACGATGCGAAACAAATGGCCGAATGGGGATTTGATTTTTTGAAATATGATTGGCGCATAGATGTGAATTCTGCAGAACGAATGCAGGATGCATTAAAAAAATCAGGAAGAGATATTGTTTTTAGTCTATCGAACAATGCACCATTTGATAAAGTAAAAGATTGGATTCGGGTATCCAATATGTATCGCACCGGACCGGATATTCGTGATAGCTGGAATGATCTTTACATGCTCGCATTTACATTGGATAAGTGGGGACCTTATGGAGGTCCCGGTCATTGGAATGATCCGGATATGATGGTTGTGGGAAATGTGGCTACAGGATCTGATCTTCATCCGACACGCTTAACTCCTGATGAACAATACAGTCATTTAAGTATATACAGTTTGTTAGCTGCCCCGATGCTTATCGGATGTGAATTGGATAAATTGGATCCCTTTACGCTGAATTTGCTTTCTAATGATGAAGTGATAGCGATCAATCAGGATCCGCTTGGTAAGCCAGCAAGATTATTAGCAGATGAAAATGGTGTACAGGTTTGGGTAAAACCAATGGAAGATGGTTCGTATGCGGTTGGATTATTCAATACAGACAATTATGGCAAGACAGCACAATCTTATTTTCGCTGGGGAAATGAGAAACCAAAATCATTTGAATTTGATTTTTTAAAAGTTGGTTTGAATGGAAAATGGAAATTAAGAGATGTATGGAGACAAAAAACATTAGGAACATTTGATAAAAGCTTTAAAACGACTATTCCTTTTCACGGAGTTGTATTATTAAGAATGTACCCTGCCTCATGATCTTGTTTTAATGAACAAGCTATTAAAAAGATAAAAACTGATTGCTATGGCAATGTATAAACAGTTGAAAACAGCAGGAGCATTATTCCTTTTTGCTTTTTGTTTTCATTCATGCAAAAATTCTTCAAAGCCTGAGACAACTGCAAAGCGTCCCAACATTCTTTTGGTATTAGCGGATGATCAATCATGGTTGCATGCCGGCATTATGGGAGATAAAGTTGTACAGACTCCCGGCTTCGACAGAGTTGCAAGAGAAGGAGTCTTGTTTAATAATGCATTTACGTCTTGTCCGTCCTGCACACCATCAAGGACAGGCATTCTCAGCGGGCAGGATTTTTGGAGAACAAGACAAGCTGCTTTGCTTATGGGATCAATACCTCCCGATCTGCCATTGTTCACTCATATATTAAATAGCAATGGTTATTGGGTTGGCTATACCGGTAAAGGATGGGCGCCGGGTGATTGGGCGGCTCTCGGTCTTAAAGTAGATCCGTTGGTACATGAATATAATACCCGCATGGAAGTCCAGATTGCCGATGGTATTGATAAAAGAAATTACACTGATAATTTCAAAGATTTTTTGAAAGACAGGCCAAAGGATAAACCGTTCTTCTTTTGGTTTGGTTCAACAGAACCGCATCGTGAATATCAATATGGTGTAGGACAAAAGGAAGCGGGATTGGATATATCGAAGGTACAGGTGCCGCCATTTCTTCCCGATAATAAAGTGGTGAGAAAGGACATCATGGATTACTATTACGAGATCATGTGGTATGATTCACATTTGGTGGGAATGCTTGACGAATTGCAAAAAGCCGGTGAATTGGACAACACAATTGTAATTGTAACATCTGATAATGGAATGCCATTCCCAAGAGCAAAAGCAAATTTGTATGATTGGGGCACACATATGCCGATGGCTATTCGCTGGGGCGGCAAGATCAAGCCCGGAAGAGTAGTAGATGATTTTGTGGATCTCACTGATCTGGCTCCAACAATTTTAGATATTGCCGGATTGAAAACTCCTTCCGTAATGACGGGAAAAAGTCTTTTATCCATTCTGACTTCTAATAAAAATGGAATGGTTGATTCAACAAGAAATAATGTAGTAACAGGAATTGAACGTCATACTTATTGCCGTCCGGATGGAGAAACATATCCTTCAAGAGCGATTCGGACAAAAGATTTTCTTTACATAAGAAATTTTGAACCGGACAGGTGGCCAACCGGCGGACCTGATTTTATTTCTTCCAATAAAACAACACATGGTGATGTAGATGCTTCACCTACCAAATCATTCATTGTGATAAACCAAAAAACTCTTGACTTTTTTTATCAATTGGATTTTGGGAAAAGGCCAGGTGAAGAATTGTATGACGTTCATAAAGACCCGGCAGAAATGCATAATCTTGCCAATGATCCGTCGTATGCTTCTGTTAAAGAAAATCTTTCAAAAGAATTAGAAGCTTACCTGCGAAAAACAAATGATCCGAGAATTGAAGGAAAAGATCCCTGGCAGAATTATGTTTATTACCAGGAAGTAGGGTTTGGTTCTACTTATAATAAATCACTGCCAGATTATGAGAGGGCAAGAGCCAGATTAAGACCAAGTGATCATCCGGATCTGCAATACGGTGATTAATCAAGAGGAATAAAATGACCTTAAAAAAAACTAAACTGATTTTTGTTTTCTTTTTCCTGTTGTGTTTTGGAGCGATCCATGCACAAAGAGATTTGACAAAATATGTGTTGCCGATAGTTGGTTCACAAAGTGAATACCAATTATCCAATGGAAATACGTATCCCTGCATTGCATTACCATTCGCCATGAACCATTGGACACCGCAAACTGCATTGAATGGTGAACGCTGGCAGTATTCTTACAACGCTTATTATATAACAGGTTTGAAAGAAACACATCAGCCGAGTCCATGGGTCGGTGATTACGGACAGCTATCATTGATGCCAACAGTTGGTGCGAAAAAGTTTTTAGAAAAAGATCGTCAAAGCTGGTTCTCACATAAAGCCGAAGTAGCTGCGCCAAACTATTATAAAGTTTATCTCGCCGATCATAATGTAACCGCAGAGCTGGCTCCAAGTGAAAGAGGCTGTATCATGCAATTTACTTTTCCCCAAACCGACGAAGCGAATGTAGTGATTGATGCATTTGACCAGGGATCGTTTGTAAAAATCATTCCGGAAGAAAATGAGATCGTTGGATATACTACACAGCATAGCGGCGGGAAGAAATTGTTACCGGAAAATTTCAAAAATTATTTTGTTGTAAAATTTGATAAACCCTTTACAAGTTTTTCAGCATGGCTGGATTCATCGTTTGTAGGAGAAGAAAAAGAAGTTAAAGGGAAAAGAACTGGTGTAGTAATAACTTTTTCAACTTTTAATGGCGAAAAGATTGTTGCAAGGGTCGCTTCCTCATTTATAAGCCTCGAGCAGGCGCAGCTTAATTTGTCCAGGGAAATAGGTAAAAAAAGTTTTAATGAAATAGAAGAAAGCGGAAAACAAAAATGGAATGACTACTTATCAAAGTTTTTAATCGAAGATAATAAGCTGGATGATCTCGATAATGTCCGGATGTTTTATACTTGTCTGTACCGGATGCTTCTTTATCCGAGAGAGTTTTTTGAATACGATGCTTCTGGAAGAATAATTCATTACAGTCCTTACAACGGGGAAGTATTAACCGGAAGAATGTACACCGACAATGGCTTTTGGGATACCTTTCGTGCGGTGCACCCATTTTTCACTTTGTTTTTTCCGGAAGTCAGTAAACATATTTTAGAAGGATTAGCCAATACCTACAAAGAAAGCGGTTGGTTACCGGAATGGGCCTCGCCGGGACATATCAAAGTAATGATCGGTTCGAATTCTGCATCAGTCATTGCATCAGCATATCTGAATGGAGTTACGGATGTTGACATCAATACACTGTGGGATGCAGTGTATAAAGATGCTTACAATGTTCATCCTGTTTTATCATCCGTCGGGCGAGCTGGGATAAAAGAGTATGACAAATTGGGCTATGTTCCAGACGATGTCGTAAATGAAAGTGCTGCAAGAACGCTTGAATATGCGTATGATGATTTTTGTATTTATAGATTGGCGAAGAGCCTGCATAAAGATTCAAGTATTGTAAATACGTTTTTAAAGCGATCATTCAATTACAAGAATCTTTTTTACCCGAAATATAGATTAATGGCAGGTCGTGATTCCAATGGAAATTTCAGGTCTGACTTTAATCCATTTGCATGGGGTGGTGATTTTACCGAAGGTAACAGCTGGCATTATACGTGGAGTGTGCTGCAGGATCCGTTAGGATTAGCAAAACTGATGGGTGGGCAAAAAGAATTTGTCAAGATGCTCGACTCAGTATTTATCATGCCGCCTGTTTTTGATTATAAAGCTTACGGAAAAGTAATTCATGAAATGCGGGAAATGCAGATCATGAATTTTGGGCAATATGCTCATGGCAATGAACCGATCCAGCATATGATCTATTTGTATGATTGGACTTCTCAGCCCTGGAAAGCACAATATTGGACAAGGCAAGTAATGGATCGTTTGTATCATCCAACTCCCGATGGATATTGCGGTGATGAAGATAACGGGCAAACATCTGCATGGTATGTTTTTTCTGCATTAGGGTTTTATCCTGTTTGCCCGGTGACGGGTGAATTTGCAATTGGTTCTCCATTATTCAGGAATATCAAAATAAAATTATTCAATGGAAAAACTTTATCGCTGAAAGCTGACAACAACAATCCGGGAAATGTATATATAAATAAGGTCACATTAAACGGTACCGGTTTCGATAAAAATTATTTCACAAGGCAGCAATTGCAGGATGGCGGAATTATAAATTACCAGATGTCGTCTGAACCAAACAGAAAACGAGGTACGAGTTTATCTGATTTTCCTTATTCACTTTCTAAAGGTGAATAATAAAATTTTGGAGAATAAAGATGCGTAAATATTTTTTTTCTTTATTACTATTTCAATTTGTAAGCTGCGTGATGCTTGTGGCGCAACGGAGACTGATAATTGATTCTGCTCAGGAAAGTAGCAATCACGATATTGATCTTTCCGCCTGGGGGCCTTATTCAAAACGGTATGCAGGTATATCTCATGTTTCTGATATTAAAAGCGGGATGCGATTTGATTTTACTGTCTGTCCTGGGTATTACAGGAATAAAATTTTAATACCCAATGTTCTTTTTGAATCCTCTTATTCACCATGGAAAGTTTCTCCGGACATGCACCAGATAACTTATCGTTATCAATTGGAATGGAAAGACAGGGTTTATGCTGATGTTACTTATTATATCATTGATTCGTCGCAGGTGCTGGTTGAAATGAAATGTGTGAACAATACGGATTATATTCAGAATCTTAGTCTCAATGGGCTTTCTTTTATTAACTACCCTGACAATTATCCTGAAGTCACATACCAAAATGATCCGTTCACAAAATGGATCAATGCGGTGGATTATGATAGTATTAATGTTGTAACTAAACCACCTCAATATAGATTAGTATATAACGGTTATCAACTTGACGAAATAAGAAGCGGCGAATCATTAGATGGAAGTTTGCTGGCGCATGATTTTGGAAAAGAAATAAATGACGAGGTTTTCTATGATCTTAAAAATGTAAAAGAGAGTGGAGATGGGACATTGACCTTTCGTTACAGAGTAAAACAAGGAGATACGGCAAGATTTCGATTGGAAGGTTTGAGTAATGAAACTTTGGATTTCGTCGGAACCGGCAAGTTTGAATTGAAATCAGTGCCTATAAAATTTAATGGTGAAAATAAATTAGCCCTCCGTTCACTTTCAAAAACTGCAATCGAACTGGATGGTTTTTTTATAACCAATCCTGATCACCCGGATATACCAAAGATAACTGAACAGAAAAAAGATTTTGTTCCGGTAATGAACGGAGATAATGATTCACGAAAGCTGCTCTTGAAATATAAAGATGACAATTCGTTTTATGGAATGGCATGGGAATATCCAAACAGTGAAGTGCGGGAAGTGCTGAATGATGAACTGGACATTTTCTTCCGGTTGAATGCAAATAATAATGTTGGGAAGAAATTTATCGGGAATGGCAAAGGGCATTTCACCAATATTTTTCTCAGGCCTGTTGAAGTGAAACCCCATAATGAACGTAGAGTTTATATTTTGCTTTGTTCAGGTTCTGAGAACGAAGTGAAAAATGAATTGAATGATTTTGATGTAGTCAAATTAAAATCAAAAATCAAAGAATATAAAATTGATGATGCCATTTTACCTGCCGGGAAAAAATATGAATTCGGAAATCAACTCATGCAGGCAGCATTGCTGACAAATGTTGTTTACCCGGTTTATACGCAAAGACAATATATACGGCATTTCACTCCGGGCAAATGGTGGAACAGTCTTTATACCTGGGATGAAGGATTTATTTCATTGGGAATGTCCGAAGTTGATATACAAAAATCGTTTGAGACAGTCAATGCTTATACGACAGCGCCGGGAAGTCAATCTGCTTTTATTCATCACGGCTCAATGGTGCCCGTGCAGTTTTCTGCTTTTCTTGAATTGTGGAATAAGACTCAATCCAAAGAGATGCTTCAGTACATGTATCCAAGATTGAAACAATACTACCAATTCATGGTTGGGGAAACACCCACTTCCACTACAAGAATGCCATCAAACCTGTTGAAGACCTGGGATTACTTTTATAATTCAGGGGGATGGGACGATTATCCGCCTCAGCATTATTTGAGAGAGCATAATTCACTTTATAAGTCAGTAACTCCGGTCATTACTACGGCTCAATGTATCCGGGTTGCTAAAATAATGAGGTTATGTGCTGAAGAACTTGGATTGCGTAATGATCTGAAAGATTATGATACACAAATAAAATTATTGACAGATGCCCTGCAAAAGTATTCCTGGGATGAGAAGTCAGGCTATTTTAGTTATGTAGTTCATGATAAAAATGTTATGCCTGAAAGGATATTCCGTTATCCGGAAGACAGTAGCAATTCCAATATGGGATTAGATGGAGTCGCACCGTTGGTTTCTGATATTGCAACTCCGGCGCAACAAAAACAAATGATCGAAAAAATATTTTCTCCCAAACATCTCTGGACCCCTTACGGAATCACTGCTGTAGATCAGTCAGCATCTTATTTTCGCCAGGATGGTTATTGGAATGGAACAATCTGGATGCCGCATCAGTGGTTCATGTGGAAAGCATTGCTGGATCTCGGCGAAGGAGATAAAGCTTACCAGATCGCTCATACTGCTTTGGAACTTTGGGAAAGAGAAACCGAATTAACTTATAACACATTTGAGCATTTCATCAGCAGCTCAGGCAGAGGAGCAGGCTGGTCGCAGTTTTCAGGATTATCATCACCGGTGCTTAACTGGTTTGCTGCTTATTATAAAATCGGTCAGGTCACTACCGGTTTTGAAACCTGGATAGAAAAACAGGGATTCAACAAAGACTTTTCTTCTTATACTGCCACACTTAGTTTTGATGAAACATCGTCCTATCCTCATCAAAGGTGTATGCTGATCTGTATGAACCCGAATAATAAGTATGAAGCTTATTTCGATAATAAAAAATTGAGGATTGTATCGTATCATCCGGGTTTTGTTCAAATATATATACCGGAAAGTATTAAAGAAGGGCAATTGAAAATATTTATACACAAAGTAAAATGAAAATCCGAAGTGATAATTGTCGCAATGATTAAAATAAAAATCATACTTGCTTTCTTCTTTGTAATGAGTTACTGTTTTTCCTGGTCACAGGATAATGATCTGGAGCTATGGTATAAAAAACCGGCAAAAGACTGGAATGAGGCGTTGCCGGTTGGCAATGGTCGGTTAGGTGCTATGGTATTCGGAAAATATGATTATGAAAATATTCAACTGAATGAAGAAAGTTTATGGGCCGGATCCAAAATTGATAACAATAATCCGGGAGCTAAAGATCATTTAAAAGAAATACAGGAGGCAATATTCCAGGGTGATTATAAAAAGGGATTAGAACTATCAAATAAATATTTAGTAGGCACTCCTCCGAATATAAGACCTTATCAACCCTTGGGTAATCTTTTTATTAATTATCATTGGGCCAATAATGCAACCACAAAATTTTACAAAAGATCACTGGACTTACATACAGGTATTGTCAAAACGGAATATACTATCAATGAAAATAAAATCACGCAGGAGGTTTTCGCTTCAGCTCCACAGGATATTATTGTAGTGAGTATTACTGCTTCGAAAAGAATGGATGCGGATTTTGTTTTATCAAGGATTTTTGATGCTGATAATGAAAACAGGGTCAGGAGAAAGAAAACAACATTTCCGGATACTTTATCAGAGAATGAATATCATAAGACAAAAGATCTTGTTTATTACACGGGACAGATCATAGACGGCATTGCTTCATCACAAGGTCCGGCAGGTAAACACATGCGTTATGCTGCAGCCATGAAAATATTATCCATTGATGGGAAATGGACGTCATTCGTGACAGATTCTTCCACTGGGTACAATATCCATGCGGCAAAAAAAATTGTGATCCTGCTTACAGGTGCTACTGATTACAATATTGATAAGCTGGATATAGACAGCCTGATTGATCCATTGAACATCTGCAGAGATATTTTAGCAAAAGCTGCTTCGTATTCACCCGTAAAAATAAAACAGTTAAATATCAGTGACCATCGTGCCATGTTTGACCGGGTGTCATTTTCACTGGGAAAAGATTCTCTCAGCTCAATGGCTACCGATGAAAGATTAACCAGGATGAAAGAAGGCAATACAGACAACTATCTTGTTGTATTGTACTACCAGATGGGACGATACCTGTTAATGGGTTCATCCCGGAAACCCGGACGTTTACCTTCCAATCTTCAGGGTATCTGGAATGATTTATATTTTGCTCCGTGGAATTCAGATTTTCATACCAATATCAATCTTCAAATGAATTATTGGCCTGCTGAATCAGGCAACCTGCCTGAAACCTCAGAAGTTCTGGCAAAATTTATTCAACAATTAACCATACCAGGTGCCGCTACCGCAAAAGAAATGTATGGTGCGGATGGATGGACATTCCATCACCTGACTGATCCTTTTGGACGAACCGGTGTAGCAGATGGAGTATGGGGAATTACTCCATTAGATGGATCTTGGATGACATTTCCGGTATATGAACATTTCTTGTACACACAGGATACTTCTTTTTTGCGCAATGTAGCTTATCCATTGATCAAAGGTTCAGTTCAATTCGTTTTAGATTACTTAGTTAAATCACCCGAAGGTTATTGGGTTACTAATCCTTCTCATTCTCCCGAAAATTCATTCTATGTTCCCGACACAGATAAAAAGGAGAAATCCCAATTGTGTTATGCTCCTACTGTTGATATTCATATTCTGAATACTTTGTTTAATAATTTTCGGGGGGCAGCAACTATTTTGAAAGTAGATTCTGAATTGCTACAGAAAGTAAACGATGTACAAAGTAAATTGCCTCCATTACAAGTGGGAGCCAATGGAACTTTGCAGGAGTGGATAAAGGATTTTGACGAAGTGGATCCGGGCCATCGTCATATGTCACATCTATTAGGTTTATATCCGTTAAACCTGATTACCCCCAAAGACACAGTGGTTTTCGAAGCAGCGAGGAAAGCATTGGAAAGACGATTAGCTAATGGTGGCGGACATGTTGGATGGAGCAAAGCATGGATCGTGAGTTTGTATGCAAGATTACTTGAACCTGAAAAGGCGGAAGACAATCTTAATGAATTACTGAGGAAGAGCACTCTTCCTAATTTATTTGATAATTATCCTCCGTTTCAGATCGATGCCAATTTTGGTGGAGCTGCAGCTATTGCAGAGATGTTATTACAATCACAAAACGGAGAAATTGATTTACTTCCTGCCTTACCAGACGAATGGAAAGATGGTTCTATTCATGGATTGCGTGCAAGAGGGGCATGTACACTAAACGTTGATTGGAAAAATGGAAAACTAACCAAGGTTACCATACAATCAGACAATGGGGGCACATATACTATAAGGTATAAGGAAAAGAACATACAAATTCAACTTGGGCAGGGTGAAAAGATACTTATGGATGGCGCTTTCAATATTGTAAAAAGTTAGATTATGAAACGAGCTTACTTTATCCTGCCATTCCTGTTTGTAATCATTTATGCTACTACCTTTGGACAAACTGCTCCTGTACCATCTTTAGTCAGACTTAATGTAAACTGGGAGCAATTTCTTTCAAAGCAAGATTTGATTTGGGAAACCATGCCCGCCGATTATTTTGAAGGTGCTTTTGTGGGAAATGGTTTATTGGGCACTATTATGTTTAAAGATGATCAGCAACCAAATACTTTGCGTTTCGAAATTGGAAGAACGGATGTCTATGATCATCGTACACCAACGCCAGATGCTTATAGCACATGCAGGCTACCGATAGGTCAACTGCTTTTAACACCTGTTGGAGAAATAACAAAGACCCACCTCCGCACCGATCTCTGGAATGCTGAGATAAGAGGAGAACTTTCAACTACTGCCGGAACTATTTCTTTTCGATGTTTTGTTCCTTCTGACGAAGAATTGATCATAGTAACAATGACAACGACAGGCAGCGAGCAAAATGCAAAATTTGTGTTTCGTCCTCAAGCGTCAGAAAGTCCAAGATATATTTTCAAGAAACCAATTGGTGGGGATAAGCAAGGAAAAAATTATAAAGGAAATCCGCCTTTCATGATTGAAAAGAGGGATGGTATCGAGGTAGTGACCCAACCACTTTTAATGGGAGACGACTTTGCTACTGCCTGGAGTGAAAAAATAAATCCTGCTGGTGCAAGAACTGTTTTGATTACAGTGGCTAACCGATGGGGTAAATACAGGAAACCTGCTTTTGGTTCATCTGCTGATGCTGTAGCTACTATAAAAGCGGGCCAAAAGAAAAGTATAGCAGCAATGGAGAAAGCTCATCGTGCTTGGTGGCATGCTTTTTATCCGACCAGCTTTGTTACCATTCCGGATGCCCGCATGGAAAGCTTTTACTGGATTCAACTTTATAAGTTGGGTAGCGCTACGCATCCCAACCGGCCCGTGATTGATCTGCTGGGGCCATGGTTCGCACCAACATCCTGGCCCATGATATGGATGAACCTCAATGTGCAACTTACTTATTACACACTTGGAATTACTAATCACCTTGACCTGGAAGATAATTTGTACCAATTGATGGAAAGACATAAAGAGCAGTTAATAGAAAATGTTCCGAAAGAATTTCAAAATGATTGTGCTGGAATAAGAAATCCTGTTGCATACGATGATCTCTATGCCCCGTTATTTCTTACAGAAGATACAGCCAGTAAGGAACCAATGAATCTGATCGTGCTACCCTGGCTAATGCAGCAATTTTATATTCATAACCGGATGACGATGAATGATACAAGGCTTCGGAACAGTATTTATCCTCTATTGCGCCGGACTTTCAACGTATACTTACACATTCTGCATAAAGAAGATGATGGATCATACCACATTCCTTATACTTTTTCTGATGAATATGGTAATGCAAAAGAAACAAGCCTTAATATAGCATTGGCAAGATGGGGGTTTGAAACCCTGATCTCCTGCGCCAAAAGGCTAAAAATTGATGATCCGTTATTGCCCAAATGGAAAGAGATGTTGGCGAAAATGGCAGATTACAATATCAATGAGAATGGAATTATGGTTGGTAAAGATGTTCCTTTTGCAAAGCCACATCGTCACTATAGTCACCTCTTTGCTATATTTCCGTTATATGATATGAATATAGAAAATGATTCAGGGCGGATTCAATTAATGAAGAAATCCATTCAACACTATACTGACCTGGATGGAGACAATTGTATGTATAAATTTTCCGGAGCTGCTTCTTTATGGGCAGCATTGGGTGAAGGAGATAGTGCGTTAAAATGGTTAAATCGGTCATTTGAGCTTCTTCCAAGGATTGGCCCTCCGCCCGGATACAATAAGTTGCCTACGGTTACAAAGAATACATTTTACAGTGAACATGAAAATCCAACATTCGAGTCACCGATATCTTCTTCTCGTAGTATGCTAGACATGTTGATTCAAAGTTGGGGAGGAATTATCCGTGTGTTTCCCGCTTGTCCTTCTAAATGGAAAGAAGCAAGTTTTTTCAACCTGCGGACACAAGGAGGTTTTTTAGTCAGTGCCGTACGAAAAGAAGGTAAAACAAAGTTCATACAAATCAAAAGCCTTGCCGGTGAACCTTGTATTATTAAATCGGATTTATCAGGCGATATAAAATTGATTGGCCCGAAGACGGCTGATATGCGCCTGGAAAATGGCTTCATAAAACTATCCTTAAGAAAGGGAGAAGAGGCTATAGTGTATTCCGGTAAAAAACCTGCAACTTTTGTGATTGTACCGCTACCGGCGAAACCAGGCGAAATAAATAGTTGGGGTGTAAAATAAATGAATAGAAATTTTGCTTATGGGTTTACATTGAGGTTTCTGGATAAAAGAATGTGCAAACGTTTCCGTAATTTATTTCATGTTCCTATTTTTAAAAATATAAGTTTGATTAGCTCATTTTTGCCTTAGTCCTGTAAGATTCCATTCAATCTTATCTTTTATTGACTTTGAAAAAACTTTTAAAATGAAAATAAAGAAGGGGTTCAATTATTCTCAGTACAAATTGCTGCAATCGCTGATCATCGTTTTTCTGATTGTATCATCAGTTGCAATGACGGCAAAGCCAAAGCCGAAAGTGTTGCTGTTTTTCAAAACAGCGGGTTTCCATCACAAGTCTATAGCAGTAGGCAAAATTGCCATTCAGAAATTAGGAGCAAGAAATGGGTTTGATGTGGATACCACTGCGGATGCTGAAAAAATAAATTTTGAAAACCTGAGCCAATACAAAGCAGTGATATTCCTTAGCACCACCGGAAATATATTGGATGAAGAGCAGCAGGAAGCATTAAAGAAATACATTGAGTCAGGAGGTGGTTTTATGGGTATTCATGCTGCCACTGATTGTGAATACGATTGGCCGTGGTACGGTAATTTGGTAGGTGCTTATTTTGGTGGGCACCCTGAACAACAGACTGCCACATTGCATATTGTTGACAAGAATAATATTTCCACCAAACATTTACCAGATCCTTGGACGAGAAAAGATGAATGGTATAGTTTCAAATGGATGGCAACGGGTTTGCATGAGCTTATTACCATTGATGAGAGTAGTTATAACCAGGGAAAAATAAAACCAATGGGACATCACCCGATGGCCTGGTACCATGAATTTGATGGTGGCCGGGCTTTTTATACCGAGTTAGGTCATACTGACGAATCATTCTCCGATCCTCTTTATCTGAAACATATACTTGGTGGCATCGAATATGCTATGGGAATCACACATCACAAAAAACTTAAAGTAGATTAATTGAATATAATTTATCATTGAAGAAATTATTTAATAAACATGAGAAATAAATCAACGATCGCCTATCTTATTATTGGAATTTTTATAGTTGTAAGTTGTCATACCAAAACTGGTGAACCATCTTTCAATCCGAATCCATCACCAGCCTATTTGTCTCCTCAGGAAAGTTTGAAAACGATACATCTTCCTGAAGGTTACCATGCGGAATTAGTGGCCAATGAACCGATGATTCAGGACCCGGTTGCCATTGCCTGGGATGCCAATGGCAGAATGTATGTTGCCGAAATGCTTACTTATATGCGGGATGCTGATGCAACGGGCGAACAATTGCCATGGAGCAGGATCATGTTGCTGGAAGATACCAACGATGATGGTGTTATGGATAAAAGTTCTGTATTTGTGGATAGTCTTTTATTACCACGTATGATGCAATGCGTGGGGAACGAATTGCTAGTGAATGAAACCAATTCGATCACGATCACCAGTTATAAGGATACAAACGGAGATGGAAAAGCAGATGTAAAGAAAATAGTTTACGAGAATGACAAGTATGTTCCCAGTGATGCAAACATGGAGCATCAGCGCAGTGGATTGGATTGGAATTTGGATAACTGGATGTATATGACCTATGAACCGGTACGAATGAAATATATTAATGGGAAAATGGAAGTAGATACCATTGCCGGTGGAGTAGGCGGTCAATGGGGATTAACGCATGATAATTATGGAAGATTATTTTTCTCCAGTGCCGGAGGAGAAAAACCGGTATTGGGATTCCAGATAAATCCTATTTATGGAAGACTTGACTTTGAAGATGAATTTAGTCCGGAGTTTCAACAGGTCTGGCCGATCATTGCCACGCCGGATGTGCAGGGAGGAAATGCAAGATTGCGGTCTAATAATACTTTGAATCATTTCACTGCCAGTTGCGGTCAATCGATTTTCAGAGGCGATCGGCTGCCGGCAGACCTCGTGGGTGATTATCTTGTATGCGAACCAGTGGGAAGAATTGTGCGCCGGGCAAAAGTGGTCGATGTAAATGGTAAAACAACTTTGAAAAACGCTTATGATAAATCGGAATTCATCGCATCGTCTGATATGAATTTTCGCCCTGTAAATAGCTACACTGGTCCGGACGGTGATTTGTACATTGTAGACATGTATCGTGGGATAATACAAGAAGGAAACTGGACGAAAAAAGGAACTTTCCTGCGAAATAAAATTGACAGTCTTGGCCTGGCAAAAAATATTGGGCGTGGAAGGATTTACCGGATCGTTCACGATGGTTTCAAAAGAGGACCAAAACCAAACATGCTGAATGAGCCCACTACAAAACTCTTAAATTATCTCGGCCATCCCAATGGTTGGTGGCGAGATAACGCACAAAAACTTATTATCATTCGCGGTGATAAATCCGTGGTTCCGGCTTTGAGATCTATTGTAATCGGAGATAAATCTGTGACGGGTGATGATACCAGTTACCTGGCAAGAATACATGCACTATGGACTTTGGAAGGATTAGATGCGATCGATAAAGAAACACTGACCACGGCTTTGTCTGATGCTAATCCTCAGGTGAGAAGATCAGCAGTATGGGTCAGTGAAGATTATTTGAAGAAGAATGATGAGCAGATGATCGATGCTGTAGCGAAACTAAAAGACGACCTAAACTATGATGTTCGGGTGCAAGTGCTGTTATCCATGTATAGCAGTACTTCTGATAAGGCAAAGGAAGTGATCAATGAACTTGTAAATCAAAATTCCGGTAACGAAATGATTGTAGCCACGAAGAAGGCACTTGATGAAAATGATTTCGTCAAAACTTTATCCAGCCGGCTCAGTGAAATGAATGAAAACGAAAAGAAAACTATTTTGAATGGAGCTATGACTTTTAGATCATTATGCGCCAACTGCCATGGCGTGGATGGAAAAGGACTAGCAATTGGAGGTAGTGCAACACCGGCACCACCACTTGTCGGAGCACAACCATTATATCTTTCAGAAAAAAATAAAGCGATCAGGATCCTGCTTAGTGGTCTGACAGGTCCCGTAAATGGTAAAACGTATCCATCTGAAATGCCATCGATGGGCTCCAATAGTAATGGTTGGATCGCAAATGTGTTAAGTTATGCACGGTACCAATTCGGCGATTATAAAAAAGGCAAGAAGGGAGATTCGCTCATTGTGAAGTCAGATGATGTTAAGAATTTGAGGGACGAAGCGAAGAGCCGGAATAAGCCCTGGACTTTGGATGAATTAAATAAATTAAAATAATTGATATAAACAGGTCATGCAACAAAAAAGCGTTTTTCTTTTTGTTGTTCTTTTTATCTCTATCCATTTTAATGCTCAGGGGCAAATATTAAAAGGGAAGGTCACTGATATAAAAAGCCAGCCGATTGCTGATGCATTTGTGCATATTTTGAATACGAATGCAGAAACGTATACGGACGCAAAGGGTAATTTTCTTTTCCGCAAATTGCCTGTTGGAAAATATCTTGTTGTTGTTTCAGCGATCGGCTACGCTTCTTCGGAAACCGAGGTCCTATTAAATGGTAAGGCCGGTGAAATAAATATTCAACTGGCGAACGCTTCCATTCAATTGGATGAAGTAGTAGTGTCTGCAGAAAAGAAAGAAGAATCGCCATTACATATACCAGCCAGCATTACAACTATTTCATCGGGACAGGTCCAGGAATACCGGTTGTGGGATACAAAAGATATTACAGCTATCGTTCCTAATTTGTTTTCCAATAATTCAGGTGATGATCGGAATGTCACTTCGATTCGTGGTATAGTAAATACGTCCTATGATCCTGCTGTTGCCACTTACATCGATGGAGTAAATCAATTTAGTCTTGATACTTACATCGGGGTTCTTGACGATGTGGAACGAATTGAAATATTGCGTGGGCCGCAAGGAACATTGTATGGCAGAAATGCGATGGGCGGGGTCATTAATATTATTACAAAGCAACCAACCAACATCACCAATGGTTATGCGGTAATAGATTTTGGAAATTATGGTCAACAAAGATATAATGCGGGCATTCGGTTGCCCATCGTAAAGGATAAATTATTCTTTGGCGCTGCTGCAATGTTTAGCAAACGCAATGGTTTTTATACAAATGATTTTAATAACAACTCATTTGATAAACAGCAGGGAATTACCGGCAATTATTATATCAGGTTCCGGCCGGATGATAAATGGGATATTATGCTGAATGTAAAACACCAGATCAATAGAAATGATGGCGCATTCCCGATGGTGGCTGATATCAATGATGCATTCAGCAACCCGTATCATTTAGACCAGAATGCTGTTGCAAAAATGATAGACAATACCGTGAATACATCTTTATCTATAAAACTCTCCGGCACTTCATTCAATTTTGCATCGCTAACAGCATGGCAACAAAACCATCGGTATTATAATGCGCCGCTGGATGGCGATTTTTCTCCTGCTGATGCCGTAACAATCATTAATAATTATGGAAAAAAATGGAACAATGTAAAGGTACTCACCCAGGAATTTCGTTTTAGTTCTCCTGCGGGTAACAGTTCGCCTTTTAAATGGAATGCAGGTACATATTTCTTTTACCAGGACAATCCTTCCAAACAGGCGACACATTTTGGAGATGATGCTGCATTACTTGGCGCTCCTGACACGGATTTTTCTACTATAAATTCGAGTACAGGAAAAAACTCAGGTATTGCTGTTTATGGACAACTGACCTATTCATTAAATAAGCGCCTTGATCTGGTCACAGGGCTGCGGTATGATTATGAAAATAGAAAATTGGATGTTGAAGGAGAATATCAGAAAGATGGCCAAAGCACTTTCGTTACTCAGCCTGATACTTCGGCAAGTTTACGTTTCAGTGCAGTGTCACCTAAACTGGGGTTGAGTTATAAAATCTCTTCAAAGAGTAATTTTTATATCACTTATAGCCGTGGCTACAGAACCGGTGGACTGACTCAATTATCTTCTGATCCTTCTCAACCGCCGCTTTATCCCTATAAACCTGAGTATAGCAATAATTATGAAGCCGGGGCAAAAAATACTTTTGGTAATAACCGTGTACGCCTGAATGCAGCTGTTTTTATTACGGCTGTAAATGACGTGCAGGTGCCTACACTGATCCTGCCCGATGCGATCACCGTTGTTAAAAATACAGGGAAGCTCACCAGCAAAGGATTTGAATTCGATCTTTCAGCTGATCCTGTAAAAGGATTGAGGATTGATTATAGTTTTGGTTATACCAATGCAAAATATACTTCTCTGAAAGTATCTCAAAATGGACAATCAGTAGATCTGAAAGGAAGTAAACAAATATTCACCCCTGCTTTTACATCTATGCTTGCCATTCAATATAGCTATAATATACGATCAGAAAATAATTCTAAGCTTATTCTCCGGGCTGAATGGAAGTCTTTAGGAACTGAGTATTTTGATCTGGCAAACACGATCAAACAATCTTCTTACAGTTTGATCAATTTACGAGAAGGTTATTCTTCGAAGCATTTCGATATATTTTTATGGGGCAGGAATACAGGCAATAAAAAGTATATTGCTTATGCATATGACTTCGGCGCAATACATTTAGGCGACCCGGCCACTTATGGAGTTACATTGATACTTAAATTTTGATCAATAGTATTATGATCTGACTGATTTCTGAATTTATTTGCTGCAAACAAAATGATAAGATCCGGAGCCGATATGGATAGTAACATTTCTGTTTTGCTGCCCCAGGATTTTAATGTCTTTTAATGAATTAAGAGCAATGCCACTTTCCGTAATGTTGCTGACATCAGGAACTGGTAACACTACATCAGCAGAAGTATTTGCCGGGATTTCTACATCAAGAACTATTTTGCCATTGTCAGTTTTCCAGCGTGAACTTATTTTACCATAATAAGTTTGCAGATCTGCATTGGCATAGGTAAGGCCGCCACCGATATGCGGATGAATGCTGATATGTTTATAGCCTGGTGCATCTTCATACGTGTCAATTCCTGTAACTACCCGGTACATAAAATCACCTATAGCCCCATAGGCATAATGATTAAAAGAATTCATTCCGGGGTTTTCAAAACTGCCATCGGGCTTTTCTCCATCCCATCTTTCCCAAATTGTAGTTGCACCCATCTTCACCGGGTAAAGCCAGGAAGGGTAGGTATCCTGCATCAGCAATTGATACGCTATGTCTATGTATCCAAAACGATTCAATACATGGCATAGATAAGGCGTTCCGAGAAAACCAGTCGTCAGGTGATTGTTATAGCTTTTAATATTCTCTACCAATCTTTCCGCTGCCTGCTGGCGTAATGATTCGGGCAACATATCGAAATTTAATGCCAGCACATACGCTGTCTGTGTACTTGAAACGAGTCTTCCATTTGGTGTTACATACTCATTCATGAATGCATCTTTTATTCTCTTCAGCAAATCGGAATAATGAGCAACATCATCTGGTTTACCTAAAACTTTTGCGGCATCAATTAATAATTGAGTGGAATGTGCATAGAAGCATTGAGCAATTAAGTACTTATCCGTCACAGCAGCCCGACCACTATTATCATCATCCGGGCGATAAAAAAGCCAATCGCCAAAATGAGAGCCGGTATTCCAGAGATCATTTTTACTTTTTGAATGCATATACTCTACCCAAGCCTTCATGCTGCTGTATTGATTCTTCAAAATTTGTGTATCGCCATAAGCGAGGTACATATTCCATGGAATGATCGTGGAAACATCTGCCCATCCTGCAGAGCCACCTGAATTAGGGCCGAGTACATTCGGGATCACATGAGGAACACTGCCATCGGTATATTGATCGGCCGCCACATCTTTTAACCACTTGCTGAAAAAATTATTTACCCCCATATTGAAAGCGGCAGTTCTTGAAAACACTTCTGCATCGCCGGTCCATCCAAGTCGTTCGTCTCTTTGCGGACAATCAGTCGGTACATCAAGAAAATTTCCTTTTTGTCCCCATTGAATATTATGTTGCAACTGGTTAATGAAAGAATTAGAAGTGCTGAAGTCGCCGGTTTTTTTCATATCAGCATAAAGAGACACTGCTGTAAAATCATCAGGGTTCAAATCACCTTGGATACCCTCCACTTTGATATAACGAAAACCGTAGTAGGTAAAATGAGGCTCAAAGGATTCTTTACCATTACCATTCAAAATATATTTGGATGTTGCTTTGGCAGCCCGGAGATTATCGGTATAAAAGTTTCCATTCTTATCCAACACTTCGGCATGTTGTATAGTAATGGTATCGCCGGCTTTTCCTTTTACGTTCAGGATTTCCCATCCGACAAGATTCTGCCCAAAATCGATCACTTTTTCTCCTTTGGGAGTAGTGATGACCTTGATGGGTTTGAAGGTTTCATGTTTCCGGATCGGTTCGTTGTATGTTGCGAGCAAATTGTCATAAGAGAAATTTTCAACAGTCACGCCGCTCCATTTTGAATCATCGTAGTCTGCCGATAACCACCCATTTTTTTCAGCACGATCATCGATGATCTCCCCGTCATAAATTTCTGAATTGATGATGCTGCCTGTCGTTGATCTCCAGTTGCCATCAGAAATGATCGTTTCTTTCTTGCCATCCGTATATGTGATCTCCAATTGCAGCAACAAAGAAATATCCTTGCCGTAAATATTTTTATTTTCTCCCCATGCGAGGTGGCCACGATACCAGCCGCTGCCCAATGTGACACCAATCACATTTTTTCCGGCATTCAATGAACCAGTTACATCATATACCTGGTATTCGAGTCGCTTGTTGTAGCTTGTCCAGCCCGGGGCCAGGTATGCATCGCCTACACGATGGCCATTGATCTGCGCTTCATATAAACCATGCGCCGTGATATAAGCGAAAGCCGATTTGATTTTTTTCTTTATTGCAAATTGTTTTCTGAATAACGGGCTTTGCCGAAGCACCGGATCTTCGGTGTAACCCGGTCCGATCCATATCGCTTTCCAATCTGAAGTATTGAAGAAGCCTGTTTGAAAAAAAGCTGTTTCACTCCATGGCGAAAGATTACCATTGTTATCCCAAACTCTTACCTGCCAGTAATATCGTTGGGCACTTTCTAAGGACTTGCCTGCATAAGTTACCATCACTGATTGTTCTGAAGAAATTTTACCAGATTCCCATACTTTGTCTTTATTTTTTTCTGAACTCATTACCTTGATCTCGTACGCAGTCTGCATTACATTGCGCTGATCGCTTACCAACTGCCAGCTAAAGCGTGGTTGTTTGATATCGAGGCCAATGGGATCGCTGAGGTTTTCAGTCAAGAGGTTTTGAACTTTTACCTGTGCAATAGCAGCCAGGCAAAATAATTGTGTAGCTAAAAAATAAAAACTGTATTTTCTCATGACAAGCTTTTTATTAAAGGAAAGATAAAGAAGAATTTCAGTAATTAGGCAGGATTATTTCACCACAAACTGATGTTTTCCTGCAGACATATTTTTAATACAAACAAATTCATTCTCGATATTAGTATTGTGGGATCGTTTTCCATCAATATACAATTCCCTTTTTGCAACCTTAAATGGTACATAAATAGTAGCAGAAGTTCCCCCCGGTATGATCACATCCATTGTTGCCGAAGATGCATTTTTTTTATAAGAAACTGATATCTCTCCTTTAATGGTCGGAGTCTTCAGCGTGGCGAAACTAAGATCTCCAATTTGTGGTTTGATCTGGAACATTTCAAATCCCGGCGCCAATGGCTCAATGCCCATCAACTTTCTTACAATTATATTAGCAGGAGCAGCACCCCATGCGTGATTCCAGTCAAGGTTTGGTTTATAAACTTTGTCCCATGCTTCCATAGTAATAGTAGAGCCACTACGGATCATATTATACCAGCTTCTTTGGGTGGTAGCATTTAATAATGTCAATGCATAGTCCCCTTCATCGTTATCATATAATGCATCCAATAGAAATTGAGCGCCGTAAACGCTGCAGGCCATTTTTCTTGTTTTTATGAAACTGATCACTTTCTCTTTATCATCCTGGGGCACTAAACCGAATTCCAAAGCGAACATATTTGCATGTAACGAACTATGATCGGTGCTGTCTCCATCTTTTATCAAACCTGTTTTAGGGTTTACAAAAACCTCCTGGTATGCCTGGTAAATTTTCTTTGCTTGATCTTCATAAAATGCAGCATCTTCTTTTTTACCGAGTAGTAAAGCTATTTGATGCATCAGTACGAGATCACGATAATAAAAAGCATTTACAACGGCATTGTAATTATTATAAACAAACCCATCTGTTTCTCCATCGTACTGTTTTTCATCCCCAATATAATTACTGCTATGCGGCCAATCCACATTATCACGAAGCATTTGTTTGTCGTCAAAACTTTTCGGAAAATGAATGGATTCTAAAAATTCCGCAGTTTGTTTTCCTGTTCTCGTACTGATCAGGCCATTACTGCCTGCGAGAGGTAACAAGATTTTTTTTTGCAGCTCCGGGTAATATTTTTTTAAAAAACGATCATCACCCGTGTACATATAATCGTTCCAGGCAAGTAACACATTTTGCAAACTCCATTCTGTCGGCCAGGTAGGATGGTAAATGACGTAGGCCATCGAGCGTCTTGCCATGCTGTATTCCGGGTCAACTGAATAATGAGATAACTGGTTGATCAATGCATCCGCTTCATAAGGAACTCGTTCCCGATCGCCATCTACATAATACCCACTGAAGCTGGTAGCTTTCTCCGTGTATTTACAGAGATCCCACACCATATTTAATATCGTATCACTTGAAACGAATGCGGATGCTTTGTCTTCAAACGGATAATTTACCATTTTGCGTTGAACAGAACTTTTATCAATCGTTCCGGAAAAGTTTTTAATTGATACATACCTAAATGGAAAAACTTCTCCAATATAATCCGGCATCAGGATCGGACTGTTGCGGTGATTTCTTTTTTCATTAGGCGGCCAGGCTATAGTATAATCGTGAGTTCCTTTCATGACATAGAGGCCGACTTTTATATATCGGATATTGCCGCTGCTTTTCAAAAGCCGTTGATCCTTTTCAATGGCTTCAGCAGCTTCGATCCATACCGAATCATTTTTTTTGCTGGTCAAATGCAGTTGTAGCTGGCCAAAAGCATCTTTACCAAAATCTATAAACCACGAACTGGTATCTTTTTTAATAATAAGTTGTGGTTTTTGTATCGATGCCGTCAATGGATAAGGAGAAATAGTATCGGAAGAATCTTCGGGAGTTAAATAAAAGGCAAAAGGTGAGGAGAAGGAAGAGGGTTGATCTTTTTCATTCCATACTCTCACTTTCCAGTAATAAATTTTTCCGGGCTTCAACGCTCTTCCTTCATAAATAGCCCTGCTATGATCTGATATAATTTTTTTCGAGTCCCAATGATCCGGATGATTTTTTTCTAATAACTCCCGGGAAGAAGCAACTAATATCTGCCACGCAATGATCTCCCTGACAGCTGTGTCAACCTCCCAGTTGAAAACAGGCTGGTTGCTATAAATTTTTGCAAACTGAAATTTATTTTTTTGATCAACTGCAATAGACAGCGATTGATTAGCCGCCAAACCATTCTGAGTTACCTTGTCGGTTTGCAGTAAAAAATCACATCGCAGCCGGAAAGGCGCAGGAATTGTTTGGCTTTGCCCAACAAAACCGATCAATGCAAATAGCAATAGCGGGCAAGCTTTTTTCATAATACCAGGTCAATCTGCGACAGGAACAAGGTCTTTGTTTAAAGAATTTTTATTTTAATGCTTTTGTAAGAAACTTCATCACCATGATCCTGCAGAAGAATATGCCCTTCATTCCATAAACCAAAATTATCCCACTTTGCATACTTGCTTATTTTGACAAGATCTTTGAATTCTTTCGAACCTCTTTCATATTCCAATACCTTATATCCATTGAGCCAATGTTCCACATGATTATTTGGATAAACAATAATGCGTCCGTGGTTCCATTCGCCGATCGGTTTTATCGCAACTTTTGGTTTTTTACTCGGGATCATATCATACAACGATGCTAGGGTTCTGTCACCATCTCTTCCCAATTTTGCATCGGGATGCCGGTCATCATCCAACACCTGGTATTCCAAACCAATAGCTGATGCGCCTTTTACATCATAAATTTCTTTTACAAAATATTTTACCCCACTATTCGCAACCGGAGTTAATTTGAAATCAAATTGCAGATCGAAAGCATGATATTCTTTTTCGGTCACAATATCGCCCCCTTTTCCTTCCTGCTGTCCATTTGATTTTAATACAGTCAATATTCCATTATTGATCACCCAACCGCTGTCAGGAAATGATTTTTTATATGCGCCTCTCCATCCTTTATTCGTTTTTCCATCCCACAGCAATGTAACCTTGTTCGCTTTTTCTTCAGCAGACAAATTATTCGGAATAAGATTTACAACATAAATATGGCCCGGAGGGCTGGCATGTAAATTTTGAGTCTGTATGCGAATATTTCTCCAACGAACTGTTTTACCGGCTTTTGATGGATCAGATATTTGGTGAACCTGCAACGCAATAAAACCGGTATGGGTCATGTCATCTACCAATGAAGCGCAATAAATTCCATTCACCCAGGTGCGGATCGTGTTACCGATACATTCCACACGTACTTTATTCCATTGATCTTTTTTGAAAGCTTTTTGCCCGGGAGGATTATACGTCAGCGGATAGAGCCATCCTCTTCTCGCTTCGTCATAAATACCTCCGGTCCATGCCCGGTCAGACGGATCAATTTCCACCTGGTAACCATGCACTCTTCCGTTATTATATTCTTTGGTGCTTTCGCTTCTGATTTGAACGCCGGAATTCATCTCGTTATCGACTTTGAATTCATATTCTAAAATAAAGTCGCTGTAGTTTTTATCGGTAGCGAGGAATGAATTGGGTGAGCCTGCAACAGTTTGTCCAACGAGTTCTCCATTCTCTGCTTTATAAATGGCTGTCCCGTTGGCTTCATGCCAGCCGGCCAGGTCTTTTCCATTGAATAACGGTGTCCATTGCTGAGAATGCCCGGTTGCCGGAAGAAAAAAATAGAGGGCAAAAGCAGTTGTAATTGCAACGTTGTAGATGCGAAATGTATGGCGCATTTTTTTATTTTAAAATTAAGAAGAGCTTACCGTCAACATGCATTTTTTTTCGGAAACGTTTCCGTAGAAAAAGGGAGTAGATTTTTAAAATGGTCCTAATTTGTCAATGAATTAAAAAGCTGATTCAATAGCGATTGCAAAGAGTTTTCCTGATACAGTTCATTATAAAATTCCAGAGACAAAATTGAGTTTGCTGACCCGGAAATGCTTATTGAACGAAAACCTCATCCTCTCTTTTCGTTTGTAATCCTTTTTTACAGCTTCTTTATTCAAAATGACTTGCACTACGCCTTCAAAAAAATTCAGGAACATGAGTAATGGCAATACGGGAATAGTAATGAAACTGGCTGGATTCATCCTGGTTATTCTATTATTTTTTTTATCAAATAAAGGACTTGCACAGGTTCAATCGATCTACCATGACGGATGGATCGATTTTAATAAGAACGGAAAGAAAGATGTTTTTGAAGATCCATCCCAGCCGGTTGAAAAAAGAGTGGCTGATCTGCTTTCGCAAATGACATTGGATGAAAAGACCTGCCAGTTAGCAACTTTATATGGCTATGGACGGGTGCTGAAAGATGAATTACCAACCCCTCAATGGAAGAATGAAGTTTGGAAAGATGGAATTGCCAATATTGATGAAGACCTGAATGCGGTGGCTTATCATCCGGAAACGAATACTCAATATTCTTATCCGTTTAGCAAACATGCCGATGCGATCAACAAAATTCAAAAATGGTTCATTGAAGAAACAAGATTGGGAATACCTGTTGATTTTACCAATGAAGGCGTACATGGTTTATGTCACGATCGGGCTACTCCATTTCCCGCACCAATCAGCATAGGAAGTACCTGGGATAAAAAATTGCTGTACATGGCAGGAGTTATTGAAGGAAGAGAAGCAAAAGCATTAGGATATACTAATGTGTATGCGCCGATATTGGATGTGTCGAGAGACCCGAGATGGGGAAGAGTGGTGGAAACATATGGGGAAGATCCTTACCTTATCGCTGAGTTGGGAAAACAAATGACCTTAGGAATGCAGGCACAGGGGATCGCTTCTACATTAAAACATTTTGCAGTGTACAGCGTTCCGAAAGGTGGTAGAGATGGCCGTGCAAGAACTGATCCGCATGTGGCGCCGAGAGAATTATATTATATGTATCTCTATCCGTTTCGCCGGGTGATCGAAGAAGCACATGCAATGGGAGTGATGAGCAGTTACAACGATTGGGACGGCGAACCGATAACCGGAAGTTATTTTTTTCTCACAGAATTATTAAGACAGCAATTTGGATTTAAAGGTTATGTAGTTTCCGATAGCAGGGCGGTGGAATTTTTATATACAAAACATCATGTAGCTGCAGATATCAAAGATGCAGCTATACAGGCATTGGAAGCAGGATTGAATGTGAGAACGGCGTTCGATTCACCTACCAATTATATTTATCCGATAAGAGAAGCGGTGAAAGAAGGAAAGATCTCATTACAAACTCTCGATAGCCGTGTTGCAGATGTCTTAAGAGTAAAATTTGAATTGGGCTTATTTGATCATCCTTATGTAGATCCGTTAGCAGCAGATTCAATTGTTCACACTTCACAGGATGAAGCATTTGCTTTGAAGATGAATGAGGAATCATTGGTACTGTTGAAAAATGCAAATAATATTTTACCGTTAGATGCACAAAAAATAAGAAGTGTACTCGTCACCGGTCCGTTGGCAGCTGAGGTGAATTACATGACAAGTCGCTACGGCCCTTCTAATAATCCCGTTGTTACCGTATTGGATGGGATCAAAAATTTGATGGGCAATAAAATAAGAATTGAATATGCAAAAGGTTGTACTGTGACTGACAGCACCTGGCCTGAAACAGAGATCATTCCAACACCCGTAACGAAAGATGAAAAAAATCTGATAAATGAAGCTGTGAAAAAAGCAAAACGATCTGATGTTATCATAGCTGTCATGGGAGAAGATATGAATGAAGTGGGTGAAGGATTATCCAGGACAAGTTTGGATCTTCCGGGCAAACAGGAAATTTTTTTGGAAGAACTATATAAAACAGGTAAGCCGATCATTTTGGTTTTAATTAATGGTCAGCCATTGACAATTAATTGGGCTGACAAATATCTACCCGGAATTTTAGAAGCATGGTTTCCCGGCCCGCAGGGAGGAACTGCGATCGCTAATGCATTATTTGGGTTGTATAACCCGGGAGGAAAATTATCAATGACTTTTCCGAAAACAGTCGGGCAGATCGAATTTAATTTCCCTTACAAAGCAGGTTCGCAGGAAGGGCAGGGCGGAGGCGATAAAGTTAATTATGGAAAAACAAGAATACTGAATGCATTGTATCCTTTTGGATATGGGTTGAGCTATACAACTTTTAATTACAGTAATCTCGTCGTTACTCCGGAAAAGCAACATAACAAGGGCGAGGTCAATGTCAGCGTTGATGTGCAAAATACCGGCGATAGAGAAGGAGATGAAGTAGTTCAACTATATATAAAAGATGAAGTGAGCAGTGTGGTTACTTATGAATACGACCTGAGAGGATTTGAAAGAATTCATTTATTACCGGGAGAAAAACAAACTGTCCGCTTTGTATTGCGGCCGGATGATCTTTCCTTAATGGATAAAAATATGCATTGGACAGTGGAGCCGGGAAAATTCAAAGCGATGGTCGGGAGTTCGTCTGTTGACATCCGTTTGGAAAAAGAATTTGTTATTGAAAATGATGATTGATCAAAGTGTTTCGGAATGATGATTCAGTCGATCATATTACTGGTTGGTTTTTTATTTATGCAAAACAAAAATGGTTTTGTATATGATACTGCTTCGTATCCGGGAAAAGGAAAATTGATCTATGAAAATGATTTCAGCAATAGAACAAAGCTGAATGATTGGATCATGGAAGGGCCTGGAGCATTAAAATTTGCCGACGGCTGGATGGAACTATATTCTCCCCAAAAAAAATGGGATCATGTGTTCTGGTGTCCAAAAGATTTCCCTGAAAGTTTTATTGCAGAATGGGACATGCAGAATATGGATACTACCAATGGGCTTACGATCATTTTCTTTGCGGCGAAGGGAAGTAAAGGTGAGGATATTTTTGATCCGGATATGCCAAAACGTGACGGCACATTCAAATATTATAATAAAGGCCAGATCAATTGCTATCATATATCTTATTACGCAAATAATCCGAAAGATCCCGATAGGGGAGATTCTCATTTGAGGAAAGATCCTGCATTTGATGTGTTACAGACAGGGCCAGAAGGAATAGCTGCAGCATCTACTTCGGTTCACCATATCAGGCTGATAAAAAATAAGGATCATATTTTAATGTTTGTTGATAACAGGAAGATCATTGATTATACCGATGATGGAAAAACGTTTGGTCCTGTATATACATCAGGTAAAATAGGTTTCAGGCAAATGCGGTGGACCGATTTTCGGTATCGTGATTTTAAAGTTTGGGAAATTAAAAATCCTTAATCGAAAATTTTAAAAAGAATGAAAAGAAATATTCTTGTCCTCTTGCTGAGTTGTTTCGGCTTATTGTTTTTCCAGGCACATAAAAAGCCAAAAACAAAAAGCCCCAATTTTGTTTTCATTCTTACAGATGACCAGGGATGGACCTGCGTTTCTTCCTTAATGGATAATCGTTATCCTGATTCTAAAAGCGATTATTTCGACACGCCAAATATTGATAGGTTAGGTGATGCAGGAATGCGATTCACCAACGGCTATGCCCCGGATGCGTTGTGTACTCCTTCACGACGCAGTATCCAGTTCGGGCAAAATCCGATTCATACGGGCAATGTATTGTTCAAAAAAAATTATAACCCCAGGACAAAAAAATGGCTGACTATTCCGGAGATGCTCAAGTCGATTGACCCGGAATATAAAACAGCACATTACGGCAAATGGGATCTGCGTGCAGACATTTATCCAGAAGATCTTGGTTATGACGAAAGCGATGGCAATACTGGTAACAGTAATGGCGATGTAATGCTGGATAAAAAAACAAAATGGTCGCAAACCTATCTTAATAACGATCCGAAGAAGACTGTAACGCTGACTAAAAGAGCGATCAATTTCATGCAACGCCAGGTAGCTGGGAGCCATCCTTTTTATTTACAGATCTCTTATTATGCTACACATGTAGACATTCAAACAAAAGATAGCACTTACCAGAAATATTTAAATAAACCTAAAGGGAAAAAGCACAATAATCCTGGTTGGGCCGGAATGCTGGCAGATCTGGACACCGGCATTGGAGAACTTTTGGGCATGATTGATAAATTAAGAATTGAAGATAACACCTATGTTTTTTTAATGGGTGATAATGGTGCTGTAGAATTTCTTCCACCTGTATCTAATCGGTTGGATCCTCCATCTACTTTCAAAAATCCTATGCGTAATTATCCGCTTCGTGGAGGTAAGTGGACTTTATACGAAGGCGGAATTCGTGTGCCATTCATTGTAAAAGGTCCCGGCATTCCGGCACATAGTTTTTCTCATGTGCCTGTTACCGGTTATGATATTTTTCCTACCATCAGTGAACTGGCTGGAAATAAATCGCCGCTTCCGGAATATTTGGATGGCGCCAGCATAAAAAAATTATTTGATCAGCCGGAATCCAGTCCGATACAACGAAGTGAAGATGCGTTGTATTTTCATCGCTATGCCAGCGGTTATCCTCATTCTGCGATCATTGATGGCGATTACAAACTGATCAAATTCTGGAAAACAGGTAAAGAAGAACTTTACAATATCAGCCAGGATATTGGAGAGACACATGATCTCAGTACAGAGCAGCCGCAGAAATTTAAAGAGCTGGACACAAAACTTATGGCATATTTACAAAAGATGCATGCAGAGATCCTGGATCCTGCATTGAATGAGAAGAAAAATAATAAGAGCAAGAATAAACCTGATGAAGAAGATGATGATTAGATTTTTGAAAAATATAGACTTTTTAATTAAGCAAAACATTTTGCCGAATGCGGGCAGAGCGTTTTTACCGTTTTTATTAATAGCATTCGCATTACCCGGTGCTGCACAACCCGGGACAGATAATAGAGTTTTCCCAACAGATTACCCGGTGTTGCATCCGCAATTCAGGAAATGGCCATCACCGGCTTTGAATAACGAAGCCAGTTCTGTTTCTCCAATATTGCTTTGGCCTTTGACAAAGAAAGCAAGTGGATATGATATTCGTTTGTCACAAGATCCTTCATTTTCTGATCCGCAAACGATCAATGAACAAAACATTCCATGGACCATTTATAATCCGCACTGGAAATTAAATGAAGGAACCTGGTATTGGCAATACCGTGTACACAACGGAGAATGGTCGCAACGATTGCAATTCCGTATCACGCTAAATGCTAAGCAGGATTTTGCTCCGGGTGTAGAAAAATTCTTCTCAGCCATTCCGGAATCCCATCCGAGAGTGCTGGTTGATCTTTCCAATGAAAAATTATTTGCGGAGCAAAATAGAGGAACAGAAGATGGCTCAGCCATTTTGAAAGAAGTGAATACCTGGATGACCAAAGAGCCTCCGACTGAAAAAGATGCGAAGAGGAAAATGCAAGGGAGCTCTAAAGAAGAAAATGATAAAATTGCACTGGTTGCCAGCGAACATGCCAGCAATAATATTTATTATGCAGTAGATCTTTTTTGCAAGGCTTATATTTTAACAGGTGATAATAAATTCCAACAAAAAGCAATTGCATGGACAATGTCTGTTGCCGCATGGGATCCGGATGGCGTCAGTCACCTGAGTGATTTTGGGGATGCCCGTTGCATGACAGCCATGGCTTTGACTTTTGACACTTTCCATGATCAATTGAATGATGACCAGCGTCAAATATTAATAAAAGCTATTCACAAAAGAGCCGATCGTTTTTATCATGAATGGATCAATAATATCGATGCAAAAGTTCTTTCCAATCATGTGTGGCAATACATTCTTCATTATTTTTTCCAGACGGCTATAGCATTATATGGAGAAACGGATGATGCCCGCAACTGGATCCGATATGCTTACGAACTGTGGCTGGCAAGAGCTCCGATACTCGGCGGCGATGACGGCGGCTGGTGTGAAGGCGCCTCTTATTTCCGTCTCGATATGGAAACCTTGCTGGATATTCCCATGATCATAAAACACTACACCGGTTTTGATTTTATAAAAAATACTGATTGGTACCGGGAGAATCCATATTGGATGGCGTATTCTTTTCCGGCGGGTTCATCAAGTGATGGCTTTGGTGATGATATAGAAAAAATTTATTCACCAGGTACAGAATATCTGGCTTATGCAGATGCATTGTCGAGATTAACAGGGAATCGACTCGCATCATGGTATGCTCAGCAAATTGAAGCAACAGGAAAGAATGATACTAAAACTGAAGAAAGAGTAAATGGAGTTACTTCATATCCGAAGAAAAATAAATTGGCCGTAAAATTATCTGATGCTGATATGTTGCGTTGGTTCCGCATGCGCTATTTACACGGCTTAAAAAGACCTGAGCCAATTGATCCATCCTCACTTCCTGCGGCACAAATTTTCAGAGGAACAGGCCTTGTTGACATGCATTCATCCATCACTGAAAGGAATAAAGACCTGATGATATCTATGCGTTCCAGTCCTTATGGTTCCTATGGACATTTGCTTGGAGATCAAAACACCTTCAATGTTTTGTTTGGCGGCGACAGGTTGTTTTATATGTCCGGGCACAAAGTGGCTATGCAGGATCCGCATCGCCTGCAGTGGTATAAAGCAACGCAGGGGCATAATGGGATTTTGATCGATGATAAAGGGCAACCTTTTAATGTGGAAGCATATGGTTATCTGCCAAGATTTATCAATGGGAAAAATGTCAGCTATGTGGTTGGTGATGCATCACAGGCATATTCCAGCAAAGCAGAAAAACAGCAGACAGGATTAAAAAAGTTTCGCCGCCATTTATTATTTCTACATCCGGATATTTTGTTGATCTATGATGAACTCGAGGCAGATCATCCGGCAAAATGGTCCTGGCTGATCCATAGTCCGTATAAAATAAAAGTTGATGAATTGAAAGATCAGTTTTATTGCAGTTCATCAAAAGTAACAGCTACCACTTCACTTTTTTCCAGTCAAAAATTTCATTGGCAATTATCGGACACTTTTGGTGTTCCGGCAGTGAATTGGCTCGGCCGTGAAGATGAAGATGGAAACCTGATAGAATATAAAAATGATCAATGGCATTTGACAGCCGCCACAGTTGATAAAAGTAATAAAGCCCGTTTTCTTGCCATTATGCGGATCGATCAAAATGGGAAAATGAGAAATGAAACTTCAACAAAACTATTCAATGACAAAGGAGAGATAACGATTGATGGCTGGGTGATCCATGCAGAAATGGATGCCAATAAACCAGCAATGCTGGAAGCATTTAATGCAGGAAAACATATTGCATTCACTTCCGGATCAGAAAAGCTTGAAATAGATAATAATGAATATAGCGGCAAAATTGCTGGAAGCAGTAAACTGGTCGAATTAGTGAATGGCAATTATATTTTTTCAGAATCAGGTGATGTGATTCCGGATGCCGTAAAGGATATCCCGACAAAACAAGACTAATAAAAATTATTTCATGAAAAGAGGATTAAAAATTTTGATGATAGTTATTGTGGCATGTTTTGGCGCAGCCATGATCTCTTCATGGAATAAAGAAAAAAGTAAATCAAAACAAAAAACAGATAAGAGGCCGAATATTTTGTTTGTTATTGCAGATGATCAATCTTTCCCATATGCATCTATCTATGGAACTTCCGGAGTGAAGACGCCTGCATTTGACGAAGTGGCAAGATCCGGTATCTTATTTAATAATGCTTTTGCAGCTGCCCCACAATGCAGCCCTTCGAGAGCAGCGATCCTTACCGGAAAAAATATCTGGCAATTGGAAGAGGCCGGAACTCACAGCAGTTATTTCCCTAAAAAATTCCAGGTATTTTCTGACTTACTTGAAAACTCAGGTTACTGGATCGGTTATACTGGAAAACCATGGGCGCCGGGCAACTGGAAGGATGCAGGATGGAAACGCAATCCTGTAGGGCCTGAATTCAATTCAAAAAAACTACAGCCACCAACTAAAGGTATCAGCGATGTAGATTACTTTGGAAACTTTGTTGATTTCTACGATCAGAAAAAAGAAGATGCACCTTTTTTCTTCTGGTATGGCTCTCATGAACCGCATCGTAATTATGAAGAAGGCTCGGCAAAAAGATCCGGAAAAGAGATCAATAAAGCTTTTGTTCCCGGGTTTCTTCCAAAAGATTCCATTGTAAAAAGCGATATTGAAGATTATGCTTTGGAAATTGAATGGTTCGATACTCAGTTGGGGAAGATGATCGATTTTTTACGTCAAAAAGGGGAATTGGATAACACACTCATTGTTGTTACTTCGGATAATGGAATGCCTTTTCCTTCGGCAAAAGCTAATTTGATGGAATATGGTTCGCATGTTCCTTTAGCTATCAGTTGGCCTGACAAGATCCGGAAGGGGCAAACTTCTGATGAACTGGTGAGTTTGATTGACCTGGCACCAACATTTTTGAGTATTGCCGGAATCAATAATGTTCCCCAAATGACAGGAAAAAGCCTTATTGATATTCTCTTCAATAAAAAGAATGCAGCAGATCAACGAAATTATGTGTTGACGGGAAGAGAACGACATTCGCATTCCCGACCTGACGATCTTGGGTATCCCTCCCGTGCCATTCGAACCAAACAGTTTTTGTTCATTCTTAATTGCAAACCTGATCGCTGGCCGGCAGGAGATCCACCGCCGTCCGGGGAAGAAAAAGAAGCAATACAAAGTGAAAAGGGTGGAGATGGAGATACCAAAGGCATTGGTCTTGGGTATAACGATATTGATGATCCTTCGCCAACCAAATTGCTGATGATCGAAAAGAAGGATCAATGGCCCGATCTGTTTGAGGAAGGATTTGCAAAACGGTCTGAAGAACAACTTTTCGATATAAAAAAAGACCCGGCTTGCCTTCATAATCTCGCTGCCGAACCGAAATACAATTCTGTGAAAAAAGAATTGAGGAACCAATTGGAAAAATTATTGAAAGATCAAGGTGATCCGAGAATGTTGGGCTATGGAGATATTTTCGATAGCTATCCACGTTTTGGTTTGATGAGAAACTGGCCCGGCTTCAAAGAGAGAGGGAAATATAACCCCGCATATATACCAAAAGGGTATAAAAAATAAAACATGAAGAAATTTTTATTTTTTGGAACGATAATAATGCTGTTGGGTAATAGTAGCTATTCCCAGCAAAAGAAAGTGCCTGTCATTATTATTATGTGTGATCAGTTGCGGTATGATGCGATAGGGAAATTTACACCAAACATCGATCAATTAAAGAATGATGGTATTTCATTTAACAGAACCTATTGCGCCAGCCCAATTTGTGTTCCATCACGTGCCTCATTTTTTACAGGAAGATATCCTAATAATAATGGCTCGTTGATCAACGGCTGGCAACCGGAAGATGATCACTTCAAAGAAGTAAGATCGGGGACGCCTAATTTGTACGAGGTCATGGCGAACAACTGGGATAGCTGGCATGTAGGAAAGCAACATTTTCTTACGCAGGATAAAATTGATAAAGATCCGAAGTCGAAAACAAAATGGATCACGGACCAAACCTACAAGCAATGGTTGAAGTCCTTAAACATAAAAGCACCCGGCGGCCCTCAATTAAAAGCTATGTTACCTGAGCTTACTTCAGGAAAATATACGTACATGAAAAAATATTCAACTCCCGGGTTTGAAGAATACAAACCCGGATTGAAATATTTCGACGATGAATATTATACGGAAAAAGCTGTTGATGTTATAAAGAATTATAAAGGTGATCAGCCTTTGCTGTTAAATCTCATGTTCTTGTCGCCGCATCCGCCGTATAGCATCCCTGAGCCTTATTTCAGCAAATTCAAGACAAGTGATTTGACAATACCTGATAATGTGGGGAAATGGTATCCCGGCCAATCCTCATTGCAATTATATAATCTTACAGGATTTATTGGCACACGTTATACAAGAGATCAGTGGACAGAAGTGTGGCCGAAGTATTTCGGATTGGTCAGCCTCGTGGATGATGAAATTGGTAAAGTCATTGGTGCTTTGAAGAGTGCCGGCATGTATGACAAAGCTTTGATCATTTTTACTGCAGACCATGGTGAAATGCTCGGCAGCCATTCATTATGGCAAAAGATGTGCATGTACGAGGAGTCATCTCGTGTGCCGCTTATTATAAAGTTCCCGTCTGATTTCAAACCGGCTTTTAAAGAAACAAATGATCTCGTCAGCCTGATCGATGTATGGCCATCGTTGATGGATTATCTTAATATTAGTGCCAATGATAAAACAGACGGAGAATCATTGATGCCGTTAGTAAAAGGAGGAAAGCAGCAACGCACAGCGATTTTTATTCAGTATGATGGCAATGGCGGATATGGAAACAACCAGCGGTGCGTGGTGGAGGGAGATTATAAACTCATTATAGATACTTTTAAAGACGAGATATTCCTGGAATTGTATAATGTGATTGCAGATCCTGAAGAAAAAGTGAACCTTGTTACCGACCCGAAATACGAGACTACCACGAAAAACCTGATAGAAAAGATCAGGCAGTACATGAGCACCACCAATGATTTGCTCAAATTGCCTGATAACCTTTATGAAAACTTTTTACGGCACTATTTACTCAAAAATAAAGGTGCGGATGATAGCGATTAGCAAAAAAAGTACCTACCCTTTGATGATTCATGTTTTAAATAAATATATGTATGCAATGAAAAGGAATTTCTATTTGTTATTGACACTTATTTTTTCTGGTTGCCATTCACAAAAACAAAGTAGCAGCTCAGAACAATCGCAGGTTAATGCACCAAATATTGTTTACATCCTTGCCGATGATCTGGGATACGGCGATGTATCCATTTACAATCCTGAATCCAAGATCAACACGCCCAATATTGATTCTTTTGCAATGGAAAGCATGCGATTCACCGATGTGCATGCACCTTCCTCCGTTTGTACCCCATCACGATATGGAATTCTTACAGGTGATTATTGCTGGCGCAGTCGATTGCCTGAAGGTGTTTTATCAGGATATGGTCAGCCTTTGATCGAGCCGGATCAACCAACAGTTGCTTCGTTGCTGAAGAAACATAATTACAGCACTGCTGCTATCGGTAAATGGCATTTGGGTTTAGGGTGGGTGGTAAAGCCCGGACATGAATCTGCTTTGCAAATTCCCCAAAATGATCCGGAAGGAACAAGAATGGTGAGAGACATGAAACCCGATGATATTGATTTTACCAAACCACCATCCGATGGCCCGCTGACACATGGATTTGATTACTCCTATATATTACCGGCATCGCTGGATATGGAACCGTATTGTTATTTGCAAAATGATACGTTGACATCGCCTTTGTCAAGTACAACAAAAGGGAATGAGTTAAATCCAAGAGACAGTCCGAATTATGCCACCGGCGCATTCTGGCGTCCGGGATTGATGTCACCTGATTTTGATTTTAATAATGTATTACCACATTTTACTGATAAGGCAGTTGATTATATCAAACAGCAATCAAAAAAATCAAAACCATATTTTCTCTATTTCGCTATGCCATCGCCGCATACGCCGTGGTTACCTTCAAAGGAATTTATCGGTAAATCAAAAGCAGGGGCTTATGGTGATTATGTAATGGAAGTGGATGCTATGGTGAAAAGAGTTCTAGATGCTATTGAAGAAAGCGGCAAAGCCTCAAATACCATCGTGATATTTACAAGTGATAATGGTCCTTATTGGCGTCCTCAATATGTGGAGAAATATAATCACCATGCAGCTTATATATACAGAGGGATGAAAGCGGATGCGTGGGAGGGAGGGCATCGTGTTCCTTTTATTGTTCGCTGGCCGGGGCATATCAAGCAAAATACGGTTAGCAATATCACTACCACACTTGCTAACTTAACAGCAACCTGTGCTGAGTTGGTTGGTGGTGATCCACAAACTAAATCAGCATTGGATAGTTACAGCATTTTACCTGTATTGTTGCAACGACCTGATTCTTTGGCGGCGCAAAAAACGATCATCAATGAATCATCTCACGGTTTGTTTGCAGTGCGGCAAGGTGATTGGAAATTGATTGAAGGATTGGGATCTGGCGGTTTCAGTAATCCTGTCACTGAACGAGCGAAACCCGGAGAAGCAAAAGGACAATTATATAATATCCGGTCAGATCCATCTGAAACAAAGAATCTTTATCTCGATGATCCGAAGCGGGTAGAAGAGTTGAGCCGTGTCATGGATAGCATCCGGAAACGGACGCAATAATTTTAAAAAGATTTATACCAACATTCAAAATAAAAACAAACAAATGAAGAAAATATTTTTAATGATCCTTGCAGGTTATTCAAGTATCTCGGCGTTTGAGCAAACTAAGAAATATAATATCGTTGACTTTGGCGCCAAAGGAGATGGAAAGACATTGAATACTGAAAGCATTCAGAAAGCTATCGACAAAGTAAGTAGTGACGGAGGCGGGCAGTTAATTGTTCCCGATGGAAATTTTTTGACAGGTACACTTGTTTTAAAATCAGGAGTGAATTTATATCTAAGTCCGAAAGCAGTATTGCTCGGTAGCATTGATCCGTACGATTATCCTTATGTAAAAGATATCTTAGAAAAAAAGCATGTTGAAGCAAAAGGTAATCGCATTGGCGCATTAATCGGCGCAACAGATCAAATCAATGTCAGCATTACCGGTAGTGGCACTGTTGATGGGCAAGGCCGCAGGTTGGCGCTGATTATGGATAGCTTATTTTATGCTGGTAAATTAGACACTGCTCATTATAATCTCAGGAGAAAAAGACCCGAAGCAAGGCCCGGTGATTTTAAGTTTACTAACTGCAGCAATCTATCCATTACAGGTATTACTATTAAGAATGCCTGCGGTTGGGTTCAAACATATGAACGTTGTAAACATCTTACACTCGATCATATTCGTGTAGAAAGTGATGCTTTCTGGAATAATGATGGTATTGATGTAGTGGATTGTTCAAAAGTTCGTATTACCAATAGTTTTGTCAATTCGGCGGATGATGGTATTTGTCTCAAATCGGATGGCGGCGGATTTTATAACGATAGCATTTACGTTGCTAACTGTACGGTTCGTTCCAGCGCCAGCGCTGTAAAATTCGGAACGGCTTCAACCGGAGGA
>DASZXQ010000168.1:0-4913 GCA_035545755.1 Chitinophagaceae bacterium | reverse complement strand
GGAAAACACAAATAAGTAGACTAGCTGAAGAAATAGCTAATGAGTTTTCAGAGGGAAATCTTACTTTGCTGGAAGATATAGCACTTTTTGAAGACATTCCGATTCATTATGACAATTACGAAAACGCCTTTGACGGGATGCTATTCTATGATACTATCAGCAAAGATTTTCACATCCATATAAATATTGATAACGGAAATAAACAAGGTTCAAAGAGAGGGCGATTTACCCTTGGCCATGAGCTTGCACATTTCTTTCTAGATCAACATCGCTTAGGATTAAAATACGGATTACTTGAGCCACATGCTTCTTTCCATGATCTTAACCAAAAGTCTTTAATCGAAGAAGAAGCAGATTATTTTGCAAGCTGCCTACTAATGCCTCAAAATAAATTTAAAAATCATTCAATAGAATACAAAAGAAAGACTGGAAATCGCAAATTTTCTTTTAATACTTTATATGATCTTTCTGAAAGTTTTCAAACGAGCATTCTATCAACACTTATTCGATTTGGCGAAGTTGGAACTCATGAAATTTTTGCTGTTATTTCTCAAAACAATATTGCCAAGTGGTATGTAAAAAGTGAGGATTTTCCCAATTGGAAATTTAAGTTCAAAATTGGCGAGGCTATTCCACGAACTAGTGTAGCAGGCGAATATTATAATTTGGAACGTAGAAAATTTACAGATATAGAGAAAGTTAATGCAGATGATTGGTTTAGTCCCACAGTTGATGACCATAGGGCAAATCGACAAATGTATGAACAGTGCTTTTATTCTGATAGCTACAGATATGTAATTAGTCTATTGTGGTTTGATTAATAACTTTCACCGTGGTGGATGCCTGCTCGATTATTTTGCTGGCTTTCACCAAACACGATTTGATCCCCAAACCCAATGCAAAATCAACAACAAAAAAATGAGCAAGTGAAACCTCACCACCTTATCAGAAGTGCTGTCAGCTATCCCAAAAAGTTTCCTGTATCCCTGGATTATCTTCTTCATTCCAACGCATGTAACCCACTTTATAAATGCAAAACAATCTTGTTTCCACACTTTAAAAAATTACAACGATTCAACCCTTTTGAGGAAATCTGACAATTTGATTTTGAAAAACTTACAAAGTGCAGAAAGGGTACTTACAGTGAGATTGGCTTTTGCTGTTTCAATTCGTCCAATATGAATATTCGTTTCATTATACACTTCCTCTTGTGAGAGTTCTCTTTCGTCTCTTAGTTCTTTTATCACCAAGGCGATTTTTTGCAATAATTTGATATCTCTTATCTGCCCCATTTAATAAACTGAAGTTGGGGAGAAAGATTTTTTTGGTTAATGACGAATATGTCAGTATTTTAGTTTTTGATTAATTACAATTTAGAATAACAAAACCAGAACTAAATAATATTAAACAAATAATTTAGCGATTCTTCATAAACTGATTTGAAGCATTCGCTTAGAGTCTTGCTACTGAAACGTCGGAAATTTCAAAAGACGCAAGATGATAAGTTGAATGCCCACGTCCTAGGCGTGGGCTCTCTTATCTGCGTCTTGGGCCTCCGACGGCCTCAGTAGCGGTAAGTTGAGACCTGCGCCTTTTTTGTGCCCCCTCATGTGGGTGTCGCACTAAGTGCTGGTAATAGGTTTACACGCTCACCTTACAAAGACTCATTTGAAACATAAACCCAACAACCTTTTCAAATGAAGTCACTCGTCATTGCCTTATTCTTTCCGCTTTGTTGTCTCGCACAACAAACTAGATCTTTACAACCAGGTGATACCCTTCCCGCTCACTTGCTCACTTCCTTAACCGGAAACTTGCAACCTGAAACCAGCAACCACCTCATCCTCCTCGATTTCTTCGCAAGCTGGTGTGCGCCCTGCGTTCGCAAATTTTCAACCCTGGACTCAATTCAGGATCGCTTTCAGGATAAAGTAACTATTATACTTGTTAGCAGCATCGGTACTACAGATAATGAAGAGCGTCTCAATAAATTTTTTGCGAAGCATAAAAAATCTAATGGCACACCCTGGCAATTTCATCTCATCATAAATGATACCATTTTAGTAAAGCTTTTTCCGCATCGCATCGTTCCGCATTACGTATGGCTTTATGATAATAAAGTAATAGCCATTACATCCTCGGCATCTGTTACTGTTCAAAATATAACTGCTCTTTTAGATCATCAACCCTTCTCGCTCCCTGTAAAAAATGATGAGCTTGAATCAAAAAATAAACTTTAAAAACCCTTATCTCATTAACCAACAATCATAGCTTATGAAACTTCAGCACGTCAACAAAACATTGCACTTATTGCAAACTCAGTTCGCCAAAAAACCTAAGAATCCGGTATAGTATCCTCCTTAGGAGGACGTGGCACGAAGTGCCGGGGGAGCTTCCCTCCGCACCAGGTCATTGTCATTCCGGGGTAGAGCCTGTCCCGAACTTGATTCGGGAAGGAATCTCAAAGAATACAAATCGCTTGTTGTTACAAGTGTTTGCGATACCTCGTGCCTCGGTATGACAACACTCCGGTTGTCGCAGTATCATCACATCACTTCAGCTTTCTTTCTCTGACTGGCAACAATCTCTACTGACAGGAACCGCAAACTGGAAACTGCTAACTGCCAACTGACCCATTTGATCCACTGACTCCAGACTCTAAACTCTCAATTCTAAACTAAACAAAAACTATACTGCATGAAACGAATACTTTATGGCCTGCTCTTATTCAGTTATCCGCTCATAAGCAGTTGCCAATCCATCACCATAAACGGAAAAGTCATTGACGAAAACGGCAAACCCGTTCCCAATGCAACCATTACCATTAAACAATCAGACAAAAAAACCATCAGCGACCAATACGGTATATTCACTATTCACAATTCACTATTGACCGACACCCTCGTCATCTCTGCCGTTGGCTATGAAATCACCGAACAACCCAATAATGAAAGAGGGTTGATCACTGTTATTCTCAGACACTCTTTTAAATCGCTCAATGAAGTCATCATCAGTACCGGCTACCAGGATTTACCGAAAGAAAGAGCCACCGGTGCATTTGAGTTTATTGACAACAAAACATTGAACAGGCGGATCAGCACAACCATTCTGGACAAATTGGAAAACACCGGCGCTGTTTATTTTGATAGAAGGAACGGCGCCGAAAATATCGGCATCCGTGGGCGTAACACCATATTCGCTAATGCGTCCCCGCTTATCGTGCTGGATAATTTTCCTTATGCTGGCGATATCTCCGACATCAATCCGAACGATATTGAAAACGTCACCATCTTAAAAGATGCCGCCGCTTCTTCCGTATGGGGTGCGTTCTCCGGCAATGGTGTCATCATCATCAATACAAAAAAAGGAAAAGCAGGGCAACCTCAATTGGAGTTTAATGCAAATGTTACAATGGGCCAGAAGCCCGATCTCTTTTATGACCGGAATTTTTTAGATGCGGCAGACTATATCAGCATGGAGCAGATGCTTTATGCAAAAGGTTTCTATGATAACGATATCAATAACACCATCAGTTACCCTATCCTGAGTCCTGTTGTGGAGCTTTTGGTAAAAAGAACAAATAATCAGGTCACCGATGCAGACCTTGCTGCGCAGATAAATGCATTAAGTAAATTGGATCTTCGCAGGCAGCTTTCTGATTATCTGTATCGCAATAGTTGGAACTCCCAATACCATTTGAACTATTCGGGTTCTTCAGGCAAATACAATTATTTCCTTTCGGCTGGCTATGATAAAAATTGGGCATACCTGATGCGCAATAACAATGAAAGAATTTCGCTTCGCTCAGCTAACACCTTCAACCTTTCTTCAAAATGGCAGTTCAGCATTTCAATGGTATATATTGCCAGTAATAATAGTCTCAATAATTCAGGAACAGGTTTGGTTGCTCCTTCCGGGAAAGCAGTCTATCCGTACGAACAATTGAGAGATGCACAGGGAAATAACCTCGCTATTCCTAAAGATTATCGTTTATCATACCTGGATACTGCCGGCAATGGAAAATTGTTGAGCTGGCTATACAAACCGTTGGATGAACTGGCAGCGGCAAACAATCGTACTGCGTTGAGTCATGCGTTGGTAGATGTAGGCATTACATACAAAATGAATAAGAATTTTAATGCGCAACTGAAATATCGTTACGAAAAACAAACTGGTGAAGGAACTAACCTCTACAACCACGATACCTACATCGCAAGAAACCTCATCAACCTTTTTACGCAGATCAACGGTTCTCAGGTTAAATACCAGGTACCGAATGATGGAATATTGGATAGATCGGTTTCCGCTTTGAACGCCTATTTTGTCCGGGCACAACTCAATTATAATAAATCATGGAATTATTTGCATGAAGTAGTGGTTCTTGCCGGTGCGGAATTGCAGCAAAACCATCGTACTGCTTCATCCAACCGCATCTATGGATATAATGATGATTTGCTCACAACAGGCATTGTCGATTATGTGGATTTGCTTCCTACTTATGATAATATAGGTTCATCGAGAAATATTCCCAACCCGGTTTACCTTTCAGATAATTTAAACCGGTTTATTTCTGTCTTTGCTAATGGCTCTTACACATACAACAGCCGTTATATTCTTAGCCTCAGCGCAAGAAAAGATGCGTCGAATATTTTTGGAGTGAATACGAACCAAAAATGGGTGCCGCTTTGGTCGGCTGGTCTTGCATGGCAGGTAGACAAAGAAAGCTTTTTCAAAAACAACTGGTTGTCTTTGCTGAAAGGAAGAATTACCTATGGGTATAGTGGCAATGTAGATAATTCTCTTTCCGCTTATCCGACAATATTATATTTTTCCTTCCCCAGTCTTGTCAATCAGCAGCTGTATGCAAATATTAATAATCCACCAAATCCCGAATTGCGTTGGGAAAGAACAAA
>DASZXQ010000167.1:0-1672 GCA_035545755.1 Chitinophagaceae bacterium | reverse complement strand
TTTGTTCTTTGTAGATAAATTGATCGACATGGGAGCAAGAATTGTTCTTTGCGATCCGCATCGTGCTGTGGTGATTGGTTTGGAAAGAGAGCAACCGCTGCGTGGCATCACTATGAGTTCGCCGGATATTCGTGCCGGTGTGGCATTATTAATCGCTGCCTTAAGCGCCGAAGGAAAAAGTGTGATCCAGAATATTGAACAGATCGACCGGGGCTATCAATTCATTGATGAACGATTGAAAAAATTGGGAGCAGATATTAAAAGAGTGGAAGGATAGATCAATAGTGATAATGAAACCTGATTTTTACCAGACAGAAAAATAGGTACATAGTTTACTCATAGCTATTCTATCCGAAGCATCGGAACAGGTTGTGATATTTTTTATTACGCTTTGCGTATTCCGGTGTTATTCATTTAAGATTTTTTGGGGTATTCAACCAAATAGCCATTATACATTTCATTTTTTCCGCAATACGATACCCTTTCGAATCTTTAGCTTTTAAAAGCTTTTGAATAAATAATCTTTGTGGCAGATACCCTTGCCACAGATCAAGACTCCGACATGGATGTAATAATTTTCCTAGCAATTTCTTTAATGTAGTTGCCTTTTGCTTTAGGTTCATTTGCAATTGTTTCAATGTACCTGACTATTGTTTGAATGTATCTTGCAATTGTTTCAATGCACTTGACTATTTTTTGAATGTTTCTTGCAGTTTTTTAAATGTCTTTGACTATTTTTTGAATGTAATTTGCAATTGTTTAAATGTATTTGACTATTTTTTGAATGTAAATGCCTTTTGAGAGGCTGTAACCGGGCTTTGAAGCATTGTTTTTGAGGGTTTTAAAGCTGAAAAGCCTGTTTTTGAGGCTTAGATCATGAGCTGAAGCCATTAAAATCCCTTTTGCTGAACAGGCAGATATAGGAACGGAAGTGCTTTTTTTTCATTCAGCGCCAGCCTCCTTTCCTGCTGCGGGAAAGAATAAGAAAGTAAGCGACCAATAACGGCCCGTTTTGCAGGTGTTTAAGATTTCAGTAATTTTTGCTTTTAAACTCTTAACCTATATGCTGAAATTGAACCTTATTTCTCTTTTGGAAAGCCGGGGCGTAGAAAATCCGCAACGATACCTGTCCGGCAAGGGGCTGCCCTACTACACCGTGAGCCGCCTGGTAAATAACAAATTTGATAAGATACCAATTGCCATTTTGGAGAAGCTATGCATGATCTGCAATTGTACGCCGGATGATCTTTTTGTTTGGGAACCGGATGCTGCGACGACCGTAGCTGCTGATCATCCATTGCAAAAGCTGAAAGCAAAACCTAAAAAAATAAACCCTGTTGACCGGATCAAGAAACTGCCACTTGAAAAGATAGAACAGTTGCAACAGTTTATTGATGAGTTGGAGAAGAAGTAGGAAGATGTGTTGGGCCGGTTGAAGCGACAAAATAAAATTTCATTTACGAATGTAGCTGGTATAAAATCAGGTTGATTTTCAATAGAAATTTATACCGGCTATTGCGTATATTTAAGAGTTGGCAGCAACCCAAAAGTGACACCTCAAACATCATAACAATGGAATATTCAGAGCTTGATCATTTAAAAGGCAAAGAGCAAATCGTTACTGACATTTACCAGAAACTCATTGCATCACTTCAAAAATTTGGACCGCTAA
>DASZXQ010000166.1:0-20989 GCA_035545755.1 Chitinophagaceae bacterium | reverse complement strand
TTTGTTCTTTGTAGATAAATTGATCGACATGGGAGCAAGAATTGTTCTTTGCGATCCGCATCGTGCTGTGGTGATTGGTTTGGAAAGAGAGCAACCGCTGCGTGGCATCACTATGAGTTCGCCGGATATTCGTGCCGGTGTTGCGTTATTAATTGCTGCATTAAGCGCCGAAGGAAAAAGTGTGATCCAGAATATTGAACAGATCGACCGGGGATATCAATTCATTGATGAGAGATTGAAAAAATTAGGAGCAGATGTTAAAAGAGTAGAAGGATGATATCCTCAGCCCGCTGTTGGTATAGTAAACCAAGCTTATCGATGTTTTATAATTGAACAATAACAAAGGCGTAAAAAGTCTGTAACTTTTCTGATATTTCCTCTTTTTATTTTTATGCAATGAGCAAAGAACAAACAAAAGATCTGTTGAAATTTTTAAAACCATTTCCAAAAGAAATACAGGAAACTGCTTTATGGCTGAGAGCATTTGCCTGGGGCCTTTACCCGCAATGCAATGAACTTATTTATGATAATTACAATGCAGTAGCGGTGGGCTGGTCGCCGACAGATAGAGTGGGCCATATATTTTGTTCGATCGCCGTAGGAAGAACCAGCCATAATATCCATTTCGGTTTTTACTGGGGCAGTGAACTTTCCGATCCTGAAAAAATCCTTTTAGGCGAAGGCAATCAATACCGTTATATACTTGTAACCGATAAAAATAAATTCCCGAAAGCCTATATCAAAAAACTGGTGAAAGAAGCTTATGCGAATTCTTTGGCCAAAGTGAAAGACAAAAAACAATTGAAGCAAGGACTTACTATTGTGAAATCTGTTTCGGATAAAAAAAGGGTGAAAAAAACCACATCGGCCAGAAAGAAATAATGAATAGCTGGTGATCCCTTTATAATTGTTAACACATAACCGATGAAACAATTTTTGTTTTTCTCTTTGCTATTCATACCGATCATCAGTTTTTCTCAAAATAAACCGTGCTTAAAGCTGTGGTATAAAAATCCATCCGGTACTGCCTGGGAAAATGCTTTACCGATCGGAAATGGAAAATTGGGAGCTATGATATATGGGAATGTGGATACAGAAACCATTCAGCTAAATGAAAATACGGTGTGGAGCGGTAGCCCGAACCGAAATGATAATTCATTAGCGTTGGATTCTCTTTCAGAAATACGGCAACTGATCTTTGATGGTAAACAAAAACAAGCAGAACAACTGGCAAACAAAGTCATCATCAGTAAAACTTCACAAGGACAAATGTTTGAGCCGGTGGGAGAACTTCATCTTGCTTTCGATAATGAAAAAAATTATACAAACTATTACCGGGACCTGGATATAGAAAGAGCCGTTGCAAAAACTGTTTACACGGTTAATGATGTTACTTATACAAGAGAAGTGTTAGCATCTTTTCCTGACTGGGTGATCGTAATACATTTAACGGCGAGTAAACCACATAGTATCTCTTTTACCGCATTTTTTTCAACGCCACAACCAAAAGCAACGATTAAAACAACTGCAAAAAACGAATTGACCATTTCAGGTACTACTATAGATCATGAAACCGTAGAAGGAAAAATAAAATTCAAAGAAATTACAAGGTTTAAAACAGAAGCTGGTTCATTTTCATCAACGGACACTTCTATTACTGTACAAAATGCGAATGCTGTCACGATCTATATTTCCATTGCAACCAATTTCAATAATTATCATGACATCAGTGGAAATGAAAATGAAAGAGCAGCAAGCTATTTGAACAAAGCTTATACAAAATCTTTTGCTGAAATTTTAAAAGCACATGTAGCGGCTTATCAAAAATATTTCAATAGAGTAACATTAGATCTCGGAACAACCGATGCGGCAAATCTTCCAACAGATGAACGATTGAAAAATTTTAATTCAGCTAATGATCCGCAGTTTGTAACGCTGTATTACCAGTTTGGTCGTTACTTATTAATTTCTTCTTCTCAACCGGGAGGACAACCCGCCACCCTGCAGGGAATCTGGAATAACAAATTATTTCCTCCCTGGGACAGCAAGTACACGATCAACATCAATGCTGAAATGAATTACTGGCCGGTGGAAAAAACAAATCTTGCTGAACTCGATGAACCATTTATTCAAATGGTAAAAGATATGTCTGTTACAGGACAGCAAACAGCAAAAGATATGTATGGCGCAAGAGGCTGGATGGCGCATCACAATACGGATATATGGAGAATCACCGGAGCAGTTGACGGCGCTTTTTGGGGAGCATGGAGTAATGGCGGCGGATGGACGAGTCAAAATCTCTGGCAACATTACTTATACAGTGGTGATAAAAATTTCTTAGCATCAATATACCCGGTATTAAAAGGAGCTGCGATGTTCTATGCAGATTATCTGATCGAACATCCAAAATATCATTGGCTGGTTATTTGCCCGGACGAATCACCGGAAAATGCACCGAAAGCACACGAGGGTTCATCATTAGACGCCGGGGTGACAATGACCAATCAAATTGTTTTTGATGTATTCAGTAATGCGATCAGAGCAGCAGCCATTTTAAATAAAGACAAACTTTTTGCAGATACATTACAAAAATTGCGCAGTCGTTTGGCGCCAATGCATATTGGTCAATACGGACAATTGCAGGAATGGCTGGATGATGTGGATGATCCAAACGATCATCATCGTCATATTTCACATTTATATGGTTTGTTTCCTTCGAATCAAATTTCTCCTTACCGTACTCCTGAATTATATAGCGCAGCAAAAAATACTTTGATCCAACGTGGAGATGTCTCCACCGGATGGAGCATGGCGTGGAAGATCAATTGGTGGGCAAGAATGCAGGATGGCAATCATGCCCTTAAATTGATCCGTGATCAACTAACGCCTGTTGGTACTAATGAAGGCGGAGGCGGAACTTATAATAATTTATTCGATGCGCATCCTCCTTTCCAAATAGATGGTAACTTTGGATGTACTTCGGGCATCACTGAAATGCTGATGCAAAGCGAAGACGGCGATTTATGCTTATTACCAGCTTTGCCGGACGTATGGCAAACTGGGGACATTACTGGTTTGCGTACAATTGGTGGTTTTGAAATTGTACAAATGCAATGGAAAGATGGTAAAGTGATAAAAGCCGTTATCAGATCTACGATTGGTGGTAATCTTCGCTTGAGAGTTCCCAACGAAATGAAATTGAGCAACTGCGCTGTTTTGAAAAAAGCAAAAGGTGATAATACAAATCCTTTTTTTCAAACAGAAAAAGCTGCATCGCCGATCATATCCAATAAAGCTACTATCACTTTACCGCAACTGAAGCCAACATGGCTGTATGATGTTCCTACCGTTGCCGGCAAAACGTACGCATTTATTTTGCTCTAAATCACGAAGAGAAAAGCAGGAACGTTTTTTTCTCACTAAATAAGTGAAGTGATTTATAGCCGATGGAGCCATTATTGTATAAAACATCCTTATACAAGTTGAACAGGAACTATCAATTGATAAAACATAATCACATTAATAACTCAACACCGAAAACTTATTACAAAACATGAAACAACTATTCTTTGCAATCATTGCTTCATTCTTGCTAGGTACAATTGTACAAGCACAAAACATTGTTCAGCATGCACAGCCAGGTTATGACTCACTGCAACCAAATATCCCAGATGGAAAAATTGATACGATCAATTATTATTCGAAAACAGTTGACACTACACGGAGAGCGTTGATCTATACACCGCCTGGTTTTTCTAAAAAGAAAAAATACCCGGTATTATATCTTTTACATGGCATCGGTGGCGATGAATTTGAATGGCTGCATGGCGGAAAACCTGAAGTGATCTTAGATAACCTGTATGCGCAGGGAAAAATTGAGCCAATGATCGTTGTGCTGCCCAATGGCAGGGCTATGAAAGACGATCGGGCAGGTGGAAATATTTTTGACAGCACCAAAGTGCAGGCATTTGCAACTTTTGAAAAAGACCTGTTGAACGATCTCATTCCCTATATAGAAAGTCATTACCCGGTTTATACAGACAGGGAACATCGTGCCATTGCTGGTTTATCAATGGGTGGAGGGCAATCATTGAATTTCGGATTGGGAAATCTCGACAAGTTTGCATGGATCGGTGCTTTCTCTGCTGCTCCCAATACAAAAACACCGGACGAATTAGTACCAGACCTTGATAATGCAAGAAAAGAACTAAAACTACTTTGGATCTCCTGTGGTGATAGTGATCGTCTGATCACATTCAGCAAACGGACACATGATTATTTGGAAAAGAACAATGTTCCGCATATCTATTACATCGAACCGGGAGTGCATGATTTTAAAGTTTGGAAAAACGGTTTGTATATGTTTTCACAGTTGATCTTTAAACCGGTTGATGTTTCAACCTTTTCGCAATACAGCAAGGGAAAATGATTTATACCATTTCAGTTAATTGCTATTTAAATAAACTAATGAACAGGTCCTTAAATAAAAGATACGCTTTAACGAAACTATTCTTCTTACAAAAAACCATTTTAATACTGTTGTTTGTGGTATCATGGTTGAATATAAAAGCTCAGTTACCTTATCAAAATCCCAGCCTTTCTTCACAAGAAAGAGCAAAAGATTTGATATCAAGACTGACGCTGGAAGAAAAAGCTTCGTTGATGCAGGATCAGTCTCCTGCGATTCCACGTTTAGGTATTAAAAAGTTCAATTGGTGGAGCGAAGCGCTGCATGGATTTGCAAATAATGATAGTGTCACAGTTTTTCCGGAACCAATCGGAATGGCAGCTTCTTTTGATGATTCACTGGTTTACCGGTTATTCAATGCTACTTCAGACGAAGTAAGAGCTAAATACAACCAGGCAGAAAAGAGAGGGCTTGACAACAGTCGCTTTCATAGTCTCTCCGTCTGGACCCCCAACATCAATATTTTTCGAGATCCACGCTGGGGCCGTGGACAGGAAACTTATGGTGAAGATCCTTATCTCACATCCCGCATGGGCGTTGCTGTAGTAAACGGCTTGCAGGGTACATCCGATTCCGGGTATAAAAAACTCCTGGCATGCGCCAAACACTTTGCTGTTCATTCCGGGCCGGAATGGAGTCGGCATGTTCTTGACCTTACTAATATAAATCCCCGTGACTTGTGGGAAACTTATCTTCCTGCATTCAAATCACTCGTACAGGATGCCGGCGTTCGCCAGGTGATGTGTGCTTATCAAAGTATAGATAATGAGCCCTGTTGCGGAAATAATCGTTTATTACAAACTATTCTTCGTAATGATTGGGGATTTAAGTACGTTATCGTTTCTGATTGCGGAGCTGTAACCGATTTTTATACCAGCCACAAAGTTTCGTCTGATGCAGTGCATGCTGCTGCAAAAGCTACATTGGCCGGCACAGATGTGGAATGTGTATGGAGTGGTTATGCATTTAAAAATTTACCAGATGCCGTTGAAAGGGGTTTAATTACCGAAAAAGAAATTGATGAACCTTTGATGCGAGTGTTAAGTGATCGTTTTGACCTTGGCGAATTTGATAATGATTCATTAGTTCCCTGGACCAGAATTCCTGCATCAGTTATCAATAGCCGCGAACACCAGGAGCTTGCGTTGAATATGGCCCGTGAGTCAATGACACTTCTTCAGAACAAGAACAATATTCTTCCGCTAAATAAAAAAGTAAAAAAAATAGCTGTCATCGGTCCCAATGCTGATAATGAACCTATGCTATGGGGAAATTATAATGGTAAGCCAATTAAAACAATAACAATCCTGGATGGCATTAAATCAAAACTTGCTTCAAATGCAGTTGTATATGATAAGGCATGTGACCTTGTCGAAAATAAAGTGACACAAAGTTATTTTCCAAAAACACAGGTTGATGGCAAAAAAGGATTTAAAGCCACCTATTGGAACACTCCTGATATGAGTGGTGAAGTTATTGCGACCGATCAAATCACAAATCCTCTGAAGTTGACAACCGCAGGCGATCATGAATTTGCCCATGGTGTAAACCTTGTAGGCTTCTCTGCTATCTATGAAACCGAGTTTCAGGCTCTTGAAACTGAAGAGATCGTATTCAAATGCGGTGCTACCGGCCACTTTGAGCTTCTTGTAAATGGACAATCGCTTTCCAGTTATAACAACTGGCGTACACTTCCTTCAAGAATTCCTTACCATGTAGAAAAAGGCAAGACCTATAAAATTGAAATCAAATACGCTCAATTAAATAACTGGCAAGCTGATCTTGAATTTGATTTCGGCAAGGAAGTAGATATTGATTTTTCTGGTTTGATAAATAAATTAAAAGGAACAGATATTGTAATTTTTGTCGGTGGCCTTTCTTCATTGCTGGAAGGAGAAGAAATGCCGGTCAACTATCCGGGTTTCAAAGGTGGAGACAGAACCAATATTGATTTACCCGAAGTACAACAGAATTGTTTAAAAGCATTAAAAGCTGCGGGCAAAAAAGTGGTGTTCATCAATTGTTCCGGCTCCGCTATTGCGTTGACTCCTGAAACAGAAAGTTGCGATGCCATTTTGCAAGCCTGGTATGGTGGAGAATCAGGAGGGCAGGCTGTCGCAGATGTCTTGTTTGGAGATTATAATCCTTCAGGCAAGTTGCCAATTACATTTTATAAAAACTCGGATCAGCTGCCCGACTTTCAGGATTATTCAATGAAAGGCAGAACCTATCGGTATATGTCTGATGCGTTATTCCCTTTCGGCTTCGGCCTTAGCTATACTACTTTTTCTATTGGCAATGCACAACTGAATAAGACATCAATTAATGAAGGAGAGAATGTGAAGCTAACAATACCAGTTTCCAATACCGGCAAACGTGATGGTACAGAAATAGTGCAGGTCTATTTAAGAAAAATGGACGATAACAGTGGCTTGCTGAAAACTTTAAAAGGCTTTGAAAGAATTAACGTGCCTGGAGGAAAAACAACACAAGCGATCATTGATCTTCCATATAAAAGCTTTGAGTTTTATGACGAAAAAAGTTTGCAAATGGCAGTAATGCCGGGAGAATATCAGATTTGGTATGGCAACAGTTCAGCAGAAAAAGATCTAAAGACAATAAAAATTAAAATACAATAAGAATAGTTTGAAAGAATGAAGCAATCACATTTTTCAATATTGCATTTACATCACAATCACCGGATGAAATGGTGGGGCACTATTTTTATTATTGCAATGTTCAATTCTTTCATAAGTAATTTATATGCGCAGCAAAGACTTTATCATAATGAATTCCCATTGAGTGATGTGAAATTGCTGGATGGTCCATTCAAACATGCCCGTGATCTCAATATCCAAACGCTTTTACAATATGATGTAGATCGTTTGTTAGCTCCTTATAGAAAAGAAGCGGGATTGCAACCAAAAGATTCAAGTTATAAAAACTGGGAAGGTTTAGATGGGCATATCGCCGGGCATTATTTGTCAGCATTGTCAATGAATGTAGCGGCTACCAATAATGCCGAATGCAAAAAACGAATGTTGTATATCATCGCAGAGTTGAAAACCTGCCAGGATGCCAATACAAAAAATCATCCAGATTGGGGAATTGGATATGTTGGTGGAGTTCCCGATAGCAAAGCAATATGGTCAACATTAAAGAACGGAGATTTTACTGCGTTTCACAAAGCCTGGGTCCCCTGGTATAATGTACACAAAATGTATGCAGGCTTGAGAGATGCCTGGTTATATACGGGAAACGAGGAAGCAAAAAATGTTTTTCTAAAATTCTGTGATTGGGGGATCAATATCACTACTGCATTGACGGAGGAACAAATGCAAGCCATGTTGGATACAGAACAAGGCGGAATGAACGAGGTTTTTGCTGATGCCTATCAAATGACTGGGGATAAAAAATATTTAGCTGCAGCCGAGAGATTCTCCCATCGAATGTTATTGGACCCGATGTCAGAAGGCATTGATAATTTAAATGACAAGCATGCCAACACACAAGTTCCAAAAGCGATCGGTTTTGAACGCATTGGTGAGTTGAGCCATGATGATAAATATGAAAAAGCAGGCAGTTTCTTCTGGCAAACAGTTGTAACCAATCGCACTCTTGCATTCGGAGGGAACAGCAGAAGAGAATTTTTTCCCAACCCTGCTGAATGTATAGATTTTGTCAATGATGTGCAAGGACCTGAGTCATGTAATTCTTACAACATGCTGAAGTTGACAGAAGATCTTTTCAGAATAAATCCTTCAGTAAAGTATATAGATTATTACGAGAGAACATTGTACAATCATATACTCTCAACACAGAATCCCGAAACTGGTGGTTATGTATATTTCACCCCGGTTCGTCCACGCAGCTACAGAGTTTATTCTGTGCCTAATGAAGCCATGTGGTGTTGTGTAGGCAGCGGCATGGAAAATCATAGCAAGTACAACGAATTTATTTATACGCACCAACACGATTCCTTGTTTTTAAACCTGTTCATCGCATCAGAATTGAACTGGAAAGAAAAAGGAGTAAAGATCACACAGGAAACAAAATTTCCTTTTGAGGAAAAGACCGAATTGGCCATTACAGATGGCTCTTCTCATTTCACATTAATGATCCGTTATCCTTCATGGGTTGCAGACGCTGCTTTGAAAATCCTTATTAACGGTAAAAATGTTGCTTATGATTCTCATCCTTCGTCTTATGTCGCTATTGAGCGAACATGGAAAAAAGGAGATGTAATGCAGATCATGCTGCCGATGCATAATGAGATTGAACATTTGCCGAATGTTCCAAATTATATTGCAATTCTTCATGGACCTATTTTACTCGGAGCGAAAACAGGGACAGAAGATCTGAAAGGGCTTTTTGCAGATGACAGTCGCTGGGGACATATTCCCAGTGGCAAAAAACTTCCGTTGGATACAGCCCCCATTATTACAACAAATGATCAATCAAAAATTGCTGACGAATTGGTTCCTGTAAAAGGCAAGCCATTAAATTTCACAGTACCCGATCTGAAAATGATGAACCCGGTAAATGTTGTCTTGCAACCTTTTTACCAGATCCATGATTCAAGATATATGATGTACTGGAAAACATTGACCAATACGCAATATCATTCTTATGAAGATTCATTGTCCAATGCAGAAAAAACACTTTTTAAAAAAGACAACAGACGCTGATGAAACAATTGAAATATCTTTTGCTCTCTGTTAATATTTTGCTTGTTGCATGTACGTATGGGCAACAAAGTGCAAATGAAAAGACATTGAAAAAGCAATTTCAAATATTCAATTAAACGCCTGCATGCAATAGATATTTAATTAAACAACAATTATGAAAAAGAATGTCATTCTTCAAAGTCTTTCAAAAAAAAGTTTAAGGGCATTGGTATTATCAGGCCTGATGATTTCCAATATAAATGCCCAAACAGCAAAGCTAACATTGGATTTAAGCAAAACTGGCCCTAACGTAAGTCCTACACTTTATGGATTGATGACAGAAGAAATCAATCACTCTTACGATGGTGGCTTGTATGGCGAGTTGATACGCAACAGGATTTTTAAAGACAATAAAAACCAACCCGAAGGCTGGAGTCTCGTAAAAGATAATGCGGCCGACACTGCATCGATTCAGCTCATTCCTGCAAACGAAGATCGTATTCCGTATGACGAACGTGGACAAGCGATCAACGGTGCACTTTCAACCTGCTTACGACTTACAGTTGAAAAAGTTTCCGGAAGAGTGGGGATTGCCAATGAAGGTTTTTGGGGCATACCTGTAAGACCATCCACTTCTTACAGGGCATCATTTTATATAAAAGGGACAGCCCGCACGGAACCTTTCCGCTGGCCCTGGGAAGGAAAGCCCACAACGCCACCGTTGCCGGATATTGAAAACAATACCCCGGGTCCGATAACAGTTTCTATTGAAAGTAGCGATGGCAAAACGGTCTACGCTTCAGGAACAATTGATCTTGAAAAAAGCAATCTTTGGAAGAAGTATGAATTAACGTTAACCACTGCAGCAGATGTTCAGCCAACAAAAGATGCACGATTTGTAATTTCAACTGATCGCAAGGGATTGTATTATTTCAATTTGGTTTCGCTTTTTCCGCCAACCTATAATAACCGCAGCAACGGCAACCGGCCAGATCTGATGCAAATGCTGGTTGATATGAAACCAAAGTTCCTGCGTTTTCCCGGTGGTAATTTTTTAGAAGGGCCATTGATAACGGATGAATTTCCATGGAAAGCAACATTGGGTCCAATAGATGGAAGGCCCGGACATAAAGGTTCATGGGGCTATCGCCCTTCTGATGGAATGGGTTTGCTTGAATTTTTGGAGTGGACAGAAGATATGGGTGCTGAACCTGTGCTGGCTGTGTATGCCGGTTATTCTTTGCAGGGAGACCACATTGATGCTGGTCCATTATTAAAGCCTTATGTGGATGATGCACTTGATGAAATTGAATATGTGACCGGCGATACAACAACTTATTGGGGCGCCAAACGAGCTGCTGACGGACATCCGACGCCATTCAAACTTCACTATGTAGAAATCGGTAATGAAGATTGGTTCGACAGATCGAACAGCTATAATGGAAGATTCACGCAGTTCCGAAACGCCATTGAAGCAAAATATCCGCAACTAGAATGTATCTCTACAATTCCGGGTACGCAGTATCCTACTATGAAAGTTACATCCGGCAAAGCACCTGGCATTGTTGATGAACATTATTACCGCAACTCGTGGGATATGTGGGAGAATGCTTCGCAGTACGACAAGTATGATCGCAATGGACCCAAAATATTTGTGGGCGAATGGGCAACTCGGGAAGGTGCGCCAACCACGAATATGAATGCGGCGCTTGGCGATGCTGCATGGATGACAGGAATGGAACGCAATTCAGATTTGGTTATCATGTCTTGTTATGCTCCACTTTTCGTGAACGTTAATAAGGCTACTACAACAACACCCAAAGCATGGCAATGGGATTCGGATCTCATCGGCTATGATGCATTGAACAGTTATGGCTCGCCATCTTACTATGTACAAAAAATTTTCAATCAGTATTTGGGTAACAAGATCGTTCCTGCAACGTTTGAAAACGTTCCTGTTGAAAACAGGCCACTTTCAAAAAGAGACAGTGCGAATGGAGTAAAGACGAAAACAGTTCCGACACTTTTTTACTCTGCTACAATGGATGATGCAACTGGAACTATCTACCTGAAAGTGGTAAACACCATCGGTAAAAAACAAACAATACAAATAAATCTTAACGGTGCTTCAAAAGTTTCGCCAGAGGCAACTGTTGTTTCTGTAAAAAGTGATGAGCCAACTGATACAAATACCATAGACGATCCGAAAAAAATTGTTCCGGTAACATCCACGGTAAAAGGAGTCAGGAATAATTTTAGTCAAAGCTTTCCGCCGTATTCGGTAACCGTTATGCAAATTCAAACCAGGTGATTTTTTTGACAAGATGCAAAAACTTCAAGTGGTTATGTTGATTTTGATTGGTTCAGGATAAATGAATAATAATTAATTCAAAAAGCAAAAAATGCAATCCTTAAGTATGCAAAAAAATTCAGTAACGGTTTTTGGCCTGATCACATTTTTTTTATTTGCCGTTTCTTCTTATGGTCAAAAATTACAGATTAACGATTCCGGTTATTTCGAAAACCGGGGTGTAAATGTATTTGTATTCAGCAGCCAGTACAACGGTACATTCTTCGACGAAAAAACAGCTGGTATCGAAATCATACATCACGGTGTAAGAACGGCTACCGGCGGCGCCATACGATTGCAAAACACTCCCGAGCAATGGGACCAGGTGCCTGCAATGGTCAGCAGAAATGTTGATAAGAAAAATAACAGCATAGATGTAGTGTTGAGATATAAGGATTACGATTTTAATTCAAGGATCAATGTTACTGCAAAAGGCAAAAGCGTTGAGATAAGCGTCTATCTCGATAAACCGCTACCTGAAAAACTAATTGGGAATGCCGGGTTCAATCTTGAATTTTTACCTGCTGCTTATTTTGAAAAAACTTATTTGGCAGATGGAAAGCCTGGCGCATTTCCATTGTATCCTTCCAGCCCAACAAAAATGGAACCCGTCAGTCAGAAGATATCGCAGTTCGCTGGCCACACAACATTCGATGACCGGGGAAGAAATGAATTCATAGTACCGGAACCGATCGCAACCGGCAAAACCTTTGTATTAGCGCCGGAAGATCCTGAGCAAAGAGTGAAGATCACATCTGAAACCGATGGAGAAAATTTAATGTTGTTTGACGGTCGCAACCTTGCACAGAATGGTTGGTTCATTGTTCGCAGTTTACTTCCGGCTAATAAGACCGGAAAAGTATTGACATGGTTTGTGGAACCAAATTCAATTCCAAATTGGATAAGAAAACCAAATATCGGGTTCTCGCAAGTTGGATATAATCCACAACAGGAAAAAACAGCCGTTATTGAATTGGATAAAAATGATACTCCATTAAAAACAGCATCATTGTTCCAGGTAACAGCAGACGGAAAGTTTGTTGAAAAATTAAAAAGCGATGTAAAACCCTGGGGGCAGTACCTGAGATATAATTATGTAAAGTTTGATTTCAGTTCTGTAAAAGATCCTGGTCTTTATTTTATTCAGTATGGAGATCAGAAAACAAATACATTTCCGATCGAACCAAATGTATATGATGCTATATGGCATCCGACATTAGATGTTTGGTTTCCTGTACAAATGGATCACATGGAAGTAAATGAAGCGTATCGTGTCTGGCACGGCGCTCCGTTTTTAGATGATGCATTGCAGGCGCCAACTAACTGGCAGCATTTCGATAATTACAGTATGGGTGCATCAACCGATACAAAATATAAACCCTATGAACGCATTCCGGGGTTAGCGGTTGGCGGATGGTTTGATGCCGGTGATTTCGATATTCAAACCGGATCACATTGCGATGCAGTGCTGAGTCTTGTTGATGCATGGGAAAAATTCAAACTGAATCGTGATGAAACTTATATTGATTATGCAACACGATATGTAGATATTCATCGCCCCGATGGTTTGAATGATATTTTGCAACAGATAAAACATGGCACATTGAACATGGTGGCACAGGTAAAAAATATTGGTCACCCTGTTCGTGGTATTGTGGTTCCTAATCTTCACCAATACCATCATCTCGGTGATGCGGTGGATGAAACTGACAATCTTCCTTACAATCCCAATCTCAAACCGTATGAAACAGACGGCAAATCCAGCGGCACGATGGATGATCGATGGGCATTCACTACAAGAAATACTTTTCTTGATTATTATACATCGGCTGCATTGGCAGCAGCCAGTCGTGCTTTGAAAGGCTTTGATGATACATTAGCGCAGCAAAGTTTATTCTATGCAAAACAATTGTGGAATGAAGATGATAGCATCGCAAAAAAAGATACATCAAGATTTGCCGCAGCATTCAGAAGAAACCAGGAGATGGCTGCTGCACTTCAATTATATATAACGACAAAAGATGAGCAATATGCAAAACGATTCAAAGATGCGATCTGGCAAACATTGGACAGATCTGTTGCGTTCGGAATAAGAGCAGCGCTGCAGGCATATGCATATATGGATGATGAGTATAAAAAGAAATTGAGAGATTATGTGATAAAGTATAAAGCAATATGTGATGAATATGAAAAACAAAATCCTTATGGCGTGCCGATTGCAACAGGTGGTTGGGGCGGTGATGGCGGAGTGATCAGTTTTGCAACCACAAACTATTATGCCAATAAATATTTTCCGGATGTGATCAATGCAGAATATGTATATAAAGGGCTCAATTATATTTTCGGTTGTCATCCTTATTCCAATATTTCTTTTGTTTCTTCCGTGGGAACGAAATCAAAGAAGATCACTTACGGAAATAACAGGGCAGATTTTTATTTCATTGCAGGCGGTGTTGTTCCGGGCATTTTAATATTAAAACCGGATTTTCCTGAGAACAAGGAAGACTGGCCATTCTTTTGGGGAGAAAATGAAGTGACCGTTGGCATTTGCGCTGATTATATTTTTCTATCCGCCGCTGCTGATCATTTGGCAACAGGTAAATAAAAAACAATTTGATTTATGAAACATTCAAAACTGTATTTCATCTTTTCTATTTCATCGCTGTTATTAATAAATATTTTGTCTGCTCAAAACCCGATCATACGGAATATGTATTCTGCCGATCCGACGGCAAGAGTTTTCGGAAATAAAGTTTACCTGTTTCCTTCCCATGATATTTTAGCTACTCCCGGAAAAGGAAGAGTGGGTTGGTTTTGCATGGAAGATTATCATGTATTTTCTTCCTCCAATCTTACTGATTGGACCGATCATGGTATAGTAGTTACGCAAAATAAAATTCCCTGGGTAAAACCAGATAGTTACAGCATGTGGGCTCCTGATTGCATTTACAGAAATGGAAAATATTATTTCTATTTTCCAACAACACCTAAAGACAGTTCTTTCGGAAGAGGTTTTGCTATCGGCGTTGCGATTGCCGACAAACCCGAAGGCCCTTATGTTCCTCAACCAACACCAATTAAAAACGTTCATGGTATTGATCCCAATGTTTTTATTGATAAAGATGGACAAGCTTATTTGTATTGGGCAGGCGGAAATATTTATGCCGCAAAGTTGAAAGAGAATATGCTGGAGCTTGCATCCGATCCTGTCATTCTCAAAGATCTTCCGACCAAAGGATTGAAAGAAGGACCATTTTTATTTGAACGAAACGGAATTTATTACTTGACCTATCCGCATGTAATAAACAAAACCGAAAGTTTAGAGTATGCAATAAGCGATAATCCATTAGGACCATTTAAGGTTACCGGAGTGATCATGGATGAATCTCCGACAGGCTGCTGGACAAATCATCATTCATTGATCCAATTTAAAAATCAATGGTACCTGTTTTATCATGACAGAGATTATTCTCCAAATTTTGATAAAGCAAGATCTGTCCGGGCGGATAGTTTGTTCTTTAATGAAGACGGAACCATTAAAAAAGTTATCAGAACATTTCGTGGAATAGGAATTGCAGACGCAACCAAACCATTACAAATCGACCGGTACAGTGCAAAAAGCGACGAAGGAGTTTCCGTTGATTTCATTGATACAACGAAAAGGTTTGAAGGATGGAAAACAATTTTCAGCAAACAAGGCGGATCGATACAATTTAATACCATTGATTTTGGAAAGAAAAAATTAAGGTCAGTGAATGTAAGAGCTATATCCAATTCAGGAGGCACTCTGCAAATACGATTAGATAACATTAATAGTCCTGTTATTGCTGAAATAAAAATTCCGAAAGGAACTGAATGGAAAATTATTAAAGCTCCATTGACTTCATTCAAACCCGGCGTTCATAATTTATTTGTGACATTAAAAGATGATTCCAATGTCGAAGTGGACTGGGTAAGCTTTGAATAATAAAATCGCTTAATGATGAACCAAAAATTAGTTTTGCTTTTATTAACTACAGTTGGCTTTACAGAATTAAGCAATTGTCAAAGTCCAAATACGGGCAACCTGCCGACTCATACCTTCTGCTATACTAACCCGATTACGAGAGATACATCCATTTCAATGAGAGACCATTTTATTATTAAAGTAGGCAACAAGTGGTATTGTACAGGCACCTCCAACCCGGTATGGACAGGGCCTAATCCAGGAGTTCGTCTTTTAGTTTCGGACGATCTGCTTCACTGGAAACAATATTCCTGGCTGATTGATGCAAGTAAGCTGCCAGCTGATTGTCCTTATAACGGAAGATTTTGGGCGCCTGAAATTCATTTTATAAAAAATAAATACTGGCTTACTATCAATAGCGGGAAAGTAACAGTTGATGATCCAAAAGGAATGAAAACACATAGCATTTGGTTGTTCTCTTCGGATAGTGTAACAGGACCATATAAATTAGTAAATGGACCTTTGACGCCGCAGTATAACAATGATGCTACTTTATTTGAAGATGACGATGGGCAAACTTATTTGTATTGCAGCGGCAATGGATTGTTTCAGGCAAAGATTGATTTGAATACAGGAAAGCTTACAACACCTATTCAAAAATTCTTAGATAAAAAACAACCCGGCTGGCCCGATTGGATGATAGGTGGCATTGAAGCTCCTTGCGTTATCAAAAAAGAAGGTACTTATTTTATGTTCTTTTCGACATGGACCCGCGGCTATGAAATTGGATTGTTGAAATCAAAAAATCCACTCGGCCCATGGAAATTAGCTGATTCGGAACCCATATTTGGAACAAAGAAAAAAGGCTATCGCCCTGAATTAGCAGCTAGCGGAGGTTATGCAGATTTAAAATTTCAGGATACGGAAGATCCTTATTGTGAAGCGGCCAGCAATTCAATATTTATAGGGCCAGATGGAAATTTATGGAATTCTTGTCACTACCTGATGTATGAAAAACGACCTTATCCATACAGCCAAACATTTGAAGCATGGGAAAAAACACCGCAGCTTGGTATTGAACCGGTATATTATAAAGATGGAATGTTTTATATAAAAGGTCCAACCTGGACAGAACAATGTATTGACTATTGAAATTAAATTGATTTGATAAATAGAAACTGATAACAAAAAATAAAACGTCTGATATGAAAAAATTACTTTCTGCTTTATTGCTTGCGTTACCATCCATTTTATTTGCACAAACTGCGCAGATCAAGATTGATGTTACAAGAACAGTCGGAGAAATTGATCCGAAAATTTATGGGGTGTTTATGGAGCCGATTCATTTTAATGGAAGAAGAATGGGTTTGCCTGACACAGTAAATTTTAATACGGTCTATGGGAATCTTTACGATCCTTCTTCACCGCTTGCAGACGAGAACGGATTCCGGAAAGATTATATTGATGCAATGAAAGAATTAAAAATTGCCGACATGCGCTGGCCCGGCGGAAATTATGTGATGGGTTATAACTGGCAGGATGGGATCGGGCCAAAAGATCAACGACCATCACGAATCAATTTGGCATGGGGAGGAACGGATAACAATCATGTCGGCACGGATGAATGGATCGCATTAAACAAATCAATTGGAAGTGAAAATGTGATGTGCGTAAATCTTGGCCTTGATAATATAATTGATGCAGTTCATTGGGTGGAATATTGCAATTATAAAAAAGGAACATATTATTCTGATCTTCGTGCCAAGTATGGACATCCGCAACCTTACGATGTAAATCTTTGGGATCTCGGCAATGAAGTGGATGGATATCCCTGGGAATTGGGTCATAAAGATGCTGACGATTATGTCAAGATCGCAAGAGAAGCTGCCAAAGCAATGAAAGCTGTTGATAATAGTATCAAGTTTATTGCATCAGGATCCTCATGGTATGAACCAACCGGTCAATGGGTGGAATGGAATCATAAAATACTTGCCGGGTTGGGCGATCTGATCAGTTATATTTCTATTCACCGTTATTGGGAAGGCGGATCTCCAAATGACTGGAACAGTTTTATCGGCGGCGGTGCAATGGATTTTGAAGAAAAGATCAAAGTGACAGCAGATGAAATTGAATCTGCAAGAGCCATGAAAGGATTTAAGAACCCAATAAACATTTCGGTAGATGAATGGGGGTCTTTCGGGAGAAACTTTGAATCTGTTTTACCAATAGCCCAATGTTTGAATTCTTTTATTCGTCATGCTGATATGGTGAAGATGGCCAACTTCACCATGATGACCTCTTTGCTGGCAAGCGATCCTAAGAAAGGGACATTTAAAGCGCCGTTGTTTTATACATTCAAATTGTTTTCCAATAATTGTCGCGGAAATTCTGTTGATACCTATGTAGCCTGTGATACATTTAATACTGAAAAATATAAAGGCATTCCCTATTTGGATGTTACAACAGTTTATTCAAAAGAAACTAATACAGCTTTCATCAACGTAGTGAACAGAAGTAAAGACAAAGCCTTTTCAACAGACATCATTAGCAGTTCAGGGAATTTTACCGGAAAAGCTGAGGCGAGCATAGTAAATAGTGAATCACTCACTGATCCATTCGTCTTTGACAAGCAATCGCAATACGTACCAGTAACCAAAGAAATACAAATCAGCAACAACAAATTGTCCTTTGCATTCCCCGCTCATTCATTCACGCAAATAAAAGTTAGTGTTAACCCCAAGTAAATTCATATTAAGAAATGAAAAAGATCATCTTCAGTATTGCTTCGTTAATCATTGTTCTTGCCATTCATGCACAAGAAGGACATGAACTTTGGCTTCGCAATAAAACAGCCGTTCCGGTTACCGTAGTCTGTGCTAAAAATTCTCCGACGCTCACTATTGCGAAACAGGAATTGCAGCAAGGTTGGCGTGGCAAACCGGATGCAACCGTTGTTCTTACCATTACAAAAAATAAAGTAATTAAAAACGATGGTTTTAAACTCAGTGAGAATGCAGTAGAAGCAACTACTGATGCCGGCATTTTATATGGTGTGTATGAAATGTTACGCCGTCAGCTAACCGGCCAATCAATAACCGATGAAGTTAATAATCCCTCTTATGAATTTCGTATCCTCGATCATTGGGATAATCTCAACGGAACAATAGAACGGGGTTATGCAGGTATGTCCATATTCTGGCGAAAGGTTGATTCTTTTGTTGTAACAGATAGAGATAAAACTACCTGGCAGGAATATGCAAGAGCCAATGCATCCATTGGCATCAATGGCTCTGTGTTGAACAATGTGAATGCATCGCCATTGATTCTAACCGCCGGTTATCTTAACAGGGTAAAAACGATTGCAGACGTATTCCGACCTTATGGAGTGAGAGTATATCTTTCAGTAAACTCTGCTTCTCCAAAAGTAATTGGTGGTCTTGCTACCGCTGATCCGTTGGATCCATCGGTAATAAAATGGTGGCGGGATAAAGTGAAAGAAATTTATTCACTGATACCAGACTTCGGTGGTTTTTTAGTAAAAGCAAATAGTGAAGGACAACCCGGTCCGCAGGATTATGGCCGCACTCATGCAGATGGCGCCAATGTATTAGCCGATGCATTGAAGCCTTTTGGTGGGATCGTGATGTGGCGGGCATTTGTTTATAGTGCTAATGATAAGGATCGGGCGAAGCAAGCCTACTCTGAATTTGTTCCCTTCGACGGGAAATTTAGGGACAATGTTATCATACAGGTAAAAAATGGCCCGATAGATTTTCAGCCAAGAGAACCCTTCAGTCCGTTATTCGGAGCAATGAAAAAAACTTCTGTGATGCCGGAGTTCCAGATCACACAGGAGTACCTGGGACATTCTATTCATTTGGTGTTTTTATCAACCATGTGGGAAGAATGTTTGCAAAGTGATACCTACCAGCAAGGAGTTGGAAGCACCGTAGCCCGTTGTACCGATGGAAGTATCTATCCTCAAAAATATACAGCTATTGCAGGCGTATCTAATATCGGAACAGATACTAACTGGTGCGGTCATGATTTTGCACAGGCAAACTGGTATGCATTCGGTCGTTTAGCATGGAATGATAATTTAAGAAGTGAACAGATCGCCGATGAATGGATCAAACAAACTTTTTATCCTTCTGCATCAGAAAAAACCGGATCGCCTCTTTATTCCAGTGATTGGAGACAAAACTTTTTGATACCAGTAAAAAGAATGATGCTGGAAAGCAGGGAAGCTGCTGTGAATTATATGATGCCGCTCGGATTTCATCATATCATGTCTGCCAATGGACATTATGGTCCGGGTCCATGGTGGGGACCAAAGAATGTAAGACCTGATTGGACGCCTCCTTATTATCACCAGGCTGATACCAACGGCGTTGGTTTTGATCGCAGCAAAACAGGAAGCGATGCAGTGAGTCAATATCGTGAACCATTGGCATCTATGTTCAATGATCCGGCAACCACTCCTGATATTTATTTATTGTGGTTTCACCATTTGCCGTGGAATTATAAAATGAAAGACGGACGTTCTTTGTGGGAAGACATTTGTTATCATTACGACAAGGGTGTGCAGGAAGTTCGTGAGTTTCAAAAAATATGGGACAAAGCAGAACCTTATGTAGATAGTTTCCGATTTAACGCCGTGCAGCGGAAACTTCGTGAACAATGCATCAATGCCGTTTTATGGAAAGATGCTTGCTTGCAATATTTCCAGTTGTTCAGTCGGATGCCGATTCCCTACGATATAGAACGACCGATAAATAACCTCGATGATATCAGGGCAAATGAATTTAAAAGAAGGATTCAATAAATGTAAGAGTAATATTAAAAGCGGAGTTTTAATAGTGACTTATTCGTTTTGTTGCTATAAATCTTATTTTCATCAAGTACTAAACCTACATTTCTGATTAACCTGGCTTAAGTACATGATAAAATTTAAACGACTCGATCATATTCAAATTTGTATCCCTAAAGGAAAAGAGAGTGAAGCAAGGGGTTTCTATTCCAACATCATTGGACTAACAGAAATTCCAAAACCAAAACAACTGGTCCCTAATGGCGGACTGTGGTACCAGGTTGCCGACATACAACTTCATATTGGTACAGAAAATGAAACCAACAAATCCAAAAGACATCCCGCTTTTGAAGTATTCAACTTAGAAGAAGCAAGGGAACATTTAATTCAGCACGACGTAACCATAAAAGAAGAGATACAAATTCCTGGTCAAAAACGTTTTTCATTTACAGATCCCTTTGGCAATAGAATAGAGCTCTTACAAAAAGCGTAATTAAAAAGTATCGAAAAACATGCGAATCTTTTTTTGACGTGTCAAAATGAACATCAAGTCTTTTATTTCCTATCTTAATTTTTTCCTTTTTCTTTGCAGATGCCTTCTGTTCAGCATAAGATCATTATCATTACCGCCCCGTCAGGAGCAGGTAAAACTTCTATCACAAAGTATTTATTGAAAACATTTCCAGATAAACTTGGCTTTTCCGTGTCTGCTGCCACGAGACAACCGAGAAGCTATGAGCAGAATGGG
>DASZXQ010000165.1:0-1525 GCA_035545755.1 Chitinophagaceae bacterium | reverse complement strand
CCAGGTCAATGTAGTTGGTTTGTGCAATAGCCGGAATATGCTGATCGATGAGGAAGGAATTAAATTATCACATTGGAAAGAAAAATTGCAGCAAAGCCAAAAAGCGAATATCGCTGAGTTTGCAGATAAGATCATTGCACTCAACCTGCGGAATTCTGTTTTTGTAGATGTAACGGCCAACGATGCGATCGCAGCACTTTATGACCGGTTGTTGAAAAAAAGTGTTGCGGTAGTTGCCTGCAATAAAGTGGCGGCTTCTTCTGAATATGCTCATTACAAAAAACTGAAAGACCTTGCGAGGGAATTTAATACTCATTTTCTTTTTGAAACCAATGTCGGTGCAGGATTACCGGTGATCGGAACATTGAATGACCTGTTGAACTGCGGTGACCGCATCCACCGGATCGAAGCCGTATTGAGCGGAACGCTGAATTTTGTGTTCAATAATTATGATGGAAAAAGAAAATTCGCAGAAGTAGTGAAGCAGGCGCAGCAGGAAGGTTACACGGAGCCAGATCCGAGATTAGATCTCAGCGGCACGGACGTAATGCGTAAAATTTTAATCCTTGCGAGAGAATCCGGGCAAAAAATTGAAATGAATGATATTCGGAATAATTCTTTCATGCCGGAATCCTGCATGAAAGGTTCTGTGGAAGATTTTTATAAAGCAATGGAAAAAGAAGAAACGGATTTCAAAAAATTAGTTGACGATGCAAATGCAAAAGGATGTAAATTAAAATTCGTTGCGTCTTATAATGACGGCAAGGCTTCAGTTGGTTTGCAAAGTATTGATCCGAAGCATGACCTGTATCATCTCTATGGAAAAGACAATGTGGTTTTGTTTTATACAGATCGGTACAAAGAACAACCTTTAGTAGTTAAAGGTGCAGGAGCAGGCGCAGAAGTTACCGCCAGCGGCGTGTTTGCAGATATTTTAAGAGCGGTTAAACAATAATTAAAAATGCAACAGGTAAAAATAAAAAGCCCGGCTACTGTAGCAAACCTTGTTTGCGGCTTTGATATTCTCGGCATGGCTTTAAACGAGCCTTACGATATTATGCAGGTGAAATTGCTGGACGAACCAAAAGTTGTCATCCATAACAAGGATGCGTTTGGTTTGCCAACTGACCCGGAAAAAAATGTGGCCGGTGTGGTATTGCTTTCAATTATTGAAAGAATGAATAATAACATCGGCTTTGAAGTTGAAATTACGAAGCAGATCAAACCCGGAAGCGGATTGGGATCCAGCGCTGCCAGTGCAGCCGGTGCAGCGGTAGCTGCCAATCATTTACTGAAAAACATTTTTTCTAATGACGACCTGATCCAGTTTGCCATGAATGGGGAGAAATTAGCATCAGGAGTAAAACATGCGGATAATATTGCGCCTTGTATTTCAGGTGGTATCAGTTTGATCCGGTCCATTCATCCGTTAGATATCATTTCTATTCCTGCCCCGGATCTTTTTGTGACTGTGATTCATCCGCAAATTGAAGTGAAAACTTCGGACGCAAGGCAAATCCTGAAA
>DASZXQ010000164.1:0-28820 GCA_035545755.1 Chitinophagaceae bacterium | reverse complement strand
TTGAATGTTTTTATCGCACCATTGAGGAATTGAAATTCTGCTACGGTGTACAATAATCAATCGAATACCTAGTTTTTATCGCACCATTGAGGAATTGAAATTAGTTGGCAACGTATTGCGCCGCCGCCGGAATTGCAGTTTTTATCGCACCATTGAGGAATTGTAATTAAAGAAAGATGCAACGCTTGTGCTACCACTTGTCTGTTTTTATCGCACCATTGAGGAATTGAAATTTGTACTGAAGTTTGTCTCCTGTTGCAGCAGATGGTTTTTATCGCACCATTGAGGAATTGAAATCCGATAAAGCAGTGAGTTCTGAAAGTAATGATTTGTGTTTTTATCGCACCATTGAGGAATTGAAATAATTTGGCTAATTGTGCCCCTCCTGAGAGCATAATCGGTTTTTATCGCACCATTGAGGAATTGAAATAGTTTCGTCAACTTCAACAATATCTTCCAATAATTGGTTTTTATCGCACCATTGAGGAATTGAAATCTATTCGGAAGCTACAAAGTACAACTGGACGTATTGTTTTTATCGCACCATTGAGGAATTGAAATTGATATGGATTGGTAGTATAATTATCTGTCGAGGTGTTTTTATCGCACCATTGAGGAATTGAAATTATTGTATTTTCATACAATGTTGCACGTTTATTCGTTTTTATCGCACCGTTGAGGAATTGAAATAGTCTCAACAACCCTTCGCTTTGGTTTGCTAACCACTAAGGCAGCATAGTACTATAGCGGCTGATATTATAATTTCTTTCTCTCTATTCATGACAGGGGGAACAAAAAAAATTTATCTACAATCGAATGATCGCAAACCCATTTCTCATGTTTTTTACATAAGGAACGGCCAATTCATTTTCAGAAATCCGGCGGGCTTTTTGAAAAATGAGTGTGTTGTTTATTTTCCAATATTCAAGCCCTTCATTCAGCGGGTTTCCTTTTTCATCCAGCACGGTGGCGCTGCCGTATTGATATTCGTTCCGGTATATGCTGTTGTATAAAAAAAACAGTTTGTCCTGCCGGGGAAAAAAAACATAAGAAAGATAAGAACGGCCCAGCTCCGTCACCTGTTCTTTATTGATAATGCCGCTCCAGCAACTGTCGTCAGCCTTAGAAGGAAAATAATAAAGTGTAAGATCGCCCCTGTCAAAGTTCTTTCCGGTTCCGGCAAGATTATCATAGCGGGTATAATCGCCCTTGTTCCAAAAATCGTTGTGTGCAAAAGAATTTTGGCTGCTATCGGCAGTACCGGGCTGATCGTTTTCATTCCATTCATTTTTGTACGCATCAGCCGGAAGCTGCCTGCCGTATTCTTTTAAAAACATAAAACCTTTACCGGGCACCGTAAGGAAATATTCTTCAAACATATTTTCATTCCTGCTTTTGTTAACCGCCAGCGAATTAAAATAATAAGAAGTGTCAAAATCAACATGAAAATTTTCCAATGTATAATGTGCGATGCGTACATTTTTAATAGCAGATCTCCGCACTCCTGATAATAGGCCTGCAAAACCTTCCTGTTTTGCATTATCAAAATACAATCCGACATCGTTCACTTCAGCAGCAGCGGCCAGTTTTATTTCCCTGCAATCAGGATCTTCCGCTCCTTTGAAATAGAACAATACATAATTGTTGCTGGTAGCCGATGAAACCATCATGAGCCAGTTGCCATTGTCGGATAGCTTGACGGGAACGCTGTTGTAATCTTCCAGAGGATATTCAACCAGATCATATTGCAAAAACGGCTTACTGATGTTGGGATCAGAATAATCCTTTTGATGCACAAGGTTCCAATTTTTATCAAATAAGAAGGCATGCAACTCCGGCGCTGAATCTGTGATGGTTTCAAAACCGAGGAGCAGTATTTTAGTTTTATCCTGCGAACGGATCAATAAAAAATCTTCGCATTTCATTGTTGCAGGAAACTCAGCTAGGATGCGGCCGGTGTCAACACGGCTTCCATCAGCAGTAAATCGATTGAGAGACACTGTTATTTTCTGATCGACTGGGCGAAAGATCAGCTGATCAAAATATTCATCACCAGTTATAAGATATTCTTTGATGAGGTCTCCGGGGAGAAAGTAAGGAACCGTTCGCACGGGATTCATCCGGGTATCAAATATTTCAAAACGAAGATTTTTATCATCGAGGAAAGATCCTTTTGATTTCCTATTGCAAAATTGCGGTTTGCCAGTTTGCAGCCAGTAATACTCTGCGGATTTGCCGATGACTTCAAAGCGGGGAGCATATTCATTACCGATGTAGGGAGAATATAAAATACGTTGTGCATCCAGAAAACCGGCGCTGAGGAAAATGGAAAAAGTGATCAATATTCCTGCTCTCATGACTCAAACCCTTCCTTAAGTTACAATTTTTTCGGTTAACCGATCTCTCAACGTGGTTGGCCACAACCCCGGGTACCGTTTCCAGGAAGGGCTACCAAAAGGCAGTGATGAATAGCTCCGGGTTCAGTTAATGCAGGAAAATAAATGCCATTTAAGAAATACAAACGTCTTTTATTAAAATCCTTTTAAAGGCCAGCTATTATTGCTTTCATCAGCATCCATGAAAATGCCGCCATCGAGTTTTACCGACTTAATTTTCTTTTTTGCAGTAATGTTTACGGTAGTTTGTTTCTGATCTTTTTCCCAGATAGCAGGTGTTTGATGAAATTGTTCCGTGCTGCCATCTTCATAAGTGACCACCACATTTACCGGTGCTGCCATTCCGCCAATATTGTCAATGGTAATTTTTGCTCCTTTTTTATTCAATTGTACATTTTTCAATGAGAGGTCAATATAGTATTGACTGAAGAACCAGTTGCTCCAGAACCAATTCAGATTTTTTCCGGAAACATCGTTGAATGTATAAAAGAAATCCCAGGGTAATGGATGCTTGCCGTGCCAGCGGTCCATATAGGCATGCAAACATTTTTTAAATAAGTCATCACCGAGTAGGTCTTTCATGGCAAGGTAACCGAGTGAAGGTTTGCCATATTCATTATTTCCAAACCCACCGCCACCCGTAAGATAATTTACGGGAGTAGTAATGGGGAGATCTTCATCAGCAGAGGGATCATGTATCCAACCTGACACCCGGAATCGTTTATAAAAATTTTCCGCTCTTTCTGGGCCGAGATCGTCACGCCCGATCAGTAGTTCAAACGTTGTTGCCCATCCTTCATCCATAAATCCGTATCGGGATTCATTGATGCCCATATAAAAAGGCATGTAGGTATGAGCGATCTCATGCTCGGCAACAAATCTTGAAAAAGTAGTGTCAGCATAGGTTTCATCATTTGCCATCATGGGGTATTCCATACCGGCATAGCCCTGAACGACGGTGGTTTTTTCATACGGATATGGAATGCCCGGCCAGTGATGCGATAACCAATCCAATGAATGACGGGCATATTGCGCCACATGATGATAATCCGCAGCGGTATCGTTATAAGCTGCCTGTGCGCCGGCACGGCGCCCTGTCTGATCATCAACCACAACGCTGCACCCATCCCAGTTAAAATGATCGCTGAGCGCAAATGCCATGTCCGGAATATTCTCTGCCTTGAATTGCCAGCTGTTCATTTCGTTTTGTGTGGTGACATTTTTTGCCATCCAGTCTTTTTTGGTTACGATGCGGATGGTAGCATCGGATGTAAGAGATTGATTAAATCTCTTTAAATATTCGGGTTGCAATACAGTTTCCGGGTGCTGCAAAGTACCCGTGCCCCAAACAATATAATTTTTCGGAACATTCAGCGTAACGGTGTAATCATTGAAGTCGCTGTAAAATTCTTTACTCTCTACAAAATTCATCTGGTCCCACCCTTCATAATCATCATACACAGCAACACGGGGATAGAAGTAAGCAAGAAAATAAGTGGTGGAATCGATCATTCCTTCCCGGCCGCTTCTCAATGATATTTCATAATGCCAGTCGAAAGACAGTTGCACGGAGCTATGCGGCATCAAAGGTTGCGGAAGGCGGGCCGGCATCCATGTGTAAAGAAACTGGTTATCCTGCCAGGGCCTGGTTTCGCCATTCACAGAAAATTTATCGATATGAACCCCGGATGTGAGATAATTATCGGTGGTGCCAAAGTCGCGGGGAGCGCCGGGCTTATGGATGTTCAAAAAAAGTTTAATCACCAAATTCCTCAATGTATCGGGACTGTTATTAAAATAAGTGATCGTCTCTGTGCCTTTGATGTTACGATCCGGAGGCATGGCAGTTATCGTGATACTATACACTCCATGATTCTGCCAGTAATTTTTACCAGGGTTACCATCCGTTGACCGGGTTCCTTTAGCATATGCCTGTTTTATATCACGGGGCATATAGAGACCCTGGGATTGTGCCATTGAAAAAGAAAGCAGCAAACAAATAAAAAAAATATTCTTCATACTGATCATTTTGCACTCAAATTATCCAAAACAATAAGTACCGGCCTGTCAAATTTGATGAATGGTAAAAAACTTTTGCTATTATGAGAAATTGAAATGGCCCTGGTAAAATGATTCATTATTGCAGCCTATATTCATCGATCTCGTGCTTCAATAAGAAAGGCCCGCTTTTGGCGAGCCTGTGTATATTGGAAGTGTACGAAAATATTATCCTCTTCTTCTGCCGCCACCACCTCCTCCCCGGTTAGAATTTCCGCTACCTTGTCCACGGTTCCCTTCATCACGGTGTTCAAACTGGCGGGGCTGAGACATCTGTCTTTGCTGATTGTTATTCTGGTTACCAAAATTCCGGTTGCCGAAATTCCTGTTATTATCCTGGTTAAGTTGTTGCCTTCTTTCAAATTGGTTCGACCGATCATTATTACGGTTATCAAAATTCCGGTTGTTGTTCGGAGTCTGTGTTTGCCTTCTTTCAAACGGATTGGTTTGATTTTGATCGTTTCTTTGAGGAAGGTTGTTGGTACGTTGTTCGAATGGGTTACGATCATTCCTTGCCTGCCATCCATTATTATCCTGTCTTATTCCGTTATTATTATTACCACGGTCGAATGCATTGTCCTCCCTTCTTATTCCATTATTGTTCTGCGGACGGCTGTTGAAGCGATCAAAGTTGCGGGGCGCAAACCGATCATTATTGTTTCTGTTCACTGAAGGACGATACATGGAAATGGAGTTATCCCTGAATTCTGTTCTTCCCGGGCGATCTGAATCACGAAATACTACGGGCCTGATACGATCATGAGTGAAACGTTCCACTTCATCACGACGGGGGCCATTGACAAATACATTGCGCCCGCGGCCACCATAGAAATTGAAATTATTAATGATAGTAGTGTTATTAACTATCGTGAAATTCATTCTAGGGCTGACGCAATAATCAAAAATGCGGGGAGAAGTGATATAGCGCCTTGGTGCAAAACACCAATAATCTACAGGAGGTGCATATCCACCTATTGAAAAACCAATATCAATTCCGGGACTTAACGGCGCCCATCCATAAAAATCTCCGCCGCTTCTCCAGGCTACCCATGCAGGAGACCAATCGTAACCGGGCACCCAGAGCCACCCGTATACAGGATCATAGAACCAGCGACCGTAGTGAAACGGCGCCCAACCCCAATCATAGTCAGATACCCAGATCCAGTTATAGTCATCGGAATATTCCCAATGTCCCATTGTACCGTAGGGACGAAAATCTGCTCCAACGTGCGGATTCCATACATATCCATATTGAGGATAATCGATCCATTGACCATAAGGACTCAGGTCATCATAGAAGTTCTGAAATGAAATGCTGGCCGAAACCTGTGCTGAGGCCGTATTGCGGAAGGAGTTCATCAGCACCAGGGCCGCTACTATAATTGAGGTTTTTAAAATTCGTTTCATGGTAATTTTTTTACGGTTTAAAAAACGGGCTTTAAAACTATTCTATATATAAGACTCGATTATTATGCCATAGTTGTATCCGCCACTCTTCTTTTATGGAATTATTAAGAAAATTTAATATCAAGAAAATTGCAGGAAAGGCATAAGAGCGATTATAATTTGTAAGACGATTTATCTCAAACTAATGGTGGCTTTTAAATAAACTAATTATCAATAAACAACATTCATACCTGCATAGCATGTATATGACCTTACTGTATTTATGAAATAAACGGGGCTGATACCTGTAAATTCAAACCAGCTTATGGCAGACGGACGCCAAAAGACCCCCTAAACTAACAGAAAAGTTTATTTCTTCACGTTCACATTCACAGTAGTGGCCAATCTGCCTCCATAAGATCTGTGAATGCCATCTGCAAACTGCAGTGTAAGTTTATGTTTTCCCGGCGCCAGATTAAGTTCTGCTTCGGTTTGACCTTTCCCGTAATGAAGATGCGTGGAATCTTTTGGCACCACTGTTCCCAAAGGCAATGAATCTTCCGCATCAACAAAAATGTGGAAATGGCCGCTGCCTGCTACTACCGGCCCGACCGTATCAACCTTCATTTTATCCACACCCATTTGCACTTTGAAAGGAGAACTAATGTTAGCGCCTTCTTTAAGATTTTTAAAATACACTTTAGCGCCTTCCGGGACAGCCGGCACACCGGGAACGTTGGAACTGGTCATACTCATTTTATGTGATGTATCACTCATCATCTTGTTCATAGTATCACTCCCTTTGCCGGTTCCCTTTCCTGAGTTGTTACAGGCTGACAGAACTAAAAAACCAACTGCTACAAAAAATAATTTCTTTTCCATATTTGAAGAATTTATTTCTAAAGGTAACCCTATTTGCTGATGTGTTTGTCAGGTAAATGTTATGTGATTGCAAACGAGAGAATTATCCCTGCTACAATTTGTGCTTGCAGTTTGCTTTAAAATCCATAGCTTTCCTAAGCCTTTCATCCCCCTATTAATTCCTCAAAGCCGCACTCGCATTTTTTTTATTCACTTAAACAAAAATTACAATTATGAGAAAGCTTCTTGTAATTGCTTCAGCAAGCTTACTATTGCTTGGTTGCAGCAATAAAAAATCAGGAGAATCCACTACCGGTGGAACTGACACATCCGGAACTAAGATGGGAGCGAAAACGCCTCCACAATCGGAATTTGCCGATGCTAAATATGTTGAAATGGGTAAAAAAATGCTAGCCCAGTTTCAAAACAATGATGTAGATAGCTGGATAAGCGATTATGATGATAATGCTGTTTACCAGTGGTCATCCGGAGATAGCTTAGCCGGGAAAAAAGCCATCAGCGACTATTGGAAAAATCGCAGGAACAATGTGATCGATTCAATCAGTTTCAGCAATGATATTTGGTTACCGATCAAAGTAAATACTCCTCAAAGAGGCCCCGATGCACCAGGGGTATGGCTGTTAAGCTGGTACCAGGTGAATGTGAAATATAAAAACGGGAAAAAATTAATGTTCTGGGTCCATGCAGATCATCATTTCAATGCCAATGATAAAATTGACCGCACGGTGCAATACATTGACCGGGCGCCAATCAACAAAGCGTTGGGGAAATAAGCAGCATCTTGTAAGGAAAAGCGATGCAACAAGATTTGTGTTGCTTTTCCTTTAGTATCCTGTATTCTTTAACTTTATTATTATGCAGGTACTAAACTATTTTTTGAAAAAATTTTCTTGTCTTTTTGCTGCTTTTTGTTTAGTCTCTCCCAAAACAAAAGCTGAGAAATACTTCACCCTTTCAATTCCCCAAGAGGTCATATTGATCTCTGTTCATTCTGATAACATGGCCCTGATCGGGAAAGACACTTTCGACCTGGAAGGGTTGACCCATGAATTGCAACAACGTTTTTGGAAAAGTTATTTGGGTACAGGGAAAATTCCTGTTGAATTAAAAGTGCATTATGATAACAATCCCACTGCGACCGAACAGAAAACTATAACCGACGCTATTAAAAAAGCCCAGCGAAATGCTCTGACAGAGTTGTGCCTTCAATTACACAAGAAAACTTTTGATGAGCTTCCGGAACGACAGCAGAATAAGATCAGAAAACAGTTTCTCGCCCTATTTCAGCAGAAATTTTAAAACTATTCGATCAGATTATTGTAGGCCCTTCCTGAATAGTACCTGTATTTTTTTGAATCGAATTTAGTACCGCAGAGAACAGAATGAATGAACCCGTTAAACTCTACCTGTTGTGTATGAAAAATTTTCCGGTCAGGATTTGTTTTAAAATAAAATTGAATTCTGCGGTCAGTACTTTTATAAACAATCATGCTGTCATCACCGGTTTTTGAAAATGAAAAATCATTTCGCAAATGCTGTAAAAATAAGTGGCTCCGGTACCATGTGCCACCGGTTGCAGAAACAAAATGCTCACCATTGTACAATGCCACACTATCATTATATGCAAATACATTCAGCGCTGAACCCTTCACTTGTTGCAGCCAATCTTTGAATTTTGAATAATAGCTGCTATCGTATCCATAATCGCTATCAAGAAAACTAATGCGCTTAACAGAAGCAGGAATTTTTTTCACCCCCGCCAAATACCCGAAAATAAAACTGCCGCCACCGCTATGACCATTCAGGTAAATACTAATGTTTTTGGTTCGCATCAGTCCCGATACCGAATCAATCAAATGAGGTATCAGTTGTGGAAACTCTGGATGCTTTTGCTTCCAGGCAGGCCAGCTTTTATAATTATTCTCCAGATATATCACAACAAAGTTCTCTTTCTTCAATTGTTGCCTGATGAATCTTGTTTGTGCCCGGATATGCTGAATATCGAAATGCCAATCGTCTCCTTCATTCATTCTTTTTCCCATCGTCTGGTCAGTTGAGTTCCCGTTAGGCAAAGCAAAAAAAGTGATGATGGTCTTTTTATGTGATGAAAAACCGAGGGGCTTGTCAATAGTGATCTTTATATCACTATAAATCCGAAATGAATCAATAATCGATGTATTTGTTTGTGCTTTACTTTTAAAACATACCAATTGCAGTAAGAAAATCGCAGTGAAAATATATTTCAAAACAAATCTTTTAATGAAGATACAAGCTTCGGTCAAAACAATACTTTAGGGCAGATGCTTCCCCGGAACGGCCTAATAAAAGAACAATCCTTAAAGGAATTCAGCAGGAGCATGACTAAAAGCTCATTTTAACAGGCAGACAACGAATAAATTACGCTCTGTGAAGTTCATGAAATCGTAAATCTCCGATGGCCCGATTCTTTTTTCAGGAAATATAGACATCGAATTGAACTTTTTCTATCTTTGCAACAGAGTAATCCAACCTTATTTAAATCACAGACCCTTTATTGTTTCACGATGATCCGGTACCTGCCTGGAAGCCATAAATTCATTTTTGAAACTTTAAAAATTTCTGTGTATGAAAAAAGTTTACTCTTTGCTTCACAATCCTGATGTACAAGGAGCTATTACGATTACACTTATCGTTAGTATTATTGTTGTAGCTTTTCTTCTCACTTTAGGAAAATAATTCCACACTCTTAAAAAGTATTATTTGCTGCTTCCTTCAGGAAGTTAAAAAGCTTTGCAGTGTGCTGCAAAGCTTTTTTTATAACCATCGTTGTACAGAATTGACAATATCTTCAGCAGGGATATGTTCCATGCATTTGAAATGGCCCAATGGGCATTTTTTGTAACCTATTTTGGAACAGGGCCGGCACCAAAGTTTGTTAGTTTGTAAAATGGAATACGGAATTTCTTTTTGAGCAGACAAAAAATTCTCTCCGTAGTATGGATACATTCCGAAAGAAGGAACGGTGTTTCCCCAAAGGGAAATTATAGGTTTTTTGAAAGCAGCAGCTATATGCATCAAGCCGGTATCATTACTTATTACCACTTTGGCTCGCCGCACTAGGTCAGCGCTTTCATTTAAACTGAATTTGCCGCAGGCATTATAAATTTTTACAGTATCCACTTCGGCAATTTCTTTTGCCATCGCCACATCTTGTTTTCCTCCCAATAAAATGACCGGGTGATCGATCTGTTTACAAAATTCTTTCCACTTGTGTACCGGCAATCGTTTAGTACCATGGGCAGCACCGATCACGCAACCGATGTACCCGGCATAATGGGAGACCGGAATGTCTCCTTTTTGTATCTCTTCATACGCCGGAATAAAATAATCCAACCCGGCTCCATCGTTTTTCACACCAAATGATTCAACCGTTTTCATATATCGATCCACAATATGTACATCGGGAAGTATATTTATTTTGGTACTGGTATAAATATATTTTTCAATATTCAGCTTATGAAATGAGAATGATTTTTTTTGCAACCTGTTTTTGATTCGTAATGTTTTTACGTTATGGTGTAAGTCGATGATATAATCAAAATTCTCATCTTCCAGTTCGTGCATCATCAATTCCCGGCTATGATCCAACACATGCAGTTTGTCGATATAAGGATTATGCTGTATCACAGGATAAAACGATCTTTTTACCAGGAAATGCAATGCTGCACCCGGCACTTGTTTTTTCAAACAACGGATCACCGGCGTTGTCAAAACAATATCGCCAATGGAGGAAAAGCGGATGATGAGAAATTTCATGCTATTGAATTAATAATTACCCGGTAGCAATTATTAATTATAAAAATAGGGAAGATAAATAATCTTAAGGCGATGTTTCCACATAATTCAGATCCTTATGATAGGTTTCTTCGGTAAAATAAAAAGCTATCAATGTGACAACCATAACCAAAGTTCCAGTAACAATTCCGCTTTTAACAAGTGGCCATTGCCAGTTTTTTTGAAACAGATTTAGAAACATCAGGTTGATCAATGGCAAAGCCCCACGCACCATATTGGGTATGGTAGTGGCTGCTGTAGCCCGAAGATTCGTTCCGAATTGTTCGGCCCCCATTGTTATAAAAATAGCCCAGAAGCCGGTGCTGAAGCCAAGCAACGCACAGATCCAGTACATTCTTGAATCGGAATTATTAAAGGGGCTAAAAAATAAAATCAATGACGCTATACAAAGAATATAATACAACAGCAATCCTTTTTTCCGGCTTTTAAATAACTGGCAAATGAATCCCACCACAATATCACCCAATGCAATAGCTGCATATGCAAACATGATCGATCTTCCGGAATCAACAGATGTACTGCCGTAAAGTTTTGTTGCAAATTTATCACTCTGGTTCACCACGATGCCGATAACGTACCAGGTAGGCAACCCAATGAGTATGGCAAGAACATATTTTTTAAACCGCTTTCCATTGGTAAAAAACATAAAGAAGTTTCCCCGTGCAATGTTCAATTGCTTTACCTGTTTGTACATTCCGGATTCTGCCACTGCAATACGGAGTAACAACAATACGATACCCAGGCAGCCACCGATCTTGTAGCACAGACGCCAGTCATGATCAGTAAAAAAGAAAGTAAAATATGCTGCAACAGCTCCACTCAATCCAATGCCTGCCACCATCGAAGTTCCGATACCTCTTTTGTTTTGTGGCATATATTCGGTTACCAGTGTGATGCCTGCACCTAATTCACCCGCTAAACCAAGTCCGGCTGCAAAACGACACCAGGCATATTGATCCACTGTTTGAACGTATCCGGTCAAAAAATTAGCGGCAGAATACAAAATGATGGAGCCAAACAAGACGGACAATCTTCCTTTTTTATCTCCTAAGACGCCCCAGATGATACCGCCCAATAACAAGCCGACCATTTGTAAATTGATCACATGAGTGCTGTCTACCAGCATCGTAGCATCGGTAGAACCCACACCACGCATGCTGGGGGCTTTCACAATAGTGAATAAAAGCAGATCATAGATGTCAACAAAATAACCAAGCGCTGCCACGATCACAGCAATGTTGAAAATAGATTTGGAACGATCGGATTTCATACTAATTAAACATTTGAAGCAGGTGGTTCTGTATCATCCTCCTGCTTTCGGCCAAAAAATATTTTATATAACACCGGTAAAGTAGTAACTAAAATAATGACAATGGTAATGGCTTCAATATGGTCTTTGAGACTGAAATGATATTTTTTCAAAACCCAGCGCTGCAAAAAATGTCCGCCCAACATCATGGATGATACCCAGCAAATGCTTCCCAAGATATTATAAAATGAAAAAACTGCTTTATTCATTTTCACCATACCGGCGACGATCGGTGCAAAAGTTCTGATGAAAGGAAGAAATTTTGCAAAGAAAATAGTTGGCTTGCCGTATTTATCGTAAAAAGCTTTAGCCCTTAAAAGATGTTTCTTTTTAAACAACCAGCTTTCTTTTCTTTCATATAGTAATGGTCCGGCTTTGTATCCAAACCAATATCCTGCAATATTTCCCAATACGGATGCTATGATCACCATAATCATGATGACGATCCAATGCACATCGAAAAATTCTTTGGCAAGATCATCTACATAAATACCGGCAGCAAACAAGAGTGAATCCCCCGGAAAGAAGAAACCAATGAATAATCCCGTTTCTGCAAATACCACCAACAGCATTACATATAGACCTCCGTATTGAATGATCCATTCGATGAACTGTTGAATAAAACCTTTGTGTTCGTTCATAATATTTTTTATCCCGGATTTTCTGAATAATCTGGTACCAGGGCTCCTTCCCATTTGCTGACCACTGAAGTAGCCAATGCATTGCCCACTACATTGGTCATTGTCCTGAACATATCGCAAATATGATCAATAGGTAATATCAATGCGATGCTTTCCGGTGGAATTTTGAACATGGAGCAAGTGGCTAATACCACCACCAATGCTGCTCTCGGCACACCGGCAATCCCTTTACTGGTCAACATCAACACGAGCAGCATGGTTATTTGTGTACCGATATCCATGTGCATTCCGTTGGCTTGCGCAATGGCAAGGCTGGCAAATGTCATATACATCATACTGCCATCCAGGTTAAAGGAATAACCCAGCGGCAAAACAAAGGCAACAATTTTATCCTTGCAGCCGAAACGCTCCAATTCTTCGGTAAGTTTGGGAAAAACTGCTTCGCTGCTGGTAGTGCTGAATGCGATCAGTAAAGGCTGTGCAATGCGTTTCAACAGTCCCCGAACCCGGTCGCGGAGAATTAAAAAACCAACCCCGATCAATATGAGCCAAAGCAAACCTATACCGATAATAAAATAAAAAAGATAAGGCCCGTAAAAATTGAAGATCTTAAAACCAAGTGTTGCCACTGAAGCTGCAATGGCGCCAAAAACTCCCAACGGTGCAAAATTCATTACATACCCAACCATTTTTAAAATGATATGAGATGCCGCTTCCAACGCTTTGATCACCGGTTTTGCATAATCCTGCAAAGCAGTGGCAGCCACGCCAAAAAAAACACTGAAGACCACGATCTGCAGAATCTCATTATTAGCCATTGCATCTACAATGCTTTTAGGAAAAACATGTTCCACAAATTTGCTGAGAGAAAAATCCTGTGTTTTGCTGACCAACTCTTTTGCACCGGAACTGTCAGCAAGATTGAGATCGATGCCGCGGCCAGGCTGAAATATATTCACTAATAATAGTCCAAGTAATAAACTCACCAGCGATGCAGAAATGAACCAAAGGAGCGCTTTGCCGCCAACTCTGCCCACCGTTTTCAAATCTCCGAGTTTAGCAATACCGACAACAAGTGTACAAAATACCAGCGGTGCGATAATCATTTGAACCAATCGCAGAAAGATAGTAGTGAGTAGTTTGATGTTATCCGAAAAGTTTTTAATTGCATCTGCAGAATAATTCCGATGAACAAAATATCCCGCTCCCATGCCCAGGAACATTGCAATAAAGATCCACAGCGTCAATTGATTTTTTTTCATGTAGTCAAGGCAACAGAATGCCGAAAATCGGAAAAAATACCGACTGTCCGAAGTTTTACCCTTTAAATCTCAATTCTGTAAAAGATTTGTTGTCCGAAAAGAATTATTCTTTATTTTACGAGCTATTCCAAACAACAACCAACTAAAATATGAGTCTATTCCGCAAAAAATCGTTAGAAGCGCTGTTAGCCCAGGCTGCTGATTCTGATAAAGGATTAAAAAGAACGCTAACTGCATGGAGTTTAATTGCATTAGGTATTGGCGCTATTATCGGTGCCGGATTGTTTGTAAGAACTGCCGCGGCCGCTGGAGGTCATGCAGGGCCTGCTGTAACTCTTTCATTCATTATTGCCGCTGTTGGTTGTGCTTTTGCTGGTCTTTGCTATGCGGAATTCGCATCCATGATCCCCATTGCAGGAAGTGCCTATACGTATGCTTACACCACTATGGGCGAAGTAGTAGCATGGATCATTGGATGGGCATTGATCCTTGAATATGCTTTAGGGGCTGCTACTGTTTCCATCGCATGGAGCGAATATTTTAACAGGCTGCTGGGCGGAGCTGTTCCTTATGAATGGTGTCATTCTCCTTTTCAATCAGCTATTGATGCAACAACGGGGGTGATTCATCATGGCATTATGAATGCACCGGCTCTTTTAATTCTTCTAATACTTTCATTACTGCTTATCAGGGGCACACAGGAATCTGCGTGGGTAAATGCAGTTATTGTTTTTATTAAAGTGACGATTGTTTTAATATTTATTTTTATCGGATGGAAATTCATCAGTAAAGGCAATCATACGCCTTTCTTCATTCCTGCAGATCAGCCTCCCGCCAAATTAGAAGATGGATCATTATATAGTTATGCCCCGGCATTTAATCATGGATTTCTCGGCGTATTGCGAGGGGCTGCTATTGTATTCTTTGCTTTTATTGGTTTTGATGCAGTATCAACAGCAGCACAGGAAGCAAAAAATCCAAAAAGGGACATGCCGATCGGTATTCTTGGATCCCTGGTCATCTGTACAGTTCTTTACATACTTTTTTCTTATGTTCTTACCGGCGTAGCACCCTTTACAGAATTTATGCTGGCTGGTAAAGAAGCTTCTGTGGCTTATGCTATCCAACATCATATGGCAGGATATAACTGGTTAGCTACAGCGGTTACCATAGCTATTCTTGCGGGATTCTCTTCTGTAATATTGGTGATGTTGCTTGGTCAAAGTCGTGTATTTTACTCCATGTCAAATGATGGTTTGCTGCCAGGCGTCTTTGCACAATTACATTCCAAATTCAGGACTCCGTTCAAGTCCAATTTTATTCTATTTCTGTTTGTAGGTGCCATTGCTACTTTATTACCTGGCGATATTACTGGTGACCTTACCAGTATTGGGACATTATTTGCATTCGTATTGGTGAGTGCTGGTGTTTGGATCATGAGAGTTAAGCAACCTGATGTAAACAGACCATTCAGAGTTCCCTGGGTTCCGGTTGTATCTACGCTGGGGATTCTAGTTTGTACAGCAATGATCATATCATTAGATAAGACAACACAGTTAACAGCGCTGGCATGGATGATAATCGGTCTTGTGATCTATTTTTCATACAGCAGGTTTCACAGCAAACATAAGGGCCCGGGAGAAATTCTTCCAACTGCTTCGGATTTTGAGAAATTGTAAACGTATTACAACTATACGAAACCCGTTTTGCAACAATTGCAAAACGGGTTTCTCTTTTATCGCTATTGTCCTAAATTTGCACTCCCGATTTTTTATTTATCTGATTTAATGCCTTTGTTTCATGGGAAGAATTTTTGAAGTAAGAAAAGCTACAATGTTTGCCCGGTGGGACCGGATGGCCAAACAATTTACCCGTATCGGGAAAGAAATCGCCATTGCCGTTAAAGCCGGCGGCCCAGACCCAAATACCAACCCTGCTCTACGCCGCTGTTTTCAAAATGCCAAAAGTGTGAATATGCCCAAGGATCGTGTGGAAGCGGCGATCAAAAGAGCGATGGGAAAAGAAATGGAGAATTATGACGAAATTCTTTATGAAGGATATGCTCCGCATGGTGTCGCTTTACTGGTAGAAACAGCAACAGATAATCATGTAAGGACAGTTGCTAACATCAAATCTCACTTTAATAAAGGTGGCGGTTCATTAGGTAACAGCGGCAGCGTTTCGTTTCAGTTTAAAAAGATGGGCGTTTTTAAATTAAAGCCTGAAGGTTTGAATACAGAAGAACTGGAATTGGAGTTAATTGATTACGGGCTGGAAGAATTAGGCGAAGGTACCGGTGAAAATGGCGAACCTATATTAGTGATCCGTGTTGCCTTCAATGATTTTGGTAATATGCAAAAAGCATTGGAAGAAAAAAATATTACTCCTATCAGCGCTGAAGTGGAATGGATACCTACCACAACTGTTCCGCTTAATGATGAACAAGCTGAAGATGTGAGTAAACTGATCGAACGATTAGAACAGGATGAAGATGTTCAAAAAGTCTTTCATAATATGGGATGAGGATGGTGATTGCCTGATCAGTTGATTGGTTTCGTAATTTTGTAATGTGAATGAAAATCCTGTAATTCTATTTGATGGTATTTGCAATTTTTGTAATGGAGTGGTTAACTTTATTATAAAGCAGGATAGAAAAAAAATCTTTCGATTTGCCACACTGCAATCCGGTTTTGGCCAAAAAATCTTAAAAGAAAATAATCTTCCGGCCGACGTATTTGAATCTTTTCTTCTCCTGGACAAAGAGAAGCTTTATTCAAAATCCACTGCAGGGCTTCGCCTGTACAATAAACTCCCCTGGTATTGGAAATGGACTCAACTGCTTTGGATCTTCCCAAAATTTTTTCGGGATTGGATCTATGGTATTATTGCAAAAAACAGATACAAATGGTTTGGAAAAAGAGAAACATGTATGGTACCATCGCCGGAATTAAGAGCAAGATTTCTTGACTAAATTTTCAATCTTCAATTTTCAATTATAAAATACTGATCTCTCCTTTCATGTAGAATACACATTGGCCGGCCATGCTAACCCTATCGCCCCAATGGCCACACCATAATTCGCCTCCCCGGGGCGATAATTGTTTGGCATGTAATTTTTTCTTATTCAATTTTTCTGCCCAGAATGGGATCAATTGTGAATGAGCTGATCCTGTGACAGGATCTTCGTCAACACCAATGGATGGTGCAAAGAACCTTGAGACAAAATCTACATCACCGGTGCCCGGCGCTGTGATAATCACTTTCTCGTTCCATTTTTTAATTGCTGTGAAATCCGGTTTTGCATTCCTGACATCAGCTTCCTTGTTCAGCTCTACCAATAGATCCCGATGCTTGTATATTCCAAGAATTTCATCTACACCTAATGCCTGCCTTAAATTTCCCGGATAATTATAAACCTTTTCAGGTTTCCAGGAAGGGAAATCCATTACATACAATTCTGCTCTTCTTTCAACTTCCAGTTTGCCGCTTTTGGAATGAAAGACCAATTTTTCTTTTTTAAAATTCAAAATAGTATACAACACAAAGGCAGAAGCCAATGTAGCATGTCCGCAAAGATTGATCTCGGCGCCCGGGGTGAACCACCGTATATCATAGTCGATGCCTTCCTGGGAAGACGGAACAAAAAAAACAGTTTCGCTCAGGTTATTTTCCATTGCCAGTTTTTGCATCAGTCCATCATCGATCCATTGGTCAAGGGGAATAACAGCCGCAGGATTACCGCCAAATAATTTATCGGTAAAAGCATCAACTTGATAAAGAGTAAGTATCATAGAGAATAGTTAGTAGTTAGTAGTGAGTAGCAAGTAGTAAAAACTTATTTGTTATTTGAATCAATTAATCTGCTTATAAGTTTAAATAATTCAATATTCCTCCTGTCAACTTCTTTAATATCTTCTTCATTCAAATATTTAACAGCTAAAAAAGCTACTAAAAGGTTATCAATCTCAACAACAGATGATCTGGCAACTTCAAAAAAACTATTCTTTTCTGTTTTCGATTTTCTTGCACTTCCTTCTGCCAGGTTGTTACATACAGAAATACCAGCTCTCTTGATCTGGCTTACCAGGTTATATTTTTCGTCAGGGGGAAGTTTCTGACATAAAGCATAAAGTTGCGGTAATAATTCAATCGACTTTTGCCAGGCAATTAATCTTTTGTGACTTAAGTCTAACATCTTTTAATTATTAATGCTTATAACCTACTTGCAACCCGCTATTGACCACTTGCTTCCTTACTCTCTCATCATTTCTTTAATAACAGCTTCAATCTCCTCTGCATTTGGTTTACTGAAGTAATCGCCATCGCTTCCATAAGCAGGTCGATGAGCTTTGCCGGTAATCGTTCGGGGAGCTACATCAAGATATTTATAACCGCCTTGTTCTTCCATCACTTTATTGAACATGTAAGCAGCTGCGCCGCCGGGAACATCTTCATCTACAAAAACAATACGATTGGTTTTTTTAAGTGATTCCAAAATTTTGTGATAAATATCAAAAGGCAAAAGTGTTTGTACATCGATGATCTCGCAACTTATTCCCAGCGTCTCCAGCATTGCTGCTGCTTCCTGAACGATGCGGAGTGTAGAGCCATAAGAAACAATGGTCACATCATTCCCTTCTTTAATGACCTCCGGTATTCCGAGCGGAACCGTAAAATCTAAAAGATTGGATGGTAATTTTTCTTTCAGGCGATATCCATTCAGGCATTCGATGATCAAACCCGGATCATTGCTGCGCAATAGTGTATTGTACATACCCACTGCCTGCGTCATATTTCTAGGCACACATACATACATTCCCCGAAGAGAATTGATCACCATTCCGATCGGAGAGCCACTGTGCCATATCCCTTCCAAACGATGACCTCTAGTACGAACGATCAACGGACAACTTTGCTGACCTGCGGTTCGATAATGCAGCGTTGCCGCATCATCACTCATTGGCTCCAATCCAAATAACAAATAATCGAGATACTGAATTTCTGCGATCGGACGAAGGCCACGCATCGCTAACCCAATTCCCTGTCCAATGATAGTGGTCTCACGAATGCCGGTATCAAAGATCCGCTGCTCACCATATTTTTCCTGCAATCCCATGAAGCCCTGGTTCACATCACCAATATGACCGAGGTCCTCACCGAATGCAACTACTTTGGGATTGGATGCAAATAATGCGTCAAAGAATTTATTCAACACTTCAAACCCATTTACCATCGGCGCTTCGTCAGGAATAACAGCTTTCACTTCCGCAACATTCAAAGCACTTTTCGGCCCTTCATTATAAAGGGAACTGTTGAATAGTTTTTTATTCTCTGCCAAAAGATCGTTGTAATAATCTTTAGTCCAGAAAGCCGCATCGGAATCACCTGCCAGGTCCAACGCCGCATTCAGCGTCTTCATCACATCACGGCGTAACGGCTCATGCATGGTCAAGAGGTCGGAAGCAAGTTTTTGCAAAGCGGCTGATTGTTGTGGAATATTGCTCCCTAAATTATTGATAAGATCAGCAGCTTTTGCTACCTGCTTTTTTACAGGAGTCATGTATTCCTCCCAGGCCAGCGCTTTACTTTCTTTTACATGCTCTTTGGCCTCAGTCTGAATATCATCTAATTCATTATCGTTTGCCAGTTCATTAGTAAGGATCCATTCTCTCATTTTCCTGATGCCGTCCCATTCTCTTTCCCATTCTAATCGTTCAGTAGTTTTATAACGTTCATGACTTCCTGATGTAGAGTGGCCTTGTGGTTGGGTCAATTCTTCTACATGAAAAATAACCGGGGTATGTGTGGTTCTTGCAAAACGAATTCCCTCCTCAAACACTTCACACATTCCTGCATAATCCCATCCTTTTACTTTATAAATATACAGTCCATTAGTGCCGTCATTTTTTTTGAACCCTTTCAATACTTCAGAAATAGATGACTTGGTAGTTTGATATTCTTTCGGCACTGAAATGCCATAACCGTCATCCCAAACAAAAACTGCTAGCGGAACCTGCAACACACCTGCGGCATTGATGGATTCCCAAAATAATCCTTCGCTGGTAGCAGCATCTCCAATGGTGGTAAAACAAACTTCGTTGCCATTGTTTGAAAGCTGATGTAATGATTGAAGCTGTTCTACATTGCGAAAAACTTTTGATGCAAATGCCAATCCCAATCCCCTCGGCATCTGTCCGCCAGTAGGAGCAATATCGGAGGAAATATTTTTATGATTCACCAGGTCGAGCCATTCGCCGTTTTCATCCACAAACCTCGTAGCAAAGTGACAATTCATTTGCCGGCCACCGCTGAATGGTTCTCTTTTGGTATCAGGATCGGCATATAATTGTGCAAAAATTTCCTGAACTGTAGCCAATTTTGCAGCAAGCATAAATGTCTGGTCCCTGTAATAACCACTCCGAAAATCGCCGGGCTCAAAATATTTTGCCATGGCGATCTGGGCTATCTCTTTCCCGTCTCCAAAAATTCCAAACTTAGCTTTTCCTGTAAGCACTTCTTTTCTGCCTAAAAGACTGGTTTCCCGGCTGATGCAGGCAATCTTGAAATCATTCAACACTTCTTCCCGAAATCGCTCAAAAGAGAGTTTTGATTCCGTTATGGTTTGGGAAAATGTGTTTTGCATGAGGCAAAAATAGGAAGATTAGCTTCATTTTTCCGGGCTGTGAAAAATTGGTCGTTAAGCTTGCAACCTGGCTATGTATTCTGGCATCTTTGACTTAATTTTGAGGTCTTCAAACATCCGGTATGAAGAAATATCTGACCCTGTTTTTACTGATTAGCGCTTCGTTGTATTCCGTTGCCCAAAATACCAACATAGCAACTCAGAATACGACAGCTCCCGGGCAAACGGTGCTTCAGCTTAAAGAAACGGAACATGATTTTTCCAGGATACCACAGGGCAAACCGGTTTATTATGACTTTGAAATTGTGAATACTGGGAAAGAACCATTGAAGCTAAATGATGTTCATGCAAGTTGCGGTTGCACCACTCCGGAATGGAGCCCGGAACCCATCGCACCCGGCGCCACTGCAAAGATCAAAGTGGGATATAATGCCGCTGCGGAGGGTTACTTTGAAAAATTCATCACCATAACCTACAATACCAATCAAACAGAACAATTAAAAATCAAGGGCACGGTATGGAAAGCGCCGCAAGGTTCTGCTCCTGCCAATGCTTCTGTAGAATTTCTTAAAAAACAAAACCTTTAAATTTTTAAAACATGAAGAAAGTTTTATTGCCTGTAATCGCTCTTTTTCTCGGTGTTTCACTAATGGCTCAGACGCAAGCCGATTCTTTGATCAAAGTAAATGTTGAAAAACATGATTTCGGAAAGATCAAACAGGGTATTCCTGTTAGCTATTCTTTTGAGATCAAAAATATCAGCAACAAGCCTGTAGTAGTTCAAAATACCTGGGCCAGCTGTGGTTGCACCACCCCGGAAAAGATCACTCAGCCAATCGCACCCGGCGCCACTGCCAAACTGAAAGTACAGTACAATGCTGCTGCCATCGCTCCTTTTACTAAAGATGTTTACATCCAACTGGCAGGAGTTGAAAAACCCAAAACCGTTCAAATCACCGGTGAAGTGCTTACCGCTGATGCGTACGATGCCTGGGTAAAAAGTAATGGCAAAGCCAAAGACAGCAAGACAAATAATTAATAGCAACAGGTAATTTTTACCTTTCATATAAATCCCTGCATTCATGATGCAGGGATTTTTTATTTTCTGTCTTTAAAATAAGCCTGAAATGAAAGAACAACTTCTGAATGCATGGCACATCCACGAACGAATGAATCTTTTATTGATAGATACTATCAATGATGAAGGAATGCAAAAGACGCTTAGTACACGAGGCGGAAGAACCGTTTATCTCCAGTTGGTGCATATACATAATGTCCGATTAAGCTGGCTGGAAATAATTGATGAAAATATTTCCTCCCGGTATAAAAAAATAGAAAAAGAAACACCCTATGACCGGGAACTTTTGAAAAAAGCGTTGAAAGAATCTTCCACAGGAATTGAGGAACTTATCAATAAAAGTTGGGACGCTGGTGGAAAACTGAAAGGCTTCAAAACCGGCCTGATCACTTTTGTTGCTTACCTTATTTCACACGAATCTCATCATCGGGGAAGCATTTTACTCACTTTAAAACAAAGTGGCATCAAATTACCCGAAACGTTGAAATGGGGTTTATGGGAATGGGGAAAATGAAATTTATTTTGCCTGCATCAATTTTCTGAATGAAGTTGAATGCTCGATATAATTGATCACCCGCTTCTGCAATTCATCATTTTGTTTGCTTGGGCCGTTTTGCGAAGTAAAATAGATCGTAAAGAATTTATCGAAATGCTTGAACGTATAATCCGGGCTGCTGATGTCTTTTGCAGAGATCACCACTGCTAAAAGTTTTGATTTTGTTTTTAATTCATTATCGCCGGTAGTTCCGGTTTTGGCATAATAAAAATAAGGTGACCCGTTCTTCAACTGTCTCCCCAACATGCCTGCCGTGCCATTGAACAATGCGTCCTTCATTCCTGTAAAAACCCCGTCACGCATCAGCGAAACAAAATTATTGTAACCGATACTACTGTCAATATAAAAGGGAGAATAGGCCAATGCCGAAGCGTATGGATTTAAGGTCAGATCATAATTCCTGTTTTGCGTGACCAATCTGCCAAAAGCTTCGACCATTTTTACAGGGGGGATCAACACCTGGCTGCTACCTTTTACATGGCCTCTGAAACAATTTGCAAAGACATCATAGGGCACATTCATATTCAGATTGCCGCCCTGCTGATCGAATAAACTCAATTCCGGCAAAATAAATCCGGAACGATTGCCGGCATTTCCAAATAACAATGAATCATACAATGAATGGAAACGATCAAAACTTTTACCCGGATCATGATTATAGATTCCATAATTACTCAGCATGCCGATAGAAACAAAAGAACTGTCCATCCCAAAATGGGCTTTGCCATTGGAATATCCAGGCCAATTTTCAAATCCGTCCAGCCAATACGTTTTTCCGTTGTAGAAAAAATAAGGCCAGTGCATTCCGGTGTCCGGCTTTTGAGTCACAAAATACCTGGATAAAAGATTATTGAGGTTTTGTTTTGGATAAGACCCCAGTAACAAAACATTCGAATGAAAATAATTATCGGACAGGCGGAAATAATCCGTAAGTTTTTTAATCAGACCATGATATTCTTCAAAATCATATTGCGCTACCCGTTCGCCGCCAAAATAATTTTGCGGATGAGAAAATCCATCAGAAGCAAACAGATCCCAATCAATATTCAATTGTGATGCTACGGAAGAAAATACAAGTGGTTTTAATGTGGAGCCCGGCCCGGGATTTAATCTCAATAAATTAATGTTCCCGATCATTTTTCGCATAAGGGATTGCGGTATCAATCCGTTCTCATTATTCACGGCGCTATTAAATTCAGCTTTATCATTCGGATCCGGGCGTGCCATGTTTTTGATAAAATCATTCATCGCCAGCAGGCGGCCGTTCCCGTCGGCAATGCAAATGCCATACTCCGCTCCTTTTTTATATGCAGAATCTTTGCCGACCGTATTTTTAATGATCGCGGTGAGCGAATCCATCATTTCAAAATCAAGAGAGACATAGGCATTCTTTTTTGAATGATCATCATTGATATAATCTGCAGCAATACTTTCTGCAAAATTCCTTGCCCAGATAAAATCTTTTCCTAAAGGATAAACATAAAACCGGCTCCCATTCACAAAATAATTTTTCATGAATGCATCGGGCTCGATAGTCACTAATTTTTCATCACCAGGATCATCAATGTTAAAATGAGTGGGATTCTGTAATACCAAACTATCTCCGGCAGCAAGAATCTTTTTTTCATCAGCAAATTTTATCAATCGGTCAGAATGTCCTGTATTGACGAGATATAGTTTTTTATACAACCCGGGTGACAATGCATCTCTGAAAGACAATAATAATCCCAAAGTCAGCTCTTCATTGGGTTGTTCAGTAAAATTGGAAAGATGTTTCATGATCAAAGAACCTGAACGATGATCCCACAGCGTAATATTATAAACAGAAGTGTCGCCAAATACATTTCCTGTCCATGCATATTGCAAATGAGGCGGCGGTTCGATCCGGAAATAATTTTCATTGGCAGCTAATTGCGGAGTCCCGGAATTCAGGTCTATGTATAAAAATCTTTTTTGATCAAGATGCCGTGCGAAATCCGTTTTAGAATAATCATCGATCTCTTTCTGAAAAAATGAATTATCCGATGCAAAGGATCCCAAGGCTATCATTTTCCTTAAAGAATCAACAAACCAGGCATCTTTCCGGGCCAGTGGCATTTTTCTTCCTGCTCTTGATGTATCAATATAAGTGAGCACCGGCTGAAGCCTTGCATCTATAAACGAATTCATGTCTTTGGAAAGATCACTCACATTGAATTCTTTGTTCTTATTAAAAACCGGTTTGACCAGTACCAATAAAATGAATAAACCGGTAAAAACGATGAGACTGGGAATATTTTTCCTTCGATTGGAATAATATTGAACCGGAACTGCTTTAAAGAGAAGGATCACTATTATGATCAGCAAAGAAGGGAACAATACGGATTGTTTACTTAAAATACTTCCGAACGGAAGATCCTGCCCGAAGAAAATATATTTACCCGTAGCCGCTAATATCACCAGCAGCGCACTGATCAATAAATAATTCAGTAGTGTGAATCCTAATGTAACTGTTGGATAATTCGTGTTAGTTCGGTTGGTAAAGTCCGGATATAGTTTATAAAAAGGTGCCAGCATGATGACGGGTAATAACAACAATAAGACAAACAAAAGAACAGACCACTTTCCATGTTCAGCAATGAAAAACCTGCTTGCAACTAAATCGGTTGCCTGGGCATTATACTTGGCTCCTTTATTTTGCGGAGCATGTGGTAACAAATGAAAATAAATGGAATTTACAGCCGGGTTATTTTTTTCATAGATGAAAGTATTGATGAACCACTGGTTCTGTGCTGCCCGGATCACCGGTTCGTAAGTCTTTCCTTCTTCATAAGCCAGCTGAATCGCTTTATCCGGCGGCATGGTCAATACATCGATCCTGTATTTGGTTTTTTCAGCTTTATCTAAAATTGTTTCTTTAGGAATGAATTTGAAATAAGCCAATGACAACAATGGCAAAAGAATAAAAAGCAACACTGCCAACCGGCTGCGTTTCATTTCCGGCGCTAATACCCGTGTGACATTCAGAATAAGCACCAGTAAGAAAAAACAAAAGATGATCGTGAAAACTATCTGTGGTAATTGTAAAACATATCCAAGAAAATACGGAACAAACAAAAGATTCAATACAAATAAAGAAGTATAGAGAAAAGCAGATAGTACAAATACCTTCCTGTTTGCCGAATTACCAGCTGAAAGACCGGAGATACTGTAATTGATACTTAAAAATGCTTCATTGAACAAGAGAAAATTCAGAAAGACGATGGCAAATCCAATGTCAATAAAAATAAATACGCCCAGCAGGCTGATTGAAAGTAAAATTTTTACAGGATTACTAACCAACACATGAAATGGCTTGAACGTATCGATCTTCCACCAGCTTTTTTCTGCTGAAGCCACCAATGGCGAATGGCGGTAAGAGATATAAAGGAAAATAAAATAAATAGCCATTAACAGCAGCGATATATGCCTGCAATTATTGACATCGAAATGTTTCAGGTATGCCCAGCCAAAACAGGCGGCAAGTGATATCAGCCATGAAATGAAATAAACATATTTCGGATAACGGTGAACAAACTGATTGATCGCTGAAACGTTTTGCGCTCTTTTATTAATTGAATTTTTAAAATTTATTTTCTTACCAATCAAAAACCAGATCCGCTTCAATAGATCAAACCCGAAAAAGATAGCTAAGACAATTCCCGTAAAAATAATGATGCTGAAATTCCAGGCGCTTTGCAATTGTTGCTGCGATGGCAGATCCATTCCTTCATAAGGAGGAAAACTTTTATAGCGCCAATAAAGAAATAATCTTGTAGAAAGAAATACTATCGTGATGCAGGAAAGCAATTGCCAGACCCAACTGCTTTGTTCTGCCGGTTTCAATAACGCTGTAACGAAGACCAGCAGGAAAAAGAATCCCAACATGCCAAAGATTCTTAATTGCCATTGATCGCTTGTTAGAACACCGCCGTTGAATTCCCAATTATAAGTGTTTCTCAATGAGAATATCCATTGAAAATCTCGGGAAGCAGATGACAACAATAATCTATTATCATTCCAATCCAACGGCAACTTTGGCTTATTTAAAAAACTTGCTTTGATGTCCAGCGCTGAATTGCCGGCACCTTTCTGATAGCTCAATAAAACCGGTGAGAAATAATCCAAACTATCGCCGGGTGCTGCGAACATGAATCCCTCACTAAAAACAGAAGGCATGTGCTGCAGGTCGGGTGTATTAGATACAAGGAATTTATTGACCGTATGTGAGGTCCAATTATCTTTTTGCTCTTCGGATAAAGGATAAGAAACCGGGAACCGGTTCAGAATCGTAAAACTATTTCCACTCTCATTTTTTAAAACAAACTGATTTTTGTTATTATCCAAAAACCCAATACCCCATGCAAAGCGGCAGCCATCCGGTATCACAGTTTTGAAAGACAGATCTGAACGCTGTATGTTTTTCCCATCATAATTAACTGCCGTGGCCGTGTTGAATAAATTTCCCGAAAGAAAAAACTTCATGCTGCCATATTGCGATCTTGAAACGCTGTCTCTTAATAAATAAATATCTTTTAAACAACCCGTCAGCGATTGGTTGATATAATATACCGAATTGATAAAACTGCCGAGATCACTGAAAAGATTCCAGCCTGACGTTCCTTTTTTAATTTCTTTCTGAGTGTTAAAGTTCACACCGTTTATACTCAGTTCAAATTCCTGTTCTCCCCGCATAGTCAGATTTACAGGAATAGAATCCACTTTAAAATATATCATATGCCCGGGTGCAGGATAATTGACAGAAGCCAGCCTGTAAAAATTAGAAGATGCCATATAAAACGGATCTTCAGAATACGGAGCAGATAAAACAACCTGGTCATTGTCTTTCGAAAAATCAAACCGATTGAAAGAGCTATTGATATTGTTAGCGGTATCAGCTCGTCCCAGTTCTATATTTTTTGAGATTCGGAAACCATCCTGCTGAATAAAATAATGATCAAGGTTGCTATATGTTTTTAAACTGAGTGGCGCATGCATATTGATCCACAGAAATAAAAAACAGGCAGCGCTGATCACAAAAAATACCGGCAGGAATAATTTTTTTCTCCGACCCGGTTTAGGTAACGCCTTGTAATAAGAAAGCCCATACCACATTAGCAGGATAAAAGAAAGGGCATAGAGAAACGAAAGACTGGTGATGATCTTCAACATTTCTTTGGATTAGTGGTGGTTCAGATCCGTTTCTTCAAAAACAGGGTAAGAAAGATTGTTCAGGTTAATTTTCTCCAACGCCAAATGCAGCACCAATGCACGGCTGCCGTTTTGTGTATTTAATTTTTTTAGAAGCCCGGGGTTTAGTTTTAAACCGTTTTTAATATCATTGATGCGTTGCACTATGCTGCCGCCCACCGACAATTCATTGATCCGCAAATACAGGTATTCAATGTAGAGTAAGGATAAAGAGATCAATAGTTCCAGTAATTTATCCTGCTGTTCCTCACTCATACCGGAAGGATTGTTCTTATTGGCATCTACAATAGCAGTGACGGGCCGGATGAATTGTTCATAGACATGTCTTGTAAAAGACCGCTCTGTTTCAAACAAGCCCACCAGGGCTTCAATATCAGACTTGCTTTCCGATGCACCGGGATATTTTGTTATTTTAAACGTTTTTGAAATAGCTTTTATCAAAGCTTCGTATTCCATTTGGGTCCGGCTGTATTCTTTCAATACAGCGTTCAGGTTCTCATTCTCCGTTTTCAACTTCTCCAGCCTGCTATTCAGATCCCTTGTTTTTGTTTGCATATCAGAAATTAATTTTTTATCATTTTCATTTGCCATTCCATTGGCCGAGAGGCCGGCATGGTATTCCATCTGACGCAGCTGGCGAATCAGGTTATCAGAGATATTGGCAAAGCGTTTTCGTTGCTGAAAAAATAATCCAACCAGCAATCCTGCTGCTACCAGCGTAACGGCAACGATCACCAGCAGCCAGGTGTTTGAATTGGTCTTTTCTTCAATGACAGGTTCCTGCACCGGTAGTTTTACGATACTGGCTTCATGCATTTTGATCAGTGAGTCTACTTCTGATTTAAGAAGTATGGGGTTCCGGGATTTCTTTTCCTGCGGGGTCAATGTATCCACAATGCGGATATTCTTTGTTTCCGTTTGTGCATACAGCGAAACTGAGAAAAATGCCAGCAGGAAGAGTAGAAATAATTTATAGCGCATATAATTTTTTTAAGCTCATAAATGGAAAAATTGAAGAATGCTCACTCTCTTTTTCACTGCTTTCTTTTTTGTAATCTGCCTGTCCTTCGTGATGTCCTTATAAACAGAAGCGATCGAAGCTAACTCGCCACTATAAGAAGGAAACATAGAGATCGCTTTCAGATCCTGTATCGGGGAATACACTTCTGCTACGGAGGTCAGGATGCTATACAGTGATCGTACATCTTTCACTTTTTGATTTTCCATCAGGCGCAGGTAAATATTATCACGGGTGAAATAAATATCCATCGTTTTATTCCGGAAAGCTTTCAATGCCTGGTTGTTTCGTCGAACGATAGAAGTGTTGTAGATAATATCATTGCCCGGCTCGATCTTAATGCCGTGATAGAGGAATGCATTGTTGTTGACGATGTCATTATTCTTCGACAAACCTTCTTTCTTATCAATAGGAATGCCTGTAAAGTCCGTGATCTTGTATGCGCCGCTGAATGCTCCATGCAATGCCACATTTTTATTATTCACTGCTCGCCCCGGTGTTACGGTATTGATGCTGACTTCTTCGCCC
>DASZXQ010000163.1:0-6698 GCA_035545755.1 Chitinophagaceae bacterium | reverse complement strand
GAAAACACTGCCCGTACCAATTGATTGAAACCAGTTGAACTGATCGTGAAGTCTTACTACATCGCCAACAATTACCAGTGAAGGAGAGCTGAATGCTGATTCGGAAAAATCTTTACGGCAATTTTCCAGTGTGCTGACGTGTACGTGCTGGTAAATAGTGGTTGCCTGCTCAATAACGGCAATACCTGTTGAAGCCGGACAGTCATAATCCATGAGCTTTTGAGAAAGAACACAAATAGTACTCGCTGCCATATAAAACACTAGTGTATCGCCTGAGGCAGCAAGTTGCCGCCATTTAGCAGGAGAATAGTTACTGTTGGGATTGAACGTCAGGCATTGCACACCCTGCGAATAATTTCTGGCAGTCAACGGTATCCCGGTATAGGCGGATGCGCCGGAGGCGGCAGTAATTCCCGGAATGATCTCGAACGGGATCTTATTTTCCTTTAACGCAACCAACTCATCAAAAAGATTGCTGAAAAAAGCGACATCGCCACCCTTGAGTCGAAGTACATTCTTCCCTTTGCCGGCATGCTCAATGATGAGAGCTGTAACCTGTTCTTGCGAAAGAGAATTTTTATTATACCCCTTTTTCCCGGCTAAAATAATTTCGACATCCTTTCTTGCATTGAGCGTAATGATCAGTGAATTCACCAGGCGATCAGTGATGATCACATCTGCTTCCGCCAAACGGTGCTGCAGTTTTATAGTGATCAGTTCCTCATCACCCGGGCCTGCGCCCGCCAAAACAACTTTACCAGGTCGTCTCATTGATTGTTGCTTCTTATTGAATCAAAACGGCTGCTACCGTGCTATTACTCGTTTCATCAATGAGAATAGCACCTCCATGCATACGTATTCTGTCATAACTATCATACACAAGTGGGGATGCGGTTTTTATGGTGGCCGCTACTACTTCATTAAGTTGTACGGTCCCTTGCACCGGCTGCTGCTGCAATGAATTCACATCCAATTTATACTTCACTTGTTTTATAACAGCTCTTACCAGTCTGCTGTTATGTTGCAATAAATATTTATTTCCCGAGATCAGCGGCTTATCATCCAACCAGCATAACAACACGTCCAGTTCATGGGCAACTTGCGGAAGGCTATTCGTTTTTACAATGGAATCACCCCGGCTGATATCAATATCATCGGACAGTTGTATCACGACTGCCTGCGAAGGAAAAGCCTCGTTCACTTCTTTTCCGGCGATCTCTATGGATGAAATGGTCGTCTCAATTTCCTGCGGTAATATTTTTACCCGGTCGCCTTTTTTATAAATGCCGCTGATCACTTTGCCGGCATAGCCGCGATAATCCGGCAATGCTTCGGTTTGGGGCCGAATGACAAATTGCACCTGGAAACGGGCATCGGTAAGGTTGACGTCATTGTCAACCAGTATTTCTTCAAGATAGGATAGCAAGGGTGCACCGTCATACCAGTCCATTGCAGCAGATCGGTCCACCACATTATCTCCATGCAATGCGCTGATAGGAATGTAATGGACATCAGGGAGACCTAATTGTTTCGCCACTTCGGCATATTCGATCACAATATTGTTGAAAACGTCTTGTGAATAATTCACCAGATCCATTTTATTGATCGCCGCCACTACATGAGGTATCTTTAATAAAGAAGCAATGATAGAATGGCGACGCGTTTGTTCCACTACTCCCTGCCGGGCATCGATCAAAATGATGATGAGATCGGCGTTACTGGCACCGGTGATCATATTACGGGTATATTGAACATGCCCCGGCGCATCGGCAATGATGAATTTTCTTTTTGACGTGGTGAAATAGCGATACGCCACATCAATGGTGATACCTTGTTCCCTCTCTGCACGAAGCCCATCCGTCAGCAATGCAAGATCTACCGAGCCATCGGTTCTGTTCCTGGTAGATTTTTCCATTGCTTCAAGCTGATCGATTAGAATGTTCTTACTGTCATATAATAAACGCCCGATCAGGGTGCTTTTACCATCGTCCACACTTCCTGCAGTTATAAATCGTAATAGATCCACTTTTAATTTCTAGTTTAAATTTTCAATGGTGAATGTTAGAAATACCCGTTCTTCTTCCTGTCTTCCATGGCCGCCTCCGTTACTCTATCATCTATACGGGTCTCCCCCCTTTCGCTGATCCTCGTGGACATAATTTCCCGGATCACCTCATCTAACGATGAGGCATTGGATTCAACGGCGGCAGTACAAGTCATATCGCCCACGGTGCGATACCGGACTTTTTTTGTGACCACAATATCCTCCGCGGATGGTTGGATATGATCACTGACAGCGACCAGCTGACCTTCATGAACAATCAGCTTCCGGTCATGGGCAAAATAAATGGAGGGAAGTTCGATATGCTCCTTGCGTATATAATTCCAGACATCAAGTTCTGTCCAGTTACTGATCGGGAAAACTCTTACGTTTTCTCCTTTATGAATTTTCCCATTATAGATATTCCATAATTCTGGCCGCTGCAGTTTCGGGTTCCATTGGCCAAATTCATCTCTTACTGAAAATATTCTTTCTTTAGCCCTTGCTTTTTCTTCATCTCTCCGGGCGCCGCCGATGCAACAATCAAACTTAAATTCTTCAATTGTATCCAAAAGCGTATAGGTCTGAAGCCAGTTTCTGCTGGGGAATTTTCCTTTGGGTTCTGTAAGACTTCTTTGTTTGATCGTATCTTCCACTTTACGAACTACCAACGTGGCATTGATCTTTGCAACCAATGCATCTCTGAAATCAAGTGCTTCCTGGAAATTATGGCCTGTATCAATATGTACTAACGGGAAAGGAATTTTTCCCGGAGCAAATGCCTTGTGGGCCAAATGAACAAGAGTGATAGAATCTTTACCCCCGCTAAACAACAAGGCCGGTTTTTCAAACTGCGCAGCCACTTCACGGAAAATATAAATACTTTCCGCCTCGAGTTGCTCTAAATAATTTAAACGATAGTTACTCATAGATCAAGACTTGTCTTTACTTTCTTATATTGGCATGATCACTGTGCAGACCGCATTCTTTTTGCGATGTCTCCCACCACCACCTTCCTGCCCGGGCATCTTCTCCCGGTTTAATTGCACGGGTGCATGGTGCACAGCCAATACTGATAAAACCTTTATCGTGTAAAGGATTGTATGGAACATCCATTTCGCTGAGGTAATTAAGCATCTCTTCATAAGACCAATTGATCAGCGGATTGAACTTGTACAGTTGCTTTGGTTCATCCCATTCGATCATCGGCATGTTTTTTCTATTATCACTTTGTTCCGCTCTCAGACCGGTAATCCAGACCTTTGCTCCTTTTAAAGCTCTGTTCAAAGGTGTTACTTTCCTGATGAAACAACACTGCTTTCTGTTCTCTGCTGATTCATAAAAACTATTGATGCCTTTTTCGGTAACGAATGCTTCTACATCCGCAGGCTCAGGAAAATAAACTTTCAGATTGATTCTATATCGGGCATTGGTTCGTTCCATCAGCTCATACGTTTCATAAAACAACCTGCCTGTATCAAGGGTAAAGATTTCGATATTAATTTTATTCCTGCAAATAGCATCCGTGATCACCTGGTCTTCCTGGCCTAGTGAGGATGAAAATTTGATCGTACCGGGAAATAGTTGCGCTACCAGCTGTAAGGCATCAGGCAAGGAACTTTCTTCGATCCGTTGTATGTGTTCCTGCGTCAGCATTATTTATTTGGCTGCGGCGTATAGCGCAGGTACGGCTTTATGACTCTTACTCCTTTGGGAAATTTTTTGACCGCATCTTCTGTAGAAACAGCGGGCACTACAATCACATCTTCTCCTTCCTTCCAGTTGGCAGGCGTAGCCACGCTGTAATTGGCGGTTAGCTGCAAAGAATCCACTACCCGCAATACTTCATAAAAATTTCTTCCGGTTGATGCCGGGTACGTGATCATTAATTTGATGGTCTTGTCAGGCCCTATTACAAACAAAGAACGAACCGTGGCTGTAGCAGAAGCATTCGGATGGATCATATCATACAAAGTAGCCACTGTCTTGTTCTCATCAGCAATGATGGGAAAGTTCACCGTGCAATGTTGCGTTTCATTAATGTCTTTAACCCAGCCCTGGTGTTTATCAAGTGGATCAACACTTACAGCCAGTACTTTCACATGGCGTTTCGCAAACTCCTCATTTAATAAAGCAGTTCTGCCAAGTTCTGTGGTGCATACCGGCGTATAATCCGCAGGATGAGAAAATAAAATTCCCCAGCCATTACCGAGATATTCATAAAAATCTATTTCGCCGGCAGTCGTTTGTGCCTTAAAATTGGGAGCAACATCCCCTAAACGTAATCCCATATTGGTTGGTTTTATTGTTAGAAAATTCCGAAGGTAATAGAAAAATAAAACCCTACCAAACAAGTAGGGTGTTATTTTCATAAATTTAATTTGATTATAATACAAGATCCTGCAGGGTGCGCCGTTCCAGTATTTTCAATGTAGCATCCCTGACATCTTTCATGATATCATGCAGCCCGCATCGTTTTTCATTACAATTCTCACAGCGCTTGTAAAAATAAAGACTCACACAGGGCAACATGGAAATTGGCCCGTCCACGATACGGATCACTGAAGCAATATGGGTTTTGGATGGATGTTCTTTCAGAGAATAACCGCCGCCTCTTCCTTTCTTGCTTTCAAGAATATCATTGTTTTTAAGCTCCAGCAGAATATTTTCCAGGAATTTCAACGGGATCCTTTTTTTCTTCGACATCTCCGCAATGAGCACCGGTCCCTTCTCATAATTTTCTACAAGATGCGTCAGGGCTCGAAAAGCATACTGCGCTTTTTTAGAAAGCATACACTAAATAAATTTCAGGGTTCAATAACCAGTTTATAATTAATAGAAGAATTTTTTTTCAGCATAGCCGATACTCCGCAATATTTTTCCAGCGAAAGCTCAATAGCCTTTTTCACTTTCTCTTCATTCTGTTGATCCGTTTTTATTTTATAGATAATAAGAATATCCTTATATACTTTAGGCGGTTCTTCTGTCTGTGTGGTGTCCACTTCCATTTCCAATGACGAAAAAGATACCCGCATTTTGGCAAGAATATCCACCAGGTCAATTCCCGAACAGCCTGCCAATGCAGATAATAATAATGCTTTCGGGCCATGTCCGTTTCTGGCAGCGCCATCAATGTTAATTTTATTACCCTGGTGTTCTGCCTCGAACTGATGGTCTTTTTTCCAACGGGTGATAGTTTTGATCATAACTTAATGCAATTCGTGTTTTTTATTTTGAGAAATATTTTCCAATGTCCAGGCGATCTGTTTTTCAAAAGGATGTTGCCTTTTGCTGCAGTCGGCTTTGTAGCAAATACGGCATGAAAAAGGCAGACAGCCGTCTGAATGTACAAACAATTCCAGCGATTCGCCGAATTCTTTTCGGATCAACAGTGCTAAGGCATCAATTTCAGCATGAGCTTCATGCACGTTAAAATACCAGGGAACGGTAAGATGACAGTCCACATGAAGCACACTTCCGTATTTTATCACACGAAGGTTATGTAGATCGACCCAATTCTCCCTGCGGTTGGAATTCAGCACCCGAACCAGTTGCTCCAATAGATCCATATCTGCTTCATCCATGATCCCCGCAATAGAACGACGCAGTATTTGGTATCCGGTAAAAATAATATAACCGCCGAAAAGAATGGCAACCACACTATCGATCCATCTATATCCGGTGATGTATAAAAAAATAAGCCCGATAACGATTCCGACCGTGGACCATGTATCAGTTTGCAAATGTTTGCCGCTTGCGATCAGCGCTATTGAATTATTTTTTTTGCCAATTAGCAAACAATAATATCCAACAATAAAATTTACAACGGCCGTAAGGGCGATCAGGATGATCCCGAAATCAACCCGATGCAATTCAACCGGGTGAACCAGGTGTTGAATAGCTTTATAAAAGATAATAGCGCCGGCGCTGCCGATCAGCGTTCCTTCAATGGCGGCAGAAATGAATTCAGCTTTACCATGACCATACGGATGATCCTTATCCCTCGGTTTTGCAGCTACATGCAAACTATATAACCCAATAAAGCCTGAAGCAACATTTACAATACTTTCCAGCGCATCGGTGAGTATAGAAATGGAGTGTGTAGAATAATACGCAACAAACTTTAGTGCCAGTAGCAGTACAGAAATGACGGCTACCCATTTCTGAACATGGACATTTTGTTGTTCGGAACCCAATTCAAAAAAATTGAAAGCGAAGGTACTTAATAATTACACCTCCCCCGGTGAAGAACGGTCTGCCTTATGAAAACGGGAAACAAAGAATTTTGCGATCCTGTAATAAAATTCCTTATTGAACAATTGTGAATCCCGCATGGCTTTATAAGTAAGAAAAATTCCGATCGGCACCAGGATGAACGTGGCCATCCACATACCGGTAAAAGCGCTGACGCTTCCCTCTCTTGCAAATTTTTCGCCGCTGTTACTCGAAAAATAAAACAACATGAAAAACACGATCGCAAAGATCAGCGGGGTGCCAAGCCCGCCTTTTCTGATAATAGAACCCAGTGGCGCTCCGATAAGAAATAATACCAAACAGGCCAGTGAAAGGGAGATCTTCCGGTGCCATTCGATCTCATGCAGTTCCAGGATCTTTTCTTTTTCTTTTAGATCGTTGAGGGCTACTTCTGATGCTACCC
>DASZXQ010000162.1:0-7988 GCA_035545755.1 Chitinophagaceae bacterium | reverse complement strand
GAAACCACATTTCTACCCAACTGATTCACTCACTCTGGATGCTAAAGGAATGGAATTTCACAAAGTTACCATCATAAAAGGCACTATGATGAAAGATCTGAAATATACACATGACGATATTCAGATCCATATCACACTGGATAAAACTTATAAAGGTGGCGAGCCGTACACTGTTTTTATAGAATATACTTCAAAACCTAATGAAGTGAAAGCAAAAGGCAGCGCTGCCATCACTGATGCCCGTGGTTTATATTTTATCAACCCGCAAGGAAAAGAAAAAGATAAACCGACTGAAATCTGGACGCAAGGTGAGACCGAAGCCAATTCTGTATGGATGCCTACCATTGATAAACCTAATCAAAAAACCACTGAAGAAATTTACATGACCGTGCCAGATAAATATGTTACCCTCTCCAATGGTTTATTGATCAATAAAAAGAAAAACGCAGACGGTACCCGAACTGATTATTGGAGAATGGATCTCCCACATGCTCCTTATTTATTCTTTATGGGAGTTGGAGATTTTGCTGTTATAAAAGATTATTACAAAGGAAAAGAAGTCAGCTATTATGTAGATAAAGATTATGCTTCCGTTGCCAGAAAAATTTTTGGCCTTACCCCGGAGATGATCGCATTTTATTCCAAGATTACCGGAGTAGATTTTCCCTGGCCAAAATATTCGCAAATAACAGGCCATGACTATGTGAGCGGCGCCATGGAAAATACTACTTCCACATTGCACTCCGATGCTGCACAACAAGATGCCAGAGAACTTACTGATGGTAATAATTGGGAAACTGTAATTGCCCACGAGCTTTTTCATCAATGGTTCGGAGACCTGGTAACCACTGAAAGTTGGAGCAATATCACATTGAATGAGTCATTCGCTGATTACAGTGAAACGCTTTGGGAAGAATACAAATACGGGAAAGATGCCGGTGCTGAGCAAAATTATAATGACCGGCAAGGTTATTTGTCCAACCCTGCTGATGCTAAAAAAGACTTGGTTCGTTTTTATTACCAAGACAAAGAAGATGTATTTGACGGAGTAAGTTATCCAAAGGGCGGAGCGATCCTGCACATGCTTCGCAATTATGTAGGTGACAGTGCTTTTTTCAAAGCATTGAATCTTTATCTTACTACAAATAAATTCAAATCAGCAGAAGCGCAGCAACTGCGTCTTGCATTTGAAGATGTAACCGGCCGCGACCTGAACTGGTTCTGGAATCAATGGTATTATGGCGCCGGGCATCCAAACCTTGATATCAATTACAGTTATGATGCTGCTGCAAAAAAAGAAACAGTGATCGTCAATCAAACACAGGCTGATAAAGTTTTCAGATTACCTGTAGCCATTGATGTTTATGATGGACCGGAGAAGACAAGATATAACGTTTGGGTAAATGATAAGACAGATACTTTCTCTTTTGATGCACCGCAAAAACCTGACCTGGTAAATTTTGATGGTGATAAAATTCTTCTTTGTACAAAGAAGGAAAACAAAACACTGGATGAATACATTTTTCAATACCAGCATGCCGGGAACTATGTGGACAGAAGAGAAGCCATTGATTTTGTTTCCAGGCACCAAACAGATCCCAAAGCTGTTGCATTTTTGACAACTGCCCTGAAAGATAAATACCAGGGATTGCGCAATTTCACTCTCGGTAAATTGGATACTAAAAATCAGGCTGTAAAAGATGCTGTAGAGTCTACATTAGTTGAGCTGGCAAAGAATGATCCAAAGCGCATAGTAAAAGCGAATGCGATTGCAAAACTCGGAGAATATAAAAAACCTGAATATGCTTCTCTCTTCAAAGCAGCAGTGAATGATTCGTCCTATTCTGTTTCCGGCAATGCGCTGGAAGCTTTATCTGAAATCGATAGCGCTGGAGCATTCAATGAAGCAAAAAGGTTATCCACCGAGCCTTCCAAAGGAAAACTTTCTTCCGCTATCGCAGCTATCCTGATCAAATCAGGCGATGAATCCTCTGCCGATGTTATTTTGAACAGTTTTGAAAAAATGCCATTATCGCAAAATAAATTTACCCTGCTGCAATCTATTGGTGATTTCCTGGGTAAGTCAAAAAATATGTCGACGGTGAAAAGAGGTGTTGACGCCATCGTCAGCTTCCGTGATGCTATACCGGAAGCATTCCAGGCTCAAATTAACCCATATATCAATGGATTTCTACTAAAAGGATTGGCTGAAAAGAAAAAAGAAGCTGGTTTGCAAGACCAGGCTGACTATATTCTTTCCAAATTACCGGAAGCGGACAAAAAAGGATTTTAAAAAAAATTGAAAAGAAAAGGCGAGAAAATTATTCTCGCCTTTTTTATTAAGCTAATAGTTACCATCCTCCTGAGGCTCCACCGCCGCCGCCGCTTCCGCCACCGAATCCGCCGAACCCACCACCACCGCCGGACCATCCGCCACCACCTCCTCTATTCCAGCCACCACTCATCATGCTTCCAAGTAACCATCCTGTCCCAAAATTTCCCAAACCTCCGCCCCCGCGATTTCCAAAGCTGCCAAGGATCGCAAAGATGATGATCAGAATAAAAAAAATAGTTCCTGCACCGATGCCTTTCCCTTTTCTGCCGCCATATCCCTCCGGAGCTTTATATTCGCCAGCTGCCGCTTTGATGATATCATCAGTAGCGACATCAATTCCCCGATAGAAATTCCCTTCTTTAAAATTTGGAGTCAGGTCATTGTCGATAATACTTTTGGCCGTTATATCCGGCACCGCTCCTTCCAGTCCATATCCCACTTCAATTCTTATCTTATGGTCATCTTTTGCAATTAACATAACGATGCCGTTATTCTTGCCTTTATTTCCTACTCCCCATTGCCTTAGAATTTCCAAAGCCACTTCTTCTATATCATAATCTTCCGTAGTAGGAATAATGACCACAGCAATCTGGTTAGATGTACTATCATCATAAGCGACCAGTTTATTCTCCAACGCATCCCGCTGTTCCGGCGTAAGCGTATTGGTAAAATCATTCACCAAACGAGGTGGATTGGGGCGAGGTGGCACAACTTTATTGATCTGTGACCACGCACAAACTGAAAAAAACAAAACAGGTATGAATAAAAGAAAACGCTTCATCGGGTTTTACCTGCCGAACACAATATCATCCGGCAGTTCGTTTTTATCAATGTATTTATGGTGAGGAAAATGTTTTTGCAGATCGTGCCCTAATTCCATAATGGTCAGGCGAATGCCTTCCGCAATATTATTTTTATGAAAATGATGTACCATTTGTTTCACCAGTCTGCCCCAATAATCGTTACCCACTTTTTTATGAATGGCTTCATCGCCAAATATGGCCAGTTGATGGTGTTTAACAGCTACATAGATCAGTACTGCATTTCTTTCGGTAGTATCTTGCATGTTCAGCCGACTGAAAATTTCTTTAGCTCTGTCTAGTGCGTCCATATAACTACATTTGCTTTCCACAAAGACACGAATCTCCCCGCTGGTTTCTTTTTCAGCCTGTTGAATAGCCTGAAGGATCTGCTGCTGTTCTTCTTCAGTAAAAAATCTATTTTTTCTGAACAGTGAAAACAAGATGATACATTATTTGAATTACCAGGAATTAATTGCCGAAATCCACTTTGGTATCTTTCGCTCCTTCATCCGCAGTAAAGTATGGTTTCTTCTGCATACCCATTACAGATGCAAAAACGCTACCGGGGAAAAGGGTTACCTTATTATTATAATCAAGCACAGCCTGCGACCAATCTCTTATTGCCACCGTTACCCGGTTCTCCGTACCTTCTATCTGGGCCTGGAAGTCACGGAACGCCTGAGTAGACTGGATAGTCGGATAGGCTTCTACGTTGATATTTAAAATAGAATTCTTCATTTGGTCCAATGCATGATTGGCTTCATTCAGCGTTTGAGGATTGTTGGGATCAACATTGGGTATCCTAGAACGCATCTGAACGATCTTAATCAGTGTAGTATCTTCATTACGGGCAGCTCCTTTGATAGTTGCCACTACATTTTCATACAGGTTTTTCTTCCGTTCATACTGGGCCTGAACATCGGACCAGGCTTTATCTACTACGTTGGCTGATCTTTTGATATTATTGCAGCTGCTGCATCCCCAAACAAAAAATATAAGAATTAGCGCTGCAACGCTTAACAATATGACATTACGTGTTCCCTTCATTGTTATAGATTTTAGTGTATATTAAAATTAAGTGTTTATAAAATAGCAACCACATATTCAAATCAGGGACCAAAGATTTTTTTATGACAGAATTACAACCTGATCCCCTTGCTGGTGTAGTCAGTTTGGAGTCGGAAGTGACGGACTTCTGTGTACGATAGAAGATTTCCGCTTGTTTCAATGGTACTTCACTAAGATTTAGTGTTGGATTGCAGCAATACCCGGCAACAGTTTCCCTTCAAAATATTCCAACATAGCGCCGCCACCGGTAGAAACGTAACTTACTTTGCCGGCATAACCGAACTGATTGACAGCCGCCACACTGTCACCACCGCCCACCAGCGAGAAGGCTCCTTTTTCTGTGGCATCGGCTACTGCTTTCGCTACACATTTTGTTCCATGCTGAAAATTGTGCATCTCGAAAACCCCCATGGGGCCATTCCATAAAATGGTTTTGGAATGCATGATCACATTACAAAATTGTTCACAAGCATTTGGACCAATGTCCAATCCCATCCATCCATCCGGAATATGATGACTTGGTGAATCCGACGTTTTTGCGTTAGCATCAAATTTATCAGCGATGATAGAATCTGCCGGCAAGTGAATGTTCACTTCTTTTTCCTCAGCTTTTTTCAGCAGATCCGCAGCAGTCTGAATGCGATCCTCTTCACAAAGAGAATTACCAATTTTGCCGCCCATAGCTTTTATGAAAGTATACGCCATGCCGCCGCCGATGATAATATCAGTAGCTTTTTCCAATAAGTTTTCAAGAATTAAGATCTTATCAGACACTTTGGCTCCGCCAATAATTGCCACAAATGGTTTTTCAGAATGATGCAAAACTTTTTCAGCATTGGCTACTTCATTTTCCATGAGCAATCCAAACATTCTTTTTTCTTTCGGAAAAAACTGAGCGATCACTGCTGTAGACGCATGCGCCCGGTGTGCTGTTCCGAATGCGTCATTTACATATACATCACCCAATGCTGCTAATTTTTTGGCAAAGCCCGTATCGCCTTTTTCTTCTTCTTTGTAAAAGCGAAGGTTTTCCAGTAATAAAATCTCACCGGGTTGTAAAGATGCTGCCATCTGCACTGCTTCGTTCCCGATACAATCGGGAGCAAAAAGAACCGTGGCCCCCTGCAATAATTTTCTGATATGAATGACGAGATGTTTCAAAGAATATTTTTCAGAAGGGCCATCTTTGGGTCGACCGAGGTGGCTCATGAGAATAACAGAACCTTCATCATTTAATATCTTCCGGATTGTAGGCACAGCAGCCCTGATCCTGGTATCGTCAGTGATCTCATATTTATCATTTAACGGCACATTGAAATCCACCCGGATCAATGCCTTGTGAGATTTGAAATTAAAGTCTGAAAATTTTGACATACACGTTTTTTAGTTTTCCAAAATTAACTGAAATAAAAATGCCCCGTCCTTCGGCAAGCTCAGGATCTACGGGGCATTCAGTTCAAATATATTTTATTTCATGATCAATTTGGCAAAATAGTGAACCGTTCTTACCAACTGGCTGACATAACTCATTTCATTATCATACCAACTGACTGTTCTTACCAGCTGCGAATCGCCGGCTGTCTGCACTTTGGTCTGCGTTGCATCAAAGAGGGAACCGAAATGCATGCCGATAATATCACTACTTACAATTTCATCTTCATTATACCCGAATGATTCGTTGGAAGCGGCTTTCATTGCTGCATTCACTTCTTCAACAGTTACTTTTTTATTCAGGATACAATTCAATTCAGTAAGCGAGCCGGTAAGCGTAGGAACCCGCTGTGCCGTTCCATCTAATTTTCCTTTTAAGTTTGGCAATACCAAGCCGATAGCTTTAGCAGCGCCGGTGCTGTTGGGCACAATATTTTGCGCAGCTGCACGTGCTCTTCGCAGATCACCTTTGGGATGCGGAGCATCCTGTGTATTCTGATCGTTGGTATACGCATGAACTGTGGTCATCAAACCAACCTGGATGCCAAATTTTTTGTCGAGTACGTCTGCCATCGGGGCCAAACAGTTGGTGGTACAGGAAGCGCAGGAAATAATTGTTTCGCTTCCATCAAGAATATTATGATTGACATTAAAAACAATTGTTTTAAGATCACCAGTAGCCGGAGCAGAGATCACCACCTTTTTAGCGCCGGCAGTGAGGTGTGCTGATGCTTTGTCTTTATCAGTAAAAAAGCCGGTACATTCCAACACCACATCTACATCATGATCTTTCCAGGGGATCTCAGCAGGATTTTTTTGTGCATAGATCCTGATGGTATCACCATTAACCACGATAGAATTATCGGTTGATTTTACTTCTGCGTCGAAGCGGCCCTGGGCGCTGTCGTACTTGAGGAGGTGTGCCAACACTTTGGGGCTGGTGAGGTCATTGATGGCGACCACATCGATGCCATCCATTTTATAGATCTGACGATATACCAAACGGCCGATCCTTCCGAAACCATTGATCGCAACTTTTACGGTGCTCATGAGAATTTGAAAGTTTGATGATTTGAAAATTAGAAAATTGTGCTGCAAAGTTACAAAATGTGAGTATGAGATAGTGTATCAGTTTTTTTAAAAAAATGGAAATCAGAATAAAAACATTTGGACAAAAATGCCGGTGCGGCTATCTTTGCGTCCCTTTGAAGGCGGCCCGTTCGTCTAAGGGCTAGGACACCACCCTTTCACGGTGGTGATACGGGTTCGAATCCCGTACGGGCTACAAAAGATAGATTTAGAATCGCTCAGTGCAAAACGAATCCCCGCAAATAATTGATTAGCGGGGATTTTTATATTCAGTACTCCACGCTTCGAAACATCTTTCGTCACTTTTGGGTTCACCAAAAGTTTTCTAAACATGAAGGTGTCTATTGTTTTCTTCCCGAATGAAAAGAAAAAAATCAAAAAACAGGTTCGATTCCCATTTATATGAGGATCTATTACTGCCGTTCCAAATGTGAAAGCAGGATAAACACTGAAATTAGCGAAAAGGATTTTTTAAAATGGAATCCAATAACCATGAGGATTGAATATAGAAATTCACCGGTAAATCACCAGTTGGAGTGATTGAACCAAAAGTTTCAGGACTTCCGGATTTTACATGCTTCAACATTGTCGTCCTAATCGCCGGCAGCCATCAGAGATTATATTTTAGGAGGCAGGCATTGCGGATTATAGTGTTATTAAGAGAATGATGGGCAAAGCCGGAGAGGTGATGTAGATGAAGTGTATTATGAAGTGACAGAAAAAAGGTTAATGGAAGCCAAAAACAAATACGAAAATTTTTTGTCCAAAATCTAATGAAATGACATCAGAATTACTAACACACGAGCAATTCCTGAGCAAAATAAACTCTTACATTATTCAGGAAGAAGAAAAATAAGAACAAACTCTGTCTCGCCTGGGTGAAGAATTCTCAAAAGCCCGAAAAATATTTCTTGAAACCAATATAACTGATCTAATTGGAGTTAGAGAAAAAGATCCGGATACTTATGTTGAGTTCCTTTTAAATATCTGTAAGATAGTTTGCTTTTCCGCTAGAAAGATATTTTTCAAAAATTAATAGATGGTTTACCCTCTGGTAAAAATCGAAGAAAAATTTCAAGAAATCAGGAATGACGATATTGTCATTCTTCAAAACTATGCCTTGCATAATATCGGGCTTTTTTTGCACTCAAAGATTAGAGTCCGTTTTCTTCAATAAGGAAGTTCCATTCATTTATTCTTTTGTCCATTGCTATTTGATGTGGTTCACAACACTTCAGTCCGATGTAAGCTTCCATCCTTAT
>DASZXQ010000161.1:0-1983 GCA_035545755.1 Chitinophagaceae bacterium | reverse complement strand
AGCAATGTGCAGATACGGGAAATGGAAAAAGGAAAATTGCCGATCCGTATCATTTGCCCCGGTCGTGTGTATAGAAACGAAACGATCAGCGCAAGATCTCATTGTTTCTTTCACCAGGTAGAAGGATTATACATTGACGAGCATGTAAGTTTCGCAGATCTGAAACAAACACTTTATTTCTTTGCGCAGGAAATGTATGGCAAAGACATTAAGCCACGATTCCGTCCTTCTTATTTTCCATTTACCGAACCAAGCGCTGAAATGGACATCACCTGTTTTATTTGCGGAGGCAAGGGTTGCCGCATTTGCAAACAAACCGGGTGGGTAGAGATTTTAGGTTGCGGCATGGTGCATCCTAAAGTTTTGGAAAATTGTGGTATTGACTCCAACAAATACACCGGCTTTGCATTTGGAATGGGCATTGAACGTCCTGCAATGTTGCTCTATGGTGTGAATGATATTCGGTTGTTTAGCGAAAATGATGTGCGGTTCTTAAGACAATTTACCAGTATGACCTGATCGATCAGAATTAAAAAATAAAAAAGCCTCCTTTATCAGGAGGCTTTTTTTCTATAATTAAAAATTAGCTTTTTCCCATGGCGCTCATTCGCCGGTAGCTGAAAAATGCTGCCGCTAAAAAAGCAATTATCGCTACATAAAACCAGGGCGTGAAATTTAATGTAGGCTTTATATCGTTCAAAGTATTTCCCAGTTTGTCAAGCCCAAAATTATCGGTGTTATTCTGGGTTTGATTTATCGCATCTTTTGCCAGGCTATCGTTAAACCATTTTTTTAATTCAATCATCATCCCGATCATTGCTCCTGCAGACAGTACACCAGTAACCACCCCACCCATTCCTCCGCTTTTGGCATTTGAAAAAGACAATAACAATCCCAACATGGCTAAAGCCAATGCAGCAATTGCGAAATATTGAGTATTCCCTTCTTTCTCTTTATTCGTTTTGGTGGTCGTATTTTCCTTGTCTCCGAAATTGCTTACAGCCTTCCAATCACTTCCCATCACAAATCCCAATCCTGATTTATTGGCAAAAACTGTTTGATTACATTTTATTTCTGAAAAAGGAAGAAGGAATAAAAGAATTCCGACTGCAAACGCAACTGATGAAGGAATTTTTGTTCCGAATATTCCCCGAGCCGAAGCTGATTTACTGTAAGCCGGCGGTGGAGGCGGTGTTGGTTGTTGAATGGTATCCATAAATTTATTTTAATTCAAGATAAGAGAATCTTGCGAGAAATAAACTGACAACAAATCAACTTACAATATCTTTATGGCATTAATTCATGGACCTGATGACTGAGACTATTTGCATTTGCGGAGCCGGAACTATGGGCAGTGGTATTGCACAGCTGAGTGCACAATCCGGATTTCAAACGATCCTTTTTGAATTAAATTCAGAAGTCCTGGAAAAAGCAAAGGTTAATATCGGGAAAAGCTTGTCGGTGTTAATTGAAAAAGGAAAAATCTCTGAAGAAGAAAAAACTAAGACGATCGGGCGGATCCATTTTACCAATGACATTAAAAATTGTGTAGCAGATATTTTTATTGAAGCGATCATTGAAAAAGCTGAAGCAAAAATTGAGTTGTTCGATCAGCTTGTACAGATCAACCGGGATGATTGCATTTTTGCCAGCAACACTTCTTCTCTTTCCATTACCAAAATTGCTGAACAGATCAAAAATCCGGAAAGAATGATCGGTTTGCATTTTTTCAATCCTGCACCTGTAATGAAATTAGTGGAAGTGGTGAATACGAATTACACAACAGAAGAGACTACACAAATTGTTATTGAGCTGGCAAAACAAATGAATAAAACTCCAGTGGTCTGTAAAGATTCGCCGGGATTTATTGTGAACCGTGTGGCGAGGCCTTATTACATCGAATCATTGCGAATAGCGGAAGATGGTATAGCTGATTTTTCGCAGATCGATCTGCTGATGGAAGCTACCGGTTTTAAAATGGGG
>DASZXQ010000160.1:0-2735 GCA_035545755.1 Chitinophagaceae bacterium | reverse complement strand
AACAATAGAAATGACACCGATCAGCGGAGTGATCCATCCACCCGGTGCTTTGAATGTTTTTTTATCAGCTTCAATATTTTTTGTTCTCAATTTCATTGTTGCTAAGATGACAGCAAGGTAAACAATCAGGATAGTGGCGCTTGCCAAAATGGCTAATTGTTTGAAGCCGCCGGAAATAGAAAAAATAAAGATCAACATACCGTAAATTATTACCGCCAGGTATGGAGTGGAAAATTTAGGATGCACTTTCCCGAGAAATTTTGGGAATGTTCCATCATTAGCCCCGGCAAACAATGACCTCGGCGTACAAAGCAGATCAAGCGTTACATTTCCAAAACAAGAAATAGCGGCGCAACATAACAGGATGGTGGCGCCCAATGGTCCAATGATTTTTTCAGCTACTGCTGCTAAAGGGGCATCTTTGAATAAAGCTATTTGCAACCCTAACACACCTTGTACCACTGTTTGTAGTAATATATATAGAACTAATACTACTATTCCCCCGATAAAAATACTTATTGGTACAGTGCGTTTGGGATTTTTAATTTCTCCACTGGCGCCTAATGATGTTTCAAAACCTGCAAAAGCAAAAAATAAAATGAGTAACGTGTTACTGAATGTACCAATAGAAGGTAAATGTTCCCAGTGAAGGTTCGATGATCTCACATAACTGAAACCGAAGATGATAATGCTGATCAACGGAAGTAATTTGATGATCGTGATTGTTTTTACAATACCGACGGTTTGTTTGGCACCAACAATGTTTATCAATATCATGAAACCTGTCAATGAAAAAAACAGGATACCTCGTATCAGCGGATCGGCGAATGAAGGGAACATCACGGTTAACGAATCAGCTAATATGTTCAAAAGTGCAGCGCTGCCAATAACGCCCCATCCAAAAAAATATAACCAGTTTACGATATACCCGGGAAAAGTGCCGAATGCTTCTTCCACGTATGCATAAGATCCGCCGCTTCTGGTAACCCTGCTCCCTATTTCTGCATAGCAAAGCATGATTGCAGCGAGCATGATGCTGCAAAAGATATAGCTAAATATGCCAAATGCACCCAGCGCAGTACCCACGATCGCCGGAAGTACAAAAATGCCAGCACCGATTACACCTGATATGATCGTAAGTGTAAGTCCCGGTACACCAATGACCCGTTTTAAGCCTTCTTCAGTGTTTTTTGTGGACAAGCAGTTTGAATTGATCAGGGAAGATAACTAAGCGGCGGGATAAATAAAATTTATTTTGTTCTTGAAACTATAACTGCTTATTTTTTTCTCCCGACAAACCTGGTAACAGATCCTAAGCCTTTGTGATAAACACCTTCGTTTAGTTCGATCTCAGTTTCCTTAAGTTCGATTACCTTGTAGTTTTTAAAATCATTTTTGATCTCTTCTATAGAGAATAATGATTCAATATCTTTCGGCCCGCCAACGTTCGGATTCCTTGTCACGTAGCCAAGATGTTTTTTGCTGAATGCTTCAAAAATAATCATACCATTTTTTCTTAATAAAGTATCAAGCTTTTTGTGATACTCCGATCTGATCTCCGGTGGAAAATGAGCATAGATCAATGCAATGGCATCAAACTGCAGTTCTTTATAATTTAATTTTTGTAAATCTCCAACCTGGTAATCTATATGTACATTATTTTTTTGTGCCAGCTGCAAAGCTTTTTTTCTTCCTTCAATGCTGATGTCAAATGCAGAGACTGTCCAGCCAAGTTTGGCTGCAAATACAGCATTCCGTCCTTCACCTTCAGCGGGGAAAAGTAGTTTTCCGGGCTTCAATTTTTCTAATTGCTCTTTAAGATACAGGTTGGGTGATTCGCCATACGCATATTCCTGCTGGCGATATCGTTCATCCCATCTTTCTGTCCAGTTGTTTGTCATAAAAAGATTTAATAATTGATCTCCACTATTTTTTTATTCTGCAATTTTTGCATTTGCTTCGGTACAATGTTCAGTATTTCTTCTTTCATCGTTTTTATCAGCTTTGTTTTAATATGATCCCGGTGCGTGACGATACTTACTTCCCTCGCAGGACTTGGTTGTTTTAAACGTTTTACCAGTTTACGGTCTGCCGGGCTGAATTCCATCACCGCTAACTCGGGAAGAATGGTAATGCCATCGCTTTTATCCACCATGCGCTTCAGCGTTTCAATATTACCGGTTTCATATTTAAAGTGGAGATCATTGCTTTTTCTTAATTCACATAAGTTCAGTATTTGCGAACGAAAACAATGCCCTTCTTCCAGAAGCCAGAGTTGGTTGGGATCAATTTCTTTAGCCAGCACATATTTTTTATCAAACAATGAATTTTTTTTGGAGACATACACAAAAAGTTCTTCATAAAATAATACATCCTCTTTTATAGATGCATCATTGAGCGGCGTGACCACGATGCCGCAATCCAGCCGGCTATTCTTGAGATTATGGATCACTTCTTCGGTAATGAGTTCTTTGATGATCAGGTTTAGCCTGGGATATTTTTCATTCATGTGTTTGTAAAGAGGAGGCAACAGGTACGGCGCCAGCGTCGGAATAATGCCGATACGAAGATCACCGGAAAGTGTATCCTTTTGATCGTTGATGATCTGTTTGATCATTTGTGCCTGAATCAATATTTTTCTAGCCTGCGCTATTATATTTGTTCCGATCTCCGTCGGAATGACCGGTTGTTTGGTACGGTCAAAAATTTTTACCCCTAATTCTTCCTCTAACTTC
>DASZXQ010000159.1:0-32416 GCA_035545755.1 Chitinophagaceae bacterium | reverse complement strand
ACCATTTATCAGTAAAAAACAAAAATCCGCACAAGGATTTGCAAAATCATTTATTCCGAAAAGCAATTTCGGAATTTGGGTGAGAAATCAAGCATTAAAATTAATGTCACTATCCTTTATCTCTAAACTATATCTGAATCAGTTTATGGATAAAGAGCTAACAATGAAAGAATATTAACAAGACATGAATTTTAAGACCTTAAAACACCATGAAACATTACGGAGTTAAGTTTCGTCCCTTCGGGGTCTCCCCCAATCTTCGAAAATGAACCTCCGTCTCCCGGATCCCGCTTCATTTCCCCTTTAAAAACGTTTAATTCCGCTACATCATCCTCTTTTTCATATCATTCAAAGGGGTTCGTTGGTCAATCAAAGAGCATCTGCTCTGTCTCATTGACGTTCGGAGCTGCTTCAATGACATCCGGCTGGCGATCATTAGACATCTGGTCTGTTTCAATGACATTGGGAGCTGCTTCAATGACATTCTGCGACCGATCATAAGACATCTGCCCTGCTTCAAAGACATTCGGAACTGCTTCAGTGACAGTCTGCGATCCTTCAAACGGCAACTGTTCTGTAGAAATAAAATGCTATGGTCAATCAAATAACAACTTTACTGCATCAAAAGCGATCATTTTCGTACTTCGGGACATTCCAAATCTTCAAAAATAAACCGCTGTCCCGACGAGGCCTGGCTAAGCCAACACCTGCGTACAAGAATCTTCTTACAGTTATTTCATGACCATACGATGGAGATATGATGATAGTTGTTCCATGTACTTCTTCGCTTTCACCCGTTAAAAATGGTTGCCTTTGTTTGAAACCGCAAAGAAATACGATATGAGCTACAAATGGTTTGATCAGTTCAAAACAGAAGGCAATTACAGTATCAGCTATGTTACCATACCCGATCATCTTTCTGTCATACTTTTTACTTCAACCCGGTTCCCGAATGGGTTCAGCGCAATTCCAAGGTTTCTCTTCCACTTCTTCGCAGCAACAATCGGCCATCCTGTGTTCTCTGTGAAATAAATCTGTGCTATCAGCGGTAAAAAATAAACGGTAAAGAAATACTCCGGTTCCTTGCAGCAATATCCTACGATCCCATAGCGATCAGATTCCAGTTCCCCTGCTTTGTACGGCAAAAAATAGTTTACAAAAAAATTTGCGCAACCGAAAAGTTGCACATATATTTGCAACCGATTAGTTGCGTAAATAAAAATGTGAATACTATGAGACGGGACATTTTCCAGGCTATCGCCGACCCGACCAGGCGAGCCATCATTACCTTAATTGCAATGCAGGCAATGACACCGAATGCTATTGCAGAAAATTTTCACACCACACGGCAAGCCATTTCCAAACACCTGCGTATCCTCACGGAGTGTGAAGTGGTGAAACAAGAGCAAAGAGGGCGAGAGATCTATTATCAACTTGAAGTCAATAAACTCAAAGAAATGGATAGGTGGATAGAACAATTCAGAAAACTCTGGGAAACCCGGTTTCATCAATTGGACAATGTATTATTAAAAATTAAAAAACAAAAAAAATGTTGAACAAAGAGAAATCCCGTGATTCGGGAACAAACAATTTGCTATTTGAATTTACGGTTGACAAATCGAAAAAAATGGTTTACATCACCAGGGAATTTGATGCGGAACAATCGCTGGTATGGGATGCTTTTACCAAAGCGGAACTTATTGACCAATGGATCGCACCAAAACCTCTTACTGCAAAAACAAAATACCAGGACTTCAAAGTTGGCGGCAAAAGATTTTATGCAATGATAAGTCCCGACGGACAAGAGCGTTGGTCGATCCAGGAGTACACTTCCATTACCCCGAAGACCAATTTTAAAATGTACAATGCTTTTGCAGACAAAGATGAAAATCCGGAACTGCCAGGCTCTGACTGGGATCATACGTTCAGCGAGCAACACGGAAAAACAAAAGTTAGCATTACCATTTATAATGAATCCCTGGAACGAATGGAGAGGATATTGGATGGCTTTACGCAGGGAATGAAAATGTCATTGAGCAACCTGGAAAATCTGCTGGCAACATTATCAGAGAAAAAATAAAATTCAAATAATACTAAACAATTTAAAAATTAAAGATCATGGCACTTATCAATCCTCACATCAACTTCAATGGAAACGCTGAAGAAGCATTTAATTTTTACAAATCCGTATTTGGCGGAGAGTTCACAAAAATTATACGCTTCAAAGAATTATCAAGCCAATTATCAAGCCCTGAACATCCGATAGCAGAAAGTGAAGCAAATAAAATAATGCACATTGCTTTACCGATTGGCAATAGCATTTTAATGGCCAACGACGTTCCGGGTTTTTTGGGCCGGGTAAATGAAAATGAAAACAGGTCTAAGATATTTGTTAGTGCGGAAAGCCGTGAAGAAGCGGACAAAATATTCAATGGCCTTTCAGCAGGCGGAACTGTTGAAATGCCTATTAGTGACAGTCCGTGGGGTTCTTATTTTGCCATGTTCAGGGACAAATACGGTATTGAATGGATGGTGGAGTTTGATCCAAAAAATCAAGGACAAAAGTAACCGGGGCTTTGTATCGCCAATAAAATTCAAACTAAAATAAAGTAGCGCTATGAAAGATCTGTTCAAAACACATTCTCCACTAAAATCAATACTGATAATTGCGATCAGTATCATGTTTATGACATACCAATCAAATGCACAACAACTCAAACCTTCGAATAGTGGGTACGCACCCGTTAATGGTATCAAGGTTTATTACGAAGTATACGGTGAGGGACAGCCAATAGTTTTATTACATGGTGCTTTTTACACAATTGATATGAACTGGAGCCAATTGATCCCTGAGCTGTCAAAAACAAGGAAAGTAATTGCCATTGAAATGCAGGGACATGGACATACGCCATACTCAGATAGAAAATTATCGATCGCTACTTTAGCAAGTGATGTAGAAAAAGTAATGGATTATCTGAAAATTGACAGTGCTGATATAGTAGGATATAGTATGGGCGGCTCTGTGGCTTACCAGTTTGCAGTACAAAGTCCTGAACGCTTAAGAAAATTGGTGATCATTTCTTCTACATATAAGTCTGATGGCTGGCTACCCATCGTAAATGGTGCATTTAAAGATTTTAAACCAGAATTTTTTGATAACACACCATTGAAAACCGCATACGATGCTGTAGCACCTGATAAAACAAAATGGAGAAAATTCTTAGAGCAGATGTTTGTTTTCGCCAAAGAACCATTCAATGTTGGCGACTCTAATATTGCAAAAATTACTGCGCCTGTATTAATTATATCCGGAGACAATGATGGACTTGACAAAATTGAGTTGATGAAAACATATAAATTGTTAGGAGGTGGCGTTGCTGCTGATATGGAACCAATGCCAAAATCGCAATTGGCAATTGTTCCTTCACAATCGCATGTCGGCCTGATGATGCAGACAACAACTATTCTCAGCTATCTAAACAGTTTTTTGAAGTAACTCAATGGACCTGCATATGAATTGTAAAAAATAGTAAGCACCTGTAATTAATAGTTTACATGAACGTACAAGAACAGATCAAAAAGTATATCGCAAGTCAACCTGAGGCGAAACGCACCGACATGGAAACCCTGCATAAGCTTGTACTTAAACTGATGCCGAAAGATAAACGCTGGTTCCTGGATGGTAAAAATAGCGAAGGAAAAACTGTTTCTAATCCTAGCATAGGATACGGATCTCACACTATAAAATATGCTGATGGATCAAACAGAGAGTTTTATCAAATTGGTTTGAGTGCAAACACAACCGGGATCTCTGTCTATATCATGGGTATCGATGATAAGACATACTTAGCCAAAACGTATGGGAAAAAACTTGGAAAGGCAAGCGTTACCGGGTATTGCATTAAGTTCAAAACGCTGAAAGATATAAATATTGATGTGCTTGAAGCGGTAATACGATATGGTTTTGAAACCCGGTCCCGGTAGCAATCGGGAGAATAGTCGGGCTGATGAAATAGTTGAACGTTGTATTGCTGTCTGCCATGATAGCTATCGAAGTTCTAAGTGTCTTATAGTCTTGCCGCCTTTGCGTAAAACTCCCTGTTGATTCATCACAGCAACAATCGGGAAAATTTATAACTTTCGCAGAATAACCGCATGAAAAATGAAAGGGTATATAAATTGATTTTCGCCAGCGTCTATCCGTATTATCTTAAAAAAGCAGAGACAAAGGGACACACAAAAGCTGAACTGGATACCATCATTTGCTGGCTGACAGGATATACTCAAAAACAATTACAGCAACAGATCGATAAGAAGGTTGATCTCGAAACTTTTTTCGCTGAAGCAAAACTGCACCCCAATGCTTCAAAGATTACCGGTGTCATTTGCGGCTATCGTGTAGAAGAGATCGAGGATCCACTCATGCAAAAGATCCGTTACATGGATAAGCTGATCGATGAATTGGCAAAAGGAAAAGCAATGGATAAGATTTTAAGAAAATAAAAGGAATAATATTTTTCCAGATACTTAGTTATATCAAAAAATAAGAAAGGAGACTTCAATAAAGCCTCCTTTTATTTTCTGAAATTTTATGATCCCAATTAATATTTAGCCGGTGTGCCGGGTTTGGAGATGGAATTCTTAATAAACTCTCTCAACTGATCAGTAGCTGTTGCCAGGTCTTCTTTGCGCAGGTACATCATGTGCCCGCTTCGAAAACCTTTCCATGTCATGCGGTCTTTTAATCTGCCGCTCGGGTCCATTTGCCACATACTGTATTTGGCATTAAAATAATCACAGGCGCCATCAAAATATCCGGACTGCACCATCAAATGCAAATAAGGATTTTCGGCCATTGCCTGTCGCAGGTTCTCTCCTGTTTGGTCATTCTTATTATCCCAGGGAAACACAGGCCCGAACATATTGTACTTAAGATCTGTTTTGTAACCTAATTCTTCCCGCAGGTAAATATTGATCGCAGGTGTAAAAGCATGAAGCCATGATGTAAGTTCCGGGTTGTAATCAGGGCTTTCGCCAGCATCCTGCCTGTCAATTCCTTTATACCGGGAATCCAATCTTCCAATGGTAAATCCTTTATCCCGCAATAATTCTTTCCAGAAAAAATCAGTGGGGATATCTAAATTATGTTGCAGTACTGCTGCTTCGGACAATCCTGAGTACCGTGCCATCTTTGATGCTATTTGTTTTTTCTCATCATCGGTCAATGTTCCGCCTTTTGTGATGGCAGGTATCAATTGATTCACTGTAAAGTCTTCTACTTCCGGAAGCATGGCGGTCAGGTCTTTTTGCTGCAGATCAGCCGGCAACATTTTATGATACCATGCAGTGGCGGAATAATAAGGTAACAGCAGCGCCTGGCCAACCGGTCCTTCTCGCTTTATACCTAAATCCGTTGGTGAAACAAGTATCACTCCGTTCAAATACATCCATTCTGATTCCTGCAATGCTAATGCAAGTCCTGACACTCTTGTGGTGCCATAACTTTCTCCTATTAAAAATTTTGGCGAAGCCCATCGATTTTTTCTTGTAACGAATGTATTGATCCAGTCAGCAAGGTATTTTATATCCTCATTCACTCCGAAAAATTGGTTAGTAGGAATGCTTTTACTGACGGTTCTTGAAAAACCGGTATTCACCGGATCCACATAAACAATATCAGCAACATCTAAAATAGAATTGGGATTATCACGCAAACCATAGGGTTGAATAGGATAACCTTCATCATCAATATTTAAAATGCGGGGACCTGTATAACCGATCTCCATCCAAACGGAAGGTGTTCCGGGGCCACCATTAAAAGAAATGACCAATGGTCTTAAAGTCCGATCTTTCACATCACTTCTTTCATAATACGTATAAAAAATACCAGCAATCGGTTGGCCATCATCATCCCAAACCGGAATGGTACCAAATGTAGCAGTATACGGAACCACCTGACCTTTGATAGTGATCTGGTTTTTGATAGTTGTAGAAGAATCGGTCTTTACCATCTTGTTAATGACCTCTGGTTTGCCATCGTTAGTTGCGGCGGGTTGTCTTTGCTGAGCAAACGTCGACATGATGAAAAAAGAAAAAGCAGTCAGCAGAAATATTCTTTTCATACAAAAATGAATTTGAAAGATTAAAAAACTAATGTAAGCAAATTATAGTTACCAGCGCCGAATCGGGCGCCAATTACTAACAATACTACATTCATTATTGTCTGTAGTCTTTCGCAGCAGTAAGCGAGAAAGTTTTAACTTCCGCATAAATTATCTTAATTGTATTAAATATGAAAAAGACGCATTTTGTCATAAAGCAAGTGTTTGTATTTGCATGTATTTTTTTATTTGCTAAAAATAGTTTTGCGCAATATTCGGAACAACCAGTTATTGACTTACCTAAAGCAAAAATGATTGTTAGCAGTATCATCAAACAGTTCGCCGACTATTTTGAGCAGGGAGATTCCGTAGCATTAGCCGCCATGTACACAAAAGACGCATCGTTGGGTTCTGTAAAAGGAAAAGATATTCCTGCTGCCATTGGAAGAATGATACGTAATTCCATCCAGGAGAACTCCCGGCATATAACCTATACCAGTACTTCTATCTCCGTGGACGGAGAATTCATCGTTGAAGTGGGTATTGCTGAAGCAAAAGACGACCAGGGAAATCAAAAATGGAAAGCGAGGTATCTTGTAGTGTACAAACAGGAAGATGGCCATTGGAAACTATACCGGGACATTGGATTATAATTCACAAACACTGCTATAGCAATGCGCAGCTACAAATGGAAATGAATTAATTTTAATTAAACATGTTACTAAATGAATAGTATGAATCCAAAAGTTGATTGGTTTTTTTATAAAGAAACGAAAAGGTAAACTGGAAAGATTGAAATAAGTCAATAACAAACCGATGTCACTTAACAACCCCCTTGCCCGCCTGGAGGCTTTTTGCGATGGAGTATTTGCCATTGCCATCACCCTACTGATCATTGATATCAAAATTCCTTCAACTGAAAAGATCAATACCAATGCTGATTTCTGGGTCGCATTGAAACATATTGCTCCTTCCATCTTTGCATTTGTCTTAAGTTTTATTATTATTCTTATAACCTGGGTCAATCATCATAATGCATTAAAGCTGGCTGATAAATTGACTTCTGCTTTTATATATGCCAATGGCTTTTTGTTGTTGACGGTTGTTGTAATGCCCTTTCCTACATCCCTGGTAGGTGAACACTTGCTGACTGATCATGCGGCGCCTGCTGTAATTCTTTACAACGCCACGATGGCACTGCAAGCGATCGGTTGGATCTTAATGACGTCGACAGCACTGAAAGGGAATTTGGGCAAAAATGAAAAGTCGGTTTTGCAAATTCGCAAGAACGGAGTATCTGCAATTTTTGCATTTTCACTTTATACACTCTTAGCCATCCTCGCTATCTGGTTCCCTTTTGCTTCTGCCATCGTTACCACTTTAACATGGATATTCTGGTTGATATGGGGCATCAGTTTCAAACATGAATAAAACAGAGATCCATTTCAAATTCGCAGATAGTGTATTTTTCCCTTTCCTGTAATAAAGCAGGATCAGCTATAATAAATCACTTACATTCACATCATGCAAGCGCTTACTTTCGGAGGAAATGAGATCATCGAATTCAGTACCGTTAGCGATCCTCAATTGTTGCGGCCCACTGATGCCATTGTGAAAATAACGATGGCCGGAATCTGCGGTTCCGATCTGCATGTCTACCACGGCAGGGAAACAGGATTGGATTTCGGAACAGTAATGGGCCATGAATTTACCGGCATAGTGGAAGAAGTCGGCAGCGATGTAAAAAAATATAAAATAGGATCGAGAGTATTAAGTCCTTTCACCACCTCCTGCGGTGAATGTTATTATTGTCGCATCGGGCTCACTTGCCGCTGTGAAAAAGGAAACCTGTTTGGTTGGGTGCAACATGGTCATGGGCTGCATGGAGCACAGGCGATGTATATCCGTGTGCCGATGGCTGACAGTACATTAATTCCGTTGAGTAATGACCTCAATGAACAAAAAGGTTTGTTGCTGGGTGATGTATTTTCTACAGGCTATTTCTGTGCAGACAATGCAAACATAAAATCCTCTTCAGTGCATGTAGTTATTGGTTGTGGGCCGGTTGGATTAATGACCATCATTGCTTCAAAACATCTTGGTGCTGAATCGCTGTTCGCAGTTGACGTTATTCCTGAACGATTAGCTTTGGCAGAACAATTTGGAGCCACTCCATTAAATGCATCTAATGTGGATGTAAAAGAAAAAATTCTTCATGCCACCAACTGTCGCGGCGCTGATTCGGTAATGGAAGTAGTAGGTAGCGATAAAACTTTAAAACTCGCCATTGATCTGCTTCGTCCCGGTGGCACCATTTCTTCAGTTGGGGTGCACACTGCTCCTCATTTTTCTTTTTCCCCTGCTGAAGCCTATGATAAAAATATAACTTACAAGAGCGGCCGTTGCCCTGCACATTATTATGCAGAGAAATTATTGAAAGCAGAAGTGCCGCAACGTTATGCAATTGAAAAAATCGTTACGCATCAATTCAGCTTAAAAGACGGGGCCAGGGCGTATGAAGTATTTGATAAAAAACTCGACAATTGCATCAAAGCTGTTTTAATCATTTCATAAAAAATAAAAGCCCTGAAAAATCAGAGCTAATAAAGTCGGGCAGACTGGATTCGAACCAGCGACCCCTACGTCCCGAACGTAGTGCGCTACCGGGCTGCGCTACTGCCCGAAAAAAGGGCAATCATTTTTCATGACTACCCTTCAATCAGAAATGTCGGGTGGACTGGATTCGAACCAGCGACCTCTTGCACCCCATGCAAATGCGCTACCGGGCTGCGCCACCACCCGAACCGAATAAAAGAACGGGCTGCAAAACTAAGCCATAAATTCTCAATCCTGAAATCAAAAACAACCTTTATCTTCGCCCTTTAATGAACCTACTCATTAAGCAAGCAAGGATCGTTGATCCCTCCTCTCCTTCCAACGGGCAAACTCTCGACATTTTTATTGAAGACGGCATTATTAAAAAGATCGGTAAAAATTTATCGCTTGAGGCGGATAGAATCATCGATATAAAAGGCCTTCATGTCTCTCCGGGATGGATGGATGTGTTTGCTCATTTCGGCGATCCGGGCTACGAATTCAAAGAAACATTGGAGACCGGCGGCAACGCCGCCGCAGCAGGTGGTTTTACTGATGTAATGGTTATTCCGAACACTAAACCCACCACTGACAACAAAGCACAGGTAGAATATATAGTTCAAAAGAGCAAATCACTGCCCGTAACAGTTCATCCAATCGGGGCCATTACTAAAAACATAGAAGGAAAAGAACTGGCAGAAATGTATGACATGAAAGCCAGCGGCGCTATTGCATTCGGTGACGGAATTCACAGTGTTCAATCATCGGGTCTTCTACTGAAAGCATTGCAATATGTAAAAGCCTTCAACGGCGTCATCATACAGGTACCGGATGACAAAAGCATCAACCCTCACGGATTGATGAATGAAGGCATTGTCTCTACTAAATTAGGGTTGCCGGGAAAGCCTGCCATGGCGGAAGAACTGATCACAGCAAGAGATATTTCCTTGTCAGAATATGCAGAATCGAACTTGCATTTCACCGGTGTCAGCACGCAACACTCAGTTGATTTCATCCGCACTGCAAAAAAGAATAAAATAGCCGTGAGTTGCTCTATTACCCCTTATCATGTATTCTTTTCGGATGAAGCGATTGAGAGTTATGATACCAACCTGAAAGTAAATCCGCCATTGAGAAACAATAAAGACAAGGATGCTTTGAAAAAAGCAGTACTGGACGGAACTGTCGATTGCATTGCTACGCATCACCTGCCGCATGAATACGACAGCAAAGTATTAGAATTTGAATACGCTAAATTCGGAATGATCGGCCTGGAAACTGCGTATGCTGCCCTGAATACCTGTCTTAAAGGAATTCAGCAACAACGTTTGGTAGAATTACTTTCATTGAACCCAAGAAAAATTTTTGGACTGGAACCACTTTCGATCAAAACAGGTAAAAAAGCAAGCCTTACTTTATTTGCTCCCGATGCGAAATGGAAAGTAAAAGAAGAAGATATGCACTCCCGGTCGAAAAACTCTCCTTTTATCGGCAAAGAACTCAAAGGCAAAGTGATTGGGATAATTAACAAAGACCGGGTAATTTTGAACGACTAAATAAAATTTATGGAACCAAAGAAACCCATCAGCCATATAGTTGCCGGATTGATCATTGCAGGCGTTCTGATTATTTTTTCCTGCATCGTTTATTTTTCCGGCTTACAGGATACAGGGATCAACTGGCTGCAATATCCCATTATTATTGCCGGATTGGCCCTCTTCATAAATCTTTATGGCAAAGCACTGAATAACCAGGTAACTTTCGGCAACCTGTTTTCATATGGTTTTAAAACCACTGCCTTCATTGCATTGATCATAATCGGATTTTTTGTGATCTTCTTCCTGGCTTTCCCGGATGTAAAAGAGAAGGGCTTTGAATTGGCAAGGCAAAAAATGGAAGAAAGAGGGTCTTATACGCCCGATCAGATCGACCAGGCTATGGAAACATTTCGCAAAATGTTTTGGATCGTCACAATTGGTGGAATAATGTTTATATATGCCATCGTTGGAGCTATTGGTTCATTGATCGGCGCTGCCTTGACTAAAAAGAAACCGATCAATCCGCTTGACCAACTGAATTTGTAATTATGGATCTTTCCGTCGTCATACCATTATTAGATGAAGCCGAATCATTGCCGGAACTGTCCGCATGGATCGAAAGGGTGATGAATGAAAATCATTTCAGCTATGAGATCATTTTTGTGGATGATGGCAGCAGTGATAATTCATGGGAAGTGATTGAAAAATTGAGGGCCGGAAATCCGAATATAAAAGGCATCCGCTTTCAGCGCAATTATGGAAAATCTGCCGGGTTAAATGAAGGCTTCCGTGCTGCGCAAGGTGATGTGGTGATCACCATGGATGCTGACCTGCAGGACAGCCCCGATGAAATTCCCGGGCTAAGAAAAATGATACTCGAAAATGGATATGACCTGGTAAGCGGGTGGAAAAAGAAACGCTTCGATAACACAATCACGAAAAATATTCCTTCCAAGTTTTTCAACTGGGTTACCCGCCGCATGTCAAAGATCAAACTGCATGATTTCAACTGCGGGTTGAAAGCCTATAGAAACAAAGTAGTCAAAAGCATTGAAGTGTATGGAGAAATGCACCGCTACATTCCGGTACTGGCAAAATGGGCCGGTTATAAAAAGATAGGAGAAAAAGTTGTAGAGCATCGCCCCCGGAAATATGGAAAATCAAAATTCGGATGGAGAAGATTTGTAAATGGATTCCTGGACCTGATGTCCATCACGTTCGTGGGAAAATTCTCCAAACGCCCCATGCATTTTTTCGGCTTGTGGGGAACCGTTTTTTTTCTCATCGGCCTCGGTATATCGCTTTACCTCATCATTTCCAAAATAATTGACTTCGACTTTGGCCTCACTAATAAACCAGGTTTTTATCTTGCATTGACGGCACTCATCATTGGGATGCAATTATTCCTTGCCGGATTTTTGGGAGAATTGATCAGCCGAAATGCTCCGGGGCGCAATGCTTATAACATCGACTCAAAAATCGGTTTCTAATGGCAAAAATTGTCATCATAGGACCCGGGCATCCGTTGCGGGGAGGATTAGCTACATTCAACCAGCGGTTGGCAAAAGAATTCATCGATTCAGGAAATGAATGTTCGATTTATTCTTTTTCCCTTCAATATCCATCATTCCTCTTTCCGGGAAAAACACAATATAGTGATGAGCCTGCTCCGGAAGGATTAAAAATATATTCAGCGATCAATTCGGTGAATCCATTCAACTGGATCAGTGTCGGCCATCGGTTGAAAAAAGAAAAGCCAGACATCATTGTTGTCCGGTATTGGCTCCCGTTCATGGGACCAGCATTGGGAACAATTTTGAGAAGAGTACGAAAGAACAAGCATACCAGAATCATTTGCATTGCTGATAATATCATTCCGCATGAAAAAAGATTGGGTGATAAAGCTTTTACCAAATACTTTTTAAAAAGCTGTGACGCATTTATCACCATGAGTGAAAAAGTGATGAATGACCTGAGAACATTCCAGGAAGACAAACCGGCGAAACTCGTTCAGCATCCTTTATATGATAATTTCGGTGAAATTATTTCGAAGCAGGAAGCAAGAGAAAAGCTGGGAGTCGGGAGGCAGGATTCCGTAGTTCTTTTCTTTGGGTTCATTCGCAAATACAAAGGATTGGATTTGTTGTTGCAAGCGATGGCTGATGAAAGAATTAAAAAGTCAGGAATAAAATTGTTGATCGCCGGGGAGTTTTATGAGGACCAGCGGCCATACCAGGAATTAATAGAAAAATTGAAAATATCTGATCAATTGATCCTGAGAACTGATTTTATCTCTGACAGCGAAGTGAAATATTATCTCTGTGCCGCGGATGCAGTGATACAACCTTATCGAAATGCTACTCAAAGTGGTGTTACTCCTCTTGCCTATCATTTTGAAAAACCGATGATCGTTACCAATGTTGGTGGTTTACCATCACTGGTACCAAATGAAAAAGCAGGATTGGTTGTAGAACCAAACCCGAAATCCATTGCAGATGGTATTTTGAAATTCTATCAATTAGGAGAAAATTATTTTATTCAGCATCTTCGCACAGAAAAACAGAAATATAGTTGGGCCAATATGGCAAATGCAATTACTCAATTAGCTAATGATCTACCGAAGTAAAGCTCCTCTCAGAATTGGTTTAGCCGGCGGTGGCACGGATGTAAGCCCGTACAGCGATCTGTATGGCGGCGCTATATTAAATGCGACAGTTTCATTGTATGCCAATGCCACTATCGAGCCATTGAATGAAAATCAAATTATACTGGAAGCAATTGACCGGAATGAAACAGAACAATTCGAATGGAATGCCAGTTTGCCCATCAATGGAAAACTGGATCTTTTGAAAGGGGTTTATAATCGCATTCAAAAAGATTATGGTATCAGCAATCACAAAGGTTTTCGCCTTTCCACTTATGTAGATGCTCCCGCTGGTTCAGGTTTGGGGACTTCTTCCACATTAGTTGTAGCGATCATTGGCGCCTTTACAGAAATGCTGCGCCTGCCATTGGGAGAATATGACATGGCGCATTACGCTTACGATATTGAACGAAAAGACCTGCAACTGGCGGGCGGCAAACAAGACCAGTATGCGGCAACATTCGGGGGCGTGAACTTCATGGAATTTTATGCGGATGATAAAGTGATCGTTAACCCATTGCGCATTCGTCAGCAATATTTATTTGAATTGGAAAATAATTTATTGCTCTATTATACTTCCACCAGTCGTGAATCTGCAGAGATCATAAAAAAACAAAGTAAGAACGTAACTGAAAAAAAGGATCGCCCCATTGAAGCGATGCACCAGTTGAAACAACAGGCACAGATGATGAAAGAAGCATTGTTGAAAGGAAAACTGAATGAGATCGGTGAGATCCTTGATTTTGGTTTCAAACAAAAAAGAGAAATGGCTGAAGGCATCAGCAATGAACTGATGGATGAGATCTATGAAACAGCTAAAAGATCCGGGGCAACAGGTGGGAAAATTTCCGGAGCAGGCGGTGGTGGGTTCATGATCTTTTATTGTCCCGGTACCTCCAAGTACAGGGTTATAAAAAGTTTAGAGAAATTTGGCGGACGTCATAGAGATTATAAGTTTGTAGAGCATGGATTGACGACATGGACAGTATAATTTTAATTTACGATTTAAGAATTACGAATTATGCAAAAGATCAGAGATATCATCACAAATTCCATTAAAGTAAAGCAACAGGTTTTAGAAAATGAAGAGCTGCTGGCTGCAATAGAAAAAACAGTTGATGTGATCGTAACCGCTTTCAAGAATGGTAAGAGAGTTTATTTCTGCGGCAATGGCGGCAGCGCTGCCGACGCACAACATTTGGCGGCAGAATTTTCCGGGCGATTTTATACCGATAGAAAAGCATTACCGGCTGAAGCGCTGCATTGCAATACATCGTACCTCACAGCGGTTGCCAATGATTATAGTTTTGATGTGATCTATTCCCGCATGATCGATGGCATCGGCGAAGCCGGAGATGTGCTGGTTGGACTTTCCACTTCGGGTAATTCTAAAAATATTCTCAATGCATTTGAAACAGCCCGTGCAAAAAAAATCACCACTATTGGTTTTACCGGAGCCAGTGGTGGCAAAATGAAACAACTGAGCGATCTCCTGATCAATGTTCCTTCATCAGACACGCCAAGGATACAGGAAAGCCATATCATGATCGGACATATTATTTGTCAATTAGTCGAAGAGAAATATTTTAATTAATTGTTGCATGGCTTTATTGTTTGATTGTTTAAAAGAACACTGAACAACCATCAAACAATCCAACAATTTAACAATCACCAATGATCAAAGAAGCAATCATTTTAGCAGGCGGACTCGGCACAAGGTTAAGAGATACGGTTCCCGATCTTCCCAAATGCATGGCCCCGGTAAATGGCCAGCCCTTTCTCACCTACGTCATTCGGCATCTTTTGTCGCAGGGAATTGAAAAATTCATCTTCTCTCTAGGATATAAACATGAGATCATCGAAGAATTTTTGAATACACAATTTCCAACGATCAATTATCAATGTTGCATAGAAAAAGAACCGCTGGGAACCGGCGGCGCCATACGTTTTGCCTCTGAAAAAGCTATTGAAAAAAATATGTTGGTGTTAAATGGCGACACTTTATACAAAGCAGATACAGCAAGCATGTATAAGTCTCATACAGATCATTCAGCGCTTTGCAGCATAGCATTGAAACCGATGAAAGATTTTGACCGTTATGGTGTAGTAGAGATCGATAGTAATAACGTTGTGAAAAAATTTAAAGAAAAGCAATTCTATCAATCCGGCCTCATCAATGGCGGAGTGTACCTGCTGAATGCTGCATCTTTTTTACAAATGAATTTTCCTCAAAAATTCTCTTTTGAAAAAGATTTTTTGGAAAAAGAATATTCCAACAACAATATTTATGGTTTCGTCCAGGACAGTTATTTCATCGATATCGGCATTCCGGAAGACTACCAAAGAGCCCAGAATGAATTAAAATATCTTCCACCTGATCTGAGTAGTATTGATAAAAGCTGGACGCTTTTCATTGACCGGGATGGCGTCATCAATCATGAAAAGAAGGAAGACTATATCCGCAACTGGCAGGAGTTTCATTTTTATGACGGTGTAAAAGAAGCATTATCCATCCTTTCAAAAAAATTCGGGAAGATCATTGTTGTCAGCAATCAGCGGGGCGTGGGCCGTGGTTTGATGACCGAAGCTGACCTCAGCAATATTCATCAACATATGATCCGGCAGATTGAAGCAGCAGGTGGGCACATTGATAAAATTTATTATTGTACCAGCACCGATACCGGGCATCCAAACCGTAAACCTAATCCCGGAATGGCATTAGAGGCAAAAAATGATTTTCCAGGTATCGATATTTCACGATCTCTGATGGTGGGAAATAATTCCAGCGATATGCTTTTCGGCCGAAATGCCGGAGCCTTTACTGTTTTTCTCCGCACTACCAAACCGGAACACCCGATCCCCCACCCTGATATTGACCTGGCTTTTGATTCACTTATAGATTTTGCAAAAGGTTTGTAAAATTCACAAAATTTTACCGGCCTTTTACCGTTATGCTTCCGTACGTGCCTCCGGATTAAAACGTAACTTTGACAAACAAATTCAAACGATCCTGGTGAAACAAACAATCACTTCGTGTTTCTTTCTTTTCTGCCTTGCAGGTATTTGTTGTTTTTCATCTCTTGCACAAAAGATCAGCAATTCAGATTTTGAACAATTACAATTAAAAGAAGATACGCTGAAATATCTGGCTAAAGATCTGATCATTGATAGCACCACCGCAGATCGCATGCGATCTGACAGTTTATTCATCCGCACATTGGTCAGAGCACTGGAAATTAAAAACTCATTTTATTATCCATTTGATTCCGTCATCGGTATATCAAAACTTTATGCACCAGATACTACATTCCGGATTTTCACCTGGTCCCTCGGCCTGGATGATGACGGCTATTATTATCGTCAGCGCGGCGCTATTCAGTTTCCCACCGCTGATGGTTCATTGAAACTGGTACCATTGCGTGATTATTCTGAATTTACATCGAACCCGATGGATTCGGTCCGCACTAAAGATAATTGGATCGGAGCAGTGTATTATAATATGGTGAAGACGGAATACAAAGGGAAAAATTATTACACGTTGTTTGGCTACGATAACAATAGTGCCATGAGTAATAAGAAATGGATCGAGGTGCTTACGTTTAATGATAAAAAGGAACCGTTGTTCGGCGGCCCTTATTTCACATTTAATCGTGACAGCATACCTCGCCCCACTCAGGATCGGTTTAGCATTGAATACAAGAAAGACGCCAGCACATTGGTCAATTACATTGATGACCTTGGAATGATTTTAGTGGATCACCTGATCTCAGAAACCAACGAACCGGAAAACAAATGGACCTATGTGCCTGACGGCGATAATGAAGGTTTCAAATGGATCAACGGCAAATGGGTGCATATCGACAAAGTCTTCAATCAAAAATTAAAAGACGGGCAGTTCCCGGTTGACAATCCGATCTATGACCCCAAAGGCAATCCCGATGAAAAAAAACTCAAGGAAAGCTCCGATAAAAATAAAAAGAAAAACGGAGGCAATGAGAATTGGCAGTAGCTAAAGAATGACTGGAATTTAACTGTGACTAAAACTCCGGTACAAATTTTCTTTTATGCAATGGCTAGTTTCGTAATGTTCGGCCTTGTTGCGATCCCCTGGTGTATAATTGAAAGAATCTTTTCTCTTTCCGCTCCTTCTAAGATCAATCTCGGCGCTCTTACATATTCTGAACCCAAACCCGTTTGGGAAGCGGCCAGTTTTATATACTGCACCAATTTAGGATGAATATCTAATTCTAATAATGGCATGAACCAGCGATAGATCTTTGTTGCCTTTTCTATCTTTCCTGCTTTCACTAATTTATAGATGAGTACCGTTTCTTTTGGAAAAGCGCAAACCAAACCAGCAACCCATCCATCGGCGCCCAATAACAATTCTTCCATCGCTATTGTGTCCACACCGCAAAGAATTTTATACCGATCTCCAAAACGATTTCTCATTCTCGTTACATTACTTACATCCCGGGTGGATTCTTTTACAGCAGTGATATTTTTACAAGATTGTAATTCATCAAACATACCCAACGTCACTTCAATTTTATAATCTACAGGATTGTTGTAGATCATAATAGGCAGATCAGTGGATTCAGCAATTGTCTTGAAATAAACTACAGTCTCCTGGTCGTCGGCCTTATAGCGCATCGGCGGCAACAGCATTAATCCATCCACTCCCCATTTGACAGCATTGGCTGTTTGCTGCAATGCGTCTTTGGTGGAACTCTCCGCAATGTTTAATACAACCGGTACTTTCCCGTTTATCATTTCAATGGCAAAACGTACCAGGATTTCTTTTTCAGCTGTGGTCAATGTACTGGCCTCTCCTAACGTCCCGCCAAGTACAATGCCATTTACGCCTGCATCTAATTGTGACCTCAAACTTTTTTCAAACATCGGCAGATCCAATTCATCATTCTTTTTGAATTGGGTAGTGAGTGCCGGGAAAACACCTTTCCATTCAAAAGCCATACAAATTTTTTTGGGTTTCAAAGATATGGTTTTGAAGTTCAAAAAAATCTATTCAAAAAAATAGGCCCCTCCTTGCTTTGCAGTATGAAAAGCCTGGTTTAGCTTTTTATATTCCGGTGAATTTTCATTCAATAACGGATTGGTGTGATTGAAATGAATAAAATAAATTTTCTTTTTTTCTGTTGCAGATAAATTTTGAAACTGCTCCATGCTTTCTGTAATGAACGGATGCGGCACTTCACTCATTGGCCTTCCCGCTAACTCTCCGTCTTTATAAAAAGTTCCGTCGAGAAAAGAATAGCTGGATCCTTGAACAAGGCTATCAATGTTCCTGGAAAATTTTTTCCATTTATCAATATCAGGAATGAACAATACTTTTTGTTGTCCCTTTTCGATCTCAAAACCTACCGTTTCAGAAAATTCATCACGATGGGGAACTAAAAACGGACGAATGGATAAAGTAGCATTCAATGTGACTGAATGATCTGCCTGCATTTCATGCAATGAAATATTCTGAAGCTGTACTAATAATGACCATGGGCCATTCTTCTTTAAGAAATCGACCATGCGGGGCATGGCATAAACCGGCACCTTATCTGTATTCATTGCTTCCCGGCCCAATTGCATCAATCCGGTATAATGCCCGATATGTGCATGTGTCAAAAAAATGGCATCGGGCAAAAATGAAAACTCAGAATGAGTAAGCTGCTGAAATAAATGCAACTGCTCTTTTATATCCGGTGTTGCATCCAATAACCACCACTGATGTGTGGCAGGATCAGCCAAAGCCAATGAACTCACCATTCTTTTTTTACCCGGATCTTTCCATGCAGGAAGGCAGCAGGATTTATCACAACCCATTTGAGGGTAACCGGCATCTTGAGCAATGCCTAAAACAATAATAAAAGGTTTTGCTGGCGCAGGATGATCAACGACTTTGTTTTTGCTAAACAAAATGCCGCAACAACAGAGAAGGATTAGACTTTTCATAATGGAAAGTTAGTGATTGCATTAATTTAAAAAATATAGTCATGCAATTGTCCGCTACGACTTATCGATCATTCTAATTCCTCTAAAAGAGAAAATATTACTTAAAATCAGAACGCATCTGTGTAATACCGCAGAAAATTTATAATTTGCAGCATTATTTCATTCCAATGCATCAACGGCAGCTGATAAAACGAACTGTAAGCTTATTTCTGCTTTTGATATTTGCTTTCAGCATTACTCCCAAGCAATGGATACATGAATTAGTATTTAAACACAAGGATGTTTATACTAATTGCACTGATAATTATACAAGGGCGCATCTGCACCAATCGGGCTTTCATTGTGACTTGGATAACATTGTGGTACTATCACCGTTTGTTTCTGATATCAGCACTATTGAACCAAAAGCTCCCTTAGTTCATTCTGTCTATTATTCCCATAATATTATTAGTTTCCACTCTGCTGACTATTTTTATTCTGATCTCCGCGGACCTCCCTCCATTTCTTGATTGAAATCTCTTCAATCGTTTTAAACATAGTTTACAAGTTTAGGACGTCAAGGGTTTTATTCAAAAACTAAAGACGAAGTACAGGCATACAGCAAATTCTCTATACAGAAAAATTGTATCAGCATTTAACAACAAAAGAATCATTTATGAAAAATATAGTACTAAGTAGCATTACGCTTTTACTATTGTTGGCTTCTCAATCAGTAAAGGCGCAGGGAATGGATAGCAATAGCCGGAGGAAAAAGGACCGTTCCTTTACTGGCTCCCTGTCCGGCAAAGTGACAGACAAGAGCAGCGGAAATCCACTACCCGGTGCAACAGTTTATATTCCTGATCTGAAAGTAGGTGCAGTAACCGATGCCGGGGGAAATTACACATTGAACTATTTGCCCGCAGGAAGTTTTCTTGTAGAAGCAAGAATGATCGGTTACAAAACAGTAACACTGAATGTTACGGTCACTAATACTTCCGTTCAAAATTTTGAACTTGAGATCAGCGCCGTGGAAGAAAGTGAAGTGGTGATCACGGGCTTATCGAAAGCCACGCAAATAAAAAGAAACCCGGTGCCTATTATTTCTATCAGTCATGATTTCATTGCAAATAATCTAAGCACCAATATTATTGATGCCATTGCAAAAGTGCCAGGCGTCAATACATTGACCACAGGCCCCAATGTTTCCAAGCCATTTATCCGGGGGCTTGGATATAATCGCATATTGACATTATATGATGGAGTGCGCCAGGAAGGACAGCAATGGGGAGATGAACATGGAATAGAAGTAGATCAATACGCTATTGACCGGATCGAAGTCATCAAAGGGCCCGCCAGTTTGAGTTACGGGTCTGATGCCCTCGCAGGCGTTGTGAATTTAATTCCGTATCAGCCAGCTCCTCAAGGAAAGATCAGGGGAGATATTTTGGGAGAATATCAAACGAATAATGGAATGTTTGGCGGTTCGGCGATGCTGAGTGGCACAAAAAAGGGTTTTGAATGGATGGGAAGAATCTCGCACAAGCAAGCCACCAATTACCAGGATAAATATGATGGCAGAGTGTTCAATACCGCTTTCAAAGAGACTGATGCCTCCGCATCATTCGGTTTGCATGGCAATTGGGGTTATTCTCATTTGAATTTTATCGTGTTCAATGACTTGCAGGAGATACCTGACGGAAGTCGTGACTCAGCCACAGGAAAATTCACCAAACAGATTACGGAAGACGATCTGTTTCGACCGATTGTAACTGATGAAGAATTGAAATCCTACAAAATAACAGTTCTTCATCAGCATGTACAGCACTACCGGATCTATTCAAGCAATAGCTTCACCGTTGGAAAAGGGCGTTTACTGGTAAACCTCGGATTTCAAAGAAGCATCCGCAGAGAATTCAGTCATCCTGAAATACCATATCAGGACGTGGCAGGTTTATTCTTGCAATTAAATACCTATTCCTACGACATAAAATATAATTTGCCCGAAATGAATGGATGGGATCTTACGGCAGGATTAAATGGAATGTACCAGGCAAATAATGTAACAAAAGGAACTGAATTTGTAATTCCCTCTTATCACCAATTTGATGTGGGGCCATTTTTATTACTGAGAAAGACATTTGATAAACTGGATTTTGCCGGTGGCTTGCGATTTGACAGCCGTTCTTTTACCAACAAAGAATTATACACCAAGCCTGATCCAGTATCTGGTTTTGATACGCCGGTATACGGAGCGGATACGGTCGGAGCTGATCATCCTTTTTACAACTATAGTCATACCTTCACTGGTTTCTCTTCCAGCATTGGCGCAACATATAATTTCAACAAAAAATTTTCGGTAAAATTGAATATCGCCAATGGGTACAGGGCTCCGAATATTTCAGAAATATCCGCGAATGGCGTACATCCCGGAACGAATATTTATCAAATCGGGAACCCCGCATTCAAACCGGAATTCAGCTTCCAGCAAGACCTTGGCTTCGCTTATTCATCATCTAAATTGGTGGTCAACTTTAGCATATTCAATAACCAGATCACCAATTACATTTATAATCAAAGATTACAGAGTGTTAACGGTGGCGATTCTGTGATAGTTGCAGGAAATCAAACCTACGAATTCCAGCAGGGAAAAGCTGATCTGTATGGTGGCGAATTAAGCATTGACATACATCCGATACCGTCGCTTCATTTTGAGAACAGTCTTTCTGCTGTATATGCAAGAAATAAAAGCGCTAACGCCAAATTATCTCCAGACAGCAGCCGCTATCTTCCTTTTATTCCTCCTTTCCACGGCATTTCGGAATTGAGATATGATTTCAATTCTAAAGCAAAACATATAGTCGATGGATTTGTAAAAGTGCAGTTGTCATATACGGCTGCACAGAACCGGGTGTACCTAACTGACAATACCGAAACGCCTACTCCGGGTTACACGTTGTTCAATGCAGGCATAGGCGCAGGTTTCACCGACAAAAAAGGAAAAACGATCTTCAACATTTCCGTCATGGGAAATAATTTATTCGATGTGGCATACCAGGACCATCTCAGTCGTTTGAAATATTTCACATGGACAACTGCTTCGGGATATGTAGTACCAGGCCCGAAAGGAACGTATGGGATTTATAATATGGGAAGAAACATCCAGTTTAAAATTGATTTCCCGCTGGATTTTGATATGCATAAATAATCGAAAAACAATTGACGGTAAAGCCCTGCATTTTATTTAAGGGCTTTACCGCTTTATTAGATGCTTTACTAAATTTCATGGAGCAAATTCCCAAAACCATATTAAGATCTTATAATATCCCGATCACTAAAATAGAGTGATTGTTCTAAAAGCATTTCTGGAGGTAAATGGAGTTATTTCACAAAAAGAATTAATCAAAAACTTCTCAGGCAATTTGAATTGGGTAAGTGTTTTCAGGACGCTTAATCTTTTTACAAAGAGAGGGATCATAATGCATATTCCCGGAGCGAACCATATCAATCGCTATTTATTTCTGGAAAATAATAAGCTTGTCTATTCGAATTTTACTTGTCTTGGTTGTAAGAGATCAGAACGCCGCCATCCGGCTGGCATACCTTCACAATCTTGGTGATATATATGTGTCTCTTGCACCGGTAGCTGCAGGAATATTAGTACTTCTTACAGGTAAAACTCTTTTTGATCCTGTCGTCGCTATAGGAATAGGAATATGGCTCATATGGTCAATTGTAAAAGAAATTTCAGGCTCCTATAATGAATTGATATGGCCGGAGAACGCTGTGTACCGTCATGAAGAACTAAAGGTAGAATCCTGAACCGTTAACGGATCAATAACGAAACAACTATTTACTGCAGATTTATAATATTGTAACTTAATAAAAAATTCCCCATGAAATACTTGATGATCGGTATAGCTTTTTCTTTTCTGCTGATCGAAGGATGTCAAAAAAGTAATACTGCTGTAAATACAGTCCCTGTTCCTAAGCCTGTTGCCAAATTCAGTATACTCAATCTTGTAGATAGCAGCCTGATCCTTGAAGGCAATATTCTCAATTTTGATAACCAATCTGCAAACGCAGTTTCCTATCACTGGAATTTTAGTGATGGTACTTCTTCAATAGACAAACTCCCTTCCAATATTTCATTTGCCCCCTGCGGAAGAGTTTATACGATCACATTGACAGTAAAAAATTCAGTTGGCGACAGTTCCAGCACCTCACAAACATTTAATATTCTCTGCAGCGGAAAACATCCCTATACAGGAGGATAAAGTAATTATAGTTTACAACTTCGTGATTCTATTTTAGTGATAGAATACATTAACCGTGATTCTCATCTCGACATTAATTTCTGCATTCTTCTTTGTATCGCCAGTTTATCCGTTTGCGTCTTGGCCAATGCCAATGCTTTTTCAAAATGTTGCCTTGCTTTTACATGATCGGAATCCGAATACAATTCGCCCAAAAGGATAAAATAAAATTGATTATCCTCTAGTTTTAATTTTTCCGCTTCGGCAATCGCTTCTTGTTTTCCATTTGCTTTTGATAATGCATAAGTGCGGTTCAGCGCTGCTATGGGAGAATATTCGAGTTGCAGCAAATGATTGTATAGTTGTAAAATATGTTCCCATTTTTCCCTGGTATCTGCTTTTTGTGTATGCCACCAGGCTATTCCTGCTTCCAGGTGATATTTTGAAATTTGATCTCCGGTTGAAGCCTTATGCAAAAACCAGGCGCCTTTAGCGATCAGTTCCTGGTCCCAAAGCGTTTCATCCTGATCTTCATACAAAACCAGCTCACCATTTTTATCCAATCGTGCATCAAACCTTGATGCATGAAAACACATCAATGAAAGCAAGGCATTCACTTCCGGCAGATCAGTGTTTTTGTTTTCAGCAAGGATATTGCATAGCCGCATCGCTTCAAAACAAAGATCCTTTCGAAGCGTGGCATCATTGCTGACCGAATAATATCCTTCATTGAACAATAGATAGATCGTTCGCAGCACTGCAGCCAGCCGTTGTTCAATTTCCGACGCTGCAGGAAGTTCAATGCGGATCTTTTCTTCCCTTAATTTTTCTTTGGCACGAAACAACCTTTTGTTGATCGTTTCTTTATTGGTAAGAAATGCAGAAGCTATCTCTTCAATGCCGAAGCCGCAAAGAATGCGAAGCGATAAACTGATCTGTGATTCTGCTGAAATGGAAGGATGACAAATGGCAAACATCATCTGCAACTGGCTATCGCTGATATTTTGTGGAGACGGATCAATATCTGTTTCATCAGCAGTTTCAGAGCTTTTCTTTAGCTCCGGCGCAATTTTGTTTTCAAACAGATTACCTCGCTTCAAATAATTTTTTGCTTTGTTCTTTGCCACTGTATAAAGCCATGCTGTAGGATTAACCGGGATCCCATTTAATGGCCAGTTTTGTGCAGCTGTGAGAAAAGTTTCGCTGGCTATGTCTTCCGCCTGTTCCACCTGCTCCAATCCGAAATGGCGGATCAGTACGGAGACGATCTTACTGTATTCAGACCGGAACAAATGTGGTATCAATTCTCCTGGCTGCATAAACTAAACGCCTCAAAATTACAGAGGCGTTTTGGTTGTTCTAACTAACGTTGTCATCCGGCGCAATGAATTTGCGTATCTCCACATTGCCTCCCGTCAGAATAATTGGGCAATCTCTGGCAATGCTGACTGCTTCTTCAAAATCTTCGGCACGAAGTATCATATATCCTGCCAGCACTTCTTTGATCTCGGCATAAGGCCCATCCGTAACCACATCCTTTGATTTCACTACTCTCCCCGCCTGGCTCAACCGATTACCGGTTGCCACCACTTTGTTTTGCGCTTCCAACTGGCTTCTCCAATGCCACCATTGTTTGCCTATTTCCTGCATTTCTTCGGCTGATGGCACCGCAGCCGTTGTGTCTCTCCGGAACAATAACATAAATTCTGCCATAAGTTTTCGTTTTAATTTGCTGCTCCATGATATAATCATTAGGCAGGTGGTTCATGAATATTTTTACATGAATAATAACAACCGGGTAAAAGCAGATTGGACAAATAGAATGCCCTGTATCAATGAATGCCGTCACGACGTGCAATCTTTCTCACTTCCACACTGTTCCCCTCTCCCTGCAATACAGGAGCGCCTTTGGCAAATTCAACCGCTTCTTCTACCGATTCAGCTTTGACAATAATGAATCCGCCGATGGTTTCTTTTATGTCACCGAAAGGCCCGTCGGTCACTACGTTTTGAGAATTTTTGTGCATCACTACTTTGGCATCTTCAAAAGGCAGGCCGGTGCCGCTGCTGAATTTGTTTTGCGCTGCAATGCCTCCGATCCAGTCCATGGTTTGTTTCATCCACACCTGTATCTGCTCCGGCGATGCTACTTTCATACCATCCTGGTGGCGAAAGATCAGAATATACTCTTCCATGCTATTAATTTTTTAAGTGAATAAATATACTTACTCCTTTATAACAAATGAACGGAGCCGGATGGGACAGGCTTTTTATTATTTTAAAAAAAGTGATTAGAAAATATAAACAAAGATGATGTTGAAAATCCATTTTTCACTTTTATCCATAATTAATTTCCGAAGCATTCCTCATAGTTGTATTTTCACAACAATAAAAAATATGATCATGGCAAAAGTATCTATCTACCTGAATTTCCAGGGCAAAACAGAAGAAGCCTTCAACTTCTACAAATCGGTTTTTAAAACAGAGTTTGCAAGCCCGATCATGAGGATGAAAGATGCGCCACCTCATCCGAACGCACCGGCACTGCCGGAAAATGAAATGAATGCAGTGATGCATGTGAGCCTGCCCATATTGGGCGGCACCATGATCATGGGCACTGACTTTTTGGAAAGCATGGGACACAAAATTGTTATAGGCAACAATACCACGATCTCATTGGAACCGGACAGCAAAGAAGAAACAGATCGCCTGTTCAATTTATTATCCGAAGGAGGATCCAGCATTGCGCCAATGCGCCAGGAGTTTTGGGGTTATTGGGGATGTTGTTTGGATAAATATGGGATCAGGTGGATGTTTAATTTTATGAACCGCCCGCAATAAAACAATTCCCGAAAATTTACATCATAGAAAGAAGGCGCCGCCTGGCAAGTTTTGAAAAACTATGTCAGCCATCTTTTTTAATATTCAATGATCAAAGTAAGTTAGCAATCCCTCCAACCGGAGATAAATCGTGCAACCGGTAATATTCTGACCAATGAACTGATCAGCCAAATTCTCAGTAACGCAGAACCGAACCGATTATAACTAAAACGGGTAATGTTACTGCTATTGCTTATTAGTTGAATCACGTAAGATAGTGGTGTGAACGATAGTGCCGCCGCCAAAATCAATATCTATTCCGCAGGAGTCAGTATATAAAATTCCTTTATGCGGATATACATTACCGTCTACCGTAACATCGAAAGAGAAATTAGTACCGGAAACTTTTCCATTATCAATGCTTACCTGTCCGGCAGGAGATTCAGCCGTGCCGGTAAGCGCATCGCCGTTGGTTATAAAATTATAAACAACATTGAGGTTATTGCCGTCAGGTGTTGTAACTATGCCGGTCCAGCGTCCATCCAATGAAGCAGTGATGCTCAGTAAAAAAATAAAGCAAGCGGAACATGCGGCGGAGTAAAAAAATTTTCTTGTCATCGTATAAGTTTTTTGAATGAGTTAAAGTACGAAATTTTATCAGGTTAACGAATAGGATTCATTGGCAGTGAAAAGATTTTTATCAACAGCACAACGAAAGGAATAAAAAAGAGCGTTGCAATGAAAAGGCAACTCATAAAAAAAGGCTTTCTGTATTTGAGAAAGCCTTTACATCTGAATAAAAAAAATTTACTTCAGGTTTTTGGCAAGATGTTTTGCCATGTCGAACATGGAAACCTGGTTTTTGCCACCGAAGATGGGTTTCAGTTTTGCATCCGCATTGATCATGCGTTTGTTTTTGCTGTCCTGCAACTTATTCTTTTTGATATAAGCCCACATCTTTTTAACTACTTCAGTGCGGGGCATTGCTTTGCTACCTACTACTTCAGCTAATGCTGCGCTGGGAGTAAGAGGTTTCATAAATGCAGCAGAAGGTTTGCGTGCAGATTTTTTCTTGGCAGGTTTTTTTGCTTTTTTAGTAGCCATTTGTTGTGAATTTTTGTTTTTGAATTTAAATGGGTTTTACCCTTTCGGAAGCAAATATATAGGATTTCCATTGGGAAAATAATGAGCCCTATTGGTATTTATCCACTTTTTCCAAGGGAAAATGGGTATTCAACCACCAACCTGACTCCTTTTTTTGACCTGCTTCACCCGGTCAATGAAAATGCCCCGCAAGTTTTCTTACGCTGGTTCGACTAAGGAGGGAAAGGATATATTTGAAGAATTGATACTAAAGATACATGCTGAACTTTCGTGATGATGCAGTTGCATTCCGGGCTTTCATTCTGGAACATCAGACCAGGGTGTTCAATGCAGTATTGAACAAAGTACAGCATGTACAGGATGCAGAGGATATTACCCAGGAAGTGTTTATAGATGTGTATCGCAAACCGGAAGCCTACCGGGGAGAAGCGGCAGTAAGTACCTGGCTCTACCGGATCGCAATGAATAAATGCATCGATCACCTTCGGAAAAAGCAGCGCCGGAGGGGCGGAACTGCCACCGGGGAAAAGGAACCAATGGATTTTGTTCATCCCGGCATTGTGGCGGAGAACAGGGAAAAAGCAAGGTTTCTTTACAAAGCCATGAGGCAGCTGCCCGATAAACAACAGACCGCATGGGTACTGAGCGAAATGGAAAACCTGAGCTATAAAGACATCGGCGAGGTAATGAACCTATCCCTTTCCTCGGTAGAATCGCTCCTATTCCGTGCCCGGCAAAACCTGAAAAAGATACTATCTGGATTATCAAAAAATGAATGAACATGGAAAACATCAATGAAAAATGGATCGAAGAGGTGCTTCAAAGTGCAAAAGGCATGCACCCGGCAGCGGTCGATCCTTACCTGCTCACAGGTATTGAAGCAAGAGTACAACAGTTGAAAAGAAAGTTGGTGGTTGAACAGATACCCCTGTATTGGGTACTGGCCGCAGCTGCTGCTATAGGGTTGTTGCTCGTGCTGAACATTTCATTGCTTCGCAACGAGGCAAGCCCCTCAAAAAAATCCTCTTTGCAAGAGCTGGTTCAAGAATACGGCTGGAACAATTCCGATTTCTATACAATGAATGATTCAAAATGATTTTTATGAACAAAATGAGATTCCTGACTATTAGCGTCTTCGTTCTTTTGCTGTTAAATGCATTTACTTTATTCATCGTATTTCATATGCACCTTGCAGGGCGCCATAATCCCCACGGAGGAGAAGATCCCAACAGTTTTATCATTAAACAACTGAAACTGGATGAGCAACAACAGCAACAATTTGCAGAATTAAGAAATCATCATCATGAAATAGCAAAGGCAGCGGAAGACGAAGGCAAACGATTACATGATCTTTATTTCAGTATGCTGAAAACAGATAATCCCGATAAAAGTAAAGTGGATTCTGTTGCAAACCTGATCGGTGAAAAAAGAAAAGAGTTGGCTATCGCTACATTTGATCACTTTCAAAAATTAAGGGCTATTTGCCGTGATGACCAAAAGAAATTGTTTGATGCCACTATTGATGATATTGCTCACATGGTGACAGGAGAAAAACCGCCACCACCCGATGCGCCACCTCATTAAGCGAAACAATTTAAATTGATCTATCCTCATCTAAAAAAACAAATATGAAGTATATGTTCATGAACCTGTTTTACCTGTTTGTTCTGTTGGTTAGTTGCCATAAGAGCAACACGATTAGCTCAAACAACACAGCCATTCCTGATGTATATAAAAAAATATACGGAGCTACTGACATGTATATTGATGGAGATTATATTGTGATAAAAACAAACGGAAGGCCAGACCACAAAAGTCCGTATTACCAGGGCACACAATGGGAAAGTAGCTTATATGAAGCTTATAATGGCAGCAATTCCAATTTCATGATCAATCCGAATCGTATTGCTACTACCAATCTTACTTTTCGTATTCCATTAAACCCAACAAAGGCAAGTGTATCGCAGTCAACGCCACTGGGCCCGATAGGGGTTTCTCTGAATGGAGTCCCTTTTTATAATCAATATGCCGCCGGCGGCACCCCTTTGACCAATGAGATCAATTCGTTTGATCAGTATAACGGACATCCGCAACAAATGGGCAGCTATCATTATCATGTGGAGCCAACGTACCTCACTACGAAATATGGAAAGAATGGATTGCTCGGTTTCCTTTTAGATGGATTCCCTGTCTATGGCCCACTTGAAAACAACGTTACATTAACCGATGCAAACCTGGATGCTTATCATGGCCATTTTGGCCCAACAGCTGAATTTCCGAATGGAATTTATCATTATCATATTACAGCAGAAGCTCCGTATATAAATGGCAGCGGATTTTATGGAACACCCGGAACAGTTTCTCAATAATAAATCGTTTGATGCAAAAATATTTGATCTTAAAAATAGCGATAGTTTGCTGTGCGGTGTTTACCGCCTACAGTGCTATCAAAATACAAACGGCCAAAGAAGTGGTTCCTAATGTATTTGTCAATGCAGCCAGCAATAATTTTCAAACACACCAAGGAATAACATTTCTTGACAATAAACCATTTTCAGGATGGCAATATCAACTCTTTGATAATGGAGATACGGCTTACCTGTTTCCTTTTATAAATGGAAAAGAAAATGGAGTCGCTACACAATGGTATCCCGGTAAAAAGTTAAAAGAAGTTAGACAATATGAAAAAGGGAATAAAACTGGTGAGCACAGAGGCTGGTGGGAAAATGGTCGTTTACGTTTTGATTACCATTTCAGCAATGACTTATACGAAGGCTCTGTGGAAGAATGGTATGAGACAGGACAGCTTTTTCGCAAAATGAATTATGAAAAAGGCTACGAGAAAGGCTTGCAAAAGATCTGGCGACCCGATGGCTCACTTCATGCAAATTATGAGGTAAAGAATGGAAGATATTATGGACTTACCGGTGTTTTTCATTGTAAAAATGTATGGAAGGATGAAAAATAAATTTATTCTCATACTGTTCGGTTTCATTTGTATAATGGGTTGTAAAAACAAAGACACACTTCCCTATTACAACGATGCCAGTTTTACTCCTGTATGGGACAGGCATGAATTAAAATCATTGCACCATGTCCCTGACTTTTCGTTTGTTGACCAAAACGATAAAACGATCACTCAAAAAGATCTTGACGGGAAAATCTATATAGCAAATTTCTTTTTTACTACTTGCGGAAGTGTTTGCCCGAAAATGACAAAAAACCTGTTGAAAGTTCAAGCAGCTTTTCCCGATAATAACGAGATCGCATTTATATCACATACTGTTACTCCGTGGATTGACAGTGTTTCCAGGTTGAAATCATACAGCAAGAAGTATAATTTGGATGATCGCTGGCATTTAGTAACGGGTGATAAAGCAATGATATACCAGTTAGCAAGACAATCTTATTTCGCCGAAGAAGAACCCGGCTATGATAAAGATTCATCTGCATTTTTACACACCGAACATATTCTGCTTATTGATAAAGACAAACACATCCGTGGTATTTATAACGGTACATTGGAACTGGAAATTGACCGGCTCATCAGTGATATAAAACTTCTTTTGAAAGAATGATCAATTCTTATCGGCCGTTCATGTATTGTCTGATTTATCCGAATCAGGAACCTGAGCACCGCCTAACTGAATTTTATTAACTGTTTTTAAAGAATTGCAGAAAACGAACCAATGGGCGACTCCATAAATAAACTAAATCATCATTAAACTTTCAATTAAAAAATATATCTATAACCGAACTCTACCCTAATACATACAATATGAGTCACCGCAAATCAATTATAGCCATCGGCAGTATAACGCTTGTTTCAACAATCATCAGTATATATTCCTGTAAAAAAAATAATGATGCTTCCTCATCATCTGTAGATCCTTTGTCAGCGCTGAACCTTCCTTCCACTCCTTATAATTATTCTAAGCCGACATTACCGGCTTATTTAAAAACACCCGGCATTATAGGGCAGGATAACACTCCTTCGGCAAATCCTGTAACAGACTGGGGAGCCACATTGGGCCGGATGTTGTTTTATGATAAATCGCTTTCCATAAACAACAGCATTGCCTGCGCCAGTTGTCATAAACAGGAATTTGGTTTTTCGGATAATACCGCTTTCAGTTCCGGTTTTAATGGAGGACAAACCACCCGAAATGCCATGTGCCTTACCAATGCCCGCTATTATCCTGACGGTAAATTTTTCTGGGATGAAAGGGCCGCTACATTGGAAGATCAGACATTGATGCCGATCCAGAATTCAGTGGAAATGGGAATGACACTGGGTACTTTAATAAACCGGTTGAATAAGAAATCCTATTACCCTATTCTTTTTAAAAATGCCTTTGGCGACGCCACGATCAATAGTGACCGCATATCAAAAGCCTTGTCACAATTTGTTCGTTCTATAGTTTCTTATCAGTCCAAATTTGATGTGGGCAGAGGGCAAGTTGCCGAAGGAGCCGATCCCATTTTGACACCTTATCCCAATTTCACGGCCCAGGAAAACCAAGGCAAGCAATTATTCTTTGGCCCGCAAATAAATTGTGCTCATTGTCACGGTACAGAGACGTTCACAGCAGCCGCGCCTAAAAATAACGGGTTGGAAAATCCTTCTGTGGATAAAGGCGTCGGAGGTATTACGAATAATGATCAGCAAGTCGGTCAATTTAAAGTCTCTTCCTTAAAGAATATTGAATTAAGTGCCCCTTATATGCACGACGGAAGATTTGCGACACTTGAAGAAGTGGTAGAGCATTATAGTTCGGGTGTGCAGGCTAATCCTAACCTGGCGCCACAATTGCAAAATCCGGATGGCACTCCACGGCAATTAAACCTTACAGCGGATCAGAAAGCGGCATTGGTTGCATTTCTAAAAACACTCACAGATCTTTCCATTACAACGGATGTGAAGTTTAGTAATCCGTTCAAGTAAATAATATCATTTTGCGCTCCATTGATTGTCTTCCATATTGACATCGGGCACATGAGCGCTGCCTAACTGAATTTTACTAATCGTTTTCAAAGAATTAAAATCTATAGTGACCGTGGTATTTCCTTTTTCCCAAACTCCTATACTCCGGTGAATCTTTTCAGAGCTATTATCATTATAGAAAACAGTCAGATCAACAGGGACAGGTTTATTACCTTTTGAAGTGATCACAACGGAATATCCTTTTCCTTTTTTCGTTACGGAAGTGATAGCAAGATCAGGATAACCATTATCAAAAAACCATTTTTTCCAGAACCAGTTGAGATTTCTTCCTGCTCCCTCATTCATACTGTAGAAAAAATCATTGGGCATCGGATGTTTTCCATGCCAATTTTCAATGTAGTTATGCAAGGCTTTTGTAAAAACTGAATCTCCCAACAGATCTTTTACATACAAATAACCCATGGCCG
>DASZXQ010000158.1:0-3766 GCA_035545755.1 Chitinophagaceae bacterium | reverse complement strand
TCATCTTCACTGTCTGTTCCCTTTGCCGAGTTTTCAATATGTTTAAATACCCGGCTTAATGTTTCATTCAGGTTTTCGTTGGTCTTTGCTTTCTTACGAACATTTACAAAGAGATCTGACGGAAGAATGTAAAAGCCTTTTTCTTTAACTGTGTCGGCCCTGCCTAACTCCGCTTCTTTGTTAGAGATATTTGCATAGTCAAATTTTTTGTTGCCGGTACGTTGTTCTTCTTTATTGATGTAAGCAGTCAGGTTTTCAGAAATAAACCGGTAAAACAACATGCCTAAAACATAGGATTTAAAATCCCAGCCATCAACACTACCCCGAAGGTCATTTGCTATTTGCCAGATGGTACGGTGCAGTTCATCTCTTTCCTGTTCTTTCGTCATTGTTTTGGTTTTTAGAGTTGGGCCTGTATGAAGCTATGTGCTTCCTGCCATCTAATGGCATCTATGTTTTTGAAGGTTTGTTCAAACATAGTGGAATAAGGCTGTTTAATTTAGCTCACAAAATAAGGAAAGATGAGGAGAATCTGTCAGGGATGGAAAGCCGGGGAGCGATGAGAAGGGCGGAATAGAAAAATTGGTTATGAAACCAAGTACATAGCGCTGCAAAGTCAGGAGACTTTTGCAGCGCTGTTGTTTTACTTTTTATTTTACAAACCCCGGCAAGCCGGTTCCACTATAATTAGCCTGATGTAATACCAGCGTTTTCTCAATCAAATAAAATTGAAATGCTGTGACAATCCCGATGATTTTTCTTTTATCGCAAATCTCTTTTTCGGAAATAGTAAGTAGACAAAATGTTCCTGTCCTTCTTTTGCGGCAAAATTACTTCTATGAGAATATTGACTTTATTCATTGTACTTACTGTAAGCTTATATGGATTTGGGCAACCTGAGTTACCATATACCACTTTCGTTCCCGTTGCGAATACTATAATCCTCCGGGGGGCAATTTCCGGACAAATAAAAACTTTGGATGGGCAGCCTGCTGCTTTTGTGACCGTAATGATCAGGGAAAATGGCCGATCATTGCTGACCGATGAAAAAGGATTTTACGTCTTTAAAAACCTGAAGGAAGGAACTTACACCCTGGTAGTTTCAATGGTCGGTTTGAAAACAATTGAAACAACTGTGGAAGTAAAAAAAGATCAGCCAACAGAAGTTAATATCACTCTTGAAGAAGATGCGAAACAACTCGCTGCCGTAATTATTGAAAGTGCCGGGAAAAAGCTGGCTATTGGTAAAATGAATATCCCCGACCGGGATTTTCCCCAAAGCACAGGAACTATAAGCAATAAGATCATCAGCGATCAGCAGGCTATTCGCCTCGGGGACGTTGTAAAAAATGTTCCCGGTGTATCATTAGTTCAAACTCGTTATGGCGTGAATGAAACGTATGGAGCAAGAGGTTATATTATCGGCATAACCGGCGGTGCCGGTGGCGGCAGCATTTTCAAAAACGGTTTGCCGGTAAACATTGCCGGTATGCCCGAAGCGGCAACTTTACAATCGGTAGAGATTATCAAAGGAAGCAGTGCATTTTTATACGGAAGCTCGTCCGGCGGGTTAATTGTAAATATGATCACAAAAAAACCGAAGTATGATTTTGGCGGAGAAGTAACAATGAATACAGGAAGCCATCAGCAATACAAACCTGTTCTTGATGTGTATGGCCCTGTTTCGAAAAAACTGGCATTTCGAATTGTAGGCACTTATGAAGATGACAGGAGTTATCGTGATGTAGTAAAAACGATCCGCAGTTATGTTAATCCTTCATTGATGTATAAGTTTGGAAAAAACGCCACATTAATTGTACAGGGCGATTATCTCAATGCGCAATTAACTCCTGACCCAGGAGTTGGTTTGCTGGATAGCGGAAGAGTTTTGACAAGAGCAATTCCCCGTTCACGATTTCAAAATGTTGACTGGGCTTATAACAATGTGAAGCAAGGTTCCGCTTCAGCTGAATTTAAACAGGCATTCAGCAATGGACTTTTGTTGTCCGCTTCTGCATCTTATCAAAACACAGACGTTGATTCTTATGGTTGCGGAAATTTAAACACCGCCAGTAAAACAGGTGTCATTGCCCGTCCACTGGCAAGAGCATCCGGTATTGAAAAAGATTATGCTGCTCAAATAAACCTGGGAGGAACATTTAAAGCACTAAAAACAGACCATCATTTTATAGTCGGTGCAGATTTTACGAGTGTGGTTACTTATACAGATGCTTTTAACATTTATAATGCCAATGGAACTCTATTAAAAACATATGACACTATCAATTTGCTGAATCCGGCTCAATATATTCAGCGCACCGATATTCCGGCAGCAGTAAAGACAACAATAACAAAAGCGCCATCGAATCGTGCCGGAGTGTTTGTTCAGGATCTTGTAACCATTACCAAACAATTAAAACTATTTCTTAGCATCCGATATTCTTACCAGGCCACGGTTCAAACAACTATTGACAGCATGGCATCGGATACAGGTCCTACATCAAGAACAAAAGGTTTAACGCCGACTACGACGTATAATGTCCTTTCTCCAAAAGCAGGACTAATATATCAGCCCAATGCCAATACGTCCTTTTATGGCAGCTATTCAAACAGTTTTACCACTAATACCGGAGTTGATGTGAATGGAAATTTATTACCTGCGTCCATTATGGATCAATATGAAGTGGGCGTAAAAAATAATGTACTGAATGGAAAAATTTCTTATACGGCAAGTATTTATCGCATTGTTAATAGTCACCTTGCGCAACGGGCGGCTTATTTAGCTGACGGTGTAACGCCTAACACTAATTCCAATATTAAAACATTAAGCGGCGAAACAACCAGTGATGGCATTGAGATCGGATTCAATGGTGATCTTTCCGAAAACTTATATTTTGTGGCCGGCTATGGTTATAATACAATTCGCTTCACTCATACATCAGGAACGAAAGGTTCAAATATTGAAGGAGAAGAATTGGTGAATGCTCCGAAAAGCACTGCCAACACAAGCATTTTTTACTCTTTTACAACTAATACTTTAAAAGGAGTGAAAGTGGGTGCCAGTGGTTTCTACACAGGTGCCCGCTTTGGCGGATACAATAATACAGTTGGTCAATCTGTATCAGGTAGCCGCATGGTAGCATTGTCGGGTTTTACAACTATTGATTTATCCGTAGCCTATATTGTTAAGAAATTTGGGCTGCAATGTAAGCTGTCAAATATCTTTAATACGCTGAACTACCTGGTGCATGATAATTATAGTATTACCCCCATTGCACCCCGACAGATAGCGATCCGGGTTTCATATAAATTTTAATTATTTATTTCTCGGCATGTCTCCCATTCTATGATGTTTCGCAAACGAGCCTTGCGTGGAAAAAATGCTTCTAAACATTTCAACTTGCAATACGAAACGTCTAAAACGGGTTGCCATACATACAGAAATAAAGGCCGATATTTTCGGGACCATCCGCATTTAGCATATGCGGGAGGAATGTAAATCGCAAGCACCTTATTCCGGATGTCACGAAAATGGTGGATATTATCCAGGATCATCAGAACGTTGCGGATAGTTATTGTGGTAAAAATAATAGAGATGAGACATGAATAGCTGAGATATTTTGAATCTACTTTTGTCCGATCCGTTTCGCTGCCTTTGCAGGAGCCTGTGAGCGAAGATAAGGCCGAAATAAAAAAATTGGTTATGAAACCAAGTGCATAGGGCTGCAAAGTCAGGAGACTTTGCAGAGCTGATGGGATCATACTT
>DASZXQ010000157.1:0-10662 GCA_035545755.1 Chitinophagaceae bacterium | reverse complement strand
ACGGGTGAACGTAAGATCAAAAACTTTTGCAAAGCGTTCCAGCAATTTTATTGCTTCATCAGAAGCTGGCGTTTCGGAAGAGATGGCCATTACACCGCCCGAGAAAAAAACGGCATTTACATTCCAGGATTGTTTACGTACGGCATCCGATTCATCGTAACTTTTTTTCCCTACAAATAAATTTCTCCAACGATTATAATTCTGCAATTCTTTTCCTGTAACGGCGACAGAAAAATTCTTTTGATGATCCAGGAAAGCTCTTTTTACTTTACTCATCACAAAAACTTCTTTATCCAATTCCATTATAAAAGAGCGGTCGATCTTCTTTCCATTCAGCGTCACAAACATCTCACCCATTTTTACTTCCTCATCAAAAATGCAAATGGATACCTGTGCTGTTGTTGCTCCTAATGCTTTGAATTGTTGAAATAAAACCAGCGTGGTTTCCAAGAGTTCATCACTTTTTTGCATCGCCATTGTCTTGGCTCTCACTCTTTCCAATGCTAATTCGATCTCAGCTTCTCTTGCCTGTGCTTCGGCCAATGCTATATCTGTGTATCGCTGATACGAAAGCTGAAATACATTTCTGAATCGCCTGAGTATTTCAATTTGCTCTGTGGATACAATTTTAAAAGAAGAAATGCTTAACCCTCCCAAACCAATAGAATAAGAATAATGGTAAACAGTTTTTGCTTTATTCAGTTTTGGGTCAGGCTGGTATCCTAATTTCTCCCGGTATTTTCTCCATTGCTTGATTTCTTTTTCCGGGATGATGATCTCAGCAAAAGCGTCACTCGATTTTTTTAAATGTTCTGCCCAGCCTTTTACAATGGGATTTGTTTTGTAGTCGACCCCGATGACTCCCGTTATACCATAATCAGAATAATAATAACTGGTGATGGTCTCCTTATCATTATTATTAATAACGATCTCCGTATTTCGAAGATCTGTAAAGCCCAGGGATTTTAATTCTTTAAAAATTGTTTCGCTGATGCCTGACAGGTCGCTCGGTTGATGCATCGCCATTGCCACCGCTCTTACCCTTTCCAAAGCTGTTTCAATTCTTGCTTCCTTTGCCTGCGCTTCGGCGTTGGCAATGTCAACATATCGTTGATAAGCAAGATTGAAAACATTTCTGAATCGTTTAAGCAATATTTTTTTCTCTTTACTGATAGGGCTAAAAGTGGAAATGCCGATAGCACCAATACCGATAGAATAGAAATAATAGTATAAGCCTTTACTTTTTGATATCCTCGGATCATCTTTTTCTCCGATTCTCTTTCTGAATTTTTTCCATTCGGTTAAATCTTTACCGGTGAAATATGTTTCTGAAAAGGCATCCTTTGCTCTGCGTATTTTTTTAATTTGTTTTTCTACCAACGGATGAATATTATAGGTCAGATGGTTGGTGCTTTTTCCTATCTCATCCGAATAATCATAATTGATGAATGATCTGTCTGCATCGTTATGAATATTGATCATTGCATTTCGCATCTCGCTGAAACCAAGCAATACAAATTGTTTGTACAATGTTTCGGAGACTTTGAGTAGGTCATCGGGTTTATTCATCCTCATAGCAACAACACGCACTTTTTCCAATGCTGCTTCAATTTTCAATTCATGCTTTTTCTGGTCAAGCTGCTTTTTTAATTCAGCGTTTCGTTTTTGCAGTTGCTGTTCTTTGTTTTTTTTCATTGTTGTCAAGTGATGGGAATGTGAATGATGAATTCCGTTCCTTCACCTTCTTTTGTCTCTACTTTTATTTCGCCGCCATGTGCTTTTGCTATATCATAACTCAAACTCAACCCCAATCCCGTTCCCTGGCCTGTTGGCTTGGTAGTAAAGAAAGGCTGGAATATTTTATCCAATACTTTTTGTGGAATGCCGTTACCATTATCTTTTACAGAAATAAATGCTTTATCACCCATTTTTTTTGTGCTTATAGTAACTGTAGGTTCGTAACCCTCCATATTCAGTTTCTTTTTTTCAGTAACTGCATAAAATGCATTGGTTATTAAATTCAGGATCACTCTTCCCATATCCTGTGGAATGACATTTACTTTCTCTAATGATTCATCATATTTTGTTGCCATGGTCGCATTGAATGATTTATCCTTTGCTCTCAGTCCATGATATGCCAATCGTAAATATTCGTCAGCCAATGCATTGATATCGGTAGGTTCTTTTACTCCGCTGCTGCTGCGGCTGTGTTGTAACATGCCTTTTACAATCGCATCTGCTCTTTTGCCATGATGCAGTATCTTTTCCAGGTTTTGTTTTACATCATCGGCAATAACTTTGGCTTCTTCAATCTCTCCTTTATCCAATCCAGCTTTCATTTCGTCCAGCAACTCATTGCTTACATCTGAAAAATTGTTGACGAAGTTCAATGGGTTTTGAATTTCATGCGCAATGCCTGCAGTCAGTTCTCCCAACGAAGCCATTTTTTCGGATTGGATCAATTGTTTTTGTGTAGCCTGTAGTTCTGTTAGCGCATCTTCTGCTTTTTTTCGTGCTGCTTTTATTTCTATGAGGTCCTGTTCTGCCTGCAATGCATGTGCTTCGGCAACTTTTAAATCGTTGAAGCGTGTGAATGTGAGATTGAATACTGCCGCAAATCGTTCAAGTAATTGCAACGTTTCATCCGGTTGTGGTTCAGGAGAAGCAATGCCAATAAATCCCTTTGAAAAATAAGCAATGGTTTGTACACGCCTGATCTGGGTAAGCCCCACTGTTACCGGGGCATTTAATTCATCTGTGAGGTAAAGTATGTAATCATGCAGCTCATCACCTTCCATATCAATTATAAGTGATCTCTTCTGTTGTTTCCATGCATCGTACATTTTTTTTACCGAAACATTTTTATTGCTGTTCAGGGTGAACAGGGTGCTTACTTTACCGCCCTGTTCATCGGTTGCCCATGCTTCTATTTCACCACTGTCATCATGAATGATACCAATATATAAACGGTTCGGCTCAATACCCAGGTGAATGAGTTGTTGAAAGAGGACAGCGGCAGTTTCGGCCAACTCATCAGATCTCTGCATGGCCAATGTTCTGCTTCTTACTTTTTCGAGTGCTCCTTCTATCTGCGCTTCTCTTGTTTGTGCCTCTGCTTTTTGGAGATCAAGAAAACGGGTGTAAGATTGTTCAAATGCCTGGGCAAATCTTTTGAATATTTTATTTTCCTCTTCGGTATATGGTGTGTTTTTATAATTGCCGATATAGAGATTAATGCTTTTCAGAATAAATGTGGATCGGGCAAACCCCTGGCTGGTTAAAAGATAATTTTTCACTTTGTCAGGAAGCAATTTAAGTTCTGAATGATCAATCAGGTGTTGAACCCAGAGTTTATTTTCTTCCTGTGTCAAGGTGTCTGCAAAGAATTTCACTCCCTTTTTTTGTGCCTCAATAACCCGGTTCGGTGCCGGGTTATTATAATATGGAACCTGGATCTTGATGGGATGCGATTGACCAGCGGAGGACAGCCAGAATTTAAAATCATCCGCATGATCGTTGACACCGAAACTGACATTATCATAATAGATATTCAATTTCGCCAATTGATCAGAAAAGATTTGGATCACATCGAGTAACTCTTCACTTTTCTGCATGGCCATTGTTCTTGCCCTCACTCTTTCCAATGCCGCTTCAATCTGTGCTTCTCGTGCCTGTGCTTCGGCTTTTTGCAGATCAAGGAAACGGGTATAGGTACTTTCAAACTCAACAGCAAAGCGGTTTAATATTTTTTTCTCCTCTTCCTTTAATTCACTTTTTACCATTACTCCAAAGCAGCCATATTTTATAAAAGCCTCCACATAATATAAACCGTCCTTGAAATTTTCGGGTTTCAATTCTTCCACCCCAGCGATCAGTTCACTCCAGGCAGCAAAATAACTTTCTACTCCTGCCGGTGGCACATGATAGGATACAACCGGTTCGTTGCCTTTCCAGTCAACCAGGCATTGTGCGGTGGCAGGTTCATTTCTGTCGAGCGGATAGTTGATGGCCTTGCTTTTAAAAACGGTCGAATTATTCTCTGCCCAGGCGGCCCAAAAAATATGTCTGTCTTTTTCTTCGTCGGGCAACCATAAAAATGAAAATGCAGAAGGGATGCCCAATTGTAATACCTGTTCATGAAATACCCGTAATGTATCGTCCAGTTCGGCGGAACGCTGCATGGTCATACTTTGTGATCTTGCCCGTTCTAATGCTAATTGTATTTGAGATTCTCTTGCCTGCGCTTCGGCTTTTTGTAAGTCGAGGAAGCGGGTATAAGTTTGTTCAAAAACTTTTGCGAAGCGTTTGAATATATCGTGTGCTTCAGGTACGGGTTCATAAGTGATAAACACCAGGTACCCTTGCGAAAAATAAGCGCAATGTGTTATTTGGAACTTAGGCATTTCAAAACCTGAGTTTTCCAGATCACCGAATATTTCTCCAGAACCGGGAAGGCTGAACATGTATCGGTAAGTTGCAGCAAGTGATTCGCCTTTTGATTCCATTACCAGAAGTTCATCTCTTCGTTGCCGTGCATCATAGATGCTAATAAAGAAAGGATCTTCTGTAAGTGGTGTTCTGAAAGGTGGGGAAATACCGCCATCTGCCAGGCTCATGTATTGCGTGACCGCTTTCTCATCTTTATCAAAAATATTGAAACCACAGGCCCAGGGCTGCATACCTAAAACCTGGATTTGCTTAAACATATCGGAAGCAGCTCTATTAAGGTCTTCACTTTTTTGCATCGCCATCGTTCGGCTTCTCACTCTTTCCAATGCGGCTTCAATTTGCGATTCTCTTGCCTGTGCTTCTGCTTTTTGCAGATCAAGAAAACGGGTATAGGTTTGCTGGAATACTTTTCCGAATCGCATCAGCACCGCATTCTCTTCGTATGAATAAGGCGTACCAGAAAAATTCTCGATGTACAAACCAATATTCTCCAACAATACTCCTGATCCGGCAAGGCCCGGACAATTGAGATAATATTCCAATGTTTCCTCAGGCACGCCGGGAACGAACTTGAAAAGATCCCGGTAAAATTTGTTTTTTTCTTCAAAAGTCAGATGATATTTAAAGAAATCCTGTCCTTTTTCTATTGCTTCCTTAATGCTGTTGTTGGGTATAGAATCAAACCAGGGGATTATTACCTCAGAGGGAACCAGGTGCTGGTCAGCCACCCAGAGGTGCATATCATCCCTTGTTTTATAATCAATAAGAAATCCTGTATGTTCAATATAAATATTTAAGTGAATGAATTGTTCGTAAACAAGTTGGATCACTTCTTTGAGCTCTTCACTTTTTTGCATGCCCATTGTTCTGCTTCGAACTTTTTCCAGGGCTGTTTCTATTTGTGCTTCCCTTGCCTGCGCTTCGGCTTTTTGTAAGTCGAGGAAACGGGTATAAGTTTGTTCAAATACTGCCGCAAATCGTTCCAGCAATTTTATGCTTTCTTCCGATCGTTCTTCTTTAGACTGCACATTCAGTAAACCTTTTGAAAAAAAAGCTACATTAATAATTCTTCTTTTTTCATCCGGATTTACTGCTGCGCCCCCTTTGCCGGCACGGTAAGACATAAACTCCAACAATTCTTTACCACTCAGATCTATGACCAATGACTTTTTTCCTTCTTTCCAGGCATTATATATTTTGTTGGTAACATTCGGTTCATCAATAGAAAACTTGAACACTTTGTTCATTTGATTACCATACATCGTGACCCAGTATTCAATTATATGCTCCTTCTCATTAATAACTCCAATAGTAGCCTGGTCCGGACTTTCACCCAATTCCCCGAATTGCTTAAAGAGTATATATACTGCTTCTGACAGCTCATCACTTTTCTGCATCGCCATGGTTCTTGCACGAACTCTTTCAAGTGCCAGTTGAATTTGTGATTCCCTTGCCTGTGCTTCTGCTTTTTGAAGATCCAGGAAACGGGTGTAAGCTTGACCAAATGCATTGGCAAACCTTTTGAATAATTCATCCTCTTCATCACTAAAGGGTGTAGTGGTGTATCTGCAAAATGAAACCCATGTATCCTTCAAAAGAATTAGTGACCATGTATAACCAGGCTTGTCATACATGTATCTCTTATGCTCTTCAAGCACTAAATCTTTATATATTGTTTGTGTATAAATATAATCCTGCCAGGAGTCTTTTTCTTTTTTTGAAAATATGTCTTTAAAAAAATTTCCACCCCCATTCCTGAAGAGTTCAATATTTTTTTCGACACGATTGAAATAAGGATGATCTATCCGCGGAAAATGAACGTAATTGCTATATACAGTATCATCATCTGTTACTACACAGATCCACAAATCCCAATCGCCCTCTGGTATTCCGTTACTGAAATTTGCAATTTCCAAATGCACTCCCAGTTTTATAAGCTGTTGTATTAATAAGTTCAGTACACCGAGCAAATCATTTTGCTCATGCATAGCCATTGTCTTTGCCCGTACTCTTTCCAATGCCGCTTCTATCTGCGCTTCCCTTGCCTGTGCTTCAGCTTTTTCAATATCAAGATATCTTCGATAAGCTAATTCGAAAACATTACGAAAGCGCTTGAATAATTCTATCTCTTCATCTTTCAAGGGAGCATAAGTGGACATACCCAGCGCAACAGGCCCAAGAGAATACCAATAATAAGTGAGTGAAGATGCTGTTTCGAGATAACTGTCAATAAAAACATTGGTTCCTTTTTGATAAGTAAGCCAATCTTTTACTTCTTTGCCGGTAAATCCATGAATGAAAACTTCGTTAGGCCCCTTCATCATCTGGTTCGCAAATTTTTCTGCTACCGGATGATTTCTGAATTCAGTTTCGGTGATGATAAGTTTATCATGCTTTGCATAATATTCATAATTCATGTAGATCCCCTTCTCATCATAAAAAATGGCTGTTTGCACATTGCGGATCTCATTTACTTTCAGCAATGCTAATTGTTCTGCAATAGTTTTACAAACATCCAGCATATCCTCTGGTTTCTTCATTCCCATAGCTATCGACCTCACCCTTTCTAAGGCGCCTTCAATTTCCAATTCGTGATTTTGTTCTTCAACAGCTTTTCTTTTTAATTCCAATTCAGTAATGGTCTCTTCCAGCAAGATGGCGGTGGTTCGTTTCACTTTTTCAGTCCGGTCCAATTTGAATTCCGTGATGGCGATGGCTTTTTCCGTTTCCTTTATCGAATCAGCGATCGCTTTTTTTTCCTCGGCTGATAAAGTTTTGCTTTGTTCAACAAGGTTCAATATGTTCTGCAAATTTTGATTCATCTATTTTTCTTTTAAAGCAACACAGCAAGTAGTTAGGTTATGCATTTCTAAATTTCCACCGGTGGCTCTTCCTAATTCGCCATTGGAGAACATGCCGGCCATGGGTACATTCCAGACGTTTTTAATTCCTTCCAGTTCCATGTTCATCATTGGCCCGAATGAAAGAATTCTTCCGGCACAACTAAATACAACTAATGCATCAGCTTCGGGCATTTCTGTTGCTTTGAGATTTTCAACCCCCTTTACTACTTTTTCCATCACGTCAAGATCAGGTTGCACAGAGAACTTTACCTTAGACCCTTGAGGCACTGTACCACTGGTATAAAATGAATGGTCACTCCAATCTATTTTAAGACCGGGCCTCATAATCGGATCCCCTTTTTCTCTTTGCAATTGCAAAGGAAGGTTAGCAGCTATTTCCAGTAACAAACCCTTGTTCTCTTCGGAAACATTTTGAATGCCTCCGTACTTTGCGGTGATGTCAAGCACTGGTAAATTGTCCACGGTATATACATGATTCCCCTCGCTTTTGGTCACTGTTTTTTCCGTACCTATTGCCTTCCAGCCACAGGTGGCAATACCTTTTACATTTAACTTTTCTTCATTCAATGCAATGCATAATATTGCCTGGTTACTATCTTTTCCATTTGTAAAAACAAATTGTTCTGAAAAAGTATAATCATCGCCGGCACATCCGCCAAAAACATTTACTTCTAAACCGACAACATCCTCCAATCCATGCAGGATTTCTTCTCCATCGGTTGCCTGGTAACTTAGACCTATTAAAAAAGCAGGTGTTCGAAATTTCCCAATTGCTTTTCTGGCAATATTTCTTGCTACTTCCCTGTAATTTCCATCGGGATATCCTTCAAAATAAATCTCAAAATGATCTTTATTCATATCAAGCAGCAGAATGGCTGCAGTGCCTGTTTCTGTTACCTCGTCAATGAACTCTCCGTTTGTAGTAGTGCCAAAAAGAGCAATGTCTGCGTCAGTAAAAATTTTGCGAATAGCAGCCCGGTCCACTTTAATGGAAACAAAAGCAATAGCCAATGTTGGTTTAAAACCGTCAGCCATGCTTTGTTGTAATGCTGATTGAATTTCTTCTGTTGATTTTCCCTTGATCGATTTTGCTTTCATCGTTTCCTAATGTTTATTTTTCTTTTAATGCCACCCAGCAGCAAGCACCGGAATGAAACTCTTGTTTTCCTTTTTTTGTCCTGCCGTATTCACCGTAGGTAAAAAAACCAGCCATTGGTGTTTTCCAGAGATCCGCTAATCCATCATTTTCAGCTGTAACCAGCGGACCCAAAACAGGTTGCCTGCCCGCACAGGAAAATATTAATAGTGCATCGGCATCTGATTGATTGGAGTTTTTTAAATGCGTTGCTTCGTTGAGTATTTCATCTACAATATCAAAATCAGGTGGCATGGAGAACCAGAATTTTGTTCCCTCCGGCATTTCCATATCGATCTCCAAGGCATTTTCTTCATGATCAATTTTTAATGGCGTTTTTAACATCATGTCACCACCTGGTTCTCTTTCTGTAATAAATGGATAAGTAAATCCGAGTTCTTCAAATACTTTAAAATCATGATCGGCTTTCTTTTCTTCCTTTCCAAGGTATTTGAAATACATTTCAACAGCTGATATGTTATCAATGGTAAATACTTTGTTGCCATTACTTTTGGTTACGGTCCTGGCAATTCCCATTGGCTTCCATCCGGTAATGGCCATTCCGAACATGCTTATTTTGTCTGCATCAAAAACGATGGCCGCAATTCCGAAATCTGTTTCTTTTTCTTGCGTGAATACATAGCTGCCGGTAAACGTCATATCGTCGCCAGCCATTCCGCCAAAAAAAGATCTGTCAGAGCCAAGTGTTTCCTTGACTGATTGAACGAGTGTACTGCCATCAAAGAATTCTCCTTTGGCATTCAATCCTGTACTGCACAATATCAGCGAAGGATTACCGAATTTTTTTAGTGCTGCCAGTGCCACCTGGCGTCCAACTTCTTTGAGATCGCTATTGCCAATTTCTTCGAATAAAATAGCATAGCAGTCTTTCGGTATTTCAAAAAGTAAAATAGCAATAGAACCTTCTGCCTGATAGCCATCTGTAAACTCTCCGCATGATGTGGCGCCAAAGACATCTATTCCTTCCTTGCTCAATATTTCGCAAACAGCTTTTCTGTCTTGTTTGACGGAAATAAATACAATAGCCAAATTTGGCTTAAAGCCTTCTGCTGTGTTTTGCCGCAAAGCTGATGTAATATCTTCCGGAGATTTTCCTTTTATTGATTTTGCTTTCATGTATGATGATTATAAATGTATTCGTTGGTTTTAATTTTCAGTTGAATAACAGTACCAGGATCAAGTAAAAAGAATTAAAAAATATTCACAAGGGTAATAGATTCAATACTTGCACAATGAATTGAACTACGCAGCTTTAAATCTACTTATTTTTTGGGGAGTTTAGATACTTATATGTCATTAATACCTAAAGAAAATTTTCTGAATCTTATCAGCATTCTTTTTCAAGTACAGTTACTATTTGAGCATAGAATTCTCTGGCACGTTGCGGGGTACTGCCAATACAAACAACACCGAGTTTTCCAAATTGAGATAAAGCACCGATCAGGTGAAACATCACTCCTTCCTGCGAGGTACCATCGTAGTGCAGATCATTGATCATGGCAATATCGATAAGATCATGTGGCGTAAGACCGATATATTTTTCACTTTTCAAATTGTCGGAACAGAAATAATAACGGATCAGGTGTCCTTTGGAAGTATAATAAACCCCTTCTTCCGGATTATAATGCCCATCCGTTAAAAATTGCAGCATCATATACGGATGCGTGGTACCGCCTTTACGCAAATTGATCTCAATAGCGTAATGTTTCCAACCATCTTTTTCCAACACTGAGATGAAATCAATTGCAAACCGCCCCATCACACCTTTGCTGGAAAGCGATTCAGCTACTTTTTTACCCATCACGCCCAATTCAATTGCGTATTCTTTGGATGCAGGGAATTGAGCACCGATATATACCTGCCCGCTTTCACCTCCCAATTCCTGGTCGTGTGTTGAGATCACCTGGCAATCACCATTAGGAGCAATACGGCATTGTACAGAAGGAGATTCCTTCCTGGCTCCTTCAATAAACGCTTCTACAATGCCACCCATTTGCCGAAACTTGTGCAGAAAACTGTCGTAATTCAGATCTTCAGAAACTGTTTTCATTCGTTTTGGCAATTGTTCTTTTATCCATCTTTTATGATCACCGACTTCTTCAATGCCCTGGTAGGAAAAAACAGCATTTCCATCACCGGAAAAACCATCGTTCACTTTGATCACGGCTTTTCGCAATGCAGGATTTTGTTTTT
>DASZXQ010000156.1:0-3034 GCA_035545755.1 Chitinophagaceae bacterium | reverse complement strand
TATCATTGTTTTATTTTTTGCAAAAAAATTCAACGAGATATTAAGTTTTACCATTTTCCTGGATTCTATCGGCATGGCTACTTCGGCAAGTACCATTTTTATTTTGAGAAAAAGAACAAAACACCTGGATGGCACAGGCATTTATTCTATGAAATTATACCCGCTGATGCCGCTGCTGTTTATTGCCACATATATTTTTGTCGGAATTATGATCGGTGTGGACAACTGGCGATACGCTGCTATCGGTACGTCCGTATTCCTTATTTTTCTTTTGATATATTTTGCAACGCAAAAATTCAGAAAACAAAAAACCTGAAATGGAACTTTCATATATTTTAAATGAACTGGGTGAAGATCGTGAACAGTATTTCAACGCCGTTTCACCACCCATAGTGCAAACCAGCAATTTTGTTTTTAAAAAAGTGGATGATCTGAGTAAAGCGCTGGAAGATGAAATGCGTGGTTATTTATACAGTCGCGGATTGAATCCAACAGTAGAAATTCTCCGCAAAAAATTAGCAGCATTAGACAGTGCGGAAGATTGCCTGGTATGGAACAGCGGCGCTGCAGCCATTTTTGCAGGAATATTAGCCAATGTAAAATCAGGTGATCATGTAGTATCAGTGAAAGCGCCTTACACATGGGCGCAACGAACTTTTGATGTCATACTTCCCCGTTTTGGTGTAACGACCACTTATATTGATGGAACTAAAATTGAAAATTGGGAACAAGCTACCCGCAGCAATACCACATTATATTATCTGGAATCTCCCAATAGCTGGGATTTTGCATTGCAGGATATAAAAGCCGTTGCGGCTTTGGCAAAGAAAAAAAGTATTGTGACGATGATTGATAACAGCTATTGCACCCCGGTGTATCAAAGACCGGTTGAAATGGGAATTGACCTGAGCATGCAAACAGCCACCAAATATATCGGTGGACACAGTGACGTGTTGGGTGGCGTGTTGAGCGGTTCCAAAGCAATGATCAAAAAAATATTTGATAGCGAATATTTAAATATCGGCAGCGGCATTCAACCATTCAATGCCTGGCTGCTGATCCGCGGCTTGCGCACTATATCTGCACGACTGGATCGCATCAGCCGGACGACAAAAGAAGTGGTGGAATTTTTGAAGCAGCATCCGAAGATCGAAGGAGTGCTTTTTCCCCTTGATGAATCATTTCCCCAATATGAATTGGCGAAGAAACAAATGAATGGCGCCTGCGGTTTGCTCACCTGTATTGTGAAAACTGAAAAAAGGGAATCAATTGTGAAATTCTGCGAATCGTTGAAACATATTTTAATGGCAGTGAGTTGGGGTGGTCATGAAAGCCTCGTTATTCCCAAATGCTGCGGCATCACACCAAAAGATTTTGATCCCCGCAATAAAGAACACCGGTACGTACGGATGTATGTGGGTATGGAAGATCCTCAATATCTTATTGCCGATCTCAGGCAGGCTTTATCTATTGTGGAATAAAAGAATATAAAAAACCAAACCGGCTGTCAAAAATCAGTCTTTCTCTCTCCGCATTTGACTTATTTTTGCGCCCTATGATGCGCATTCTAAAACTGGCTTTCTGCCTGCTGATTTTCTCCCGGTCTTTTTCGCAGGAAAAATGGGATCTGCGTAAATGTGTGGAATATGCTTTGCAGAATAATATTTCTGTAAAGCAGGCTGACCTGCAAATTCGTTTTGCGGAACTGGATCTGCAGCAAAGCAGGTTATCACAATATCCATTTGTGAATTTTGGCGGCAATCTTGGCTATAGTTCAGGCCGTAACCAGGACCCGACAAGTTTCAGTCTTATAACTACCGGCTACCTTGCAAATAGTTATTCATTGCAAGCCAGTGTGGATTTGTTTAATTGGTTCACCAAAAAAAATACTGTTGCTGTAAAAGATTATAATCTGCAGGCAACACAAGCAGGGGCACAAAAAGCAAGAGATGATATTTCGTTGAATGTAGCAGTGGCGTATCTGCAGGTGTTGCTGGCAAAAGAGCAATCGAATCTTGCTTCGATACAGGTTGCACAAACCAAATCACAATTGGAAAGCACCCGCAAGCAGGTAGATGCCGGTGCACTTCCGGAATTAAATGCTGCACAGGTGGAATCGCAACTGGCTACGGATAGTTCAAACCTGATAGCGGCAGAAACTTCTGCCCGGGAATTATTGCTTCAGTTAAAAGCATTGTTGAATCTTGATGCTGCAGCCGATTTTGATATTGCTTCGGTTCCGGTGGATTTAGTTCCGGTAGAAAGTTTGGCCGATCTGCAACCGGAAGCTGTATATAATCTGGCATTGGCAAATTTGCCGCAACAAAAAGTAGATGAACTGAATCTGAAAGCTGCGATGAAATCGGTGCAGGTAGCCCGTGGAAATATGTATCCAACCTTTTCATTGTTTGGAAGCCTGGGATCTACCTATAATGATAAAGCCAATGAGATAAAATCAAAAACGCAGATCAATGCACCAATTGGAACGGTAACAGTTGGCGGAACACCATACCAGGTATTTCCGCTGAACCCATTTGATGTGTACAATTATGGAAAGATCAATTATTTTAATCAGCTGAATCAGAATTTCAGACAATCAATCGGCATCAGTGTCAATGTGCCGATCCTGAATGGAGGCAATTTGCGAACAGGCTGGCAACGGGCCAAACTCAGTTTGAAACAAACCGAACTTCAGAAAGAACAAAACAGCTTAACATTAAAACAAGATATTTTTAAAGCATATAATGATGCTTTGGCAGCATTTGAAAAATATAATGCAAATAAAAAGTCAGTAGAAACGGCGCAGAAAGTTTATGATTTTGCAACAAAACGTTATGATCTGAATTTACTGTCTACTTACGATCTGTTGATCAGCCAGAATAATTTACTGACTGCAAAATCACAGATGTTGTATTCGCATTATGATTATGTTTTTAAAATGAAATTGCTTGAATTTTATAAAGGGCAGGGAATTAAACTTTAAAATTTGTTACTAACATGAATAAAACTGTCAAATGGATATTGATCATTCTGG
>DASZXQ010000155.1:0-50887 GCA_035545755.1 Chitinophagaceae bacterium | reverse complement strand
TGTCAGGCGATATGTTTGTTCAGCAGGCTGATAACAATCCGTATTCCCACTCAGCATGATCGGAGTAGCGTCCCATTTTGGATGCATTAAAAACTTGCGTAGCAACCTGGGCGCATTCACTTTCACAATGATCTTCCTCTCAAAATCCAACCCGGCGCTGTATCCCCAATACTCATGAACATTGCGGGCATAACAATAAATACAGCCATGCTCGCATCCGGCATAAGGATTCATGCTGTACATCATGCCCACATCAGGGCTTTCCACTTTGTTTACAATACTTTTCACTTCCTGTTCCTGGTATTGCGTAGCTACATTTGCTTCTTCCCAATCATCAATCGCTTCTGCATGTTCTTTAGTTTTTTCATCTTTCAGGAACCGGTTTTTGGTATTGATCTGTGCACCACGACCTGAGAGGTATTGTTGGCTCTCTTCTTTTGATTTGACAGACACTTTAAAGTGATCTTGCCGCAATGGTTCTGACATATTCGTTGGTTTTAGATATTTAAATAAAAAAGGAGAACAAAGAGCTTTCTCTTCAAGCCATTCGCACAAGATCTTTCTCTTTATTCTCCTTTTCTTTCTTCATAATCCCCGCCTGCCGGCAGGCAGGCATCCCCACATTTATCCCTCATTATGGGATAATTATTTATCCGAATAATTCACCTTGCCTGGTCATTACAGGTAAATTCTGAAATTCAAATTTTGCAACAGGTTGATATTTTATTCGCTGACTATCGGATTCTCCGGCAGGTCTTTTTAGTAATGTCATCCCATTTGCAATGAACCGCCCGGTAAAATTTTTATTACTGTATTCTAGCCATCCTTTTTCATATTGCCAGGGTTGCAATTTTCTGGCAATGGTCAAATGCGATTCCAGGATGAAATGCGGTCTATTATCGTTGTCCAGTTTCATCAACCGTTGCGTTTCTTTTCTTATTTCTTTTACCAATGTTTGAACCGGAACTTTCGTTACTACATTTATATATATAGTATGTGAAGGAAAACTCCCGAAATCTTTTAACTCTATTTTGAAAGGATATTGGCCCATAGCAATAGTCTTAAGCCGGTTAATGATCCTGTCTTCCATCATTTCATATTGTACGAAGTTGACCAGCGTAATATGAGGTCGCCCCCATCTTGCATACTCCGATTGGTAGTCATCAGCAAATTTCTTTTTCACTTCGACGATCTTATTCCACAATTCTTCATGCGGACTAAGCACCAGCAAATACTCGTATACCCGGTAACCGGGAATTGTGTTAGCAATAGTTTTCATAACTCATCATTTTTTGGCAGCAAATTTTGTTAGTACGAATTTACTAATTAATTTAGTTTTTCAAAATTATTTTTTATGGATGGGGAATATTTTTATGAGGCCGGGTATAAAGGCAGCAAAAAATTTTCGCAGGAAAATGTGCGAACTGCGAATGCAACAGGCTTCGGCGCTGCTGCCGATGATTATGCCGAAAGAGGTATTGACCTGAACGAACAACTTATCAAAAACAAACCAGCCACTTTTTTCTTTCGTATGAAAGGCGATGCCATGCGGGACGCCGGGATCTTCGAAGGGGATGTGCTGATCGTGGACCGCTCATTAAAACTGGCAAATGGAAAGATCATTGTAGCGATATTGAATGGTGAGTTATTGGTTCGGCGATTACACAAAAACTTTTCTTCGGCATTTTTAATTCCGGAGAACAATCGCTACAAAGCGATCAACCTTGCCGAGTTCAGCGATTTTGCTTTGTGGGGCGTTGTTACCTATACGATCCACCCTGTTTAATTTTTTTTTATGAGCCCGGCTTTTGTGCTACTATCATCGCCTGTTGCGTCGCACTCTTGTGCCTTCGGATCGCTAATCATCAATTCTGTTTACAATGAAAGCCATCGTTGATTGCAATAGTTTTTATTGTTCCTGCGAACGCTTGTTTCAGCCACATCTGAATAAAAAATCAGTTGTGGTGTTGAGCAATAATGATGGCTGTATCGTTTCCCGAAGTGATGAAGCAAAACAATTAGGCATCCCGATGGCGGGCCCCTATTTCGAGACAAAAAATATCATCCGGGAAAATGATGTCGCTGTTTTTTCTTCCAATTATAATCTATATGGCGACCTAAGTATGAGAGTGATGGAAACATTACGAATGATCGCAGGTAAAGAAAATGTAGAAGTGTATTCGGTAGATGAAGCGTTCGTTGACCTGACAAGTATTCGTGTTGAACAATTACGCAAAACTGCAATTGCCATAAAAGAAATTGTTGAACAATGGACAGGTATTTCAGTTTCTGTCGGAGTTGCTCCTACCAAAACCTTAGCAAAACTCGCAAATCACATTGCGAAAAAAAATAAATCACTAACGGGATGTGTGACTGTATTAGTAACGAAAGAAGAACAACGCAATGCTTTACAAAATACAAGAGTCGCAAATATATGGGGAATAGGCGGTGCATTTACCAATAAATTGATCAACCTTGGGATTACTAATGCATGGGAATTGGCCACCATGCCTGAGCAGTGGGCATATTACTATCTCGGAGGAGTAGTTGGTTCCCGGTTAATCAAAGAATTAAATGGTGAGCAGACCATTGATATGAAAGAAGAATTGGAAGAGAAGAAAATGATTGCTACCACAAGAATGTTTGGTAGCCCGGTCAGCAATATCAATGATATAAAAGAAGCTGTTGCCACTTATACGTCGAGAGCCGCCGAAAAATTGCGCCGCCAATACAGCGCAGCAAAGATCATCAGCGTATTCGTTGTAAAAAAAGAACAGAACCATAATTTAAATTTCCGGCAAGGCGGAACGATCAGTACTTACACGACACTTCCTGTAGCAACATCCATTACACAAGAACTGATCAAACCCGCTTTACAGTTAGTGGATCAACTATACGAAAGAGGAAACGAATACAAAAAAGCCGGCGTAATGCTGAGCGGTTTGGTTCCGGACGATTCCGTTCAGGGAAATCTGTTCAGACCGGAAATTAAAAACTGTGAACGGAGATTAATGGAAATGATTGACAATATCAACTTCAGCCAGCGGGATGATATTTTAAAATTTGCTGCTTCGGGAACAACAAAAGACTGGAAAATGCGGCAGGAATTGCGGAGTCCCCGCTATACAACACGTTGGGAGGAATTGCGTAAAATTCGTTAAAACAAACCTGTTTGCTGAGTAACAAATTTCGGTTTGATCAAATTCAATCCGCATTCGTTATTCAATTTATCAACCAAATAAACCGTCAGCTCCGGCGAAGTGGCCTCATCATGCATATGCATGAAAAAATATAATTCCTCTAATCCATTTCCCAGCCAATATTTTATTCTTTTTACCCATGCGTCACATCGCGTATAATCTGTTATATGCAAACTGTTACCGACATAACGGATAAATGCTTTTGAGATTGGCAAATTCATATGAGCACAATCTCGCCGACCACTCGTATCAGTGATCACTGCGCCGATATTCATTTCTCTAAGGGAATTGAACAGATCATTTCGTATATCTTCTTTTCCAAACCAATCAGGATGTCTCACTTCTAAAAAAAATTGCAAATCGGTTGGCAAGGATCTTAAATAAGCAAATAATTCATCTCTTCTTTTAGGGCTGAACGTTTCATTTAATTGAATAAAGATCGGTCCGAGATGTTGCCCAAAAGCAACAACGCCTCTTAAAAATTCTGTTGTCAGAAAATCTTTCCCCTTGAGACTACCCCGATGAGTCACTCCCTGGTACATCTTGGGACAAAACTTAAAATCTTTTCCATCCGCTGTTGCTGCCCATTTACCAATCCCCGCAGCGCCATACACTTTGTAATGTGTAGCATTTAATTCAATACTGTTGTAATGCTGCACATAATGACCCAGGAAATCCTTTTCTTTTGTTTTGGGAGGATAAATTTTTCCCACCCATTCCGGCCTTCCCCATTTAGCACAGCCAAGATATACCTTGGGATCTTGTGCGGGTTTCCCTTTCAGGATTTTTTTATTGAAAACGGGATCTTCCGGCAGCGTAAAGTCAATGGTATTTAATTCGATTTCAGGAACACGGCCAAATTCCATAACAAAAATTTCTACAGCAAATCTAAAATCAATCGGCCAATTAATTCGTATATTGATTTGTTAATGGAAAACACTAAACTTCTCTTTGGAATTGACCGCTTTCTTCAGCAAGCTGTTCAATTCAGCAATACTTCATTTGCATTAGTAACCAACAACGCCGCTACTACTTCATTCGGAGAATCCAGCCGGAAAGCTTTATTAAATGCAGGATTCAAAATAAAAAAGTTGTTTTCTCCTGAACATGGTTTGACGGCACGGGGAGAAGACGGAGCCTATCAGAAAAACATTATTGATGCACTTACACAACTTCCCGTAATCAGTTTATACGCAGAAAAATTAATGCCGGATGAAAATGATCTGGACGATATTGATGTCGTATTATTTGACACTCCGGATGTGGGCTGTCGTTTCTATACCTACTTATGGACGATGACGTATGTGATGGAAGCTTGTGCAAAATTCAATAAACCATTTTATGTTCTTGACCGTCCAAACCCAACAAGTGGAAATATCGGTTTATCAGAAGGTCCGATGCTGGACGAACAAAACTGTTCTTCATTCATTGGCCGATGGAATATTCCTGTTCGCCACAACTGCACTCTCGGAGAATTAGCAAACTATTTTTCAGCTGCACGGGTAAAAAACCTCGATCTCAAAATCATAAAAGTGCAGAATTGGAATAGAGAGGAAATGGGAAAGGAAATTGCCTGGTTTTTCGTTCCGCCATCACCTGCTATTATTGATGTTGAAACAGCCTTCTTGTATCCGGGGATGGGATTGTTAGAAGGAATAAATGTGAATGAAGGTAGAGGCACTGCAACGCCGTTCAAAATTTTGGGCGCTCCATGGATCAACGCATCAGAATTGCAAATAAAATTCTGCGCTTTACAACTAGAGGGAATCGATAGTCAACCCATATCATATAAACCTATTTCAGGTTTATATGCAAATGAAACTTGTCATGGTCTTCAATTCTCCATCACCGATACCTCATTATTTCTTCCGGTGAAAGCGGGGATACAATTGATACATTTGGTTATGTCAATTTATCCATCGCATTGTACTGAACGTTTTTATAAAACAAATGTCAATCCAACTGGCAAAAATCATTTGGATAAGCTTACAGGAGTTTATCAATCGTTAGATAAAATAAAGTATGGACAAAAATTGGAAACAGCCCTAAGCGATTCTCAATGGAAAGAAGTCATTGAGCCCTATCTTATCTATTGATATTTCTTTTCAAGATCGTAAAGAATTTTTTTGTCTTCCTCATTAATTACCCTTGTTGAATCATTCTGAACAAAGTGCAATTTAAAAGAATAGATCGCTGCCTCGGGCTTTTTAATATCATACCCGATAATTCGCAGCGCTTGTAGTGCATTGAAGTCCTCAGGAACTTTTACGCCTGTTGTGTCATACCAAAAACCAAACCCATTTTCAGAAAGCTTTTGCCACGGAAAATAACGGTTCGGGTCCACTTTGCGACCTGGGGCAATATCAGAATGGCCGATAAAATTTGCAGTGGGAATATTGTATGCTTTTTTAAGCCTGTCTAAGAGTTCGATCAAACTATTGATTTGCGGATCCGTAAAAGGCTCGGAGCCGTTATTGTCAATTTCAATTCCTATACTGACGGAATTAATATCTGTTGCATTTCCCCATTTACTTACTCCAGCCTGCCATGCCCGCAGGTAATCATTCAGCATGTGATGAATTGTTCCGTCTTTGCAGATCACATAATGTGCACTGACCTGCGATTTAACTGTTGTAAAAGTTTTTAAAGTTTGGTCGCAACTATTCTGTGCCGTATGATGAATAATGACAAAATTCGGCTTGCGCATATTGAAATTAGTAGTGCCTATCCAATAAGGGGAATTGACCACGGAATCTTTCACAGGGTATTGGGCTAATATTTTTCCAAAAGCTTTTGCTTCTTTCTTATAAGATTTATTGGTACTGACGTAGGGATTATGCGAACAGGCATTCATGATAATAATACAGCCAAGTAAAAATATTATTGCAGGAAAACTTTTCATTGCAAAAAATTTATTAGAACCGAAAGTAATGAAGATTTTTATTGCATCATTCAGAACAACAAGTATTTAACCCATTCTATTAAAAAAAGAAACGCAGAAAACCGCAACCTGATTTGAAGATTATTATCGAGAGTCCTTTCAAAAATCCTCCCTAATCACTAAAATAGTTTTACTCCATGATCTGTTCAATATGCGCCAGTTGCCCGTCACGGGTCATTCCCTCAATGGTAACACGAAAAGATTTGGTAACATCATTATTATAAAAAGTAAGTGTGACCTGGTTTTTCTGTGGATTAGTTACCACCTGCGGATTCCAATACAATGTGGTACGAACATCCTTTCGTTCATTCTCTGGCTTGAAGCTATCATAGTTTGGAGCATAAAACTCACGGATCAAAGAATAGCCGGTCACCGTGTTGTTGGGCAGCCCTTTTCCCGACTCAGATTTTATATCATCTCCCCGGCGGGTATAAATAGCAATGGCTCCGTTGCCACCATTAAACCCTCCCAAAAATGGAGGACGAAAGACTTTGATGTATGCAATGTCAGTGACTGGAATTGAACTTACCATGTCTGCATCCGTTTGCACTTCGTCAACATAAAGTCCGGGAGCACCGCCTCTCCATGTCAGAGTGGGAGGAGATGTGGTTGTATTGATCTGCAGTCCAGCCACCTTGGATTGCAAGTAATAAAATATATTAGGTTGTGCGGATGCAATAGGATCGTCAACAATATCAAACTGATAACTATCACCACCTGAGAAAAGTCCTGATGTGTATTTTTTGTCCATGATCTCCATAGGTGACTTTGTTTTCGTAGTGATAGTTACATTCTCCAGCAGTTTTCCCTGGTATTGCTGCACCAGCTTATTCATTTCATCGGCCAGTAACCAGTGATGAAAATTTCCGGTGGTATCATTCACTCCGCTATTATAAATTCCTGTTGCCGGTATATTATTTCTCAAAGGAGGAAGAAGGTTTTCCATAAACCGCACAGACGCATCGCCAAAACGTTTTTTGGGAAGCTGGTAATAAATATGAACTGTGTCCATCACTATCAAAGAAGGGTCACTGAATCTACCATCAGGTTCTATCGGGAGCATTACCATTTTTCCCCCTTGTTTCTGCTGACTTACGATCATAATGATGGTTGCTCCTTGCCTCAGATCAGAAGGTACTGCACCATATACCCGTCCGGAAAGGCTGAGATAAGATGAATCTCTCGGATAAAGAATAGTGGGAAATTTGCCTTTAACAACCTGGTCCCATTTAAATTTCCGCCATCCATGCGTCAGCATCACGAGGTCAAGATCCTGGCTGACAGAATCACTGTTATTGGAAAAATAAAAATAGGGATTATACACTTGACCTTTGATGTCGCCTGTCAATAAGAGATGAGAAATGATATTATCACTGCTATCGGTATCAATACTGGCATCTGTAACAGAAACAGCCATATTTGCCTCTAAGCTATCAGGCACAGTAATAACAATTTCATTCCGGGCTCTTTTGCTAAGTCCCCAGTGCTGTACGGTCATGTCCGGGTGAAAAAAATATTCCTCATTGTTGATGTAAGTGATCCTTTCAGCCAATGGATTCCAGCTGCTATCAAATGCAGTGATAGTTAAAATTCCACTCGGAAGGTCCTGGGTCGGAATGATCCCCTTTGCAACGCCCGTGCTGATATCTTTTGTTACTTTAAAAATCTCCCGCTGATGCATAGTGCCTATGAGATTAATAATATGCAACCCGGCCGCTATACCCGGTGCCGCATTGATGCTGAAAATCCGTTTTGTACCTGATACAACAACCTGCATGGACACACCGATCTTTCTTATTTCAGGAAGTTCAGTAGTATGCTCAGTTCCTTTTTCATCTTTCCATTTGGCTGTAAATGATTCTCCGGATAGAGGAAAAATGAAAAAATAACCCATCCCATCATGCATCACCCGAAGACTATCAATAAATTTTCCCCGGTTATCCTGAACAATTCCTTTTATGTTAACCGGCCTCCCCCATTGATCGTTTGCTTTAAAGGCAATTTTATTGCTGACTCCCTCAACAGCATCTCCACCCTCCGGGAAAAACTGTAGTGATGGAACAATACTATTGTTGACAACCGGCGAATTCCCTTTTTGACCTAATATCACAATGTCTTTATCATATAAAAAAGCAGAATCGAAATTCAACATCCACCTGGTATATGCTTTTACATGAACATATTTTCCGTTGTAGGTAGCGGGGATATCAAATTGTCCATTGGTAGTTCCATTTACGATCGGGCTGATTGTTCTGAATAATAAATTTCCATGATCATCAGTCCAATCAACATAAAAATTTTTACTTTCATCTGCCGGGTAAAAACCTTTCATCAGGTAAGCTTTGAACCAAATGGTTTCTCCGGGTACATATGTGGATTTATCATATTGAAGGTAGATACGTTCCTGGCCGTAATCTTCTGCATATTTTTGAAGAGTAGAATCAATATTCTGGGCCATTAGGTTACCAACGGTAAGAAAAACAAGAAATGCCAAAAGAACGCTGTGTTTCTGCTTCATCAAAAAGAATTCTTTTATGAAAAAATTTAAGCCTGTAAATTACAGTAACAAGGGATAGGAACAAAAATCTTAACAGTTATACAACGAATGATTCCCGTAGATAATTCGCTTTTAATCTTTATCTAATCCTTTGATGATAATATTTCCGGTTCCATCCGGCCGGCAGGGATAGCCAAATGCTTCCCGGAGTCTCTTGGGATCATTGATGATATTGTAAAATTCATCAAGGTATTTCAAAGTCGATTTCAAATATTTTGAATCAATAAAAGTACAGTTAGTGTACAACGCATAAATATCTTTTTTCAAGGCATTATAGAAAGTAATAACGGCTGCAAATTCATTCATATCGTTAAGGCAATAACCCCTGTAGCGACGTTCTCTGACAGAATGCATTTGCAACTCTTCTGCCGGTTGCGCATATGGAGCATCTACCAATCCGGCATGATCGAAGTCATAAGGAACTGCAGTGGGCACACTCAAAGAATCTTCGGCAACCAAACGAATGTTTTGCTGATATTCTACCGACCAATCCGTATTTCCAATGAGGTATTCAAAAACTGCCATTTTTAAAAAAGCATCTTTTTCTGCGCTTTGCATCCGCAACATAGGCCGCTTTACCAGAATAGAATGATTCCGCTCTGCCATTTGTTTATCTTCTTCCAGCAACATTCCGAAAAATGGTTCACCGCTCTTGTTCCGTTTGGTGTTTTCCGTTTCCACTTTTACAAGCCGAACACGAAAGCTCTTTTCAGTAACAAGATTATATACTTTGTATAAAAGATATTCTCTTACCACCAATTCGTCACCGCGACAAGGCATTACTAATTTCAGTTTTACCTGTCCACTGAATAAAGAAGGAGGTTGATCTTTATTTTCAGAAAAATCGAGCCATATGGGAGGATAAGTACAATCGCCTAATTTGCGACGAAAGTTTCCTCTTGTCTTTGCCCTTGCGGGAATAGAAATTGCCTTGCCGTCTTTATCCGGGTAAGAAACGGTAATGTTATGATACCCGGCATCATCATCCCTGTCATTGAACAACGCCCTGAGTTCTCCTGTTAATTTTATATTTAACACATCATTGCTATCAAATAATTCATCATTGAAATCGTCTTTAACCGTAGTGATAGAGGTATTATTTGTGAAAGAAATCCACAAAAAACTGATTGCGATAAAAGGAAACCAGGAATAAATTCTCACATGAATTTTTTGCAAACGAAAGTTACTAAATCATTGCAAGAAGATCAGCTACATGTTTCTCCTGTATTGTCCACCCACTTCGTAGAGTGCATGTGTGATCTGGCCCAATGAACAATATTTTACTGTTTCCATTAATTCTTCAAAAAGATTACCGTTATGGATCGCAACTTTTTTCAAACGAGCCAGCATTTCTAAGGACCTGTTTTCATTTCGCTTCCAAAAAGCCCGGAGATTTTTTATTTGCTGTTCTTTTTCCTCCGTAGTACTGCGAATCACTTCATTGGGAATTATGGTCGGAGATCCTTTTTTATTCAGAAATGTGTTGACGCCAACGATCGGGTACTCTCCTGTATGTTTCAGTGTTTCATAATACAAACTCTCTTCCTGTATTTTATTACGCTGGTACATTCTTTCCATAGCCCCCAATACTCCGCCTCTTTCAGTAATGCGATCAAATTCTGTCAGCACTGCTTCTTCCACCAAATCTGTTAGCTCTTCAATAAGAAATGAACCCTGATTAGGATTTTCATTTTTGGCTGTGCCCAATTCCCTATTGATGATCAATTGAATTGCCATGGCTCTTCTTACACTTTCTTCAGTGGGTGTTGTGATCGCTTCGTCATATGCATTGGTATGAAGAGAATTGCAATTATCATAAATAGCATACAAAGCCTGCAATGTTGTTCTTATATCATTGAAATCTATTTCCTGTGCATGCAAACTTCTTCCTGATGTCTGAATATGATATTTCAGCATCTGGCTGCGTTTATTGGCTCTGTATTTATACTTCATCGCTTTTGCCCAGATCCTGCGTGCCACTCTGCCGATCACACTGTACTCCGGATCCATCCCGTTACTAAAGAAAAAAGAAAGATTGGGAGCAAAATCATCAATGTGCATGCCACGGCTCAAATAATATTCTACATAAGTAAATCCATTGGCCAATGTAAATGCAAGCTGGGTTATCGGATTTGCTCCGGCTTCCGCAATATGATAACCGGAGATGCTTACGCTGTAAAAATTGCGAACCTTATTCTGAATAAAAAATTCTTGCACATCGCCCATTAATTTCAACGCAAATTCTGTGGAGAAAATACAGGTATTTTGTGCCTGGTCTTCTTTTAAAATATCAGCTTGCACTGTTCCCCTCACTTGTTGCAACGCCGATTGTTTACACTGTTCATAATGTTCTTTGGGCAAAACTTCATCTCCACTCAATCCAAGTAATTTCAAACCCAATCCATTATTTCCTTCGGGAAGAGAATTGGGGAATGATGGATTATTATAAATCGGTCTTGATACAGATAAATATTTTTTCTTTAAGATCTCATTGACCATTGACCATTGACCATTGACTTCTATCCACTTCTCGCATTGCTGATCAATTGCAGCGTTCATGAACATAGCAAGAATGATCGGCGCCGGGCCATTGATCGTCATGCTTACCGAAGTTTTCGGATCGCACAGATCAAAACCGCTGTAAAGTTTTTTTGCATCATCTACAGTAGCGATACTTACTCCGCTATTTCCCACTTTTCCATAAATATCCGGACGATGATCAGGATCTTCTCCATAAAGTGTTACACTATCAAATGCTGTGGATAATCTTTTTGCCGGCTGATCAAGAGAAACATAATGAAATCGCTTATTCGTTCGCTCAGGGTTTCCCTCACCGGCAAACATTCTTGTTGGATCTTCGCCTTCTCTTTTTAAAGGAAAAACTCCGGCAGTAAATGGAAAACTTCCCGGAACATTTTCCTGTGCCTGCCATCTTAATATATCGCCCCAATCTTTGTATTTAGGCAAAACAACTTTTGGAATACGTGTACCAGACAAACTTTTGCTGAACAAGGGCTGCCTGATTATTTTATCACGAACATGATATTCATAATAGTCGGCTTCATATGCTTTTTGTTTTTCCGGCCATTTTTGGATCAGTTTGCGGCTGACCGGTGTAAGTTGTTCAGTGTAAAAATTTATTTGTTGTTGGATAGAATCAAGCAAACTTCCTTCTGCTTTTCCTTTCATTGTTTCCAATGCTCCGTGCAACTGATATAATTTGGAAGCAATGGCGGATTGCTCTTTCACCAACTGATCATATTGCCTGTTGTTTTCACTGATCTCACTCAAATACCGAACCCTGCTAGATGGAATAACCGATTGAGACATTTGAGCGGTCTCAGTAAAATGCGTCATCCCAAAATTCACCTTTGTTTTTCCCTGGATCTTTTTCAGCATCAGCTCAAACAAGTGATTCACTCCATCATCATTGAATTTGCTCGCTACTGTTCCAATGATCGGCAACTCCTCATCTTTTGCATTGAACAGCTGGTGGTTTCTCTTATACTGCTTTTTTACATCTGCTAATGCATCCAACGCACCGGCTTTATCAAACTTGTTGATGCAGATAAGATCAGCATAATCCAGCATGTTGATCTTTTCTAATTGCGAAGCTGCTCCATATTCCGGAGTCATCACATACATGCTAACATCACAATGATCCAGTATCGATGCATCGCTTTGACCTACTCCTGCCGATTCCAGGATAATGAAATCATATCCGGCGTTTTTACAAATGTCAATCGCCTCCTGCACATGCTCGCTTAACGCTTTATCACTCTCTCTTGTAGCCAGTGATCTCATGTAGGCTCTTGGATGAGAAATGGAATTCATCCGGATCCTGTCGCCCAATAATGCTCCACCAGTTTTTTTCTTGGACGGATCAACAGAAATAACAGCAATGGTTTTATTGGTAAAATTGTTGAGAAAGCGCCGAATGATCTCATCAGTTACAGAAGATTTTCCCGCACCGCCGGTACCCGTAATACCAAGTACAGGCACGGTCCCTTTTCCTTCCAAAGGTTGGATTGAAGACGATTTATCTTTCAACCGTTTCACCAATTGGGAGTAATCATTTCCATTCTCTGCTAATGATATCGCCCTTGCAATTAGCCTGACATCTTTTACTTCATCTAATGGAAGTTTTCCATTCCAATTAGGGTTTGCCAAAGTACCGGCTTCGGAGGGATTGGGGAGGCTCTGCCTGATCACATCCTCTATCATTCCCTCCAGTCCCATTTGTCTTCCATCATCAGGACTATAAATTCTTGCGATACCATATTTGTGAAGCTCTTCAATTTCCTCTGGTAAAATAGTCCCCCCGCCGCCGCCGAATATTTTTATGTGTCCACATCCATTTTCGTCCAGCAAATCTTTCATGTATTTGAAAAATTCTACGTGGCCACCCTGGTAGGAAGTAATGGCGATTGCCTGGGCATCTTCTTCAATGGCAGTTTCCACAATTTCTTTCACACTTCGGTTATGACCGAGGTGAATGATCTCAGCGCCTTTGCTTTGCAAAATGCGCCGCATGATATTGATGGCTACATCATGACCATCAAATAAACTGGCTGCTGTAACGATACGAACCCGATAGTTATCGGGTTTATTTTTTGGAGTATAACTCATGATTCATGTAATCATACAAAATTAGTAAAAAACTAACGCCTGTTCGAACGGATCTGCAGCCGCTTTTCAATTACATTTGCCGTATGCAGAAAATGGTTGATTCGATCAAAGAATTGTATCAGGAATGGGCCGGGAAAGAACCTGATACGGTGGATGTATTACCTCAAAGCGGCAGTGAGCGGCGCTACTTTCGTTTGCATGGAAAACAAGGATCTGTGATCGGCACTTACGGCGCCAACATTAAGGAAAATGAAACTTTTATATATTTCTCCCGCCATTTTCGTAAAAAAGATCTTGCCGTGCCGGAAATCTATGCGATCAATGACAGCCAGGATTGTTATTTGCAGGAAGATTTCGGAGAAATTTCTTTGTTGAATCGCCTCGAAACGGAAGGTTTTGTTTCATCGGTTTATGATCTGTTTAAAAAAAGCCTGGAAGCATTGGCACAATTGCAGATAAAAGGTGATGAAGGATTGAATTATAATTTGTGCCTTACCAATAAAGAATTCGGGCGGCAGGCTATCATGGCAGATCTGTTGTATTTCAAATATTATTTTCTCGACGCATTGCGTCGTCCTTATGATAAACAAAAATTGCTGGATGATTTTGAAGCGTTGAGCACTTATCTCACTCACACTGAATATAAATATTTTATGTTCCGGGATTTTCAAAGCCGGAATATTTTGGTAAAAAAAGACAACTCAGTTCATTTCATCGATTACCAGGGCGGCATGAAAGGAGCGCCGCAATACGATGTGGCTTCCATGCTGTGGCAGGCAAGAGCCAATCTCCCGGATGAATGGAAAGAAAATCTGCTAATGGATTACATGAATGCGTTTGAAAAAATCATTAAGGCACCATTAGATAAAAATCTTTTTCGGAGCCAGTATAATGGTTATGTGTTAATCCGGCTCCTGCAGGTGTTAGGTGCGTATGGTTTTCGGGGTTTGTTTGAACGAAAGGCGCAATTTCTTACCAGCATTCCATTAGCATTGACCAATCTGAAAAAATTTTTTAGTAGCCAAAGCATCGGGATTGTTGTCCCTGAATTCCGCAAAGTACTCGACTTATGCGTATCAGACGAGGTCATTGAGCAATTCACTCCGCTGCAGGCAACCGAACAAACGCCTTTGATTGTTACAATAAATAGTTTTTCTTACAAAAACGGAATCCCGTCAGATGAAAGTGGCAATGGAGGTGGTTTTGTTTTTGATTGTCGTGGTATTCTCAATCCGGGACGCATGGATGAATTCAAAGCTTTAACAGGAAGAGATAAAACTGTCAAGGATTTTATTGAACAACAGACCAAAATGACCGAGTTTCTCAACAGTGTTTTTGATATCGTTGACATCACTGTTGAAAATTATATCCGAAGAGGATTTGGAAGCCTTGCTGTGAGTTTTGGTTGTACCGGGGGTCAACATCGAAGTGTATATGCTGCTGATGCATTGACAAGGCATCTCAGAAATAAATTCAAAGTAAAAATTGAATTGAAGCATTTGGTTCAGGACAATAAAAACTGGAATAACGGACAATGAAAGCAATGATCTTTGCAGCCGGCTTAGGTACCCGTTTCAAACCATGGACCGACGAACATCCCAAAGCGTTGGCTATGGTAAATGGAAAATCATTGCTGCAACGGAACGTGGAATATTTTCAGCGTTTCGGTATCCGTGAGGTTATCATTAATGTTCATCATTTTGCCAACCAGATCTATGATGCCGTGAAGAAAAGCAACGGCTGGGGCAGCACTATTTACATCAGCGATGAGCAGGATCAATTGCTGGATACGGGTGGTGGTTTAATGAAAGTAAAAAAATGGCTGGACAATAAAGAACCGTTTGTAACCACCAATGCAGATATTTTGACTGACCTCGATCTTAATAAACTTATTGCTTTTCACAAACAACATCAGCCACTGATCTCGCTGGCGGTAACTCAACGGAAAACGTCGAGATATTTTTTATTTGATGAAAACAACCGCCTTTGTGGTTGGAGAAATACAAAAACCGGCGAAGAGAAAATAGCTATTAAAAAGAAAGGTTTAGTAGAAAAAGCATACAGTTGTGTGGTCGTTTTTGATCCGAAAGTGTTTTCACTAATTTCATTTACAGGAAAATTCTCTTTGATAGACGCTTATCTGTCATTGGCTAAAGAGCATATTATTCTTGGCTACGATCATACAGGTGATAAATTAGTGGATGTGGGTAAACCCGAGAGTATCGCTATTGCAGAGTCACTTTTTCCATAAATATTTCTAAATACCTTTTGAGCGGTATGTATCCTTGCAACCTTTTGCTTTATATTGCTGACTCTAAAAAACACTACCCACCCACGAAACCGGGGTTTCATTACACTCAGTAAAATTTTTATCATGAAGAAAACTTTGTCATTGATTATCGGCCTGTGTACCGTATTGATCTCTTTTTCTCAAACCGCAACATCAAACTACGATAACCGGGAAGCCTTCAACCCGCAATTTTATCCTTATCCCGGAAATGATTTTCGAAGCGCAAGTGGTGAGCCAGGACCAAAATACTGGCAAAACAGGGCTGACTACAAGATCAATTGCACTCTTGATACAGGTAAAAACTCTGTTTCTGCTGAAGTAGAGATCAATTACACCAATAATAGTCCTGATAACCTGAAATTCCTGTGGCTGCAGGTGGATCAGAATATTTACAAACAAGATTCCCGTGCTTCTGCCACTACCACCGAAACAGGCGGCCGTTGGGCGAATGCCGAATTTACCAATGGAGATGTTATCAAATCCATCACTGCAGAGTACAACGGAAAAACATTTACTCCGAAATATAACATCTCAGACACAAGAATGCAGGTATGGCTACAGGATGACTTAAAATCTTCCGGAGGGAAAATAAAACTGACCATAAAATACGAATTTGAAGTACCTGAATATGGAACGGATCGAATGGGAAGAATGAAATCAAAAAATGGTTGGATATATGAAATAGCACAATGGTATCCCCGCATGTGTGTCTACGATGACATCCAGGGATGGAATACATTGCCGTATTTGGGAGCAGGAGAATTTTATTTAGAGTACGGAGATATTGAATATACTGTAACAGCACCCGCCAACCTGATCGTGGTCGGTTCCGGTGAATTACAAAATCCCCAGGACTGCCTTACTGCCGAAGAACAAAGAAGATGGAACGAAGCGAAGAATAGTGATAAAACCGTAATGATACGAAGCGATAAAGAAGTGAATGACCCGAATTCAAGACCGAAACAAGCCAATTGTACCTGGAAATTTAAGATTCAAAATGCAAGAGATGTGGCATGGGCAGCTTCCAAAGCTTTTGTATGGGATGCAGCAAGAATGAATTTGCCGAGCGGGAGAAAAGCTATTGCTGCCAGCGTGTATCCTGCTGAAAGTATAAAAAAAGATGGCTGGCAAAGAAGTACAGAAATGGTGAAAGGTTCGATCGAGTTCAATTCTAAATCATGGTATGAATTTCCGTATCCTGTTGCCACAAACGTTGCAGGAATTGTTGCTGGTATGGAATATCCCGGAATTGTATTTTGTAGCGCCAACGATTCCGGTCCCGAATTATGGGGAGTGACTGATCATGAATTTGGACATACCTGGTTTCCGATGATCGTAGGAAGCAATGAAAGAAAGTATGCCTGGATGGATGAAGGCTTCAACACATTCATCAACGATCTCTCTACTGCAAATTTTCATGATGGTGAGTTCAAGCAGGAAAGCTTTTTTGGTGATCCCAACTCGCCATTCATGGTTAAATATGTTTTCGGTGATAAAATGGATGGATTATTCAACATTCCTGAAGCAATCCAACAGGAGAATTTGGGAGTGGCGGCTTATATGAAACCAGCTATGATGCTACATGCCCTGAGAGAAGTAGTATTAGGACCCGAGCGATTTGATGCAGCTTTCAGAGAATACATCAATCGCTGGGCATTCAAGCATCCCACTCCATGGGATTTCTTTCATACTATAGAAAATGTTTCCGGCGAGGACCTGGGTTGGTTCTGGAGAGGCTGGGTATTGAATACCTGGAAAATTGACCAGGCTGTGAAAGGAGTAAAATATATAAAAGATAAACCGGAGAATGGCGCCGAGATCACTATTGAAAACCTGGAAAAATTACCAATGCCGGTAACCGTATTAGTGAAAGAATCGAACGGAAAAGAACAGCGGATCGATCTGCCTGTTGAGATATGGCAACGTGGCGCCCAATGGACATTTGCTGTACCCACCACCAGCGAGATCAAAGAAGTGATACTTGATCCTGATAAAAAATTGCCGGATTGGAACCGGGACAATAATGACTGGAAAAAAGCTTTCTAAAAAAAATTCAGAAGCCCTTCAGCAATGAAGGGTTTTTTATTTCATGGCTATCATGCTGATCTCAACATTCACAAATTTGGGCAGTGCTGACACTTGTACGGTTTCTCTTGCAGGGAAATTGTCAGTAAAATATTTTCCATAGATCTCGTTGATCTCTGCAAACCGTTTCATGTCAGTAATAAAGATAGTGGTCTTCACTACGTTGCTGAAATTCATTCCGGCTGCCTGTAATATCGCTTTGAGATTGTGCATGACCTGGTGTGTTTCTTCTGCAATGTCTTTGTTTTTTAATTCGCCGCTGGCAGGGTCAATACAAACCTGCCCGGAGATGAATAAAAAATTTCCTGATTGCACAGCCTGGTTATAAGGCCCGATCGGTGCCGGAGCGCTGGGCGTATTGATGATATTCTTTTCCATTAAAATGAATTTTTAAAAACAGAAAGGCGAATTTAGGTTTATACACTTTCTTTGCAAAAAATAGTCTATGCAGGTTGTGGTGCTGGCCGATACTGGTTTAAAAGAAGAATTATTGGCACAAAGGGTGAATGAACCGATAGAAATAACTTGGCTGACTGGTATCGATGATTTGAAAGGAGCAACTGATGCAGATGCCTGCATTGATCTGCTATTCGAACCTGAACACAAAAGAATTGAGTTGCTAAAACAGATGCAGCCCAGGCCTGTTCTTGTCAATTCCGTTATAACCACATTGAAAGATCTGCCGGAAAATTTTGTGCGATTCAATGGCTGGCCTGCATTTTTAAAGCGTACGATTATAGAATCTGCCTGCAATGTCGATTCAATAAAAAAAAGAGCAGAAGAGATCTTTTCTTTATTAAATAAAAAAGTGGAATGGGTGGCAGATGAACCGGGTTTTATTACAGCAAGGATCGTCGCTATGATCATCAATGAAGCCTACTTTGCATTAGGCGAAGGCGTAAGTTCAAAAAATGAAATGGATATAGCTATGAAGCTCGGCACCAACTATCCGTATGGGCCGTTTGAATGGGCAGAAAAGATCGGTACAAAAAAAATTGTCGCTTTACTGAATGAACTTAGCAGCCGCGATGGACGTTTTGAAACTGCAGAATGGTTAAAGAATGAATTACAGCATTAAATGTCATTGATCCTAAATATCGATACAGCGCTTGAAACAGCTTCCATTTCCCTTGCAAAAGATGGCAAGGCAATGAATACTGTTATAAATAAAGAACAAAAAGATCATGCTGCCTGGCTGCAAGTTGCTATCGCTGGATTATTGAAATCTTCCGGATTTGAATTAAAGGACCTCAGCGCCATTGCAGTCACCATCGGCCCGGGTTCTTATACCGGATTAAGGGTGGGTTTATCTTCCGCAAAAGGGCTTTGCTATGCTTTAAATATTCCATTGATCACCGTGAGTACATTGGAGTTAATGGCCCATGCAGCCAAAAACGAAGAGGCTGGTCTGTTATGCCCGATGATCGACGCAAGAAGAATGGAAGTTTTTGCCGCAGTGTATACAAAATCGCTGAAAGAAGTGATCAAACCCCATGCACGGGTGCTTGACAGCGATTCTTTTTCTGAATTATTAAATTCTAATCAGATTTTAATCTTCGGAAGCGGAAGCAAAAAATTTTCATTATTACTCAATCATGACAATGCTATCTTCGCAGAAGTGCATTATGACGCCTCCAATATGGCTCCAATAACGATGGAGCGTTTTCTTTCTCAGCAATTTGCAGACCTGGCCTACAGTGAGCCAGCTTATTTGAAAGATTTTTTTTCTCCTGCCCGCAAGCCATGAAAATAAACATTCGTCTAATAAGCAGTTTTCCCCTTAATACCAAACAGCCAAATTAATCTACATTATTTACTTTAATTGCTTCGAGCTATGAACAACTTATCATCAACTATGCCCGCCCCTTCCGAAAATGGCACGCTGCTGAATCTGGATCTGTTAAGTGCAAAAAAAGCTGCAATGATCCTGCGGGCCGTTAATCACAACTTGCGTCAGCAAATATTGAAGCTGATCGATGACAATGGTAAAATGACCGTTACTGAGATCTATATTCAACTCCGCTTAGAACAATCGGTAGCATCACAGCATCTTGCTATCTTACGAAAAGCAGGTTTTGTAAATACAGACCGTGACGGCAAATTCATCTATTATTCCGTGAATCACAATCGCCTTGACGAATTGAACCGATTTATAGACGATCTGCTGAAATAACAGCCCTAACATATTTAACGAACCGGCTTGCCTCTGCGAGCCGGTTTTTTGTTTTTAATAAAGTAGCTTTGCAGTGAAATTTTAGAATTCATGTTTATCAAACAATTGTATACAGGTTGCCTGAGCGAAGCAGCCTATTATATTGAAAGCAACGGCGAAGCAGCTATCATAGATCCCCTTCGGGATATTGATCCCTATCTTGAATTAGCAAATAAGCGAAAGGTACAGGTCAAATATATTTTTGAAACGCATTTCCATGCCGATTTCGTCAGCGGCCACCTGGATCTCAGCAAAGCTACCGGCGCTCCTATTATTTACGGACCTCAAACTGAAACAAAATTGCCGGTGCATGTTGCCAAAGATGGAGAAAGGTTTCAGCTGGGTGAATTATCCATTGAAGTATTGCATACGCCGGGACATACTCTGGAGTCCAGCTGCTATTTACTAAAAGATAAAAATGGAAAGGATCATTGCGTATTTACAGGAGATACCTTATTTGTTGGTGATGTGGGCCGTCCCGATCTGGCGCAAAAAGGAAACGAGATCACGATGAACGACCTGGCAGGAATGATGTATGACAGCCTGCATACAAAACTTTTTCCTTTGGCTGATGATGTGATCGTTTATCCAGCACATGGACCCGGAAGCGCTTGCGGAAAAAATTTAGGGCCCAATACGCATAGCACTATCGGAGAAGAAAAAAGATTCAACTATGCCATGAAAGCTGCGACAAAGGAAGAATTTGTCAGATCCGTAACTGAAGGGATAGCAGCACCACCCCAATATTTTCCTATTAATGCAAAGATCAATAAAGAAGGATACGAAAGCCTAAATGATGTTTTAGATCAGGGTTTACAAGCTTTATCAATTGAAGAATTCAAAAAATTGATGAATGAAGATGTGATTATTCTGGATACCAGGCATGCAGAAAAATTTACATCAGGGTTTGTTCCCGGTTCGGTCAGTATCGGCTTAGAAGGACGATTTGCAGAATGGGCCGGAAGTCTCTTACCCTTTGATCGCCCCATAGTGTTGGTCACAGAACCTGGAAAAGAAAAAGAAAGCATGGTACGGTTGGCAAGAGTTGGTTTCAATAAAATGTGCGGCTATTTGCAAGGAGGTTTTGAAGCCTGGAAAAATGCAGAACAGGAAATTGATATGATCATTGAAATAGAACCGGATGAATTGATAATGGATATTCCGCATGATAAAAACCTGGTAGTACTGGATGTGCGCAAACCCGCTGAATTTGCAGACGGTCATCTTAAAAATGCTGTAAATATTCCGCTGAATGATTTAACGGATCCCGGCAACCTGAGTGATATTGAAGATAATCACAACCTCTATGTGCATTGCGCCGGTGGTTACCGCAGCGTGATCGCCTCTTCATTGCTGAAACGCCAGGGAATCCATAACCTTAGAAACGTCTCAGGAGGATGGAATAAGATCAAGGCTGTTCAAAATGCAGAGATCATTAAAGAAACGGCAGTGCTCAATTGATACTATCTTTTAAAAAAATTCATGAAGCTCTTTTTACGAAGAGCTTTTTTTATTTTCTGAAGAAAATGTTAACGACTTCATTTTTTGACCACTCGTCATGTTCCTGCCACAGTTCAGATAAATTGAAAAGATTTCACTTCAGCTTCCTCCTATTTTTACCCGAAATAGTTTAGTCCTTATGAATATATACCGCTAAGCGGTAACATTCGTGAAATGATTCACGTCTTAACCAACTTTAGTATAGCATGAGAATCAAAACCAACATCGTTCTGATGGGATTGATATGTTCATCCTTTATCAGTTCTGCACAAACCGGCGCACCTAAAACGCTTCCTGCCCAAAGAGCCTCATCCCCTATTTCCATTGATGGAAAATTAGAGGAGCCGGCCTGGAAACAGGCACCGGCAGCGTTGGGCTACACGGAATTCAGACCAACCCCATTTCGCAAAGAAGATGATGCTAACAGAACTGAAGTGTACATGCTGTATAATGACGAAGGGATTTACCTGGGAGGGTATTGCCATGAAAGAACCAAAGACAGTATTTCAACAGAACTCAACGGAAGGGATGGTTTTGGCAACAATGATTTCATCGGTTTTATTTTCGATACCTACAAGGACAGAATTAATGCCTTTGAATATTTCATCACGCCATTGGGCGAACAGATGGATGCGAAAATGTCACCGAATCCGAATGGCAACAGCGAAGATTTTACCTGGAACGCAGTTTGGAAAAGCGCTGCCATAATTCATGATGATGGTTGGTCCTTTGAAATATTTATTCCTTTTTCTGCAATTCGTTTCAGCAAAAAAAATATTCAGGACTGGGGCATGAATATCACACGCCGCCGCCAAAAGACAAGACAACAGGTAGTATGGAATCCGATAGACCCAAATATCAACGGCTTTCTTACACAGGAAGGCTTCTGGACAGGACTGGAAGATATCAAGCCACCGCTCCGTCTCCAATTCTCTCCTTATTTTTCCACTTATGTAAATCATTACCCGTATAACACGGCAGGCGTGAAAGATTGGACCTCTTCAGTCAATGGCGGAATGGATGTAAAATACGGCATCAACCAGGCGCTGACGCTTGATATGACACTGATCCCAGATTTCGGACAGGTGCAAAGCGATAACCAGGTGCTGAACTTAACGCCATTCGAAGTAAAGTTCAATGAGAATCGTTCTTTTTTCACAGAAGGTACTGAACTATTTAATAAAGGAAACCTGTTTTACTCAAGACGTGTCGGCGGTACTCCGCTCCATTTTTATGATGTGCAAAATGAACTCAACCCTGATGAGCATATTGTAAAAAATCCCGCTGAAACCAAACTGATCAACGCCACTAAAATTTCCGGAAGATTACAAAATGGTTTGGGTATAGGTTTTTTCAATGCACTCACGGATCCGCAATACGCCACCGTGGCAGATGATGCAGGTAATGAAAGAAAAATACAAACCAGCCCTTTGACAAATTATAATATCATCGTCCTTAATCAATCCCTAAAACATAATTCCAGTGTAAGTTTTGTAAATACCAATGTCTGGCGAAGCGGAAAAGATTACGACGCCGATGTTGCTGCTGCGCTGTTTGATTTTAATGACAAAAAAAATATGTGGAATGCCGGAGGCAATTTTTTTACCAGTAATTTATACGGACTGCCCGGGCAAAAAAACATCAGCGGTTACAGCCATAATATTTACTTTGGAAAAACCAGTGGTCGCTTCAATTTTAACATCAGCGAAAATTTAACGGACGATAAATTCAACAGTAACGATCTTGGTTATTTTACTTATAATAATTTCCTGGATCATTACTTATGGGCTGGTTATCGATGGATCAAACCGACCGGTTGGTACAACAATATGTTTCTGAATTTTAATGTCACCTACTCCCGCCAGCTGTTGCCTTCAATGTACCGTAATGCTAACATTAACGTTAATGTAAACGGCCAATTGAAAAATCTATGGTCTGTCGGTGCGCTCATTGGTTATGAGCCAAAATATAATGACTTCAATGAACCCCGTGTAGCAGGTCGTGTATTCGAAGGATGGTCCGATCATTTTATTGATGCATGGGCTCAAACAAATAGTGCTAAAAAATACAGTCTGTATACTGAAATGCTTTACGTGATCAGAAGCATATATAAGAGCAAACGGTATATGATAAACTTCAATCAACAATTCAGGTTTAACCACAAATTCTCAATAACTCATAGTTTGTCGATGGAACCGCAAACAGCCAATGTAGGCTTTGCGACAATTGATGTAACGACTAACGATATTATTTTCGGACGGCGCAACAGGAATACCATCGAAAACATTTTAATCTTTAAATATAATTTTAATGATCGCATGGGGCTAAACACCCGGATCCGCCATTACTGGAGCAAAGTAGATTACAATAAATATTTTACGCTGCTTCAAAATGGTGAATTGGCAGATAACAATACGTTCAGCGGTAAGGAGAATCAGAATGTTAACTTTTTCAACATTGATATGACCTACACCTGGGAATTTGCCCCCGGCAGCTTTTTAAATATCGTTTGGAAAAATGCGATCACGGATATTCAGTACCAGATCGAAAAAGATTATTTCAAAAACATCAGCAATACGATCGATGCCAGCCAGAATAACAACCTGTCATTAAAAGTGATCTATTTTATTGATTACAGGCAACTGAAAGATCATAAGAAAAAAAGCCCGCAACTTTAAAGAAGAAGAAATTAACCACAAATAAAAAAGATCATTTAACCATCTCGCCGTATTCGGGTTTCCATTCGTGTTTCCACCTGCGATGGCTCCACAGCCACATATCCGGATATTGCCGTATGACATCTTCAAGATATCGAACAAATCTTTTTGTCAATTCTTTTTCTAAAAGCGATACGGGGTTTTCTTCGGCTAATGAAAAAACAATCTCATAATATCCTCTCCGTGGCTTATGAATGAATGCAAATACCACTACTGTGTTTTTTGCCCTGGCTCCTTTCTCCGGCCCCTTTACAAACGGCGCCGGCCTTCCTAAAAAATCAAACCACCAGGCTTTTGAAGGATTTCCAGGATTTTGATCAGCAGCTAACGTTAATATATACTGAAGATCCCGGTAAGGCATGAATGCTTCCCGCATCTTTGTAGCAGACAGTAATTTGCTTCCGCTTCGTGAACGTAATTTATAAAACAGCCGATCCATTATTTTACTGCTGATCGGCATATACACTACGAGAAAAAGATACTTCACTTTTTTGGGAGCTGTAAGGTTGGCCCATTCCCAATTGAAATTATGTCCCAGGTGAATTTGTAAGCTTCTGCCACTTTCATAATACTGATTCAAAACTTCCCAATTGCCATGTACTCTCTTCTCAATGTATGAATCCGAAGCAGAAATCATTTTGATCGTCTCAATAAACGTATCAGTAAAATTCCGGTAAAATTTCCGGGCAATTTTAATGCGTTCCTTTTCTGTTTTTTCAGGAAAGGCTTGTCGAAGGTTATCCATCACCACTTGCTTCCGGTACCCAAACACATAACAGATCAGGAAAAAAGCAACATCAGAAAAAAAATATAAGACCCGCAACGGCAACAACGAAAACGCATACAACAATCCGTAAACGATATAATACATAATGCGGACAAAGATAGTAAAGCTACAAGACGATATTTTGTATCAATGCACTCTTTCCGGGATAATCAGTATTGTAATGAAGGCCCCGGCTTTCTTTCCGGAATGTAGCTCCTTTTACAATCAGATATCCGACAGTGATCATATTGCGCAATTCCAGCAATTGCGGCGAAAGAGTTGCGCTTTGATACAATTGTTCCGTTTCCTCCCAAAGCAGATCGAGGCGGCGCATCGCTCTATGTAAACGAACATCATTTCTAACAATACCAACGTAATCACTCATCACTAATTGAAGTTCTTTCAGGCTTTGCGTGATCAGGATCATTTCTTTGGGTTCAGAAGTTCCCTCTGCTTTCCAATCCGGGATCGCAGTGTTGAATGAAACAGATTTCATTTTTTCTACAGCATCTTCATAACAACGATGCGCAAACACCATTGCTTCCAGCAGTGAATTACTGGCTAAACGATTGGCGCCGTGCAATCCGGTACTGGCACACTCTCCGCAGGCATATAAATTTTTGATGGAACTTCTACCCCATTCATCTGTCTTAATGCCGCCGCAACTGTAATGAGCTGCCGGAGCAACCGGTATCATTTGCTGCGTCATGTCAATACCAATCGATAAACATTTATGGTAAATATTGGGAAAATGTTCTGTAAATTTTTCTTTGCTAAAATGACGGCAATCGAGCCACACATGCTCCGTACCTGTTTTTTTCATTTCGCTATCGATCGCCCTGGCTACAATATCTCTCGGCGCCAGATCCTTTCTCGGATCATATTTCTCCATGAATGCTTCTTCATTCTTGTTACGAAGAATGCCTCCATCGCCACGCACCGCTTCAGTGATCAGGAAAGATTGTCCTCTTACTCCCGGTTCAAAAAGCGCCGTAGGATGAAACTGGATGAATTCCATGTTTTCAATTCTGCCTTTGGCACGATATACCATCGCTACTCCATCGCCGGTGGCAATGGAAGGATTAGTGGTGGTACGATACACCTGGCCGTTCCCTCCTGTTGCAAGCAATGTGATCTTTGAAAGAATTTTTTCAACACGGTTGGTTTGATGATTCAGCACATAAACGCCGAAACATTCAATGTCAGGAGTAGCTTTAGTGACCAAATAACCCAAATGATGCTGCGTGATGATATCAATAACAAAGCAATGCTTGATGATCTCAATATTTTTTTGCTTTGCAACAGCTTCCAGCAATGCTCTTTCCATTTCACGACCAGTAACATCTTTATGATGCAAAATGCGATATTCAGAATGTCCGCCTTCTCTTCCTAATTTAAAATCCCCATCTTCTTCTTTGTCAAAACGGGCACCCCATTCAATGATATCCCTGACACGATCAGGACCTTCTTTCACCACGATCTCCACCACTTCCGGATTACACAATCCATCCCCGGCGATCAAAGTATCTTCGATATGTTTTTCAAAACTGTCATTCTCCAGATCATTAACTACAGCCACACCGCCCTGCGCATATTTGGTGTTGGTTTCATCGGCCGCAGCCTTTGTCATCACCAACACTTTTTTGTCAGGAAAATGTTGCGCCACTTTTAATGCATACGTTAATCCTCCGATGCCTGAACCGATCACTAAAAAATCTGTTTGTTGCATATTCTAAATATAGCGGTGAAATTTGAAAATTTAATTTTTGCGAATATACTTTATTGCTCCTTCTGTAATGAATAACTGTGCCAATCCGTAAGTCAGCATAATAATGATTCCAGCCGGCTCAAATGATTGATAAAATTTATTTATCGCCAGGATAGAATCAGAAATTACAAAAAATAATGCACCGGTCATCATCAATCGTCCGGCCGGTTTATTTTTAATAAATAACATATGCATTGCCAGCAGGAACATAAAACTGATAAATATACCGTAAACCCGAACGGGTAATTTCATCGTTCCCAGGTAAGGTGAAAGTAAGGTAATAAGCACTGCATAATAAACCACGACAATAAAAAGTAGCAGCCATGAACTTTTTATATTTTCCCTGATCCGGATGTTGTGAAAAAAAACGATATAGAAAATATGTGCCAGCAGGAAAGAAGACAACCCCAGTAAAAAGAATAATTGATTTTCCCCTTGAAACATCAACAGCACATCACCGACCCATGAAAAAAACAATGCAGCCGGTATCCATTTTTTCAATGTATCATTCCAAATTCTTGTTTGTGATAAAAAGTATACGATCAGTAAAATAACAAGTAGTGGTTTACTGAAAACCTGCAGCATTTCATTGCTTCTATAAATCCCTGCCAAATGAACTCCAAAAACAACAGCGTAAGCAATGATCCAGTAATTTTTTTTCATTGGTTGATTTTATGCTTCCACCCAGGCGCCGCTTTCTTTCAGTAAATTAATCAGTTCATCCACTGCTACTTCGCTGTTTACATTTCGCTTTACCACTTCTTTTCCTTTATACAAAGTGATCTTTCCCGGTCCACTGCCTACATATCCGAAATCTGCATCCGCCATTTCCCCGGGTCCGTTCACGATGCATCCCATAATAGCGATCTTCACACCTTTTAAATGGTGTGTCCTTGCACGGATTTTAGCTGTAGTTTCCTGAAGGTCAAATAAAGTTCTTCCGCAACTTGGACAGGAAATATATTCTGTTTTCGAGATCCTCGTTCTTGTTGCCTGCAAAATGCTGAATGCAGTATTATTGATGAATTGTTCGATAGTTTGATTATTCAGATAATTCCTTCCTGCTACTTTTAATTGCACTTCGCTCAACGAGGACTGATCATAACTTTTTTGACTCATACCTAAACAAATCCCGTCTCCCATTCCTTCAAGAAATAAAGCGCCGGTCTCGGTAGCATAATGTATCAAATGTTCATCAGGAGTTTGCCAGTTACTGCCAGTTATTAATACAACCGGGTTTTTGACCTCGTGATTCATCAATTCCACAAACATCCTCCGAACACTCTGCATAGCATTTTTATTCTTCGAGCTGAGACATATCACAGCAGTCCGATCTGTTTTAAATTTGGAAAACAATTTCTGCAACGATGGTTGTTGATCTCCACCGGAATAACAATCAACCATGATAAAATTCATTGAAGGTGATCGTTGCGAAGAATCATGGAGATACTGATCTTCATCCAGAATCGGAAAATATTTTTCTTTATCAGTTGCAGTCTGCCATACTTGATGGTAAAGGATCACTTTTAATGTTCCGGGCAATTCGAAACCGAGAACATCATTGCAAAAAATATAATCAGCCGCCATATCAGCAATATGCCATTTATCGTTTTGCTGATCGTATCTGTACCCGACAGCCGTTAAATTCGCTGCGGTAATTTTTTTGTTCTTGCTCATATCAGCGATCACCACCGGCACATGATGCCCGCCAATATTATCTACAACTATCGTTTCCCTTCTTTTGTATTCAAACGGCGAGTAAGAAAGTTTTTCAATTGAAGGAATTGCCTCATGACTCCCGGCTCCGGACTCTCTCACCTGATATCTTTTGACCAAGTCCTTACAAACCGGAATTTCTTTTTCCGGGTCTTCTGTCAATGAAACACGGATCGTATCGCCCAAACCATCTTCGAGTAAAGTACCGATACCAACAGCGCTTTTGATTCTCCCATCCTCTCCATCACCCGCTTCCGTCACTCCCAGATGCAAAGGATAGCATTCACCAAACTCTTCAAACATTGTTTTCACTAATAAACGATATGCCTGCACCATCACCTGCGGATTGCTGGCTTTCATACTTAAAACAATTTGGTGATAACGCTCCTCTCTTGCAATACGCAAAAATTCCATGGCACTTTCCACCATTCCCATGGGCGTATCACCATAACGACTCATAATACGATCACTCAAAGAACCATGATTCGTTCCGATCCGCATAGCCGTTCCATATTCCTTGCAAATTTTTACAAGAGGCGTGAACCGCTGCCTGATCCGTTCGATCTCTTCATTGTATTCAGCATCACTGTATTCAATTACCTCAAATTTTTTCTTGTCCACATAATTGCCGGGATTCACCCGAACTTTTTCCACAATTCTCGCTGCGATCTCCGCTGCATTGGGTGTGAAATGAATATCCGCAACAATAGGAGTATCATATCCTCTTTTACGCAATTCATTTTTAATATTCAGTAAATTATCAGCTTCATTTTTAGAAGGAGCTGTAATGCGGATCAACTCCGAACCTGCTTCGATGCAACGAATACTCTGTTCTACTGTGGCAATGGTGTCCATCGTATCCGTCGTCGTCATCGTCTGCACCCGGATAGGATGATGATTACCCAACAACAAATTGCCGATCCTGACCTCTTTTGTTGGAAGCCGTTTATATTGAGTAAGTGATTCGCAATAGTATTGCATGGTATAAATAAGAATAAGAGCACAAAATTAGCGAAGAAAGGATATTGGTTCTTACCAATCTTTCGCCCTTGAGCCGGCACTGGCAGACTTTTCTTTTTGAACTCTTTGCTGCACCTGTTTTTCTTTTTGCTCCAGTTGCTTGAGTTTCTGTGCGGCATCCCTGGGATTTATTTTTGGCGGTTGCTGCTGTGGTTTATTTTCCGGAGGAGTATTTTTCTTTTTTAATTCCAGCAATGCTTTTTGCAGGTTCTCTCTCGCCTGCTGATCATTGGGGTTTAATAATAAAGACTTTTCGTATGCCGCAATACTTTCTTCTAATTTTTTTTCATTACTAAAAACCACTCCTTCATTATAAGATAATCCGGAGAGAAAACTGCTGTCGTTTGACCTTGCTGATAACAGGTCAAACGTTTTTATCGCATCATCTTTCTTTCCAAGCCGGTAAAAAGTATTTGCCAGATTGTATTGGGCTATTTGATTCAAAGAATCATTCTCATCTATTTTGCTGAATTCTTTCTGCGCTTCAGCGTACTCCTGTTTTTTATAAAATTCATTTCCCTTTTGAATGACCTTTTCTGATCGTTGTGCATGAGCCAACAGGCAGCTACTGAAAAAAAACATGGTTAATATGATATGCATTCGCCTCATGCAAATTCTTTTTTTCTTTCAGGAATAAAATTCTCGACTAGTAACAATATGAACAGGATCGCAGCCGGCCAATAATACAAAGACCTGTAACTCAAAGAGGATTTATCAAGAAATGCCCTTTGCTGTATCTGTGATAAATAGCCCGTCAAACTTTTAACTGCTTCATCGGTGTTTTGCAAATGAATATAGATGCCGTTGGTTTTTGCAGCAATTTGTTTCAACTCTTCTTCATTCAGTTTCGAGATCACCACATTGCCCTGTTCATCTTTTTTTATGGCGCCCGTAGCAGGATCAATAAAAGAAGTTCCTTGCTCCGAACCAATTCCAACAGTATTCACCATGATCCCTTTGTCGGCAAGAGCTGCAGCCCTTTTTTCCGCATCCGGATCATGATCTTCACCATCTGTTATTAAAACCACAGCTTTAAATCGTTCATCAGTATCAGTGAACGCATCGCTGCTTTTCTCCAATGCCTGGCTGATCACTGTGCCCGGCACCGGAACAGCATCGGGATCTGCTGTAGAGACATACATTTTTGCTGCATCATCGTCTATAGATAAAGGCATTTGTAAATAAGCAGATCCTGCAAACCAAACCAAACCGATCCGGTCATCCGGCATTTTGTCGATCAATTTGCTAATAAATTCTTTGGCATTGTCCAAACGGCTTGGTGGCATATCAGCCGCCAGCATGCTTTTACTGAGGTCTAACGCAATGACAACATCAATGCCTTTCCGGGAAAAATTTTCAGACTCGCCGGGTATTCTTGGATTCATTACTGCCAATATTCCAAACACAAATGCCAGTGAAAATAAAATCCATTTTGTGGCAAATAATTTTTGAGAAAAATTACTGATCAGTATCCGCACCAGCTGTTCATCACCGATACGTTTCATCACCTTTCGCTTCCATCGCAACAACAGCCAAAAGAAAATGATCCCGATAGGAATAGCGGCCAGCAAAGCGAGAAAGTTGTTGTATTGAAACTGAATGTTCATAAATGTTGCCAGCCAAACAGAACAACAATTGTGCTAATCACATCTTTCCTTCCATAAAACCGAGATGTTTTAAAATATCCTTGAGCAGTTTCATCCGGATGGCCACCATATCAAAATGAGGGTCCGGCGATTGGATATTCAACACGAAAAAATACGGATGCTGGTTCTCTTCGATCCAGCCCACCACCCAGCCGATATTATCTCCTTTTTCATTAAAGCCCCATCCGGTTTTGTAACTCAGCTTGTAATTGGAATTGCTTTCGAACAACATTGCTTTTTTTACAATCTCCTGGTTGTACTTGTAAAAAGGCAATTGATCAAAATATAAACGCTTCACCAAACCCAACTCTTCATCAGGAGTAATTTTAAGTGAATTGTCGAGCCAGAAACTATCAATTCGGCTGGTGATCTTTTTCGTTCCGTATCCCAACGTATCCAGCCATGCCTGCATGGTGTCTTTGCCGATCCTGCGGGCCACTTCCTGGTAATACGGCACGGCAGAAACACGGAACGCCTCATACATAGTGAGGTCTTTATTCCAGGCATCCACACTTCTTTTGATACCATCCCATTTGATCACCATGCTGTCGCTGCTGATCTTCCCGGTTTGAAGCCCGATCAGTGAATTCACAATTTTGAAAGTGGAAGCCGGAAGAAAACTGCTGTCCCGGTAACGGGTAAGATTATAGATCGTGAAATTTCCCGTTCCATTATCAAGCAAGGCAAAGCAGCCATTGGCATTATTTTCATCAAAATATTTTTTCAGGCTTTTATCCTGTTTCACATTGTCGGGTGAGCAGGAAAAAAATAAAACCGGGATCAACAGGTAAAGTCTATTCCAGCGCATTTACAAAAAAGATTTGCGCAAAGGTACTGCAGATTGTGTACGAAGGATCAATTCAGTTTTATTCCACTTAGAGTAATTATCAATATTTTTTCAATAGAAAAATGCAATTGGGTTTTTAAATGGAATAGAAATCTTCTTGTCATTGCCCGTAGTCTTTTGCATCAGATATGCGATTGATCTTTTTTTTAAAAATAAAAAAGTCTTGTTCGTAAACAAGACTTCAAAAAGTTTATTCAAATCTTTATTAAAGATAGATACCGTTACTCAGGCGATAATGTTTTACTCCCCGGCAATCTCGTTTAGTGGCAGAACAGGATGAGAACAGGAACGTAACAATGACAGCAGCGAATAAGAATACGAATAATTTTTTCATAACTCGTTTTAATTGGGTCAATGAATCAGTTTGGGGAATTTCAGAGGGAGGATCTGTAGAGTTGGTTCATCAGAGGAGAAAACGAAAATAATACCCGTTTATTGCTTTTCATAACTTCCCGCTCTTTTTTTTGAAATCTGCTCCAAAATAGACACGGATCAGGTTTTTTATCGTAAAAACACTAATGGTTTCTATTCATAAATGCTTTTAACAAAGTGTTATTAAGGCAAATTCCAAACGAATAAAACTGGATTGAATGAGGGATTGTAAGCCATGCAAATTGACATACCTTTTCATTTTAATACTCCCAACTCCTTGCCGATTTTGGTGAATGCTGCAATAGCTTTGTCCAGATGATGCTGTTCATGCGCAGCGCTCAATTGCACCCTGATCCTTGCCTGGCCTTTAGGAACTACCGGGAAGAAAAATCCGATCACATAAATTCCTTCATCCAACAATTTGGCCGCAAAATTTTGCGCCAGCACTGCATCATACAGCATGATGGGAACAATCGGATGATCACCGGGTTTGATATCAAAACCGGCCTCCGTCATTTTACTCCTGAAATATTTTGTGTTGAATTCCAGTTTATCTCTCAACTGTGTGGTTTCAGTCAGCATATCCAGCACGGCTATAGTGCCCCCAACGATGGACGGAGCCAATGTATTGGAAAATAAATACGGTCTTGATTTTTGCCGTAGCATTTCAATGACCTCTTTTCTTCCTGAAGTGAATCCGCCGGATGCACCTCCCAAAGCTTTTCCCAATGTACCGGTAATGATATCGATCCTCCCCATTACGCCACGATATTCATGAGTTCCTCTTCCTGTTTTTCCTAAGAAACCGGAAGAATGACATTCATCGATCATGATCGCTGCATCATATTTGTCAGCGAGGTCACAGATCTTATCCAATTGAGCAATCGTTCCATCCATGCTGAAAGAGCCATCCGAAACGATAATGCGGCTTCGGAGATGGGCCGCTTCTTTCAATTTTGCTTCAAGATCTTCCATATTATTATGTTCGTAACGATACCGCTGCGCTTTGCACAAACGAATACCGTCAATAATAGAAGCATGATTTAATGCATCGGATATGATCGCATCTTCTTCATTGAATAAGGGCTCAAACACACCGCCATTGGCATCGAATGCAGCGGCATATAAAATCGTATCCTCTGTGCCCAGAAATTCGGAAAGCTTTTTTTCCAGCTCTTTATGAATATCCTGGGTACCACAAATGAAACGAACACTGCTTAATCCATATCCTCTTAAATCAATCGTTTTATGGGCCGCTTCGATCACTTTCGGATGGGAAGAAAGGCCAAGATAATTATTGGCGCAAAAATTCAACACTGTTTTACCTCCTACTTTTATTTCGGCACCCTGTGGACTGGTAATGATCCGTTCCGTCTTATAAAGACCGGATGCTTTGATCTCTTCCACTTCTTTGGCAATGCGTTTAACTAATTTCTCATTCATGGTTCTGTGTTTGATGGCAAATATACAAGAGCATTTCAAACCGGTTCACCCACTCACATATATGAATTTTATATTTTCTGTAACCTTTCAGATTTTATTTTCGTCAAAGATTGAAACCAACCAGTATGAGATGGAATAATTTTTTTAGCGTCGTAGCATTGGCTTTAGTGATCGCAGGAAGTTTTATTGTACTTCACCTTGCCGGCAATTCTAAAAACTCCAACGATTGTAGAGAGACAAAGCAGGTTTGCTGCAAATGCAAAAAACCACAAAGCAGCCCACAAGGTGACATGATCTGGGAAACCCTCTCCCGCCAGTTTTATTCTTAATAGCGGCTTTTGTTGATTTTCAGGCTGTAAGGCCCCAAAAAATAATTGCTTTTAGTGTAACATTGCAGCGCTGCAGACGTATTACATATACCCTTTTAATTACCCGGATTAATTTTATATCAAGAAAGACCGGCTGTTTATGACCGAACGAGAATATAACGAATGTGTCACTACCTATGCGGATAACGTGTATCGCTTTATCCTGAAAAATCTCAGGCATGAAGAAGATGCACGGGATGTAGTGCAAACGGCATTTGAGAAAATGTGGCGCAACAGGGACGACGTGGACGCCTCAAAAAGCAAGTCCTATCTTTTTACGGTTGCCTACCACCAGATGATCGATCATATACGGAAAGTAAAGCGAATTCAATTGAAAGAAGAATTCAATGATACTACCAAAGTGCAGGACAAGCCGGTACACAACCTGAAAAAAGTTCTGGAAGAAGCATTGGATCGCTTAAGTGAGACGCAACGTTCGCTGGTACTGCTGAAAGATTACGAAGGATACAGTTATGAAGAGATCGGGAAAATAACAGGATTAAATGAAAGTCAGGTAAAAGTGTACCTGCACCGTGCCAGAACGCAATTAAAAAACTATTTAGTGAGATTGGAGAATGTAATATAAAAACATGATCATTAACCGCCATAATTACGACGAGTATTTTATCCTGTATATGGATAATGAACTGGGCAGTGAAGAACGGCGCCAGGTGGAAGTGTTCGTGCAGCAAAATCCCGATCTGAAAGAAGAACTGGAATTATTGCTGCAGTCAAAATTCACTCCTGAATCTCATATTGTTTTTGAAAATAAAGAAGACTTGTTCCGGGTAGCAGATAGCGCTGCCATCAATATGTCCAACTATGTAGAATGGCTGATGCTTTACCTGGATGATGAATTGACTGCTGAAGAGAACATCTTAGTAGAAAATTTTATCGCCTCTCATTCCGCTGTAAAAACAGAATTGGACATTCTTGCTAAAACAAAATTGCAGCCGGAAGAAAACATTGTTTTCCCTGATAAGGAATTACTGTATCGGAAGACTGAAAAGGTCCGTGTCGTTCAAATTAGCTGGTGGAGAGTAGCAGCAGCAGCGATCTTAATTCTTGGAATTGGTATCAGCACTGTTTTCATTTGGAATAACAGGAAACCTTCTGTTTCCGGACCTACTGCTGCGCAGGAAATAAAAGATACGAACAATGCAACCGATCAATCTGCAGCTCGGAAAAATTTGATTGATCAAACCAATCCTTCTTTAGCTGATAATGAAAAGAAAAATCAGGTAACAAATGAAACTATAAAGCAGCAACCCATCAAAACAGTTGTGACGAAATCCGGAGAAAATATACTTGCTGTTCAAAAAAATATTCCGGCTAAATTAAATGAGCCGCTTCAAAAAGAAATGCCGTTGATCGCTGATAATATGCCGACAAATAATTTGCCTTCACCTATAAACAATCCGAACGCAACAATCAAAGAATCATCCTCAGTACCAAACGTTGCTATCAATGAGGTTCCTGATAAACTTACCACAAATCAAATTGAAACCGCCGCTGTAACAAATGCTCCCGACAAACCGTATATTAATACAGCGGCCTCTGAAAAAACAGATCCCGTTTACGCCAGTCAGCAAGAAACTGACAACAAAAAGACCCGCGGATTTTTTCGTAAAGTGACAAGGCTTTTTGAAAAAACCACAAAGATCAACCCGGCAGATGATGACGACCGGGTGCTGATCGGGGCGGTGGCAGTAAAACTGAGATAACAACTCAACTAAACGGATTTAAAAATTATTAAAAGTAAAATCATGAAATGAGCCATAAAATTTTCGGCTTTTATACCAACCAGCGATGAAAATTTTAGGGAGAATTCCATGTGGCAAACAAAACAATAAAAAATATATAAATGAAAAGGATCTTTATTGCAGTAACAGTATTGTGCGTCACAATGACCGGCTTCGCACAGGAAAAAACAGACACTATTAAGATTGGCGGAATGGTGATCATTCGTAAACCCGGAAACAACAAAGACAAGAACAATGAATACAAGTTCAGAGACAGAAACTCCGCTAAACCCTCCAACCTCAGAACTAACTGGTGGATTGTGGATCTCGGCTTCGCTAATTATACCGACAATACCGATTATAGCAGTGTGGCCGCACAGCAATACGCACCCGGCAGCAATAACAGTTGGCTGCATCTGCGTACCGGCAAATCAGTGAATGTAAACATCTGGTTTTTTATGCAACGATTAAATATGATCGAACATGTAGTGAATCTTCAATACGGATTGGGGCTTGAGCTGAATAACTATCGCTACAAAGAACCCATTCGGTACGATGCCAATCCTTCGGCAATAGCTAATCCACCTGTACTTTATTTCGATAATACTGTTAATCGTAGTTATAAAAAAGATAAGCTGGCTGCAGATTATCTCACCGTTCCCCTGATGCTGAATTTTAATTTTACTCCTAAACGTCATTCTGATGGTTTTGGCTTCAGCGCCGGCGTCAGCGCAGGATGGTTGTATAGTGCCAGGAACAAAACCATCACTTCTGATGAAGGAAAGAAAAAAGCAAAAGATGATTTCGACCTGGAACGCTGGAAACTTTCTTATGTTGGCGAATTATCATTAGGTCCAGTCAAATTATATGGATCGTTAGCTATGAAGAATATGTACAATCGTGGATTGGATGTAACCCCATACAATATAGGCATCCGTTTCAGTCAATGGTAATAGCGTAAACTTTCTCATGAATAAAAAGCCGGAAATCTGTTCCGGCTTTTTTGATTTTACGCTTATGGTCATTTACGCAGCATCATCGTACATCTATATAGAAAACTTCCTTTGCAATGTCACGCAGGATATTTTCTAAACGGGACGTTAAAAGATTTCCACACTAAAAATAAAAGATCGTGGCACTGCGTTTGGGATAAGGACGGTCTGGAGATATTGCCATGAAAAAAATAATCGTACTCATTTTGATCTTCGCAGCAAGCGGGTTGCTTGCTTCTGATACACATTATTCTTTTTCCCCCTTTCATGCAGGCTTTAAGCGAATGGACATTGGCGATGGGCCTGTAGGTGCTATTTACATTATCATTGACAAATCCAAATACGAATTGAGTGTATATGATGACAAAGGCTGGTATGCCACTTATCCTGTGGTTTTTGGAAATAGCAGCCTGGACGACAAAAAAATGGAGGGCGACAAAAATACTCCTGAAGGAACATTCCACATCATCAGCAAGCGCATTCATGAGCAATGGGATCGTTTCATGGCTTTGGATTATCCCAACAAAGAAAGCTGGGAAAAATTCAATGAAAGAAAGGAAAGGGGAGAAATTCCGGCATCAGCTCATATTGGCGGCGGCATCGGCATTCACGGCACCTGGCCGCATGAAGATTTTGTGATTGACCGCTACAAAAACTGGACATTGGGATGCATCTCTATGAAACGAAGCGACGTGGAAGAATTATACAATTATACTCCTGTAGGAACTAAAGTGATCATCCGAAAATAGATCATCGTTCTCAATGGTTCAAAAAATTGCTGATCTCTTTTTTTCGTTTGACCGGGTCAACTTTTAAAAATACAGCATGGCCCGCATCTTCATACTCCGCTAATCTTTAGCAGGTATAATTTTTGCAGGTTTTTTTACAGGTAAAAATTATTTTATCACCTCATTGGGAAAAACCTTTTAAAGCAGCCTGGTCCGTGGCTGCTTTAATCTTTTGATTGCCCCTGCTATTTTTTATACACGATTATTTTTTATTTCATCCACCACAGCAGGATCGAGCAATGTAGTTGTATCGCCCAAATTAGAAGTATCTCCTTCTGCGATCTTTCTTAAAATCCGCCTCATGATCTTTCCGCTTCTTGTTTTTGGCAATCCGGGAACAAACTGGATCTTATCCGGCTTGGCAATGGGCCCAATGATCCTTGTCACGGTTTGTAAAATATCTTTTTTGGTTAATTCAGGATCGTGATGTTTACCATTGAAAATAACATATGCATAAATCCCCTGACCTTTGATATCATGCGGATAACCGACCACAGCGCTTTCCACCACACCAGCATGCATGTTGATGGCATTTTCCACTTCTGCCGTACCAATGCGATGGCCGCTTACGTTCAATACATCATCCACTCTCCCGGTGATGCGGAAATTTCCTTTGGCATCTTTCAATGCGCCATCTCCGGTAAAATATAAATTTTCATATGTCGCAAAATAATTTTTGCGGCAACGCTCATGATCACCATAGGTAGTGCGGATCATACCGGGCCAAGGGGCTTTGATGCATAAATTCCCTGAAATGATTTCTCCCTCTTTCGGATCAGGAAGGTGATTACCATTTTCATCCACTAAAATCGGCTGCACTCCCGGCATCGGGAGCGACGCCCATGATGGAATGGCGGGCGTAATACCAGCCATATTGGAGATCATGATCCCACCCGTTTCAGTTTGCCACCAGGTATCGACGATCGGGCATTTTTTCTTTCCTACATTTTCATCGTACCAATGCCAGGCTTCTTCATTGATCGGCTCGCCAACGGTGCCCAATACTTTTAGTGAAGAAAGATCTTTTCCTTTTAATGGTTCCAATCCAAATCCCATTAAACTTCTGATAGCAGTAGGCGCCGTATAAAGAATATTTACTTTGTATTTATCAACAATGTTCCAGAATCTCCCCGCATCGGGCCATGTAGGAATGCCTTCAAACATCAATGAAGTGGCGCCGGCTGATAGTGGCCCATATAAAATATAACTATGGCCGGTGATCCAACCGATATCTGCTGTGCAGAAATATATATCACCAGGATTATATTGAAACACATTTACAAAAGTGTAAGTGGTCCAAACCATATATCCGGCACAAGTATGCACCACACCTTTTGGTTTTCCTGTACTCCCGGATGTATATAAAATAAATAACGGATCTTCTGCATCCATTACTTCGGCAGGAAACGAAACTCTGCCATCCTTTTCCACCTGCGTTTCTGCATGTTCCATTTCATCTTCCCACCATACATCTCTTCCTTTTATCATTGATACCGGGGTTCTTGTTCTGGTGTACACGATCACCCGCTTCACAGTTTTGTTTCCTACCAATGCATCATCGATCACACTTTTCAACGGAATATCTTTTCCGCCACGAAAAGCGCCGTCGCAGGTGATGATATATTCAGCCTGTGCATCTTCCAGCCTGTCGGCAATACTTTGTGCAGAAAAACCGCCGAAGATCACACTATGAATAGCGCCGATCCGGGCACAGCCCAACACAGCATATGCTAATTCCGGCACCATACCCATGTAAATGCAAACCCGATCCCCCTTTTTTACACCATTATTGATCAGCATTTGTGCAACCTGGCAAACTCTTTTGTGCAAGCGATTGTACGTAACGATCCTTGTTCTGTCTTCGGGGTTATTTGGCTCCCAAATGATAGCAGGTTTATCTCCCAATTCTTGCAGATGGCGGTCAATACAATTTTCTGTGATGTTCAGCTTTGCACCCTGGAACCATTTTACACTTGGCTCTTTGAAATTCCACTCCAGCACTTTGTCCCATTTTTTTCTCCAATAAAAATTTTCGGCGATAGAAGCCCAGAATTGCTCCGGCTCATTCACACTGACACGGTGGGCCACCTGGTATTCATCTAAACTGCGGATCTGGTATGGATAAGACATGTGCAACTGTTTTTTAAAATGAAAAATATTTTCTTTGGACTTTAAAAATAAATACATTCAGCGAAAATTGCTTCATTTAATTGCTGATGAAGTGTAAAGAAAACCGGAAGGTCATTAAAATGCAAGGAGCTGAAGTATTAATGAATATAAGATTTATACTTTGAGTCAATAACTTTGCAGGTATGAAACGATATGAAAATTTATTGGAGGAAAATAAAAATTGGGCCGCCGGACAGGTAGCAAAAGACCCGGATTATTTTAAGCGCCTGGCACAGTTGCAAACACCTGAAGTGTTATGGATCGGTTGCAGTGACAGCCGGGTACCCGCCAACCAGATCACCAATACGGAGCCCGGAGAAATTTTTGTACATCGAAATGTTGCCAATCTTGTTATTAATAATGATGTGAATCTTTTGAGTGTATTGGACTATGCCGTCAATCACCTGAAAGTAAAACATGTGATCGTCTGCGGGCATTATGGTTGCGGCGGTATTAAAGCAGCTATTACCAATCATGATTTCAAAGCCGTATTGAATATGTGGCTCAGAAGTATCAAAGACGTATACCGGATCCATCGTGCTGAACTGGACAGCATCAACAACCCCGAAGAAAAAGAAAACAGGCTGGTAGAACTTAATGTTCAGGAACAGGTTTTCAATCTTGCCAAAACATCTATCATTCAAAGGGCCTGGAAAAACGAACAACGGCCGCATTTGCATGGTTGGGTGTATGGACTAAAAGATGGAATATTAAAACCTGTTTATGAAATGAGGCCCGGCACTCATATCGATCCATTGTACGAATATGACGATTTGTAAACCGCATTTCGCCCGTTACTTTTCACAGACCTGTTGCGCAACAAGTATTAATTTTGAATAATGTCAATCGAGGTAAAAAATCTTCTCAAGATTTACGGCGAACAAAAAGCGGTTAATGATATTTCTTTCAAAATTGGTAAAGGAGAGATCGTTGGCTTTCTGGGCCCGAACGGCGCCGGCAAATCCACTACCATGAAGATCATCACCGGCTATCTGAAACAGGATGGCGGCAATGCTCTTGTATGCGGCATGAATGTAACGGACGATCCTTTGTCTGTAAAAAAGAAGATCGGCTATCTGCCCGAAGGCAACTCTTTATACTATGAGATGTATGTAAAAGAATATTTAGGATTCATTGCGGAAATACATGGCATCGGCAACAGAAGATCAGCGATTACTAATGCGATCGAAATGGTGGGACTTACACCCGAATCAAAAAAGAAGATCGGGCAGTTATCCAAGGGATATAAACAAAGAGTTGGTTTGGCGGCTGCATTGATACACGACCCGGAAGTATTGGTACTCGATGAGCCCACCTCTGGTTTGGACCCTAACCAGATCATCGAGATAAGAGAGGTGATCAGGCAACAGGGAAAAAATAAAACGGTTTTATTTTCTTCCCATATTCTGCAGGAAGTGGAAGCGATCTGCGACCGGGTCATCATTATCAATAAAGGAAAATTAGTGGCTGATGATACATTGAGCAATCTTCAAAGTAGTAATAAAAACAAACATTCGATAGTGGTTCAATTCAAAGAGCCCGTTTCAAAAATAATTTTGGAAAAGATCCATTCTTATGAAGGAATAGAAGAACTGACTGCAACTCATTTCCGGATCACTACCTCGGATCCGGAATCAGTGAGAAAGCAAATACTTGAAATCGCTTTGCAGAACAATCTCAACATCGTTTCTTTGCAGAGCGAAAATCAAAGCCTGGAAGAAATATTCCGGACGTTGACGCAACAAGCAGAATTGGTGTCTGAAAACTGATAATTAAACTATTCATTTCTTTTTATGAGTTCCATTTCAAAGATCGTGGCAAGACAGGTGCTTGACAGTCGTGGCAATCCCACTGTCGAAGCAGATGTGATAACAAACAACGGAGTGATGGGCAGAGCCATCGTTCCGAGTGGTGCCAGTACCGGTGTACACGAAGCCGTTGAACTTCGGGATGCTGATACAACCAAATACGGTGGCAAAGGAGTGTTGAATGCTGTAAAAAATGTTACAGACATCATCGCACCTGCATTGAAGGGTCATGATGTTGCAGATCAGAAAGGAATTGATCAGCTTATGATCAACCTCGATGGCACCCCCAATAAAAGTAAATTAGGCGCCAATGCAATCCTTGCGGTAAGTATGGCTTCAGCAAAAGCCGCAGCTACAGAATCGGGACTTCCTTTGTTCCGTTCTATTGGAGGGACTAATGCTGTCACACTTCCTGTTCCGATGATGAACATTCTGAATGGCGGCGCTCATGCAGATAATAAAATTGACTTCCAGGAATTCATGGTAATGCCTGTAGGGGCATCCGGTTTCAGTGAAGGATTGCGCTGGGGAGTGGAGATTTTTCATGCACTGAAATCCGTATTAAAGAAAAAAGGATACAGCACCAATGTAGGAGATGAAGGCGGTTTTGCTCCCAACATTCAAAGTAATGAAGAAGCGATCGAGACTGTTTTAACAGCTATTGGAACTGCAGGCTATAAAACCGGTTCTCAAATTGTCATTGCTATGGATCCTGCCGTAAGCGAAATGTATGATAGCTCCAATAAAGTATATCATTTTCATAAATCAGATGGCAAAAAACTGAGCATTGAAAAAATGGTGGATTATTGGGCAAATTGGATCGATCAATACCCGATAATCTCTTTAGAAGACGGAATGGCCGAAGACGATTGGGATGGATGGAAACTACTTACAACAAAACTTGGCAATAAAATACAGTTGGTGGGAGATGATCTTTTTGTAACCAATGTGTCCCGCCTTCAGCAGGGAATTGATAAAGGCATAGCTAATGCATTGCTGGTAAAAGTAAACCAGATCGGAACCATCACGGAAACGATCAATGCAGTGAAGCTGGCACAGCAAAATAATTACAACACGATCATGAGTCACCGTAGTGGCGAAACTGAAGACACTACAATAGCCGACCTGGCTGTTGCTTTGAATTGCGGACAAATCAAAACAGGCTCTGGCTCCCGCACGGATCGTATGGCGAAATACAACCAACTGCTTCGCATTGAAGAATTGTTGGGAAATTTGGCTGTTTATCCCGGGGGAACAATTAAATTTGGAAAATAAAAGGAACAGGTTAAGAGTTTCTTCTTACATCCTAATTCCGATATCATGAAATTACTGACCCACATTCCATCCTGGTTAAAAAATAAATACCTGATAGCATTCACTGCATTTGCTGCCATATTACTTTTTTTCGATAAAAATGATCTGTTTACTCAATTGGCCCGCCGTCACGAATTGAAAGAATTGCAACAAAGCAAACAATACTACAGTTCCCAGATCGCTATCGAACGCAAAGAATTAGAGGAACTTAAGAATGATCCCGCCACCCTTGAAAAATATGCAAGGGAAAAATACCTGATGAAACGGGACAATGAAGACCTCTTCCTGGTACCGGGAAAGCCCGAAAAATCAAAGAAATAGCCTTTTCAAACAATAACGGGAACGAAACTGCGTTTCTATCACGGACGTTTCACTTTTTTCTGACATTCACTTTTAACGGACATTAATTGGATTGCCTATGACAAGTTTTACACCCGAGGAACTTTTATTGTATTTATACAAAGAAACCTCTTTTAAACAAACAAAAGCCATTCAGGAAGCTTTAGACAAAGATTGGTCGCTCCGTGAAAAACTGGCCGTTCTGAAAGCTTCGATGGAACGACTCGACCGCATTGTTGAAATGCCCCGCACAGAAATTGTGCTGAATGTGCTGAACTATGCACGGGAAAAATCAGCTGAAGAAGTACAATAGTTGCTGATCATCCCCGAAAAAGCTTTGCATCCCGGCAGCGAACGTCGGGATGTTTTTTATTTTAGTACCGCTGATGATTTTTCCACTTACCATTATCTTGCAGTATGACCCGCAAGGAACGCTATCAATTTGTCATTGATTATTTTCAACAACATGCCCCGGAAGCAGAAACAGAACTCATTTATGATAATCCTTATGAATTACTGGTGGCCGTTATTCTCTCTGCTCAATGCACTGATAAGAGAGTAAACATGACCACTCCTGCGCTCTTCAAAAAATATCCGGATGTAAAATCACTCAGCAAAGCTCATTTTGATGAACTGTTCCCATTCATCAAAAGCATTTCGTATCCGAACAATAAAACCAAACACCTCATCGGAATGGCTAAAAAAGTAATGGAAGAATTTGACGGAAAAATTCCAATGACGGTGGAAGAATTGATAAAACTGCCGGGAGTAGGAAGAAAAACTGCTAACGTCATAACATCTGTGGTCGATCAGCAACCGAACATGGCGGTGGATACACATGTGTTCAGGGTAAGCAAAAGAATCGGATTGGTTGCACCATCCGCTACTACTCCCCTTGCAGTGGAAAAAGAATTAGTAAAAAATTTTCCTGAATCGCTTATTCATAAAGCCCATCATTGGCTCATCCTGCATGGCCGGTATGTTTGCGTTGCAAGAAATCCTCATTGTGATCAATGCGGCCTGCATGCTGCCTGCAAATTTTTTGAAAGAAACAATTCCAAAAAAACTTAGCTATTTTTCCAACGACCTCATCTCTAATCAACTGGTTTTTAAAACTATCATTTCAGCAGGGAAACTAACCGGTAATTACCATGATTATTTAGTAGTTTTATATTCCGATCCGTTTTCTTATGCAAAACAGGCTTTTCTGAAACTGAAACTTGATTGTAATGGAAACCGGGTCTTATCAGCTCACCGATTCTGACATCAACAGCCTGATCTCCTTCAGGCCGCTGGTAGAAGCTCTGAAAAAAAACATTGCACAGGGAAATCCCGGCGAAGAGAAATTATATGGACCTGTACTTACAGCATTCGAATCACATGAGGAATTGATGCAGCCGATCGAAGACCTGTCTGCGGTCAGGCCGCACCTGGAATTGATCGCAGAATTGTTATCCATGCTGTTTCCCCCCACAGCCTCCGCCCATGAAAATATCTATGCTGTAACGCTGCCCTTTCAGTTCAAAACAATTTATTCTTCCAAACTGTTTCATCATTTTTTTCTGAAACCCGGCACCAATGAGATAAAAATTCCGGAAGGAGAAATTGGCCAAAACCTTTACAAGGAAAAATTAAAATACGCCTGCACCCTTATTCTGAAAAAATTCTGCGGGTACAGCAGCCCCGAATCGGTGAGGTCCATTTATCCATCAGTAGATCCGCATAGCGGCCTTACAAAATTTTTTGAATTAAAAATCGATACCCGGTTTATAAATATTATATGTAAAGATGCCACGCCCCATTTGCCTGAAGAACTGGTATGCAAACAAACCAACCGGATCAAAACCATTGAAGAACTGATCAAAGAAATTCAGCTGGATAAATTCATATTCGAAGGCATCGCTCTTTTGCGGGTCAATGATGTCACCGAAGAAGAAGTGATTTCCAGGATCAAAAACAGCCTGATCAACATCAATGCTTTTTCCGATGCTACTGTGTATAATGAACTGGAAAAACATGTTCAAAGCCTGGTGGGATTGAAGGATGTGCGCATCGGCATCACTCCTTTTTTCAAAGTGAACGGTCATTACGTGTACTCGGAATTGCATAATAGCAATAGTCACCTCTTCAAACATTTTCACACTATTGCTGATAAAGATGAGATCAGCGATTGCTGCAAATTATTGTTCCGGGACAGCGATCAGCCTGTATTGTTTGAAACACTGAATGAAAAACTCCTCTCTGAAGTGGAATACCTTCAGTATTACTACCTGGAAAACGGACGCAGCCTGATCATCTGCCCGCTGAAATTGCATCATGAATTGCTTGGCATCCTGGAGATCGTTTCAGAAACACCGGGTAAATTGAAACATGCACATGTTAAAAAAATGGAAGCCGCCATCCCTCTCTTTACATTGGCGCTGGAAAAAAGTATGGAGAGCCTGGACAACCAGATCGACAAAGTGATCAAAGAACAATTTACCGCCGTACAACCTTCTGTAGAATGGAAATTCACTGAAGTGGCGTTGAACTACATAGTAAACCGGCAGCGTAATGAAGAAGTGAAAATGGAACGGATCTGTTTTACCGATGTGCACCCGCTTTATGGTGCTATTGATGTCCGCAACTCCTCTACAGAACGTTCTCATTCCATTCAATTGGATATATTGGAACAACTGGAAATGGCCCGCAACGTGGTAAAAAAAGTGCAGGCCGATATGCCATTCCCTTTATTGCAGGAGATCGAATTTAAAATTGATAAATATATCGCTTCTGCTACGGATGTTTTGCTCTCGGACGAAGAAGTGCTCATTCACGATTTTCTGCAGGGTCAAGTCCTTTCTATTTTTAATCATTTACAAAATTCACAACCTTCCATAGCCAAAGAAGTGGGCCAATACTTTGCAGCACTGGACCCCCAACTCAACATGATCTATCATCATCGCAAGGAATATGAGCAGAGTATTTCAAAGATCAATGATACGCTGGCCCGGTTCATTGACAAAGAACAGGCGGCGGCGCAGAAAGTTTGTCCGCATTACTTTGAACGCTATGTTACCGATGGCGTGGAATTCAACATCTATATGGGTCAATCTATTTCTCCCAAGAAAAAATTTGACGAGATCTACCTGCGGAACATGAGAATGTGGCAATTGACCGTTTTAGCCAGGGCAGCAAAAGTGACCCACCACCTGGAACAACATTTAAGTCACCCGCTTAAAACCACGCAGTTGATATTGGCCCATAGCGTACCTCTTACTATCAGCTTCCGCACGGAAGAGAAGAAATTTGATGTGGACGGCGCCTACAACGTCCGCTATGAGATCGTTAAAAAAAGAATTGATAAGGTTCGCATCAAAGAAACGAATGAACGATTGACACAACCCGGAAAAGTGGCTATCGTTTATTCTCAGCCAAAAGATGCCACCGAATACATGGAGTATATTGAATTCTTACAAAATCAAAACCTGATAAAGCCGGGAGTGGAACAACATGACCTGGAAGAACTGCAAGGCGTAGTAGGATTAAAAGCATTACGGGTGGAAGTGAACCTGGAACATGATCATAAGCATGAGGGAAAAGTAGAACTCTCCAATATCACTACGCAATAATTGATCGGGAAATAAATTTTTTTACAAAAAAACAAAAAGCGTCTCAAGCAATTTGGGGCGCTTTTATTTGGCTGTAAGATATGAGTCAAGGCGAAGGAAGTCGTTTACGACCTCAGGCTATCCTAATATGTTTCTAAATAAATCTCTCTTCAAGAAATCTAATTGTAGCTAAGATGCCCTAGTTATTGTTCCGTTAATAGCTTACATTTTCTTGTTACCCCCCCCTCATGATTATAACTTTAGTATAGTAGAGCCATTTAATCATCAAACTTATCAATTATGAAAAAGATTGAAGCAACTTTTGTTGCATTTACATTTATTATTGCTGTTATCATTTTCGCTAATTGCAACAAGAATGGAGCAACTTCCGGCATTAAAAACGAAAATCCCTCTTTATCAAACTCTTCAATAAAACCATATACCTTTACCGGTCCTTGTCCTTACGAGTGCCATGATCCTATGCAAAGTATATCAAAGTGGGTATTGCGGACCGGAAACAATTGGTATAATTAAAAATTCAAATAACCCGTATGATTATGTAGGTGGGGAACATAACTCCGGAGTTGCTTATATTCTCAATGCCTTGGGAGGTCCTTCAACAAATGATTCTCTTTTATTGAACGCTGATATTGGCTATATGCAAACTATTGGATATACTGCAGCGCAAGTTGACTCGGCGTATAATCAAGGAGTAAGATTGGGATATTTTCCTTTTTCAAAAATCCCTGAATTGGATTCTTTGGGAAATTTAATGTACTCACAGGGAAAGATAAGTTCAACTGCTAACAACTATGTTCAGCAAATCTTTTATATAGCAAGCCAATACTTAGAGATAAATGTTGATTCTGCTGATTTTTCACTTGATTCAGCAAATTATATCTCCTTTGCTAATAATTTAATCAGTTTGGAATCTTCAATCAATAACAACTCAAATCTGACAAGTGCTGAAAAAACGGGTCTTCTTTCAGCCTGTTCAATTGGAAGATATAGTGCATCATATTGGGCTAATTATCTACTTAACGGTAATGATGGTGGAGGTGTAGCCTCACAAAGTCTTGCATTTAAGCTGACGTGGAAATTTTGGAAAATTGTTATTTGCGATATTGCCGGCGGGGTAGCAGGAAGTCCTGGAGGTCTTGTTGGCATTATTTCTGGTGGTATTGCAGCTTCAGTTGGTGCATCATAAACCCCGCATCAGTAGAAGTTATAAAAGATTTTGTATTTATATGAGTCTTTAAAAAGACCCTGGTAGAATCTTAGAACATGTATGGATATGAAAACTGCGTCTGTTATAGTAGTATCACTTTTTTTCTTTATTTCAAGTACATTAGGCCAGCATGTTTATGTTTCATCCTCAGAATATAACATTTATTATCAAAAACATTCAGGTCAGGCAATTTTAAATAATGGGAAAACCCAAAAAGGTATTTTTAAGCATTCATATTTGGCATTTACTTTTAAATATTTTGACTCTTCAGGAAAATTTATAAAGCGTTATAAAGAATCTGACATAAAAAGTATTACGCTGGCAGGTTCAGATACCAGCATATCAAATAAAGATTCAACTTATTTTATCAAAATTAATAAGCCATACTTGTATCGACAATTAACCTCCGGAGCGATAGAGATCTATGATAAACTGATCAACGTCAATGAAAAAAAGGGATTGATTTTTTCCACAGTAATTGTTCTTGAAGATAACAAAGTCAAAAAATTAAATACCAAAAGGAAAATTTTGGCATATATAGAGGAGAAGCTGAATGAAAAAAATATTCCACAACATTTTAACTCTGTTAAAGAAGCCATTCACTATTTGAATTATTCTCATATATAAAAATCGGATATTTCTGCTGATACTGCTGCTGTTTCTGTCCTCCCCACAGCTCTAACCTATTTCTTTACGCCGTTGATTTGGCTCGTGAGACACGAGCCAAGGCGAAGACCACGCAACTGATCCTGGCTCACAGTGTCCCGCTCAACATCAGTTTCCGGACCGAAGAAAAGAAATTTGATGTGGATGGCGCCTACAACGTCCGCTATGAGATCATTAAAAAAAGAATTGATAAGGTCCGCATCAAAGAAACGAATGAACGATTGACACAACCCGGAAAAGTGGCTATCGTTTATTCTCAGCCAAAAGATGCCACCGAATACATGGAGTATATTGATTTCTTACAAAATCAAAACCTGATAAAGCCGGGAGTAGAGCAACATGATCTTGAAGAATTGCAGGGCGTAGTAGGATTAAAAGCTTTGCGAGTAGAAGTAAATCTCGAACATGATCATAAGCATGACGGAAAAGTGGAACTCTCCAATATCACTACGCAACAATTGATCGGGAAATAACTTTTTAGAAAACTTAGTTCCTCGAAATATTAAACTTGTGGTCCAACGTCCTCAACCAATACACAAGGCTTGGAGAAAAGACGTTGATGGGAAGTAAGGAATATTTGTTTACTTGATTTCGTGAGCGGAGTTGAGTTTCCCGATTCTGTAGATGCTTTTCCCGGCGATGTAACTTGCCATTACTGCACTGTAAGACAGCTTCCCGACAATGTGAGAAGGGTTCCCTGTGATGTAAGACAGCTTCCCGTCAATGTAAGAGCGGTTCCCGACTATGTAAGCGCCGTTCCTGACGATGTAAGAGGCTTTCCCGGCGATGTAAGTATAGCTCCCGATACTGTAAGATGCGTTTCCAACGATGTAAGTGCCTTTCCCGGTGATGTAAATGTCCATTTTTTGAATGTTAGATTGGTAAAATTCAATTAGTTACAGAGTAAGAATGATGGAAGACTGCAATACTGACAGGGATAATTTGTTTCTGGTGAGTGGATGCAGGTTAGCGGTTGCGGGTGTTCCCGATAGCTAGTGACACAACAGACGATGATACAGGCAGGGTAGCACTGAAGCTCACCTTATAAATAATAAAAAAGCATCCCGAACCATTCGGGATGCTTTTGAAATTAAAAGGAATCAGTTATTGTTTCTTCCAAACGTTATTGGCAGGATTATAATCCGGCAACACTTTATCGGGATCGTAAGTAACGGATTCAATTTCTTCCGTAGAAGGATATTTGAATACCCAGCTGGTATTACGTTCCCATATTTCAACAGGCAAATTCACCCTGTCTGTTTTTCCGCTTTTCATTTTTATTTCTAAAATAACCGGCATCGCCATTTTTTCTAAATTATCCAATGTGATGTATGCGCCTTTGGAATAATCTGTGCTGTCCACATATTTTACGCTGCGCACCGCCACATCCAACCGCCAGGTATTGGCAAACCATCCACGCCAGAACCATTGCAAACTTTCTCCGGAAACATTTTCGATGGTGCGGAAGAAATCATCAGGCGTAGGATGCTTGAATGCCCAACGCTGAATATATGTTTTAAAAGCATAATCAAATCTCTCGGGTCCTAATATCTGTTCACGCAACAATACCAAACCGGCGCTGGGTTTACTATATAATAGTGTGCCGTTATTTCTTTCTTTCAGATTATCGGCGCCGTTACTTAAAATTGGTTCTAACGTGGGTGCAGTGAAAAACTGTGCCATCCGCTCTGCATCGACCGGCCTTGTCGGTTTATATTCACCATTATTAAAATTGGCAGTTGACAAGGTATTGATGAATGTATTGAAGCCTTCATCCATCCAGCCATATAAACGTTCATTGGAACCAACGATCATCGGGAACCAGGTATGGCCAAACTCATGATCATTCACACCCCATAAACCACGGCCACGGCTTCTTGCCCCGCAAAAAACAATACCGGGATATTCCATACCGCCGGGAGTGCCCGCCACTGCGGTGGCACAGGGATAAGGAAACTCAAACCACTTGGCAGAATTATATTCGATGGATTTTTTTACATATTCAGTGGAGCGTCCCCATGCATCGTTGCCATTACTTTCTACCGGGTAAGCAGAAATGGCCATTGCTTTTTTCCCGCTGGGCAGATCCATTTTTGCAGCGTCGATGATGAATGCAGAAGAGGCAGCCCATGAAGCATCCCTTGCATTTTTTATTTTGAAATGCCAGGTCAATT
>DASZXQ010000154.1:0-2526 GCA_035545755.1 Chitinophagaceae bacterium | reverse complement strand
ACACCCCTAACATGGCATGGCCTCCTGCGTAAACCAGGTTGCTGAATTTATTGTACCTGCCGATATACGGCATTCCGTCCGGAGTGACAGGACGATACCCAAACCATGCCTGCTGCGGTTGCGGCATTGGAAGATTCAGTGAAGGATAATATTTTTTAAACGCATTGTAAATGGCCATCACCCGTTTTGGCAAAATAGTTTCATTGTGGCCGCTGAGTTCCATTGTGCCGCCGATCCGTAACCAGCGATCAATGGGAGTAGTGGCTGTGCGATCGTCTACCAGTATGGATGGGTATTGTAGATTTTTTTCCAGGCCGTTGTAAGAAAGACTGTATCCTTTTCCTGGTTGCATCGGTATGTATATACCTAAATGTTTTGAAATTTTCCCCAACCAGGACCCATTAGCAATGATCAGTTCATCACACTCCATCTTTGCTTTGTCGGTGATCACTGCCGTGACCCGGTTATTATTTTTTTCAAACGCTGTTACTTCTGTATTCAGCCAGAACTTTACTCCTGCATTTTGCAACTGCCGGTACATTGCTTTCATGAATGATGCAGAATCAATATGGCAATCGTCAAGATATAAAACACCACCGGCAACATTCACTTCCACCTCTGTCTCATACGCCTGCACGCCCTTCGGATCACAGATAACTGTCTTCAATCCAAATCCATGTGCCTGCTCCGCCAAATGTTTTTCATGATCGCCGGTTTTTTCCGTCTTGTACAACATCCAGATCCCTTTTTCGACCATGGGAAAAGCATCCATGAATTCTGTTTTCAGATCATTCATCAATCTCCGGCTGAGTTGCAGTAAATTATTAAGGTGCGGAGTATTCTGTTCTAATTTTTTTGCATTAGCGTTTTTCCAGAAAGTCGTTCCCCATCGGATGAGGTCCCAATTCAAACGTGGTTTTATATAAAAAGGAGAAGATGACTTCAGCATCCAGCGCAATCCCTGCGCAACAATTCCGGGAGTGGCGATAGGAATAAAATGACTGGGCGAGACATAACCCATATTTCCGAATGAACAACCATCTGTTATGTCATTCTTTTCAATGATCGTTACTTCATATCCTGCCTTTTGCAGATAATAAGCGGAGCATAACCCGATCACGCCTCCGCCAATGATCGTTACTTTCATTTTATGTAAACTTTTCCTTCCTGATTTTAATAATTCCCTCCATCTTCATACTTCGACTGATAATTTATTTTCACTTCTTTGATCTTTGTGGGCAGCCAGACCTGCATCGCATTGGCGCCACGATTAGCCCAGCAATAATAAGGGATCGCAGTCACTTTTCTATTGACTATAGTCACTCCATTTCCTTTTTCATTGGGAATAGCAGATGAAAACTCACCCTGGAGCGCAATTACATTTTCGTTGAGTACTTTATATTCAATTGGCTTCAGCGAAGTATTTTCGGGGAAAATTAAATTCCACACTCCTTCTTTATTGTCGGCGCCTTCCACACAATAAACGATTGGCCCACGTTGCAAAGCAATCCTGCCGGCATCATATTTCACTTCTGAGTTTGCCTGTATCTTTTCCGTTTCCATGGGGAAATTGAATTCCAGCACATCACCTTTGTTCCAATTATTCTCGATAACTGCATAACCATTTTCAATTGCATATAAAACCTGTTTGCCATTCAATTTGAACACAGGATTTTTTTCGTTGCTCTTGTTAACAACACTGTACAAATTCCCGGGTACAGCATTTCCGCTGAACCAGCCTGGAATCCGTACGTATATTTTGAATTTCGTTTTTTTAGAAGGATCAATATTCAATTTCACATTTCCTTCCCATGGATAATTAGTTGTTGTTTTTACCGCCACATCTGTATTATTCACATTAATAGTAGTGTTGCTGCCCACAAATAAATTCACCCAAATGCCATCATCACTTTTTCCATAAATATAATTACCCACCGAAGTAACAAGACGGGCAATATTTGCGGGACAACAAGCTGTGCCAAACCATTCTCTCCGCTGATTCTGCCCATTTGATGCTAACACATTATCATAAAAGAAATGATCACCACTCAGGCTCAATCCATCCAACGCACCATTGTATAAACTTCTTTCCAGCACATCAATATATTTGCTGTCACCGGTGAGTTGACACATTCTCTGATTCCACAATACCATTCCGACAGAAGCGCAGGTTTCGCAATAAGCTTCTTCGTTGGGAAGATCATAATCTTTGCTGAAACCTTCGTTATCACCTGCTGAACCGATGCCGCCGGTGATATACATATTGCGATATACCACATCTTCCCAAACTTTTTCCATCGCATTCATATATCCGGCATCTCCGGTTTGTGCTGCCACATCTGCTGCGCCGGTATAGAGATACATGGCACGAACCGCATGGCCGGTGATCTCAGTTTGATCTTTTACCGGTTTCAGATCCTGCCAATAACCGGGAGTGAACCAGGTAGTTCCATACGTATAAATTCCACCTTTCCCTCTTTGTTGTAGATACCAATCTGCCAGTTTCAGGTAACGATCATTCTTTGT
>DASZXQ010000153.1:0-1968 GCA_035545755.1 Chitinophagaceae bacterium | reverse complement strand
AAATTGCACGGGCAACTTTCCGTCAGCGGAACACAGTTAGTAGATCAGAAAGGAGAAACTGTTGTGCTCAGAGGAATGAGTTTTGGTTGGCATAACTTCTGGCCACGTTTTTATAATGCAGATGTAGTTCATTGGTTATATAAAGACTGGGATTGCTCGGTAATTCGGGCGGCCATGGGAGTTGAGCCTGACAGTGGGTATCTTAAAGATCCTGTTTGGTCTGAAAACAAGATCAAAGCAGTCGTTGATGCAGCGATAAAGGAAGGGGTCTATGTAATTATTGACTGGCATAGCCATAATATAAATATGCCGCAGGCAAAAGATTTTTTTATGGATATGGCAAAAGAATATGGTACCTATCCGAATGTCATCTACGAACTATTCAATGAACCGGACTATGAATCGTGGACTGAAGTCAAAGCGTATGCGGTTGAAATAATTACTGCCATTCGTGCAATTGATCCTGATAATATCATCCTGGTTGGAAGTCCTCACTGGGATCAGGATATCAATCTACCCGCAAATGATCCTATCGTCGGATTTAAAAATATAATGTACACGATGCATTTTTATGCTGCTACTCATAAGCAATGGCTTCGGGACAGAACCGATTCTGCATTGCAAAAAGGTTTGCCGGTCTTTATTTCCGAATCTGCTGGTATGGAAGCAAGTGGCGACGGAAAGATTGACGATGAAGAATGGAAAAAATGGCTGGATTGGGCGGAGAAAAATAAATTAAGCTGGGTCGTATGGTCCGTATCAGATAAAAATGAGACTTGTTCCGTATTGAAAAAAAGTGCAAGCAGCAAAGGAAATTGGATTGAAAGCGATCTTAAGGAGTCAGGAATTAAAAGCCGGGATTATATCAGGTATTTTAATTCAAAATGATCCTAACGGCATTCGAATCTTAACCAATCCGATTTAAAAAACAACTTTTTTTCTCCGTATAAATTACTAGGTAACCAGCTACTCTTTTACAGACTTTAATTCTGCTGATACCCATTCTTGGTGGCCACTTTTCTGAAACTTTAATTATGGGCTAAACACTTCTGGATAATTTGATTTTTTTAAGTCAATAATAGTTTGTTTGACACTCAAACTATTTTTTGGACAAGACATGTCGCAGCTGCCGTTTTTGCTTATGCCATTAGCACCAATAATAATACCTTGAAAGAGTGGGTCAATTATTCTCTTACGGAATTATTACGCCTGAAAGATGAATTGCTCAGTCCCACTTTTGCGGATATTTCACAGGCAGCAAATGATAATATCGCAAACCTTGCACCTTATAATATCACTGCTGCGGTGCTTACAGATTTAAACACCACTATCGGCCAATACTCTCTTAGTGTAGCTGCTCCCCGCATTGCGGTCTCTCAACGAGCCACATATAAAACAACGATCAAAAATTTATTTAAAGATGGCGATGATATTTTGAAAAAGCAGATGGATAAAATTGCATTGCAATTCAAAGAATCTAATCTGGAATTTTACACTACCTATTTAAACAATAGAGTTATTCTCGATGCAGGTACGTCCACAACGCAGGCAGATGGGATCATCACACAAACCGGAACAGAAACAGCCATCAGTGGAGTAGCAGTGCGGGTAATCGGTCAATCATATTCGGCCAGTTCCGATGGTTCAGGAAATTACAAAGTAAAAATCCCGATACCCGGAACATTCAGCATCAAATTTTCCAAATCAGGATTTGCTGATAAGACGATAGACAATGTTGAAATTACTTTATGTAAATCCACTTCCCTCGATGTTCAGTTGGATGCGGCATAAATAATTCATGAAGGTTTCGTAGAGTTAAGGGTGACAGATGCCTTGCTTTTGCGGGGCATCTTTTTTTTAATTCAGTTTTCATCAACAATTACAATTTTAATATATCAGATATAGGAGTGATTAGATCCTGATGAATTCAATATGATGAAACTTTCTTAAGGTCTGAATTACAAAAAA
>DASZXQ010000152.1:0-4782 GCA_035545755.1 Chitinophagaceae bacterium | reverse complement strand
TGTACTGCTACAGCTTTCCCTTTTTTATCTTTCACTATTTGTCCGGTAATGCTCATATTGATAATATAGATTCATCAAATTTACCACAAATTATCTGCTTATAAAACTTTGTCCCCGGAACTGGCGCAAGTATGCAGCATGGCTTTTGTGTGGCTGCGTACTTGTGTTGCTATTATAGTTTTATTGATACTTATGGCGCAAGTCTGATACCGTTTGCTGGTTAAAGTATGAAAGCAGAAGACTTACGCCAGATGGGTACAAGGAGGAATGTTTTACGCTATGTCTCGCAAGCGAAAACACGGTGTGGACATAAGCTACAAGCTTCGAAGAGTTTGGATCTTCTATAGTAATATGCCCCGTTAATGATCAAGGGTTGAATCCCGAAGTGAAAGATCTTTTGCTCCATCCATTACATAATTCTCATAATAATAGAACAATTTGCATGCGGTCTTTTCGTCAAACAATTTCGTTTCCTCTTCATACTCTTTCCCTAGCTGCAAATTGCGTAAGCCTTTTTTTTGGCTATGAGCCTTCTCCAGGCAAGCACCCAAAGGAGTGGTCGCATCAAAAGCATCAAGAACAAAATCTTTTAATTCTTTTTTCTCAGCAAGACTGAGTTGATCATAGGCATCAAGATGCCCGTAAGTTGGCCCTATAAATAGTCCACGATGCTCAAAGGCATATTCTATACTGTCCAATACATTTGCCACTGGCTTGCTTAGAGAAACATTCATTTTACGAAAACAATCACACTCTTTGTTTGCCACGTTTGTTGCCATCCGTTTCCATCGTGTATTACACTGCCAGAGCAAAAAGACGACAAACACAATGGCTACTCCCGTTAAGATATAATTTCTCATAAGCAGTTTTTTGAATCATTCGCAAAAGAAGCAGTTTAAAGATAAACCAAATTCTTAAGCAGCGTAAATCATCGTTTATGCCGTGGCGGGTGTTCTTCTTTCACCCGCCACCTGGCTATAATAGAACTCTTAAGTCGTATTAAAAATGCCTTGGATTATTGTGTGGTTGGTGAAGGACAAACACCAACCACGGCGTGTTTTTTTATTGGAACACCTGCCAAGGTGGAAGTAGAGTTATCTTTTTTAACCAGCGACAGTGCAAATGGCATCGTCTGTTGCTACGCTCAGTTCAGGGTTCTGTTTTCATGGCGACAATTCTTCTCCTCACCCCATTTGAATTTTTATTATAGTTCTAAATCCGGCCCTCCCGACTATGTCGGGACAGGCTCTCCGTGAGGGGGATAATGAAAGTTGTTTTTTTTCGAAGTTTTAATTGCCGCTGTCGGTAGCCCGTCCCGATTCATATCGGGATCTTCCCAACAGCTTTACCATTTTAAAAAAATCGCTGCCAGAATGTCCATCAAAGCATTGTGATTAGGGTTTGATCCGACTTTTCTCCCACCCATATTTTGAATTTTGGCCGCATGGCTAAGAGTAGTTCTTATCCGGTCAGCAAGCCGCTCCGAACATGACCCGAACAAGACCCGAACAAGACCCGAACAAAACCCCTCCCAAATAATTCCCGTTCTTAAGGCAAATTGCGGCAATGTGCAGCCATTAATTACATAAATAAAGTAAGATCACTTAGTGAAAACCCAATGCACCCAGTATAAAAAACATGGTACTCAATAACTGATTGACACAATTTGTTTGTAAAGACGGGTTGGCAGGTTGGAGATATGGAAGCTAAACATTTTTTGGTGCCTCCGTTTCGCCGAAGGAACACGGGGGATTGTTTTACGCCGTGTCTCGTAAACGAAGACACGGCTTGGACAAAAGTTAGTTACAATATTCTCTAATCAATTCCTTAGCTCTTTCATTTCCCAATTCTACAGCTTTATTTAAATCAAGACATCCATTATCTTTTTGCCCTATTATTATTTCTACCATTCCTCTGTTAGAATATGCCATTGAAAGATTCGGGTTAATTTCTATTGCCTTGGTGAAATCAGATAATGCATCTTTAAATTCTCGAAAATTAGCTTTTAAAATCCCTCTATTTAAAAAGGCTTCGAAGAGTTTTGGATTGATTTCAATCGCTTTACTATAATCTGTAATGGCTCCTTTTTGGTCTTGAAGTTGTTCTTTGGAATATCCCCTATTGTAATATACTCTTGCATCTTTAGGATTGATTTCAATTGCTTTATCGTAATCGTCAATAGCTCCAATGTAATTCAACAGTTTGGCCTTTAGGGTCCCTCTATTATAATAAGCACTTTCAAATTTGGGATTAATTTCTATTGCCTTACTATGATCTGCTATTGCACCCTCGTAATCTTGGAGGTCTTCCTTTGCGTTCCCTCTGTTATAATACGCATCTACATCATTAGGATTAATTTTTATTACCTCGTTGTAATCCTCTATCGCACCTATGTAATCTTTTATTTTAGCTTTTAGAACCCCTCTGTTATAATAAGCACTTTCAAATTTGGGATCAACTTGTATTGCCTTACTATAATCTTTTATCGCACCTACTATATCCTGAAGATTATCTTTTGCAAAGCCTCTATTAAAATAAGTATTTGCATTGTTAGAATCAATTTCTAATGATTTGTTGTACTCTGAAATTGCACCTTTGTAGTCTTGAATTTTTGATTTTGCAAGGCCTTTTTTAAAGTATGCTTCAGCAGTTTGGCCTATTACCAGATTAGGAATAAAAACAATTACGGCAAATAAAAATTTCATGCGATAGCCATTTACAAATTGTAACGAAAGTTAATAACATTCTTAAACTATTACACGGAAATCATATTTGCCAGTACAGGACCTAACTTTTCGGTAATTCTTTCAAAGCCCTCCTTGGAAAAGATGTATGAATGACATCGAAAATCTCGGATATCGAAAGGTATATTCAATAGTTCTCCTTTTACTTCCTCGATTAATAATAAGGCTTTCCCTTTTGCGCAATGGGTATAACCAAGCTCATAAAAAACATTAGGATTTTTTGATGTAATATCGGCAATTACAAGATCAGATTTTTTTATAGAACTGGCAATCTCTTCAGAAATTTTACCAACAGTAAGAGATTCGTCGGCCCTGATACATTTAAATAAGAACTTAGGATGAGAATCTAATGTTGGTTTTATCACATATTCGTAAAGAAAGTTCCTTTTCTCGTCAAATGGCATAACAATAAAACATTCATATTCTTTGTAAGCTGATATATTAATCTCATCAAATTCTACAATTGCATCATAGCTCCCGAATCCAATACATTTGTTACTAGACTTGCTCAACTTATAATTTTCAAAAATGGTATTCCCATCTACGTAAACAGACAAAAAATTATCTTTAAGAGCAATTTTTATTTCGTATTCCTTTCCAGAAACAAGTTCACAAATTGCACTTGGCTGAAAAGGTTGTCCTATTACCTCTCCTATAGTAAGTCTGCAAATATTAATCGTGTGCATGAAATCAATTCTAAAATTTTCGTTTGATTCAGCGTCGGACAAAATAAATTTTCCTTCTCCGTGAACTTGCTGATTGATTCGTGAAAGTCGCATCTTATAAGTAGCAACAAAATTGTTTGAATCAATCAACTGAAATGCTCGAGTCGTTAATCCACCTTTTTCGTCCAATTGAGCCAATTTGTTTCCCTCCGCCTTCCATAATCCTATAGGGAAATTCCATTTACTGTTATCAATTAAATTCATAAATGACTTTTGTTTTACTATTAATTATGTGCGAAACTAAATCATTGGAATATTATTTCAGCTGAATAGAATTGAAGCAGTACAAGAGTGCGACGCAACAGACGATGATAGTAGCCATACAGCTTGGTCAATAATCCTATTTCAGTCTATCACTTATATCCAAGTTGTATTTCTTCGCAGTGTCTTTCGCAATATCGTAACCAGCGTCCGCCCCGCTGAGGCGGGACCTTCCGCCGGCTATTTAATTCTATCAGCGATATCTAAATTATTTTTCTTCGCAGTTTCTTTTGCCAATTCATAACCGGCGTCAGCATGCCGTATCACACCCATACCGGGATCATTTCTTAAAACCCGTTTCAAACGTTCATCAGCATCAGCAGTGCCATCACATACTATTACCATTCCGGCGTGAATAGAATAGCCCATGCCTACTCCACCACCATGATGCAAAGAAACCCAACTGGCGCCGCCGGCCGTATTTACCAATGCATTCAATAAAGGCCAGTCGGCCACCGCATCGCTGCCATCGAGCATGGATTCCGTTTCCCTGTTTGGTGAAGCAACACTTCCTGTATCCAGGTGATCACGGCCAATGACGATCGGCGCTTTTACTTTTCCTGACCGCACCAACTCATTAAACGCCAATCCTGCTTTTTCTCTTTCACCTTGTCCCAGCCAACAGATCCTTGCCGGCAAACCCTGGAATGCAATTTTTTCTTTTGCCAATCGCAGCCAGCGCATCAATGAAGCATTGTTGGGAAATAAATTTTTGATGACTTCATCCGTGACGGCAATATCATTGGGATCGCCACTTAATGCCGCCCAACGGAACGGGCCCTTGCCTTCGCAGAAGAGGGGACGGATGTAGGCGGGAACGAAGCCGGGAAAGGCGAAGCAGCGGCCGGGTTTTGAAGTAAGAGTTGAGTCGGGTTTAAAGTTTAAAGTTGAGAGTTTAGAGTTTTTTTCATTTTCAACTCTAAACTCTACACTCTTAACTTGCTCCTCATATTCAGAAGCTCTTGCTCTTATATTGTTTCCATAATCAAATGTGATGGCCCCCTTGTCCATCAGTTGCACCATCAGCTGCACATGACGATACATGCTGCGAT
>DASZXQ010000151.1:0-3194 GCA_035545755.1 Chitinophagaceae bacterium | reverse complement strand
CTGATGACTCTGAAAATGAAACTTCAGACTTGGAGAGTATTTTAGGAATGTGTGAAACCAAAAATGCATTAGGAAAAATGCTTCGTTGGCATTACCGTAGTCTTCATGAATCACTGATAGATTTTTCTAATAACCAATTTTACGAAAATAAACTGGTGATATTTCCAAGTCCGGGATCAAAGTATAGGATGGGAATAGTGTTTCATCATTTAAAAAATACTTTTTATGATCGCGGTAAAACAAGAACCAATCCGCAGGAAGCTGAAATAGTTGCTGATGCTGTCATTGAACATGCCCGTCGGAATCCCAAATTAAGTTTAGGTGTTGCAGCATTCAGCACTGCTCAAAGACAATGTATCCAGGATATTCTTGAGATCAAAAGAAGAAAAAATCCAGACGTTGAAGCTTACTTTAACAGTCACCCTGCTGAACCATTTTTTGTAAAGAACCTTGAAAATGTTCAGGGGGATGAAAGAGATGTAATTTTTATAAGCATAGGTTACGGAAGATCGATGGATGGATATATCGCAATGTCTTTTGGTCCATTGAACAATGAAGGTGGTGAAAAGAGATTAAATGTTTTAATAACGAGAGCAAAACTTCGTTGCGAAATATTTACGAATATTACTTCTGAAGATATAGACTTAAACCGCACACAGAAATACGGTATCAGGGTATTGAAAGAATTTCTTTATTATGCAGAGCATGGAAAGTTTAATATTTCTGAGGAATCGGAGCGTTCCGAAGATAGTTATTTTGAACAGGCAGTAGCTGATAAACTAATAAGTCTCGGATATTTGGTTCGCAAGCAAGTAGGTTCACAGGGATTTTATATAGATCTGGCAATTGTTGATCCTCAAAATCCCGGAAGATACATTTTAGGAATAGAATGTGATGGAGCTACATACCATTCGGCACGTTCGGCAAGAGATAGAGATAGATTAAGACAGCAAGTTCTTGAAAACATCGGATGGAAAATCCATCGCATATGGAGTACAGATTGGTTCAGGCATCCAGATGAAGAATTGAAAAGGGTTGTACAAGCTATAGAGAAAGCCAAAGAAATTATTGCAGTTGATGATAGTGAAGAAGAAAAGGAGCAGGAGAATTATGAAGCTCATGTAGCTTTCTTAAGGGAAAATGTTCAAGAGACAGAAAATGAAATTCCAATGTATGAATGTGCGATAGTGTCTTCTGAAATAGCAAATTATGATTTTCACCTTCATTCAACGGGAAAACTTGCAGGATGGATGGAATCAGTTGTAAAAGTAGAAAGCCCTGTTCATTTTGATGAAGTGGCAAGAAGAATGGTAGAAGCAGCAGGTGTAAGTAAAGTTGGCTCAAGAATCAGAGATTGCCTGGTACAGGCAATGGAATATTTAAAAAATGCAAATCGAATAAAAGTTGTAGGTCAATTTCTATGGACAAAGCAAATGGAAAAACCCGTCATTCGGAATAGAGTTAACCTTGCTAATTCTGCAAGGAAGATAAGATACATTGCTCCTGAAGAAATAGGGTTATCAATAGAAAAAGTAGTCACTGACTCTATTGCAATTGAACAAGACGATATAGCCGTATTAGTTGGGAAAATGTTCGGTTTTAATCGAATAACAGAAGATATGAAAGGAGAAATCCTGATCGTTGTGCAAAAATTAATAGATGAAAAAGTTTTGAAAGAAGAAGGTCCCCTCATAAAGCAGGTAGATAAATTATAATTTCAAATAGCATTAGCCTTTCTTAATGAAAAATCTTTCTAAGGAAATAACGACAGAGCAAACTGCAATTATAAATTCTACAGGCAACATCACCATTAATGCAGTTGCAGGTTCAGGCAAGACTACCACCCTCATTGAATATGCCGCCACTCGACCAACCGGCTCCAGGATCCTTTATCTCGCATTTAATAAATCAGTAAAGCTCGAAGCGCAAAGAAAATTCGCTGCCAGAAATCTTCACAATGTCAAAGTTGAAACTGCACACTCATTAGCCTACAAATACGTTGTCCGAACAAACTCCTATAAAGTAAGACCACAGAGTTATAAAACACATGAAATTGTAGAATTGCTCGATCTCCGGGGCAATGGTGAAAAACATACTGAATATATCATTGCTAACCACATCACCAGGTTTATAACCTACTTCTGCAATAGTGATAAACCAAAAGTCCAGGAACTGAATTATCTCGATACAATTTCGGATGCAAAAGCTATTTCATTTGTCCAGTCATTCTACAAATACATTGAAGACGGTACCCGGTTACTCCTAAGCAAAATGAACAATGGAGAAATCGAGATCACTCATGATTTTTATCTCAAAAAATTTCAATTATCACGACCTGTTTTGAAATATGACTACATATTATTTGATGAAGGTCAGGATGCTTCAGCAGCAATGTTGGATATATTTTTAAATCAAAAAGCAACTAAAATAATTGTAGGCGATACTCATCAGCAAATCTACGGTTGGCGTCATGCAGTCAATTCACTGGAAAAAACAGATTTTCAAAATTTCAATCTCTCAACCAGCTTCCGGTTTCACCAGGATATTGCAAACCTTGCCAATGACATGTTGAAATGGAAGAAACATATTGGCAGACAAATCTCTTTGGCGATTTCAGGAAAAGGAAATACAACAACAGAAGAATCAAAAGCCACTATTGCAAGATCTAATCTTGGGCTTTTGTTAAATGCAATCAATTACGTTACGGATAATCGCAAAGTGAAACATATCTATTTTGAAGGGAACATAAATTCCTATACCTATGCTGATGATGGAGCTTCATTGTATGATGTTCTGCATCTTTATAATGGATATCATCACTCGATAAAAGACAAATTAATTCAATCAATGCATGATCTCGACGAACTGGAAGATTACATTGATAAAACCGGGGATGCACAATTAGCAATGATGGTTGAAATAGTAAAGGAATATGGAAACGAAATCCCCGGTATAATTAAAAATCTAAAAGAGCTTCACACCGGTGATGAAGATCGTAACAAAGCTGAAATGATTTTTTCAACTGTTCATCGGGCAAAAGGAATGGAATACGATGTAGTACACCTTGTAAATGACTTTATTAAAGAATCCGATCTTATAAAACCTCAGTCAGCTAAAGAAGAGGGTGTTTTTGATCCAACAAAATTGAACGAGGAAATAAATCTGCTTTACGTCGCCATTACCCGGACAAAAAA
>DASZXQ010000150.1:0-27832 GCA_035545755.1 Chitinophagaceae bacterium | reverse complement strand
AGAACATTTTCTTCACTTCGTGAAAGATCTTTATAAATCGATTTGATTTTTTTGGAGCCGATAATTTTTATAAACTTTTGCAAGTTGTAGTCGATCTCTTGTCTTACTTTGTTTAACTCAGGAGGCATAGGCATCCATAGTCCTCCACCCATAAAACTTTCACCGGGTTCGCAATGAAAATAATATCCGCCGAATATTGATTTTTTACCTCCACGGTTTATATAAGCACCCATATTGGTTTTATAGGGCGACTTGTCTTTGGAAAAACGAACATCCCTGTTGATGCGGAACATACAATCTTTCGCTTTCAGCTGGCTGATGGTTTTATCTTTTTTCCCATGCTTATCAATGACAGCCTGAACGAATGCAGAAAAATCTTCTTTGGCAGATTCATATTCTTTTCTGTGTACATCAAACCATGGTTTATTGTTATTTTTTTTCAGATCTTTTAGAAACTTTAAAGTAGATGGCCGTAGCATTGGATCTATGTTTATTTTATGCTTTAAAATATTGAGGCTTGAGTGGTCGTTTTACCCAAAAATAGCAGCTATTATTTTTTGTGAAGCATTTTTAAAAATTCTTCTTCCGAAATGATCTTTACAGAATTAATTTTTTTTGCTTTCTCCAATTTACTTCCTGCGTCTTCTCCTACCACCAGGTAATTCAGTTTGGCGCTGACACCACTCAACACCTGGCCACCGTGTTCTTCCACCATTGCTTCCGCTTCGCTTCGTTTTAATGTAGGCAAAGTGCCGGTAAATAAAAAAGTGAGATCAGTAAGATTTCCACCCTTCGCCAATTCTTTCTTTTCATTTTTGAATTGCAATCCCAGTTCTTCCAGTTGATTCAACAAAGCAATATTTTCTTTATTTCCGAAAAACTGGTGAATGGCAGAAGCTACTTTCGGCCCAATGTCTTCCAGTTGTTCCAGATCTTCAACAGAAAAATTTTTGAGATCCAATAAATGTTTGACGGCTTGTGCCAAAGTTTTGGCAGTTGCTTCGCCCACGTAGCGGATCCCTAACCCATAAATTATTCGATACAATGGTTGTGTTTTCGATTTTTCAATGGCATCTTTAAGGTTTTGAACACTTTTTTTACCAAAACCTTCCAGCTTTTCAATTTTTTCATAAGGTAATTCATAGATGCTGGCAATTGTTTTCAACCAACCCAATTCGTGAAATTTAGTCACGATCGCTTCTCCAAGCCCTGTAATTTCCATGGCATCTTTGCTGGCAAAATGAATGATGCGTTGGACCACTTGTGCTTCGCAATTATAATTGGTACACCGCCATGCTGCTTCTCCTTCTACTTTATGAAGTGGTTTATTGCAAACGGGACATTTTTCAGGAAAATGAATTTTCTTTTCATGACCTTTACGCAATTCAGGAAATGATTTTACAATGTAGGGGATCACATCTCCGGCTCTTTCCACAAGTAGTGCATCACCAATACGAATATCTTTTTCGTTGATAAAATCTTCATTGTGCAGTGAAATAGAAGCAACCGTGACGCCGCCAATTGGCACAGGGTCTATTTTAGCAACGGGTGTAATATTTCCGGTTCTCCCAACCTGAAATTCGACTGCTTTCAAATGAGAAGTTGCCTGCCTTGCTTTAAACTTAAATGCAATGGCCCAACGGGGATGATGCGAGGTCATGCCCATTTTTTCCTGCAGGTCCAGGTCATTTACCTTGATCACTAATCCATCCACTTCATAAGGCAGGTCATCTCGGCCTTCTTCAAATTTTTTGCAATGAGCGATTACTTTTTCAATTCCGGTAACAACTTTTTTTTCTTTTTCAGGACTTCTGAATCCTAATTCCCATAAAAGAGAAATGGTATCGGAATGGTATTTAAAAACTTTTTGATTTTTATGTGTAGTAGTGTAATAACTGATCTGGTATAAAAAACCTTCGAGATTTCTTTCTGCAACGATTTTTGGATCTTTTATGCGCAATGTTCCTGCAGCGGCATTTCGTGGATTAGCTAATGGCGGCTGATTTTGTTCAGCCATCAATTCATTATATTTCTTAAAATTATTTTTATTAATAAGAATTTCACCTCTTATCTCGATCTGTTTGATTCCATGTTCTGAAAATTTCGCTGAAAGGGGTATGGATTTAATTTGTTTAATATTGGTAGTAATGTCATCACCTTTTACTCCATCGCCTCGTGTGGCGCCACGAACCAGCAGATTATTTTCGTAAATCAATGAAATACCGGCGCCGTCAAATTTTGGTTCGATGCAATATTCAAGCTCATCCACATTAGCAAGTTCTCTTGCTCTTCTGTCAAAATCGATCAATCCATCCGGGTCATAAGAGTTATCAAGCGAAAGCATCGGAACGAGGTGCTGTACCTGCGGAAATTCTTTGGTCAGTTCTTTTGCTACACGTTGTGTCGGAGAATCTGCCGTAATCAATCCGGGATTTTCTTTTTCGATTTTTTCAAGTGATTTATACAGCTGGTCGTATTCGTAATCGGAGATTAGCGGATCGTTTAGAATATAATAGCGGTATTCGTGAAAACGCAGGATACTCCGAAGTTCTTCCACTTCTTTTTTATCAATGCCGCCAGCTTTTATTTTTTTCATGAATGCCGACGTACTTTTTTGCAGATTCTGGGTTTGATCTTTGGAGTACATAACAAGGCTTGAAATATAAAATTACTTTTTGTTTTCTTATCATAAATAAAAAAGCCGCCTCATCCCGAGACGGCTTTGTTTGTTAGCCCTGACGTAAGAAAAAAGTTTTGGTCACTGCTTTAAAAATATTGAACTGGCTAATTGATCAGAAGATTGAACGGAGAACGAATAGACTCCTGTCAATAACGAAGAAAGATCAAAATCCCAGATATTAGGACCCGTGGTCACTGTTTTGGTATAAGCCCTTATCACCAGACCATAGGAATTCACGATTCGAACATTCACTGTTTCATTAAAACCTGAAATAAATACTACATGCAGGTTGCTGAGTACAGGGTTAGGTGTTAATTGCAGAACAGGAGCATTGGCACCCGGCAATAATAATGGTTTGCATATCCTCGTTTCGCAACCTTGCTCGGTATTGATGATCAAACAAACCTGAAAACTGGTACCTGGAGCAAAAGTATGTTCCACTTCCTGACCTGTAGCTGAAGAACCATCACCGAATGTCCAGCGATAACTGATCACATTGTCATTGGGATTATGAATACTTTGTCCACGGAATTTAAATGTTCTTGGTCCAATTAACGAATCAACAAAATACCCACCACAAATATCTGATGCACTACGTATCGCTATTTCGATACATTGTTGTGCAGAGCAACCTCCGACAAAATTGACTGTAGCACAAACATGGTAAGTGCCCGGTCCGGGATATGTATGCCTGATGGTATAGCCCGGATTAATGGTCAAGCCAATTTGAGTAATGCAGGTATCGTTTCCATCTCCAAAATTCCAGCAGATCCGTTCTACTCCTCTGTTGTTGGATGAAAAAGGAATGGCATAGAACCCTCGGGTCAAACTGTTGATCGAAGGTGTCGCTTCGAAAACCTGGACACGGCATGTGTCAGGTGGAAGTACCACAGATATCGGCTTGCATGTTCTTGCTTCACATCCTCCGAAGTAAAGAATATCTACACAAATCTGGTATTGCCCTGATTGCTCATAAGTATGTTTGATATTATAAAGCCCTGTATAAGTTTCCGTATAATTGATGCAGGTATCGTTTCCATCTCCAAAATTCCAGCAGACACGGGAAGGCCTTTTATTATGATTATTTCCAGTGATTGCCTGCAATGCAACAGTTAAAGGCGTTGCAACGGCAGTCGGAATTCTTTCAAAATCTGCTTTGCAACTATCAGCGCTGCCAGCGACCTGGATCGTTTTACAGAATTTAGATTCACATCCACCATCATAAAGAATGCTTACACAACCATTATAAACTCCCGGCTGAGAATATAAATGATAGACGGAATATGATCCGGTATAACTTGTTGGATATTGAATACAGGTATCCTTATTATCTCCAAAATTCCAGCATATTTGTAATGGCTTTTTATTATGATTATTCCATGGTTGTGCAACGAAATACCTGCCCAAAGTAGTTGAACTCACAGCTAAAGTTTCAAAATTGGCGCTGCAACTATCTGCTACGCCGGTAGAAATTACTTTACAGAAACTGGATTGACATCCTCCATCATAAGAGATCTTGATGCAAACATTATAATTACCGGCATTTGCGTATTGGTGAAATACAGCATAAGTGCCGGTATATGTTGTCGAATATTGAATGCAGGTATCACGGTTGTCTCCGAAATTCCAGCAGATGTACACAGGTTTCTTATTGTTATTATTCCATGGTTGCGCTACAAAATATTTTCCAAGAGAAGTAGGGCTTGTAGCTGCTGCTACTTCAAAATTAGCAGAGCAGCTATCCGGCACTCCCACAGAAGCTGTACGACAATAGTGAGACTCGCACCCTCCTGCATAAGTAATATCTACACAAACATTATAATTGCCCGCTTGATTGTATAAATGATAAACAGGGTATGTATTGTTTTGTGTGGATACAGTAGGATCGTAATTGATGCAGGTATCACGGTTATCACCAAAATTCCAGCAAATCCGTATCGGACTTTTTTTATTGTTATGCCACGGGATCGCTAAAAAATATCTTCCAAGCGAAGAGGCATTACTTGATACTGTTTCAAAATTGGCGCTACAACTGTCCGGTGCTGCAACTACAATTGTTTTACACACTGTGGAGATCAGCACTAACGAATCGTTTGGCGTTCCGGCAGAATTTGGAACTCTTCTTAAAAGGCGCAGGCACACTTCATAGGATCCCGGTTGAGAGTAGGTATGTGATGGATTAAAACTGAAGAATGTTGTCAAACTACTTCCATCTCCAAATTGCCAATAACACCGACGAGAAGCAGTATCATTGGGGACCGTGTTGGAAGTGTTGGTAAAATAAAATGTGTTTCCTGAGGAAACAAAAGTGAAATCCGCTACGTCATTCTGGGCTTGGGCTTGTATTACAACGAGGCTTAAAAAAAACCCGGTAATGAAAGGGTAAAATTTTCTCATAAATTTCTAGATACTTTAATGAACAGAATAGTTTTTTACATAGGGTCTGGAAAACCAATGTCAAGGGTGAGACAGGGTTTGAGAAAAGAGGTTTAAGGAAATATTAAACTTTTTTTACGTTCGGACTTTTACGATACATTCTTTTGGTGATCGATTATGAACTGGATCAGTTCTTCGAGAGGTACATCAATTCTTGAAAGTGCGTCTGTTATATCATTGCGATTTACCTGGGCGGCAAACGAAGAGGTTTTCAATTTTTTCAAAACACTTTTTACATCCATGCCTTCATATTTAGTGGGGCGTATCAAAGCGGAAGCATGAACAAAGCCGGACAGCTCATCAATAGCATAGATCATTTTATCCATTTTGCTTTCCGGCTCTACACCAAAATACCCGGGTCCATGAGAAGCGATGCAGTGGATCACATCCGGATCGATATTTCTTTTTTCCAATTCTTCAATAATAATGCGGCAATGATCATCCGGATATTTTTCCCAATCGGCATCATGAAGTAATCCGGCTAATTCCCATTTCAATGCAGTTTGTTCATCGGCATTTTCTTTCTCAAGTGCCCATGCTTTCATTACGGCAGCCACTTGTTTCATGTGTAATCTCAACCGTTCATTAGGTACCCATTCATTTAATAATGCGTTGGCTTCTTCAATACTCATCAGGTTGCCGGAGTTTTTTGGATCGCCAAAAATGGTACGATGTAAATTATGTGGCATGTTTTAATGATTTGAAAGACGTAAATATAAAGGTGAATGGTGGATTGAGTGGGGCAATTTCTTAATCACTAAAAAAATGTGTCAAAAATTTTATTGAAAATCAACATATTGCAAGGGCATTGTAAAAGATTCTTCCCTAATTCTTAGGTTAGGAATTTACTCAAACCTATCTTTGCGACCCCAAAAACAACTTTGGAGTTGTGATGGAAACAATTCAGAGGATGGTCTGAGTTGTTAATTAAATAACAGAGTTAAAAGAAAAATCAGAATGAGCAAACAACATTTTACAACCAAGCATGCGAATGCGGCTACCGTGCAACGCAAATGGTATGTTGTGGACGGTACCAATCAAACCGTAGGTCGTATGTGTGCTAAAATTGCTGCCGTATTGCGTGGCAAGAACAAAGCATACTATACACCTCATGTCGATTGCGGCGATTATGTTATTGTGATCAATGCAGACAAAGTTGTCTTTACCGGCAATAAGTTAAAAGACAAATTGTATGATACTTTCAGCGGCTATCCAGGTGGATTGAAACAGGAAGCTGCCGGTAGTTTATTAAAACGCAGGCCCGAAGCAGTCGTTGAAAGAGCGGTAAAAGGAATGCTGCCCAAAAACAGGTTGGGCCGCAAGATGTACAAAAAACTTTTTGTCTACGTCGGAACAGAACATCCGCATGGTGCACAACAACCACAAGAACTTAAATTTTAAAACAGCTATTAGCTGTTGGCTAAAAGCTAATAGCTACAGGCTAAAAGCTAAATAAAAATGGAAAAGCAAAGAAACGGAGTAGGTCGTCGTAAAGAAGCTGTGACAAGAGTGTTCCTTTCAAAAGGAGATGGTAAGATCACAGTAAACGGCAAAGACTATAAAAAATATTTTCCGCTGGTGTACCTGCAAAACCAGGTAGAACGGCCATTTAAAGCAGTAGATGTCTTCGGCAAGTTCGATGCAAAGATCACTGCTGACGGCGGTGGTGTAAAAGGTCAGGCTGAAGCGGCTATGCTTGGCATTGCCCGTGTATTGCTCGAAACAAATCCTGATTTTCGCCCGGCACTCAAAGCCGCAGGCCTTCTGAAAAGAGACCCGAGATCTGTAGAGCGGAAAAAATTTGGTCACAAAAAAGCAAGAAGAAGCTTCCAGTTCAGCAAGCGTTAATTGCAACTTGCATTATCAAATTCAAAATTTCAAATTAGTATAATGGAAAATAATACCTCACTTCAGCAGCAACTTTTAGAAGCAGGCGTACATTTTGGTCACCTGCGCAAGAAGTGGAATCCGAAAATGCTGCCATACATTTTTGCAGAAAAGAAAGGCATTCATATCATCGACCTGAATAGGACCACCGAATGCCTGAATGAAGTAGCTGGTGTAATGAAACAAATTGCACGCAGCGGGAAGAAAATATTATTTGTGGGCACTAAAAAGCAGGCAAAAGATATCGTAAGCGAATGTGCTAAAAGAGTCAATATGCCTTATGTAACTGAACGCTGGTTGGGTGGAATGCTCACCAATTTCAATACGGTTCGTAAGAGTGTAAAGAAAATGCAGAGCATTGAAAAAATGCTGAACGATGGAACATTTGACAGCATTACCAAAAAAGAAAGATTGACACTGAGCCGCGACAAAGAAAAAATGGAAAAAGTGTTAGGTGGTATCGCACAACTTGGAAGAGTTCCGGCTGCTTTGTTCATCATTGATATCGGGCATGAGCACATTGCGTTGGCTGAAGCAAAACGTCTTGGCATTACCACGTTCGGCATTGTAGATACCAATTGCGATCCCAACAAAGTTGATTTTGCTATTCCCGGGAACGATGATGCTACTAAATCAATTGCTATCCTGACTAACTATATCACGGCTGCCATAGCAGAAGGTTTAGCAGAACGCCAGGCTGCAAAGGATGAAGAAGTAGAAGAAATGACCGATGATGAAAGAGAAAAGAAAGCTGCGAAGTTGCTGGCAGAAGCTGAAGCAGAAAGTGGCCGTGGCGGTAAACCTCGTGGCGGTGGCCAACCAAGACGCCGCACTTCCGGTGGCGGTGGTCAGCGGAGAACAGGTGGTGGCTCAGGCCCCAGGTAATACGCAGGAAAAAAGAACTATTGCTTTTCAGCATACTGCATTCTTGCAGTTTTAAATTCCTCAATGGGAGGAATTTTTTGAATCTGTATATTTTATAAATACAACTTTAAATCAAAATAAATTATGTCAACAGTAACTATAAGTGCACAGGATATAAATAAGCTGCGCCAGATGACCGGTGCCGGCATGATGGATTGCCGCAAAGCATTAACAGAAGCGAACGGAGATTTTGAGGCGGCAATTGACTGGTTAAGAAAACAGGGACAAAAAGTAGCGGCAAAAAGAAGTGACCGTGAAGCGAAAGAAGGTGTGGTGATCGCTAAAACAACGGCAGATAATAAAACCGGTATTGTAGTTTGTGTTAGTTGCGAAACAGATTTTGTAAGTAAGAATGCAGACTTTGTTGCCTTTGGTCAAAGCATTGCTGATGCAGCTATTGCAAACAATGTAAAAAGCCTTGATGAATTATTGAACGCAAAAGCAGGTACCGCTACTGTAGCAGAATTGGTAAATGATAAGCTGGCTTCTATCGGTGAAAAGATCGGTGTAACAAAATTTGAAAGAGTGGACGCTGATTATGTAGCATCATATATTCATGGAGCTTACCGCATTGGTGTGCTGGTAGGATTGAATAAACAACAAGCCGAAGCAGGAAAAGATGTAGCGATGCAAATTGCTGCATTGAATCCGGTAGCTGTTGATGCTGCCAGTGTTCCGGCTGATGTTATTGCCCGTGAAAAAGATATTGCCCTGGAGCAATTAAAGAATGATCCTAAAATGGCCGGTAAACCTGCGGAGATGTTATCTAAAATTGCAGAAGGAAAACTGAATGCGTTTTTCAAAGAACAAACTTTATTGGCACAGTCCTTTGTAAAAGACGGAAGCAAAACAGTCGGTGATTATCTGAAAAGCGTGGATGCCGATCTGAAGGTGACAGCATTTAAGAGAGTGGCGCTGGGATAAATAAATTAAAATATAGTTTATCTAATTGTTTTAAAGGGAACCAGCGGTTTCCTTTTTTATTTTGCTCAGTTTTTAAAATCATCATGTTTATAAAAAATCGAAAAAATCAAATCCCCTATCTTCGCAGCGCAAATCTTACTGCATGCTTCCAAAATATAAACGTATTCTTCTGAAACTTTCCGGCGAGGCTTTGATGGGCGATAAGAACTTTGGTTTTGATAATTCTGTAATTGCACAATATGCCCAGGACATTAAATCTATTACTGAATTGGGCGTACAAGTAGCCATTGTAATAGGAGGTGGCAATATTTACCGGGGTATGAATGAAGCTGAGACAGGCATCGAGAGAGCACATGGTGATTATATGGGAATGCTGGCCACCGTAATCAATGGTATGGCATTACAGGCAGGGTTGGAAAAAATTGGAGTGTTTACCCGATTGCTCAGCGCTATTAAAATGGAGCAGATTGCTGAACCATATATTCGCCGCAGGGCTATCCGGCATCTTGAAAAAGGCAGGGTTGTCATTTTTGGCGCCGGCACGGGTAATCCATATTTCACTACTGATACTGCCGGATCGCTTCGTGCCATTGAGATCAATGCTGACGTGATATTAAAGGGAACAAGAGTGGATGGCATTTATAATGCTGACCCGGAAAAAGATCCCACCGCCAAAAAATACAATGTTATCACTTTCCAGGAATGCCTTAATCAAAATCTGAGGGTGATGGATATGACGGCATTTACTTTGTGCATGGAAAATAATCTTCCCATTATCGTATTTGATATGAACAAGCAGGATAACCTGCGACGTGTAGTGACTGGCGAAAAAGTCGGAACTCTGGTAAAAGGTTGATTTTTTCGTAATCACTTACGGATAGTTTGTGAAAAAATAGTACCAGGAATCTCATATTTTTTTGATAGCTTACCGGTTTGATTTGCAAGATTATGGGTCATCTTACATTGTCAATTCTCGAAATTATTATTCTACTGCTTGGTGCGGTCATTCTTGGCATAACCATTCACTTTTTTATTTCCAGCCGGCGATCGCTGAAGACATCTAATGTAGAGTCGCAAACTCTGGCTAAAACACTTGGTGAGTGGAAGCTTAAATATTTTAATGAAATAGAATTAAGGGATAAAGAATTAACTGAGCTTAAAGAAAAACTTTCTGAGGCTGAAGCCAATAGCAATATATATGCAATAGAAGCCGAGGAAATGCGCCGTCAGAATAAAATTTTGCAACATGAAATGGAATCGCTTCGTACGGCTCCGCATGCTGAAGTGCAGACTGATTATATCGAACAACTTCGCCAGGCGCAAAGCAGCTTGATGGAACACAACGAAAAGATCAACCGACTGCTGGGACAGATCGATGTTATCAAAGAAAAAGAAGAAAAAGCAAGAGAAGTGCTCCGCGATAATGAAGAATTATCTCATCAGATCACAGAACTCCGTCGTCTTATTGGCGATAAGGAAAAAGAAATCAATTCGATTCGTCAGAAAGAACAATTGACCAAAGAAATGAGTTCCATGCTTGATAGTGCATATCATGAATTCAACGTATTGCAGGATAAGATCAGGAAGCTGGAATCGCAGGTCGGCTCTTCCAAGCTAACAAGTATAGAATATGAAGATTTGAAAGAAGAGCATTATAAATTGTCAAAAGATTTTGAAGAACAGCGAAAAAAGATGAATGCACTCAGTGCCGACAATCAACGGCTCCATGCCCAGTTGACCGATACAGAAGACCGCTTGCGGGAAGCTAATTTCAATCGCCAGCAACTGCAGAAAAGAGTAACATATCTCGAAGAACTGAATAATGATTTGCAGACAGTCTCGGACGCAAATAAGAAACTGGAAAACCAATTAAAACGCATCGGTGAATTGGAAAGCATGTTGCATGTAGTTTCAGAGGAAAGAGACCAGCTCATGCGTCGCCAGGGAAATGAATAAAATACCTGTTTAAAATTTTTCAAAAGCCTCCAAATGGGGCTTTTCTTATTTATACAACGACTGAAAGATTAACTTTACGCTTTAATTTGGAGTTAATGGAAAATAATATCGCTGACATCCGAAAGGAATATTCACAACAAAGTCTATCGGAAAAAGATGTAGAAACAGATCCAATACTTCAATTCAAAAAATGGTGGGGTCATGTACTGGCAGCCGGAGTGGAAGAACCTAATGCCATGACGCTTGCAACAGCTTCGATGGAAGCCGTTCCTTCGGCCCGGATTGTTTTATTGAAAGACTTCAGTGAGAAAGGATTTATATTCTTTACCAACTACAATAGTTATAAAGGACAACAATTATCCGAAAATCCTAAAGCCTGCCTGGTTTTTTTCTGGAAAGAATTGGAACGTCAGGTTCGGGTTACCGGGCTGGTGTTTAAGTTGTCAGCTGCAGAAAGCGATGAATATTTTAATTCACGACCCGAAGCCAGCCGCATCGGTGCATTGGCATCACCTCAAAGCCAGGTGATCGAAAGCCGCAATTGGCTCGATGAACGGTTCAATAAATTATCTTCAGAATTAAAAAATGGAAATATTCAACGTCCGTCGAACTGGGGTGGGTTAATTGTAAAGCCTGTCATAATCGAATTCTGGCAAGGAAGAGCCAGTCGCCTGCATGATCGCATTCAATATTCTTTGCAGGAAGATGGAACCTGGAAGATCGAAAGGCTGGCGCCCTGATCAATGAGAAAGCAGGATCCATTTATCCTGGATCCTGAACGCAAAATTTGGTACTAACTATTATTTTTTCTTTTTTGCTTTGCTGGGACGGCTTTTGCCAAATGAACCTTTGAATATTTTACCTTTTTTAGTTTTTTTATCACCTCTGCCCATCTGATTTTTTTTTGAGTTATAAATTTTAATGAAATGAATTAAAAAAGCTCCTGCGCTGATACAGTACCGGAGCTTTTTAATAAGTTATTGTGCGGTTACAATTTGGCTGCAAGCTCTTTACCGGCTTTGAAACGAGCCACTTTTCTCGCTTTGATACTGATTTCTTCGCCTGTCTGAGGATTACGGCCTTTACGGGCTTTTCTTTTTGAAATGGTAAATGTGCCAAACCCTACTAAAGTGACTTTGCCGCCATTTTTAAGGGTTTTACTTACAGCTTCTACAAAAGAATCAATAGCAGCATTAGCCTGGGTTTTGGTAATGCCAGTATCATCAGCAATTTTGTTGATCAGTTCAGCTTTGTTCATAGTTGTTTTTTTATGATTTACTAACTGCGACAAATTTAGAAGGTTTTTGAAAGCAACAAAAAATTTTCAGGAGTAAAAAATTCTTTTCATTCCTTCTGAAACCGCATGTAGCAAGCATTTGATGAGATATCTCACTGTGCTGGCCGCATATTAATTTTAAGTGTCTTCCCGAAATGCCTTGCTGTAAAGGATTTCTGAATGCATTTTCAAAATGAAATGTCAATAAATTTTTCCGGAAAATAAATTTTTTAGTGTACAATCACAAAGGAAAATCTTATCCACAGTTATTGCACAACCTGCATTACTGTTCGAAATCCAACAAACCGATCTTTCCATTTATCCGATGCTTTTTTACGAAAAAGCGGCGCAAATTTTTCAACGTATTGCTGATAATTTTCCAATGAAGATGCAAAATATTGTATCACATAAGTAACGCCATCCGTTTCATCTTGTTCCAGCAGGCGGAAAAATTTATGTTCTGTAAATAAGCCGGTCGCCAGTATCTCAGGAATATGCTCTTCCCGTTGCCATTTTATCCAATCTTTCTCGATCGATGGATCTACTTTCATGGTAATATTATAAACGATCATGCAGCTTAGATTTTTATATCAAGAAATACAGGGCAATGGTCACTTTGTTTTATATCAGGAAAGATCTCTGCATCTTTTAAATTCTTTTTTAACGGCTCTGTTACATTAATGTAATCAATTCGCCAGCCTTTGTTTTGTAATCTTACACTTGGAAACCGCTGACTCCACCAACTGTAACGATGAGGTTCGGGGTGAAACTGCCTGAAAGTGTCGACCCAGCCGCTCTCAAAAAATTTTGTCATCCATTCTCTTTCTTCCGGCAAAAATCCCGATGAATATTTGTTTCCTTTCGGGTCATGGATGTCGATCTCTTTATGAGCAATGTTATAATCACCGCATAAAATTATTTTCGGATATTCCTTTTTTATTTTATTGAGGTAAACCAAAAACTCGTTCAGCCATTTATATTTGAACTCTTGTCGTTCTTCACCACTGGTTCCTGAAGGAAAATATGCATTGATCAATCGCACATCACCAAAATCCATTTGTAACACCCTGCCTTCATCATCGCTTGCGCCGTGTCCATTGCCATATTCAATATGAGTGGGTCTTATTTTGGTAAAAATCGCAACACCACTATAACCTTTCTTTTGTGCACTGAACCAATAGTCATGATAACCCAGATCGGAAAACAATTTGTGATTGACATTTTCTTTTAACGCTTTTGTTTCCTGTATGCAGATAACATCGGCAGGATCGGTTTTCAACCAGTCGATAAAACCTTTATTGATTGCGGCACGAATGCCATTCACATTATAACTGATGATGCGCATACAATAAATTTATTTTTCAAATTTCCATAATATTTATTTCATAGTAAAAGAATTGTACTGTTAAAGGAATTTCTCTTGAACTGAAAAGTTTTACTTTTATATCTTTTAAAAAATAATTATGGCTTCATCTGATAAGATCATTCCGGCCAAAGCTCACGTATATCTCGAAGGCCCGCGGAGCAGGAGCTATGAACTGAATTTTGCCTTTCGGGTATTCAGCCAGTTTATCAAAGGTTTTCGAACCTTGCATTTTGTAGGCCCTTGCATTACGGTTTTTGGCTCAGCACGTTTTACGGAAGAACATCCGTATTACCAGGCTGCAAGAGAATTTGGCAAAAGAATTTCCGACCTCGGCTTGACAGTAATGACCGGTGGCGGTCCCGGAGTGATGGAAGCAGCCAACCGTGGCGCTTTTGAAAATGGTGGAAAATCCGTTGGCTGCAATGTTCGTTTGCCATTTGAGCAAAAGCCCAACAAGTATATGAACAAATGGATGACATTCGAACATTTTTTTGTGCGCAAAGTAATGATGGTGAAGTATTCCTATGCATTCATCATCATGCCGGGAGGATTTGGAACCATGGATGAGTTTTTTGAAACATTAACATTGGTGCAAACACGAACCATTACTCAGTTTCCAATTGTTCTTTATGGGAAGGAATTTTATAAAGATCTTTGGGAATCTATTGAATATATGGCAGAGCAGGGAACCATCAACCGGGAAGACCTTTCTTTGGTATTGCTGACAGATGATATTGATGATGCCATCAATCATATCCGCACTTACATCAAACAGAACTATAAACTGAAGCGTAGAAAAAGAAGATGGTGGTTCTTTGAAAAGAGATAAGGAATATTTTTTTGCCAGCTTCAGTAATTCTTATCGACAGTTGTTGCGTCGCACACTTCAGCTACAGTAACTTTGCTCAACATTTTTTTATAAATGACAAACATCAACACAATTGTTTTTGACCTTGGAGGCGTTCTTATTGACTGGAATCCCCGCTATGTGTATCGCAACATTTTCAAAACAGAAAATGAAATGGAATGGTTTCTTCAGAATGTGACTACTACAGAATGGAACGAGAACCAGGACGCCGGTTATCCATTGCACAAAGCGACTGAAGAATTAGTGGCAAAACATCCTGAGTGGAGTGAAGAGATCCGGGCTTATTATGGAAGGTGGATCGAAATGCTGGGCGAAGCTCTTCATGAAACGGTTGAAATTTTTCATGAATTGAAGCAAAATGGTAAATATAAATTGTATGCACTGACCAACTGGAGTGCGGAATTATTCCCTCATGCAAGAGAACGATTTGAATTTCTAAAATGGTTTGATGGCATTGTAGTAAGCGGTGAAGAGAAAATGAGAAAACCTTCAGCAGAATTTTATAGAATTGTATTAGATCGTTATCATTTAGACCCTGCAAGCACAATTTTTATTGATGATAGCTTAAGAAATATAAAAGGCGCAGAAGTGGTCGGCATCAGAGGTATTCATTTTCACAATGCACAACAATTAAAAGAAGAGTTACAAAGATTGGGCGTAGAGGTCAAATAGTTTTACTCAAGGGCCGGCCTAAGCCATCTTTCAGCTTCTTCAATACTCATTCCTTTTCTTTTGGCATAATCCTCTAATTGGTCTCGGCCAATTTTACCCAAACCAAAATAATGACTTTGCGGATGGGCAATGTACCAGCCGCAAACTGATGCCGGAGGATTCATGGCCAGGCTCTCGGTTAATTCTATGCCGATATTTTCCGTTGCATTCAGCAGGTCAAATAATTTTATTTTCTCAGTATGATCCGGACAGGCAGGATAACCAGGCGCCGGCCGAATACCTTTATATTCTTCTTTGATTAGCTGTTCATTGCTAAGGTTTTCATCCTTTCCATAGCCCCAGTATTCTTTCCTTACTTTTTCATGCAGGCATTCTGCAAAGGCTTCCACTAAGCGATCGGCAAGTATCTGCACCATGATCTTATTATACTCATCATGTTCGTTGGCGAATTTCTCAACATATTTTTTTGCGCCAAAAACGCTTACGGCAAAACCACCTATAAAATCCTGCCCCAATTCTTTTGGAGAAATAAAATCCGCTAATGAAAAACTTGGTTGTCCCACAGCTTTTTTTAACTGCTGCCGCAGAAATTCTATTTTCACTTCACCTTTTTTTGTTTGCAGCATCACGGTATCTGCGTTATTACTTTGTGCAGGCCAGAAACCAATCACTCCATTTGCAGTAAACCATTTTTCTTTGACGATCTGTTCTAAAAGTTTCTGTGCTTCTTTGTAGAGTTTATTAGCTTCTGCTCCGAAAATTTTATCGGATAGTACATCCGGAAATTTTCCCGGCATTTCCCAGGCAATGAAAAATGGCCCCCAGTCAATATATTTTGCAATAGTAGCAAGATCGAACTCTTTTAAAACTTTTACGCCATCGATTGCAGGTGTTACCGGTTGGTAATTTTTCCAATCAAAATATTCCTTTGTAACGACAGCTTCAGAATAAGGGATAAGGGTTTTCCCTTTTTTATTCAAGAACTGTTCCCGAAGCTGATTGTATTCCTGCTGTATATTACCCAGGATTACTTTTTTCTGCTCCTTATTCAATAAAGCGCTGACAGTTGCGACGCTTCTGGATGCATCCAAAACATGAATGACACCATTATCATATTGTGGAGCAATTTTTACAGCGGTATGCATGCGGGAAGTAGTAGCGCCACCGATCAACAGAGGCTGTTTCATATTGCGACGCTTCATTTCATGTGCCACATGCACCATTTCATCCAATGATGGGGTGATCAATCCGCTTAGGCCAACAACATCAGCTCCGAATTTTTCGGCTTCATCTAAGATTTTATCGGCAGGCACCATTACTCCTAGATCTTTTATTTCATAACCATTACATCCTAATACGACCCCAACAATATTTTTTCCTATGTCGTGCACATCACCTTTCACCGTTGCCAACAAAATTCTTCCAACAGATCCCTGCAATGCCAGCGGATTATTTTTCTTTTCTTCCTCAATAAAAGGCGTTAACCACGCTACACTTTTTTTCATCACTCTTGCACTTTTAACTACCTGCGGTAAAAACATTTTACCGGAACCAAACAGATCACCCACTACATTCATTCCGTCCATCAAAGGGCCTTCAATTACATCCAGTGGCTTGGGGTATTTTTTCCTCGCTTCTTCAGTATCGGCATCTATGTAGTCCGTAATGCCATTAACGAGAGCATGTTTAAGCCGCTCCTCAACAGTTGCATTTCTCCATGATTCATCTTTTACTTCTACTTTACCTTTTGCTTTTACCGTTTCTGCAAATGCAATTAATTTTTCTGTGGCTTCATTGTTGTCGTTATTCCTGTTGAGAATAACGTCCTCACAAAGCTGCCGTAACTCCGGCTCAATTTCATCATACACCACCAATTGACCTGCGTTTACAATACCCATATCCATTCCTGCTTTGATGGCGTAGTATAGAAAAACAGAATGCATGGCTTCTCTTACATGATCATTGCCGCGGAATGAGAAAGAAAGATTACTTACACCGCCGCTGATTTTTACCAATGGCATTTTTTTCTTGATGATCCTGGTGGCTTCAATAAAATCTACGGCGTAATTATTATGTTCTTCCAGGCCTGTTGCAATAGCAAATATGTTGGGATCAAAAATTATATCCTGTGGATCGTAACCAACCTTTTCAGTAAGGATCTTATAGGCTCTTTCGCAGATGTCAACCCGCTTTTGTAATGTATCAGCCTGGCCATTTTCATCAAACGCCATTACCACTACAGAAGCTCCGTACATGCGACACAACGCTGCCTGATGAATGAATTTTTCTTCTCCTTCTTTCATCGAAATGGAATTCACAATGCATTTTCCCTGCACACATTTCAATCCGGCTTCGATGATCTCGAACTTAGAACTGTCGATCATGATGGGGATCTTCGCAATGTCAGGCTCACTTTGTAAAAGATTCAGAAAAGTGGTCATGGCTTTCACGCCATCCAGTAAGGCGTCATCCATATTTACATCAAGCACCTGGGCACCGTTTTCTACCTGCTGGCGGGCAACACTTAGTGCTTCCTCGTATTTATTGTCTTTGATAAGTCGGGCAAATTTTTTAGAACCTGTTACATTGGTTCTTTCACCTATGTTGATGAAATTAGTATCAGGACGAACAACCAATGGTTCCAAACCCGCTAATCGTAAATATGGTTTAATATGTGATGGTTCGCTCATTTAGAAAGAAAGAGTTTCTTCAACAATTGGTAATGGTCTCGGGGTTAAATTTTTTACATGTTCCGAAATATGCCGTATATGATCCGGCGTAGTGCCGCAGCATCCGCCAACAATGTTCACAAAACCTTCTTTAGCCCATTCTTCTATATGATGAGCTGTATCTTCTGGTTGTTCATCATATTCTCCCATGGCATTCGGTAAACCGGCGTTGGGATAAGCGGAAACAAAACACGAAGCGATCTGTGATAATTCCTCAATATGCGGACGCATTTCTTTTGCGCCTAAAGCACAATTTAAACCAACGCTCAACGGCTTTGCATGCATCACCGAAGTATAAAACGCTTCTAATGTTTGTCCGCTTAACGTTCTTCCGCTGGCATCAGTGATCGTTCCGGAGATCATTATAGGAAGTTCTTTTTGTTTTGTATCCCTGAAATATTTTTTAATGGCGAAAATGGCGGCCTTAGCATTTAAAGTATCAAAAATGGTTTCGATCAGAAGCAGATCAACACCAGTTTCTACCAAACCTTTTACTTGTTCATAATACGCAGCTACTGCATCGTCGAATGTCAATGACCGATAACCGGGATTGTTTACATCCGGTGAGAGAGAAAGTGTTTTGTTCATCGGCCCGATAGCTCCTGCCACCCATGCCTGCTTTCCAGACTCCTTCACCGCTTCTTTAGCAATTTTACCTGCGGCAAGATTTATTTCATAAGCCAGATCTTCCATATGATAATCAGCTAATGAAATTTTTTGCGCATTGAAAGTATTTGTTTCAATAATATCAGCGCCTGCTTCGAGATATTGCTTGTGAATTTCTTTAATGATCTGTGGTTGTGTCAGGCACAATAGATCATTATTTCCTTTCAGGTCATATTTCCAGTCTTTGAATCGTTCACCACGGTAATCTTCTTCCTTTAATTTATGACGCTGGATCATGGTGCCCATGGCACCATCAATTATCAATATGCGTTCACTTAAACAATCCTGAATTGTTTTCATAATATTTTTTTGTGAACTATAAACGCTGGAAAACTTAGAGGAGTTTTTTGACGTTTATTAGTTCTGTTATTAATCCCGATAGTTATCGGGACAGGCCGAACAATAAACAAATCCGCCTGTTGTGGGAACAAAGTTAATAGTTAATCAGTAAACTTCAAATTATCGGTTGGATACATAGCTCTCCACCGGCAGCCGGTTCTGCAGGCTGCGGCCTAGTGTCATTTCATCCGCATATTCCAGTTCGCCGCCAAACGCAATGCCTCTTGCAATTGTTGTGACACGAATATTAAATGGCTGCAGTTTTTTCTGGATATAATAAATGGTAGTGTCGCCCTGTATGTTTGGGTTCAATGCAAAAATGATCTCTTGCGTTTTTTCTTTTTGCACTCTCGAAATAAGCGATTCAATATTCAGTTGGTCTGGGCCAACACCATCCAACGGAGAGATGATACCACCCAAAACATGATACGTGCCGCTGTATTGTTGGGTGCTTTCAATGGCAATAACATCACGGATATTTTCTACCACACATATCATATCCTGTTTTCTCAACGAATTGGCGCAAATGGAACAAATGTCTCCATCGGATACATTGAAGCAGCGTTGGCAAAACTTTATCTCTGTTCTCATTTTTGCAATGACCTCGCTGAAATGAGTAACTTCATTTGCATCCTGTTTTAATAGATGTAGCACCAGTCTCAAAGCCGTCTTTTTCCCGATGCCCGGAAGCCTGGCAAATTCATTAACGGCGTTCTCCAAAAGTGAGGAGGAAAATTGCATAAAACAAAGATAGTGTCCCTCTAAATCTCCCCAAAAGATAAGAGGCAAAAAGGTTTTATTGGGAAGAAGATGGTGCTTCTATCTCAAATTCATTTTCATAATCCGGCTTAACGGTAATGCGTCGGCTTACAGGTCGAACGATCTCAGGTTGCAGATGTTTGCCAAAAAACTCACCGGGATCCCATTTGCCATTCTTATTGGTATCTTCCAGTATACGGAGGTCATAATCGCCGGGCAGGAAAAGATCCTGAGAGAAATCAGGCGAACTGAGAGGATAAGATCCTTTTATATTATCGTTTTGTATGAAAATGAGCACCGGGTTTTTTGACATATCCAGATTCCGGAACCGGATGGATAATTTGCCATAGTCTTGTATCTTTTTTGTGGTAAATGTAACCGTATCAGTTCTTAGTAATTTTTTACCAGTGGTATCTTCCGCAAAATCTTTATCTAGTATCAGATGATATACCGTGTTTTGTTTCCAGGGGTAACTCAACACAAGTTTTTTTCCGGAACTATCTTTTTTAAAAAAATAATTTTTAATTGGTGTAAAAGTAGAATCGCTGCTGAAACTGATCTTTGTTGAATCAAAGGATCGCAGGGGAACTTCAAAATTGAGCGTAAGCGGACTGAGCAGGTCCATTTTATTATCAACAATGTTAGACTGAAATCGCAATCGTTTTTCCGATCCGCCGCCCAGAGATTTTCGAAGACCTATGCCTGCCGGCGCAGCCACTGTACTGGTTTTTTTTACAGCATAGGCGTACAAAGTGAACGAGTTGTTTTTTTGATTCGTCACTACAGGCTTATCAGCAAATGCAAACAATTGTGTTGTGTCAGTAAAACGAAAAGAATTCCCGCCATCCTTGAATGCATACAAATAAAATGTACCCGCAGGAAGATTTTTAAAAACAAAATTTCCTTTTCCATCCAGCCTGGTCATGTACCGTGGACGTTCTTTCATCACAGCTGTATCCGCACCGTTCCTGTGCAGCACTACTATCAATGTAGAGTCAATTTTTCCATCTTCCGCCAGGATCACTTTTCCTTGTAATCCCAGCGAATCGATCCTGTTGCCTGTAGAAAAGAGGTACGTAAAATTTTTCAAAACATTTCCTTCGTTAAAATCTTTTAGCGCATTACCAAAGTTGATGGAATATGTAGTATTAGGCTCAAGGGTATCTCTTATCTTTATAGAAAGGGTATTTAATTTATTGGTTATATCAGGAAAGATTTTGTATACCGGAGAAACGATCAGGTTTTCCCTGACATTTTGCAGATCAATAAATTCATCAAAGGTCATTGTGATACGGTTGCCAGTAAAATTTCTTGTGGAATCAGGGGGCGTAGATTTTAAAAGCACCGGAGGGATTGTATCTCTTGGTCCTCCGGAAGGGGGAATAATATTAGCACAGCCCGTCAGGATTACAATTTTAGGGAGCAGCACTATGAGTATAAGAAATAGAAAAAGAATTTTCTTCATGCAGGACATTTCAATAAAATAATAAAGCAAACATAGTTGGTTTCCGGTTATTGCTTATGAAAGTTTTTCCTAATAAACTCTCAAAATCCCGCAGCTAATCCTGGCTCTCTTCTTCTGTGATATTATGCAGAGCCACAGCCATGTTGTTTGTTTTTATAAAATTGCACCAATGGCAATCCTCTTCCCCACAGCCGGTATAAAAATCATGAGCCTGTATTTTAGCCCATACTTCTGTTATTTGTTGGGTCACAGTTTCAATATCGGCGGGTGAAATAACGAATTTCTTTTTTTGATAGTTTTTTTTCCTGTCGGGCTCGATAAAATCAAATTCCGTACTTACAGCTTTCCATTCTTTCTGAGTATAATTGTCCACCAGTATCTTATAAAACACGGCTTGCCGCCAGTAATCTCCCCCGGATGGATTCTTATCATTCGGCCCCTGTAGTTTTTCTTTTGCTTTTTCAGGATCACCTGTTTTATAATCTACAATGTTTACCTGTTTTCCTTCAAACTCCAGTTTGTCTAATTTACCTTTTAACGGCACATTTTTTACCACAACATTCCTGATACTTCTTTCAGTAGTAACGATCTTATTAAACGAGTGAATATATTTATCATAATAATTTGAAAGCACTTCATGTCCATATTCCATTCTCCTGTCAAATTGTTCTTTGGTAAAACTTTCACGGTGCCGCTGCATATACCAATCAAAGTCTGAAAGAAATTCTCCTCTGGATGGGAACTGTTCTTTACCGCTTTCCTGCATTTTTTTAAATAAACGTTCCAGCGCATGGTGAACAGCGGAACCAAACTCTGCAGCTTCATTCTTTGGTGATGGGATCCTGATAAGATTATTAAAATAAAATTCCAGCGGGCAACTCAGATAATTGTTCAGCGCTGTTACATTCATTACAAACTTTTCCAGCAGCCGGTCTACAAATTCTTTTTCTATTTTTCCAATTTCCGGAGCGGTTCCTTCTGTAAAATGTAGCAGGGAGAATTCGCTCATACTGTCTGTTCCAACAAAAATTTTTTCTACCGGCAATTGTTGTTGATCGAGAATTTCAGCAATGAATTGTGTTGGCTCCAGTTCTTTTCCATCATTTTTAAAACGGCTATAAGAAATAGTAAGATGTTGCTCGGCTCTTGTTAACACCACGTAAAACAAACGGCGCAATTCTTCTTCATCTTTTCCGTCATTTTTGGAAACAAAAACTGTATCCGGTAAATTATAACCGCCGCCCGGCTTTCTTTTTTTCTCCCAGAAAGCCGCATTGCAACCTGCAAAAAAAACATATTCAAATTCCAATCCTTTGGAACCGTGTGCTGTCAGCAGATTTACTCCTTTATCATTGCCGCTTACCTGCACCAATGGCAGCATGATCTCTTCGGATTCCATCAGTTCGATCAACCGAACCAATTCTTTCAAACTGAGAGAAGGATTGCGGCGAGTTTCTTCTTTTATAAAATCGAATAAACCGGTAAGCACCTGCAACTGCCAATGTTTATCATCGCTTTGCATGATATGATTCACCACGCCGGCTTTGCGGATGATGTTTTCAAAAAGCTGCTGGAGTGTGAGGTTGGGAACTTTAGCGATCAATTCTTCGAAAACAGCGCTGGCCTTTTTTAAATTCTCATTAAACGCAGCGCTGAAAAGATCTTTTGAAGGAGTCCCGGCCTTTTCATGCAATAATCTCCGCATGGATATTTTGGTATCGCTGAATTTTTTATCAGCAACTTCAATACTCAGTTTGGCAATTTCAATGGCAGGAATGCCGAACCAGTCAAAATGTAATATCTCAAACAGCATTTCATCGCCACTGTATGGAATATCATGCTCGGCTTCGAGATATTTTAATACCAGTATTATTTTTTTTGCCAATGGAATATCAAAAAGGTCAAGATTACGTTTGGAATAAAACGGGACATTTCGTAGCCTGAAATATTCAGCCAGCTCTTCACCATATTTATTTTCCTTGTAGATTACAGCGATCTTACCCGGAGGAATTTCTTCTGCCAGTAATTTCTGTACCTGCAGCGTGATGTCGATCATTTCCTGTCGTTGTGTTTCATATTCTTTGATGACAGGAAGATGTGTGGCGATATTTTTTTTGAACCGGGCAGCTTGCAAGTCCTTGCTGAGGCCCGGAAGTTGTTTCACCAAACGTTCTTCATTCCGGTCTATAAGAGATTTCGATGCATCCAGTATTGATTGTGTAGAGCGATAGTTTTCTTTCAAGACGACGGTGAATAGATCATTCTTATAACTTTCAGCTAATTTCAGCATGTTTTCTACGTTGGCGCCCTGGAATCGGTAAATACTTTGATCGTCATCTCCAACCACAAAAATGTTTGGCTTCGACCAGTAATTGATCAATAACTCTACAAGCCGGTTCTGTGTACCGCTGGTATCCTGATATTCATCCACGAGTATGTATTGAAATCGTTCCTGGTAATCTGCCAGCAGGTTTTTATTTTTTTCAAAAGCATCAATGACCCAATTGATCATATCATCAAAATCATAGCGGCCTTTTTTTCTCATCATTTCCTGAAAACGGGCAAATTCATTCACAGCCGCACGGAGCTTTCCCATTTTTTCTTTTTCTTCTTCAATTTTTTCTTTCTTCAGATCGCCGGCGTTGAATTCTTTATATTTTTTTTTATAAATAAATTCATCCCTGTTGGGCAAATCTGCCAGATATTCATCAATTTTTTTATCAATAAACTCCGGCGTCCAGCCTTCCCGCTTCATGGTACTGAACAATTTGTCCAGGTTGCGAATTTCAAAATATACATCACCTCTGTATCTTTTCAACGGATGATTTTTCGGAAATGAATCAATGAGCTGGCGAAACAGGTCAATTTTTTCCAGTTCTGAGATAGGATCAAGAGCTGTTTTTTCAAATAAAGAAATATTTTCCTGTATGACGTCATTGCAAAAAGCATGAAATGTATAGATGGAAACTTTATAAGCATCCGGTCCAATAAAATGGAGTAATCTTTTCCTCATAGCAATTACCCCGGCATCCGTATAAGTAAGGCAAAGGATATTTTCGGGAAGCGCATCTGTCTGCAGCAATATTTTTCCGATGCGGCTGGCCAGTATCTGCGTTTTTCCGGTACCGGGACCTGCAATTACCATTACGGGCCCTTCGATCGAATCCACAGCCAACCGCTGCTGTTCATTTAGCTTTTCGTATTCCTCCGTAAATTTTTTTTCCAGTTTTTCTTTATTAAATGGCATCTTCGATTGAACTTTTTTCTTTCAAATTAGTTGTTAGAACAAGTTATCATAAATTCACTAAAGCTGATCATGGCCGCCTATTCCATAAAAACAGTGCAAAAGATCCCCTTGTCTCTTGAAGAAGCATGGAGCTTTTTTTCTAACCCTGCAAATTTACAACTCCTGACGCCGGATGATATGGATTTCCGGGTGATCTCAAAACTGCACGGAACCAGGATGTATGCAGGCCAGATCATTGAATATAAAGTAAAGCCGTTATTAGGAATATCGCTTTATTGGATGACCGAGATCACTCATGTAGAAGAGCAACGCTTTTTTGTAGATGAACAGCGGTTCGGCCCGTATAGGTTTTGGCACCACCAGCATCATTTCCGGCAAATAGAAGGTGGAGTGGAAATGACGGACAGTGTTCATTACAAAAATCCGCTTTGGTTGTTGGGCGATCTCGCCAATTTTCTCTTTGTCAAAAAAAGGCTTATTAAGATCTTCGATTACCGCTTCAAAAAAGTGGAGGAGCTTTTTGGTAAATGGCCTTCCTGAAGTTTTTGAAGATCAACCCGGAATTCTTGAAATATATTTTTCAATTTGTTTGATCTGGTCAACGATCTGCGGAGTGGTAGGCTTCAATGCTTTTGCCTTGCGGAAAAAATCTTTGGCAGCCCGGAATTCCCTTTTATTCATCATGATGCTGCACATCTGCAAATAAGCGGCTGCTTCATTTTCTTTATCAGGTAAACCTTTGCGTAAAGCAGAACGAATATAGCTTTCGGCTTGTTTCAGATCATTTTTTTGCATAGCCAGCATACCCATCTGCAACATGCTGGCGCCTTCTGCTTCTTTCATTGGCATACCAAGATCGAGGCCCTTCTTCATCATTTTCTCAGCGCCTTCGAAGTCCTGTTTCATCATAGCTACGTTTCCTTTCAACGTATAATAAACCGAGCGGATGGGTTTATATAATAAACCCGGAGCTTTGATCGAGTTCAAGATTTTTTCAGCGCCTTCGATATCGCCGTTTTCAAGATAGTCCTGGATCAGTCGCAACGGGCCAAAGAAAAAATGCCCGGCAATAAGGATCACACCGACAAAATATAATGGAAACGCAGGCCAGAAAGACGAAGTATAATTGACAACACCACCAGTAGCAACGAGCACTATACCGATCCAAAGCCTGTATTTGATAAGTAAGTTGTAAAATTTCATATCCTAAATTATGATCTTTGAACGGGATTGACCCCGGATAAAACAGGCCGCAAAGATAACAACAGAATGGTTAGCGTTGCTAAATATTCATCTTTCAGAAAAATGGGTTCTCTCCGGTAAATACTGTTACCACAATGGTTTTCCCTGGTAATAATCGAGGATCTTTGTTCTCAACACATAATCATATTTGGCATTGATGAGGTTGATATTGGCCCTATCCATATTATTCTTTGCAGTCAGGTAATCTATCGGCGTTCCTAAACCGGAATTGAAACGAACCTCGGCGATACGGAATGATTCTGAATACGCTGATACCTGGTCCAGTAATGTTTTGTACCGGTCCGATGCGCTGGTCATGTTGATATAGGCCTGTTCAATATTTTGCTGTAATTCGGTCTTGGTAGTAGCAGCGATGATCTCAGAATTTTTCAAAGTCAATTGCGCCTGCTTCACCCGGTTTCTTGCCTGTAATGAATTGAAAATTGGGATACGCAGGCTGAGATCAAAAGAAGTGAAGCGGTTAGTACTTAATTGTTTTCCGTAGCCGATCTTTTGAGAGCTATAATTATTTACCGTGCTCATCACCGGGTATTGTGTGCTATTCACGGTTACATAATCAGAAGTTGCTACTGTGGTTGAATTAAGAAAAATTTCCTGGCTGGCAGCGCTGGAATAATTGGTATTGGTATTAGCGCCAAAACTTAATGTCGGGTACAATTCTCCCTTTGCGACTTTCAATCCTTTTTCGGCGCTGAGTTTGCGCAGATCAACAGCTTTGATCAGAGCAAGCTGCGCTAATGCTGTCGAATATATTTTATCAGGAGTGTCTTCATATTTTGTAGCCAGTGTTTCAGCACTGATCTTTTCAAGTACCATGTTTTTATCATAAGGAATATTCATGAGCTGGCATAATGTTAATTTTGAAGATTCCAATGCATTTTGAGAATTGATAATGCTTAACTGATCTCCGGCATATTGGCCCTTCAGGTCAGATAGGTCAGAAGGATTGATATCGCCTTGCTTATTGATTATTTCCAACCGGTCCACTTGTTGTTTCGAAAGATCCAGCTGATTTTTTGCCTGCTGCAGTTGTTCCTGGTTGCTCAGTACCTGTAGGTATGCCAGGATGATATTGATCGTGATATTATCTTTTGCCTGCTGCCAATCCATTTTAGAAGCCTGGTAAGCCAGTGAAGTTTGTTTCACACTGTTCAGCAGGGAAAAACCATTGAACAAAACAACACCGCTGCTCAAACTATAATTGCCTGTAGCGATGCTTTGGTTGATATAACCATTGGTAAAAGGATCAATGCTTCTTCCCTGGTTGATACCATGACTTACAGAACCATTAAGATTGGGAAGCAGGTTCAACTTTGCCTGTTTCCAGTTTATTTCATCGGATTGCATTTGCAAATCGCTTTGTTGTACCTGCAGGTTATTGGTAATTCCTGTTTCCACACATTGTTGCAGGGTGAGTTTATTTCCGTTGCTGTTCTGTGCATTCAATCCAAATATTCCTAAAAGTGTACATAGGCTCAAAACGAAAATCTTTTTCATCGTTGCTGTTTTATAATAAGTAGTTTTTTTAATAATTTATTTAATGATCATTCCGTCCAGGAGATTAATGATATGGGAACCATAAGCGGCATTTTTTTCTGAATGTGTCACTTGTATGATGGTCATTCCTTCGTCATTGAGTTGTTTGAATAAATTCATGATCTCTTCGCCTTGTTTGGAATTCAAATTACCGGTGGGTTCATCAGCCAGCAGCAATTTTGGTTTTGCGATCAATGCTCTTGCAATGCCCACTAATTGTTGTTGTCCGCCGGAGAGTTGAGTAGGGAAGAGGTCTTTTTTGCCAACGATCTGGAAGCGATCCAGGATATCCGCTACCATTGCTTTGCGTTCAGAAGTTTTAATGTTCTGGTAGATCAGTGGTGTCTCAATATTTTCATAAACTGTAAGTTCATCAATAAGGTGATAAGCCTGGAACACAAAGCCGATGTATTGTTTATACAAAGAAGAACGTTGCTTTTCTTTCAGCTTGTGTACGGATTCATGAAGAAAATTATATTCTCCTTCGTTGAATTCATCCAGCATCCCGATCACATTCAGCAGGGTAGATTTGCCGGAACCGGAAGGTCCCATTATGGAAATGAATTCGCCTTCTTTTACAGAGAGGTCAACATCTTTTAATAAAAATGTCCGATGATTGCCTGTGTTTACCCATTTGTAGATTCCTTTTAATTCTAACATGGCTATTTTTCTTTTTAAATGTAATGTCTGCCCTTTATTTTCAACCCCTGTGCCAACTATTAAATGGTCTGTGCTACAAGAGGTACGAAAAGTTTCGGTTTTGTAAGTGTACGAAAACGGACAGTGGTTGTACACAACCGTACAGGCTGTTCTTACTCAGTTCGCAATGATTTTACAGG
>DASZXQ010000149.1:0-1536 GCA_035545755.1 Chitinophagaceae bacterium | reverse complement strand
GGTGATTATGAATACCAGACAGGATTTCAGATCATCAATTGTTTCAAAGAAAAAAAATTGGATTACCGGGAAACGGAAATGATCCTTGTAGCTAATCATGCGCCATTTACCTGGGGGAAGACTGCAGAGAAGGCAGTATATAATAGTGCCGAGCTGGAAAATATTGCGCAGTTAGCGTGGCTCACGGAGCAGATCAATCCCAACGCAAGCCGATTAAAACAATCATTGATCAAAAAACATTTTGAACGTAAACATGGCCCCGATTCTTATTATGGACAATAAACATCACAATAATGAAGAGAACAATTCAATTTGTATTGGCAACACTTGCTATAGCATCGATTGGTTGCAACAATAAAAGCAAATCCGAAAAAAATGAGACCGCTGCTATGAAACCTGGCATTACAGAACAACCGTTCGGCATGTATGAAAGCAAACCTGTGACGGAATACACGATCACAAATGCTTTTGGAATGCAGGTTAGCATAATTAATTATGGAGGAACTGTGACCAAACTCATTACTCCCGATAAAGATGGAAAAATGGGTGATGTGGTTCTGGGCTTTGATTCTTTGTCAGGCTATCTTCAAAAAGGTGATCCGTATTTCGGAGCGTTGATTGGAAGATATGGCAATCGTATTGCCAACGGAAAGTTCATGCTGGATGGAAAACAATATACGTTGGCGCAAAACGATCACGGAAATAGTTTGCATGGAGGCAATAAAGGTTTTGATAAAGTATATTGGGATATTGAAAAAATGCCTGGCGATAGCAGTTTAAAACTGACCTATCTCAGCAAAGATGGTGAAGAAGGTTATCCCGGCAATTTGAATGTACAAGTGATCTACACATTGGGTTCTGATAATTCTTTGAAGATTGATTATTCCGCCACTACGGATAAACCAACGCCGGTGAATCTCACGAATCACTGTTATTTTAATTTGTCTGCCGGTAAAGATTCGACGATCCTCGGTCATGAATTGAGTTTAAATGCCGATCACTATACACCGGTGAATGACCAGTTGATCCCCACAGGTAAAATTGATCCGGTGAAAGGAACAGTAATGGATTTTACAACAGCAAAAAAGATCGGCCGTGATATTGATTCAGTGAAAGGCGGTTACGATCATAACTGGATACTGAATAAAACAGGAAATAGTTTGGAAGAAGCCGCAACAGTTTATGATGCCGGAAGCGGACGATTTATGGAAGTGTTCACTACAGAACCGGGTTTACAATTTTATTCCGGTAATTTTTTAGATGGCAGTTTGACCAATACAAAAAATGGATTGCGATATGTGAAACATGGAGCATTATGCCTCGAAGCACAACATTATCCCGACAGTCCGAATGAGCCTTCATTTCCGAGCACTATTTTGAAACCGGGAGATACCTATCATCAAACTACGATCTATAAGTTTTCAACTAAGTAATGAGTGATCAGTAATGAGTAATAAATAATCAATAATTAAAAATCACGAATGAATAGAGATTTAAAAGAGCTTGAAGTTTGGTTTGTTACCGGCAGTCAGCATT
>DASZXQ010000148.1:0-2756 GCA_035545755.1 Chitinophagaceae bacterium | reverse complement strand
GAAGGAGATGCCTGGGTGAATGATACCACGTTTGCTATTCAAAAAATGAACCTGCGGTTGGGAAAAGAAGCCAATGTGAATTTTTTGGATCGGCTTAGTTTGATCCAGGAATATTCGCTCATCAATGATTCTACGTGGTTTCTTTCAAAAGATAAATTCGTTGCAGATGTGTCTCCATTGGGAAAAGGCAAGTTGGGTTTTATCGGGAGAAAAACAACAACATATAAAAATGTGATCATCAATGATAGTTCCGTAACAAATGAACTTGCAAATAATAAGATCAAAGAAGAAGTGATCACATTACCGGGAGCCGATGAAAAAAGTAAAGAGTTCTGGAGTTCTTCCCGGCACGAAGAATTAAGCAATTCAGAAAAAGCGATCATCAAAATGATCGATACGTTAACCAATGCCCCGGTTTTTAAACGTTTTACCAAAACAGTGAATTTTATCGGAACGGGCTACCTGGACGTTGGTAATTATCAATTAGGACCCTGGTATAATTTGTTTTCCTACGATGCATGGGAAGGTTACCGGGTGAGATTTGATCTCGGCACTAATCACCATTTTGATAAACATTTCTGGTGGCATGGTTATCTCGCTTACGGTTTCGGCGACCAAAAACTGAAAGGAAAAGCAGAATTATTTTACCTGCCCAAAAAGCATCCACGCTTATATTTATACGGATCATACACCAATGATCTTGATTTTGGGCAGAACTATTACGGCGAGGTCACTTCTGATAACATTTTCGCATTGGCGATACGCAAACCCAATATTCCGATCAAGTACATGAAAGTGGATGAAAAACGTTTTGAATTTTATGATGAACAACGATCTGGCCTATCCACTTTACTTGCAGTCACGCATAGAGAATACCTGCCTTTAAAAAATATTCCACCTAAAGATTCATTTGCATTGAGTAACGGAAGAGAAGCGCTAACCTCATTTGAAACTTCGCTGAGGATCCGTTTCGCATACCTGGAAAAATTTCTTGAAAATGATTTTTTTCGTACAAGCCTCGGAAGCCCTTATCCCATCGGCGAACTGAATATAAGCAAAGGTTTTGCAGGCGTGTCTAAAAGCGGGTATAATTATTTTAAAATTTCGGGAAGCGTTTCAGATTTTATCAAGATACCTCCCTATGGAAGTTTTTCATTCAATGCGTATGCAGGAAAAACCTTCGGAACTCTTCCCTATGTATTACTTGATATTGCTCCCGGCAATGAGCTTTACTATTACAATCAGTATGCTTTCAACACCATGAACAAATATGAATATATTCATGATAAATATGCCGGGCTGAATCTTGATTACAATATTGGAAATGGCATTTTCCGGTTCTTCTCGTTGACACGCAAATTGAAATTTCGTCAATTCTTCACTGCGAAAACATTATGGGGTGGCTTGAGCGAGGCCAACAAAACACTGAACTTTAAACAGGGAAACACATTTCAAACGCTTGATGGAAAAACGTTCATGGAATTAGGAACGGGAGTAGATAATATCCTTCGTGTATTCCGCTTGGATTTTGTTTGGAGAGTGTTACCAAGGCCATTGCCAAAAGTCAGTAGTGAACGATTTGGAATCTACGGAAGTTTCCGGATCAGTTTCTGATACGAAGACCTTAGTTCGCTTCGCAATTTTTCAGAATAACAGCAGACGCTTTTCGGACCTGCTCTTCAGAAATGATCAAAGGAGGCGAGATCCTGAGACAATTCGGTGCAAATAAAAACCAATCTGTCAATACTCCATCCTGAATACAGGCATCAATGATCTTTTTATTGGTCTCAAAAGAATCAAATTCAATTGCCATCCATAATCCGAACGAACGGATTGATTTTATCTTTTGGTGAACCAGCAATGCCCGGAATAGTTTCTCTTTTGATTGAACATCATTGATCAATTTCTCTTCCAACAACACTTTCATTGCTGCAAGACCGGCAGCACAACAAACGGGATGGCCACCAAACGTGGTGATATGCCCGAGTTCCGGTTGTTTGGTCAAAGAAGACATTAATTTTTTATCCGCAATGAAAGCGCCGAGTGGCATACCACCGCCCAATGCTTTTCCCAATAATAAAATATCAGGAACAATATCAAAATATTCAAAGCCCCAAAGTTTTCCGGTGCGACCAAATCCTGCCTGTATTTCATCCAGGATCAAAATTGTTCCTGTTTCCGTACACTTTTTTCTTAATGCTTGCATCCATTCTTTTAATGGCGCAATAATTCCTGCTTCTCCCTGCACCGTTTCTGCAATCACACAAGCGGTTTGGTTAGTGATTGCATTCAATGCCTCTGATGAGTCGTATTTCAGATGCAATACATCCGGCAATAATGGACGAAATGCATTGCGCCAGTATTCATCTCCAATAATACTAAGCGCTCCTTGAGTAGATCCATGATATGCTTTTTGAAAAGCCATGATCTGTGTCCTGTTGCTGATTCGTTTTGCCAATTTCATGGCTCCTTCAACGGCTTCAGCGCCGGAGTTGGTGAAATAAACAGAATTGAGCGAAGGAGGTAAATGATCCGTCAGCAGTTGGGCATATTGCACTTGTGGAGATTCCACAAATTCTCCATACACCATAATATGCAGATACAAATCGAGCTGTTTTTTTATAGCATCCACAACTGCCGGATGGCGATGTCCTGTGTTAGCAACACTAATGCCGCCGATGAGATCAATATATTCTTTACCTGCCGTATCAATTAAAACAGCTCCTTCTGCTTTCACTATTTCCAATGCAAGCGGA
>DASZXQ010000147.1:0-2566 GCA_035545755.1 Chitinophagaceae bacterium | reverse complement strand
CTTATTTCCCGGCGGCGCTGCGTGATGAATATTGTTTTGCAAAGAAGAGAAGTATATAACCTGACGCAACGTCCTTGGCTCATACACGAGGCTCAGGAAGAGATGTTGCTGAGAATTAATCTATGTGCTGTCTATGTGCCTATGATCCTATGTGGTGAAAAATTACGGGCTCACCCCTTCTTCCTATCAACCCCTGCTCATGGACGATGTGAGCAGTGATCTCACCGGCTTTTTCATTTTTAAAAAATTATTTTTCATTTCTCATATATTTATAGCCTAAACTCTTCATCATGTTAAAAAGATTTATCATCCTTTTTTTACTGGCATTTTCTATCAATTCATTTGCGCAGCAAAAATTAGGAAAACTAACTGTAGAAAAGATCATGCGTGATCCTAAATGGATGGGCACCTCTCCTTCCAATCCTTTCTGGAGTGTGGACGGAAATTATTTGTATTTCAACTGGAACCCGGACAATGCGCCGGATGATTCATTATACTATATTACCAAAGACAATAAGGTTCCTGTAAAAGCAACAGTGGAACAAAAACAAAATATCCTCACGGAAAATAATGTCAGGTGGAATTTGTCACACACAGCTTATGTGTATAGTAAAAACGGGGATGTTTTTTTGACCGATGTGAGATCCGGCACTACAAAGCGGATCACCCAAACTGCAGATGCAGAAATAAATCCGCAGTTCTCATTTGATGAAACAAAGATCGTGTACATACATGATCAGAATCTTTTTGCCTGGGATATTGCTACCGGTGAAACAATTCAATTGACCAATCTTATTCGTGGCGGAGCAGGAGCCCAAACTCAAACAGCCGGATCTCAAAGAGGTGGTGGTGGTGGCCGCTTTGGAAATTTTGGCGGCGGTTCGGGTAACCAATCATTCGGTGCAAGAGATACAACTTCTCCTGAAGAACAATGGCTGAAGAAAGACCAGTTGGAATATTTTGAAGTGCTGCGATCAAGAAAAGATAAAAGAGAAGCTACTGAAGCGTATGAAAAGAGTTTACCCAAACCGGAAGAGTTGAGAAAAATAAATATCGGCGACCGCAATTTACAAGGATTGAACATCAGCCCTGACGGTAGATTTGTAAGTTATAATTTGATACGGCAAGCTGCTGATGTAAAATCAACCATTGTTCCAAGTTACGTAACTGAAACAGGCTATACTGTTGATCTGCCGGGAAGGCCCAAAGTAGGTACTCCGCAAAGCAGTTCTGAATTTTATATTTATGACCGGCAAAAAGATACAGTGCTCGATGTAAAAACAGATGAGATCCCCGGCATTAAAGACCTGCCTGATTATGTGAAAGATTATCCAACCATGTATGAAAGAAGATCTAAAAATCCTGTTAACAGGCCTGTCATGTTCATTGGGCCTTACTGGTCGCCGAAAGGAACACATGCTGTATTGGAAATTCATTCGCAGGATCATAAAGATCGCTGGCTGATGTTATGGGATACTGAAACGGGAAAATTAAAATTATTGGATCGGCAGCGGGATGAAGCATGGATCGGCGGACCGGGCACGGGAGGATTTGGCGGACGCAACACCGGATGGATCGATGAAAATACATTTTGGTTTCAATCCGAAGCAACCGGTTATTCTCATTTATATACTGTAAATGTTTTAAGCGGTGAGAAAAAAGCATTGACTTCCGGAAAATACGAAGTGCAGCAGGCACAGCTTTCTGATGATAAAAAATATTTCTACATCATCACCAATGAAGTGCATCCGGGAGAAAAACAATTTTATCGTTTGTCCGTCGATGGTGGAAAAGCAGAACGCATCACTACCATGACCGGAGCGAATGATGTTACCGTTTCGCCTGATGAAAAATGGCTGGCTGTTTTATATTCTTATACCAACAAACCCTGGGAATTATACCTGCAGGAAAATAAACCGGGAAGCAAAGCAGTACAGATAACAGATAAAGCAGAGAGTGAAGAATTCAAATCATATCCGTGGAGAGATCCTGCCGTGATCACTTTTACTGCAAGAGATGGAGCGCAGGTATATGCAAGAGTGTATAAACCGGCTCATCCGGCAAAAGGAAAACCAGCCGTGCTTTTTGTACATGGCGCAGGTTATTTGCAAAATGCTCATAAATGGTGGAGTGATTATTTCCGGGAATACATGTTCAACAATATGCTTGCAGACAATGGTTATTATGTGATGGATATTGATTATCGTGGCAGTGCCGGCTACGGCAGAGATTGGAGAACGGCGATCTACCGGCACATGGGAGGAAAAGATCTGGATGATAATGTGGATGGCGCTAATTACCTGGTAAAAACTTTTGGTGTGGATCCAAAACGCATCGGACTCTATGGTGGTTCATATGGAGGTTTCCTCACTTTGATGGCGATGTTCACCACTCCTGATGAATTTAAAGCAGGCGCTGCTCTCAGGCCGGTGACTGATTGGGCTAATTATAATCATGGTTATACTTCAGAAATTTTAAATGAACCTTATAATGACAGTCTTGCTTACAAAAGAAGTTCACCGTATTACTTTGCAAGCGGATTAAAAAATCATTTGTTGATCTGTCA
>DASZXQ010000146.1:0-13392 GCA_035545755.1 Chitinophagaceae bacterium | reverse complement strand
GCCACAAAACAAAAGCCGGGAAGGGGTCAAACTTCCAGGAACCCGGCGCCAGGGTATTCCATCCGAGCCAGAGCACCGTCCAGCAAAATATGATCATAAAAAAGCCCATGCTTCCTACATGCTCCGTGATCCACAACGCCAATTTATCAAGTGATGAAAGTCTTTCCCGGTGCCTTTTATTTACATTATATATGGGCTTGTATTGTTTTTTGATATCCTCTACGGATTCAATTTCCTTATGTTTCATTGCTGTTTAATTTAAGTGAAAGATATGGGGAATAAAGTAGCAGGCTTGTTCACGTCATGTATTTGTTCCAGTGTGAGTGGTTCATTTGCCGTTTTATTTGGGTACATAAATTTATTTTAGAAGACCCGGAATTAAAAATAAACCCGGGTTTGCGTAATTACAATATTTCTTTCTAATCATTTAAAAATTTACACATATCAACCCATCAAAAAATTTTATCTTTGCAGTTCGCTCCAGAAAGAACCGGGAGTAAAATTCTTTGAAATATTTGCTACAAGCCGTGCTATCGCTCCGACTTGTCGGGGAGGAAAGTCCGGACAGCGCAGAGCAATGCACCGGTGAATAACCGGCTTTCTGCTTCAGCGGAAAAGAGACAGTGCCACAGAAAATTACTTCCCCGATTTTATCGGGGTAAAGGTGAAAATGTGAGGTAAGAGCTCACAGTTTGTATGAGCAATCATATATTCGGGTAAACCTTGCATGCTGAAATGCCACATAGGTCAGCGATTGAGAACGGCTCGTTCGATGCTGATGGGTAGGCAGATTGATCCCGATGAGTAATTATCGGGGCAGATAAATGATAGCTGATTCACTTCGGTGGATGATACAGGATCCGGCTTACAGGCTTGTAGCTTTTTTAAAACTCAAAATTAAAAAGTCAAAATAAAAAAACCGGCTCATGATTTTTTGATTCTTGATTTTTTACTTTTTACTTTCCTAGGAAAGCATTTCCCAAATAGCCACCGATCTCCATCATCCATGCAATTCCGAGATGAACAATTAATCCTCCAAAAATAGACCGGGTATTATAAACAACTATTCCTAAGATCATTCCTCCGAAATAAGAACTGATACATTCTCCGATCGGCTTGCCGAAATGAATGGTACAATAAAAACAGGCCATTGGCAAAATAGCATCTTTGCCAAACCATTTTACAAATGCCAGTACCAGAAATCCACGAAAGAATAATTCGATGGTGAAGAAATCACTTCCGTAAGAAAGTTCAAATAATAATTTGTGCCACCAGTCAAACTGCATTTCAGTATTAGCGCCTGAGATCACTTTTAATTTTGGATACATTGCGAGAAAATCAGGCTGTGTAGATGCTAACGCAATCAACGGAACCATAATAAGCAGCAAGATGAAATAAGGTTTCCATTGAAAATTTCTGAAAGTAACTCCAAAGAAAGGTGAATCTTTATCAGAGCTTTTCCAGATCATGAAAAGTATTGAAACAGTAAGGATCAATAGCAATGGCCAGTATAAAACATGATTCCAGTAATCATTCCATGCCGGATCATTTGAAATGGATAGGTTCGTGTTTAAAACCATCTTAAGTGAAAAGATCGCCGGTGCAAAACAAAAGAGAAGGAGAAAATTTTTATCAGTTTGGAAATTATTGCCGCTGATGCTCCAATAGAAAAAATAGGGGATTGCAAATGCTGCAAAGAAAATACAGTAGCGGTAAAAAAAAGCGACGTAAAATGAATGATCGTTGATCCGGCCATCCATGTTATAGTAATAATTCAGGAAGATCAATACGCCTGTGAGCAGTGATGTTAACAGTAATACTTTTTTGTCTATTTCCGAAAAATAACTTCTGATATATTTTACCAGCGTTTTCAATCTGAATGGAAAATAATACTATCTGATGTCTTTTCAAGAAGAGTGTTGAGTTTCTTTTTAAAACAGATCTTACCTGATACATTGCCTTGAGCAACGTTTATAAAATGTTTTGGCCAGGTCAAGGATCTGTGGGTGAAGATTATTCGATATGGAAAGCCACGAGAGTTGATGTTTGCTGCAGCTTGATAACGGAACTCCCCATTGGGGCTTTTTCCTGGGTATATCTTACTACGCCAATGCCAGGTTTAAAGTAGGTCTCATCTTTGCGATATGATCTTGCATTTTTTTCAAACTGGATGCAATCCGGGAATTCGCCGGCAGGAGTGGCTAAGTCTCCATCGAGCTTAATTGACTTTCCCTGTGCGGCATTGTCATCAAAATGGGTGAGGTAATTAACTGTTTCGCCGGAAAATAAAGAATATTCTTTTCGTGCATCCCAAACAGGATCATCCGGAGAAAACATTCTTTGCTCAATACTGAAAATGCTGGAGTCGCTGGAGTATAATACATCCGGCAATCCTACTTCCATATTGGCTTGCCACCAGATCAGGTCATCAGACATTGATAAATATGTTTTTGAAAACCGCAATGTGTCGTACTGGGCATTTTGAAAAACACCATTATTGAAAATCGAATCGAGATAGATCCAGTAATTATTTTTATTAAGAGGCAGCAGACCGCAATTTTTCCCTTTGTAGTTAACGGCTATTAATGAATCTGCAGAATAGCTGCGGGAACCCGGATTGTCTGTTTGTAATAAACAGCCTTCAGCCGGTTGATCGAATGATTCTTTTTTGCAGGAAGAAAATAAAATACTTCCAAAAAGAAGGGATAAAATTACTTTTTTCAAGGGTGTCGATTTTGTCCTGAACGGGGCACCAAAATAGAAACTAGTTTCTGAAGTTCATAGCTTTTTTGCGTAAATCTTCTAAGTAATTTTAAGACAAAACATTCCCTTGTGCAGTAAAAATACTGGCACTAAAGCGATTATGCATTAGTGCCAGCGAATAAGATGATCTTTATTTGAATATCTTATCAAAAAATGCTTTCATATCATTCCATGATGCTGAATCAGCAGCTGCATTGTAAGCGATCGGCATTTTGAATTTTTGCCCAATTGCAGTCGCATCCGGATTGGTAAAAGCATGAGTGGCGCCGGGATATTCTTTAAAAGTGTAGTCAGCACCTATAGAATCCATCTGATGCTTGAATAGTTCTACATCTTCTTTTTTTACGAATTGGTCATCCATGCCGTGGCACACCAATATTTTTGATTTCAACAGGTCTTTATTGGCAGGAGTACCGATAAGATTTCCGTGAAAACTTACCACGCCTTTCAGGTTTTCACCTAACCGGGCTGAATTAAGCACCACGCCGCCGCCAAAACAATAACCAATTGCCGCCAAGTTACTGGTGTCGGTTTGAGCATAAGTTTTCAGTTTTGCAATAGCTGCATCCAGGCGATCTTTTGCTAATTGAGGATTTTGATAGAACACAGATGCAAATTTTCCTGCAGAATCCGGATTGTCTGCAATTGTTCCATTTCCATATACATCAACGGTCATGGCGATATATCCAAGACCTGCAAGCTTTCGTGCCCGCATTTTTACATAATCATTCATTCCCCACCATTCAGGCACTACTAAAATCCCCGGCCTTTTTTGATCGCTGTTTTCGTTGTACGCAACAAAGCAATGCATAGAGGTGCCGCCCTGATCGATCGTTATGTTTTCTTCCTTGATGTTAGGCTCTTTTGTCTCAGATGTCTTGGGAGCGTTGTTATTACAGGCAGTTAAAAATAAAACTGCTGCCAGACAACTCAGGTGAACATGTTTCATAAGCTTTATTTTTTATCAACTAACATTTGACTATCTGATTTGTTTAAAAAGGTGTGGATTTTTTTTTAGAAGCGAAAAGCCCGGTGGGTATGATGCTGAAGGTTATTGAGCATTAGAACGAGAAGAGATTTTTTTCCTGACCCGGCTTAATGTTTCTAAGGTAATTCCAAGGAAAGAAGCTATATATTTCAGTGGAACCCTGTTGGACAGGTGACCATGTTTTTTGATAAAATGCCTGTACTTGGTTTCTGCATTAGTAAGCCGTGCAATAAACGCCCTTCCTTCTGCATCCCTGTAATATTTCTGAAGCAGTTTCCTGACCACGCCATTGAATTCGGGGAATTTTTGATAAAGTTCTTCAAGGTCAGTAAATGTTATTGCAAGCATATCGCAATCTTCAATGGCCTGCATATTTTCTTCGTTAGGTTCTCTGTGGTCGAGACTAGAAATAGAGGTCACCATTTCATTTTCGGCAGTGATCCATGTGGTAATATCTTTATGCCCTTCTTTGATGAAACCCCGCACGGCGCCTTTTTTTATAAAAAAAACATGATTGCAAAGTTCACCGGCTTTCAGCAATAATTTCCCTTTTTTGTATGTAACCGGTTGAATGATCTTCGTTAGATGTTCTGCAGCGGCATTGCTCAATGGATGAAAGTAATTTAATGTGGCAATTAAGGATGAAATATCCTTTTGAGAGTTAGCTGATAAATTCAAAACAGGATTTACAGAAGGTCGGGCCATTTGTGTTTATTAAAGCAAACTTATTAAAATCCCCGGTATTTATTCAGATTCCACTCAGCACTGCAGTAACATCAGCAAATGTTTTCAAGGCCGTTTTATTGCATCATCAGGTGGATCACCTTTGTGGTGATAATGTTAGATGCCAGCCAACATATCAACAAAGCTATGATACTTTTAACGATTACCTGCCAGCTGCTGGCAGTATTGAAAAAATTCAGGTTTGTCCAGATCGTGTAACCGGCCATCAAAGGTATTTCGACATAATAGGTCTCGAAGTTGTGTGGAATCAGGTCAATGGCATTGGTAAATATGACCAGTAATAATAAAATGGCAAGGGTATACACAAATAGAATCAATGCCTCTGCATAGTTGAATTTTTTATTACGGAACGGCAACCACGTGATCAGTGCGTAAAAGGGTATCATGATGGATTGGAATATTACAAAATAATGCCTGTAAAAATGTTCCCTCATTTCTTCAAAAGCTGTAGCTCCTCCATGCATCGGCCGGCCGATCCAGTAGATAGCGAGTCCGGATAAAGTAGCGCATACGAAAAACATCGAAAAAGGCTTCTGATATTTCTGTCGCTGGCCGGCCAGAAATTTTCTTTGCATGACACCCGGGTGCAACACAAGTTCTTTCAGTGTATAACCAAATCCTTTTTCAAAATGTGTGAAAATGTGGACGACTTCGTGCAGGATGGAAGAAATAGTAACACGTTTTACCTCGTATGACTGGCCACATTCAGAACAATATTTTCCTGTTCCTTCATGACCACAATTGATGCATCTCGGCATAAAGCAAATCTATTTCGGAAATCTTAAATAACCATCAAACAAATAGAATGTCAGTTTATTTCCAGTTCATCCTTCGAGGGAAATTTGGGAAAGGGATGATGCGGTTCTGTTTGATACCAATACACTACAGAGCTGATGTCTGATTGTTGCAGCAGGTACCGGCCGCCGCTTCGCCATCCCAAATCTTGTATGGTTACCCTGAGATTTTTTTCAAATCGGATCGGATCCATGATATGCCAGCGATATAACCCGAATCGTTGCATCACAGTATAGTGGCCATCGCCACGGATTACCTGCGGAAGTCCGGAGTAAGGAGTAGAAAATTCAGTATAGTGCGATTCATCCATACCTGAAGTGTTTTTTGTCCTGGTATCAAAATCATAAGAGCCGCAGAAATAATCTTCTGTTCCAGTGCCATTAATGGTTGGAAATTTTGTGTCACCATCCATATAAAATTTAATTTCACCTTCACCCCACCAGCCGTTGTTGTGTACTCCCCATGCGAGATACGTACCAACATACTGTCCTTTTCCTTCAATGTTATCCACTAACGTATCAACTCCACCATTTACAGGATTATGTCTCCGGAATTGTGCATGAAAATAGGCTGCATCACCAGGTACATCCGTCAATGTATAATCAATTTGATAGAACAACGTCATGTTATCTGTATTGATATTCGTCATAGTAATCCTGCATTTTTTTCGGAAAGGCATCGCCCAATAGCAATTGAATGCAGAACCCGGATTCACGGCAACAGCTAATGAATTCAGATGCGCATAAGAACCCCAGCCGGCTCCAAAAAAATCTCCAACAGGAACTTCCACAGACGGTTCTTTTTCATCGTCCCAATAAAAACGAAGAATCGAAAAACGCCAATTACCTGTTGGCGTCATCCAGATATGTTGAATAGCTCCTGAACCTGTGATCTCGGCCATTGTGTAAGTTTCGCCTGGTTTGATGACAACATATGGATTTACTTTCCACCCTTGTCCTAATTCTCTTGCACTGTATTTGGCGTTGCCATTTTCCAAAGTAGCCATGCCGCCTTTACCGGGTTCTCCTGTCGGATTTTCGGGGCTGATAGATCTTGTCTTTGCATCACTCAATCGGAAAAGGTTTCCCAGATTCATATTGAGGCCACTGAATTTTTCCGGTTGTTGTCCTAAGGCGATAGAAGAAATAAAAATTACGAGGCAGAAAATTTTTCTCATGTTGAAATGATTTTGGGTATTAAGAAAGTTAATGAAATTTCTTGAAGTAGAATAAACATTGCTTAAAGATCCATGCAATTATTGTAACCGGAAATGCAACACTTATTTTTAAAAACAATTAAGACTTTGTAATTTATGAATAGTAATAAAACTAAGTTGGGGCATTTTAATGCGAAGGAACCCGATCAACAACCCTATTGTTGCACATTATCAGAAAACTATATTGGGCTACCCGGGGAATTAAGCTTACCTTGCTGGTAACATTTGGTTCTTTACTAATACTTATACATGCCGTTTATTCTTTTTTCCCTCTTGCATACAAGGTTTGTTTCTTTTTTCAGACTGGCATTTCTCCAACACCTTAATGCTTCTTTGCTGTTTTGAGTATGTGTAAACCAGGAATTTTTGAAGAATGTACCCGATAAAAGAAAATGATCGGGTGAAGGTTGTACGTAATAAATCGATTTTAATTGCTTCCTACGGGTAGGGAGTTATCATTTATTCTTATTCATTGTTATGAAAAAAAATACTCTTGTTCAATTTGTTTGTTTTAAAACTATTCTTGAGTCAGATCAGTTTGTGCCCCAGTGGGAACAATTTGCCAAAGCGACAACAGGGAGAAACAATGATCCTGTTTTTTTGCAACAAGCTACCTCCAAAAGCTCTTTCAAATACGTATCCCAACATCAATGGCCTGAAGATGATTTTCAGTTTGTATTTATGAAAGGAAGACATTCTGAAAACCTTCCGGAAAGCCGGGCCCGGGTGGTACAGGCAGGAGGATACATTCCTGTACAATTGGAACATAGGCCAACAACAGAGAAGGACAATATAAAGATCATGGCTTTCAGTACAGATCAGCATGTATCATTTGCTGTATTCAAAAAGTTGCAGCCATACCAATTTTTAAATATTTACCAGGCTTATTATGAAAGCAGTATATACGCTGTTATACTGGAATATTTTCTTAAAGAAAAAGATGCTGCTCTTCTTCTAAGCCAATTAAAGGAACTGTTCCCAAACATGGAAGCTGCGATTTATAAAGAATGTTTTGTGCCGGTTGAATAGAAAACTTGTAACTGATAAGGAGGCATTGTATTCTTAATTTAAAATTTTATTATGGCAACTATTCTGGACATTGCAAACTCTCAAAAAAGCCTTTCAATACTGATGAAAAGTATCAAAGTAGCTGGTTTGGAAGAGGAATTGAATGGTTTAGGCCCTTTCACCATTTTTGCTCCGGTCAACCTGGCTTTTTCAAGGATGGACCCCGGCGTTTTTGAAGAGATGATCAAACCTGCCAATAAGCAAAGGCTAACAGAAATACTCAATTATCATATTGTTCTTGGAAAAAGTCTTTCTGGTGACCTTTCTAATGGTCAAAAATTAAAGACGATCAATGGCCAGGAGCTTTTGGTAACTTTACAAAATAATGAAGTGTATATAAATAATGGAAAAATGCTTTCCTGTAATATGCGGGGAACAAACGGGGTATTACATACTGTGGATGCGGTAAATATTGCACAATAGAAATAGACAATAGATTGATTGTTTGCAACAGTTCAAAATGTTTCGGTAAATGCTGGTATGGTCAATTAAACTCTTTTTCGGTAAAAAAAATAAATAGTTTAAAGCATGTTCATTCAAACCTGGAAAACTTATCTGCCTGTTATTAAAATACTGATGAAACGATCTGTGTCTGGTGAACAAACCTTTCAAATGAACCTGATCGATTTTCGTCGGGCAGCCGGGGGGCGGAAAGTCAAATATGTTTTTAGTATCAACATACGCAATGGTCGGAGCCAGGATATCATCAGCCCGCCGCCGATAGCTAAAGATTTCCTGGTCGCATTACAAGAGGACGATGTTGCTCATCGGCTTATCCGCCATCAAGATTTCGAATTTTCTATGAATACTGGTTTTCAATTGCTGATAAAAAATACCACTCCTCGGGCGCCCCGGGATCCGGAACCCATCTCAAATGAGGAGGACAAACCTTCTGAAACAACTGACATTCCTGAATGAGTTAGGAATGCACCACTAACATCCTGTCGATAGTATTATTTTTTGTATTGTCAATAAATATTTAGAGGCAATCACAACTATAACTAAACCTTTTATAATATTATTCTGCAAATGGAGGAACTTTAGTTACCTTCAAGTGTCAACATAGAAGTTCTTTTTATTTAAGCCAGTTCATGTCAATTATTATTATTTTAATTATCTGCCATTGGTATTTCTCTCTTTTTACTTTAACCTTTTTACAACATCGCTATGCTTCTCACGCCGTATTTAGCATGAGCAAACCATGGGAACGTTTTTTTTACCTGCTTGCTTATACAGCCCAGGGGTCGGCGTACGTTAGCCCGAGAACCTTTGCAATAATGCATCGAATGCATCATGCCTATACCGACACCGAGAAAGACCCTCATTCTCCCAAATATGATAAGAATGTTTTTACACTCATGTGGAACACACGGGCATTTTCAACGTCAATTTTTGAAGGTAAATTCATTCCCGAAGAGCGGTTTCTGAAAAATCTTCCCGATTGGGAAAATTTAGACCGCTGGGCTCATTCGTGGATGTCACGGGTGATGTGGATGCTCATTTATATACTGATTTACATTCTTCTTGCACCTTCTGCCTGGTGGTATTTATTAATTCCTTTTCATATATTGACAGTACCAATTCTTGCAGTGATTATTAACTGGGTTGCACATAAATTCGGAACGGTAAATTATGAGATGAAAAACACTTCAAAAAATTTATGGCCTTTTGATATTATCATGCTTGGCGAAGCATACCATAATAATCATCATAAGTTTCCTGGTTCTCCTAATATGGGAAGAAAATGGTACGAAATAGATCCTGTTTATCCGGTTATCCTTTTATTACACAAACTTCGGATCGTAAAAATCAATAAGCAGCATTCGCATCATCATTCTGACGAATAGTGATTCAAAGAATTTCGTCAGTTTCTCAGGAGATAAACTAATAAACTTAATTTATATTTGCACCCGCTATGACACAAGAACAAATAAAAGATCTACGGTCCCGTGTTGCCGGGATAAGGAGGTTTCTTTGACGTCGAAAACCGACGGTATAAGATCACCGAAGAAAAACAATTGTCGCTAAGTCCCGGTTTTTGGGATGACAGTAAGAGAGCGGCGGAAATTCTCAAAAACATCAAGCAAAATGAATATTGGGTAAAATTGTATGAGCAGGTAGAAACTGCTGTAGAGGACTTTGCCGTACTGTTCGATTTTTGGAAATCAGGAGATGCGACTGAAGAGGAAACAAAAATTGCATTCGAAAAGGCGTTGCAGATGATGGATGATGCGGAATTCAAATGCACATTGAACCAACCCGAAGATGAATTGCCCGCAGTATTGCAGATCAATTCAGGCGCCGGCGGAACCGAAAGCCAGGATTGGGCAGAGATGCTGGCACGTATGTATCGTATGTACGGTGAAAAGCAAGGATGGAAAGTGACAGAATTGGATTGGCAATGGGGCGATGGCGCCGGAATAAAAACCTGTACACTTCAATTTGATGGCCCGTTTGCTTATGGTTTTTTAAAAGCTGAAAGCGGTGTTCATCGTTTGGTTCGGATCTCTCCATTTGATAGTAATGCAAGAAGACATACCTCCTTTGCTTCTGTGTTTGTATATCCGTTGGTGGATGAAAGCATTGAAGTAAATGTGAATCCTGCCGACCTGGAATGGGAATTTTATCGCAGTGGCGGCAAGGGTGGACAAAACGTCAACAAAGTGGAAACTGCAGTGCGATTAAAACATCTTCCGTCCGGAATTATCGTCGAATGCCAGCAGGCAAGAACACAGGGTGAAAACCGTGAAAAAGCGTTGAAGATGCTCAAGAGCAAATTATATGAAGAAGAATTGAGAAAAAGAGAAGAATTGAAAAATGCCGCTAATGCGAACAAAAGAAAAATAGAATGGGGCAGCCAGATCAGGAGTTATGTATTACATCCGTATAAAATGATCAAAGATCATCGTACCGATTTTGAAACAGGTAATGTGCAACCTGTTTTAGACGGTGAATTGGACGGATTCATTAAAGCTTATCTCATGCAATCCAAAGAAGTAGAAAATTAAGATTTGCATCAGGCTTTGCTAACTTTGCTTTTTAAAAATTTAATCTGAAAAAAATAACGATATGAGTATTGGAACTTTTTCTTACCCGATGCCAGCCAATGAACCTGTGCTTTCCTATGCTCCCGGTTCACCGGAACGGAAAAGGCTGAAAGATGTTTTGAATGAATTAAAAAAGCAGCAAATCGACGTGCCGATGTATATAGGAAGTAAAGAAGTGAGGACTAATAAAAAAGTGGGGCTGCATCCGCCACATGAAATACATCATACGCTTGGATATTTTAATGCAGGAGATGAAAAACATGTTCGGCAGGCTATAGACGCAGCATTAGCAGCCAAGGAGAGCTGGGCAAATACAAACTGGGAAACCCGTGCTAATATTTTTTTGAAAGCTGCAGACCTGATGGCAACAAAATATCGTCCGTACATGAATGCGACGACGATGCTGGGACAAAGTAAAAATGTTTTCCAGGCAGAGATTGATTCCGCATGTGAATTGATCGACTTTCTTCGGTTTAATGTTCATTTTTTAAGTGAGATATATAAGCAACAACCTGTCAGTGGTCCGGGAATGCACAACCGGATGGAGTACCGCCCGCTGGAAGGATTTGTATTGGCGGTGACGCCATTCAATTTTACAGCTATCGGCGGTAATCTTCCCACTTCCGCTGCCATGTGCGGCAATGTAGTGATCTGGAAATGCGCCAATACACAGGTTTATTCCGCTCAAATGTTCATGAGAATTTTGAAAGAAGCCGGTTTACCTGATGGAGTGATCAATTTGATTTTTGTAGACGGGCCAACAGTCGGTAAAGTTTGTTTCAATCATCGTGATTTTGCGGGAGTTCATTTCACCGGCTCCACAGGCGTGTTTAATAATATGTGGGATACGATCGGGAGAAATATGGCGATGTACAAATCCTATCCACGTATTGTTGGTGAAACCGGCGGGAAGGATTTTGTGGTCGCTCATAAAAGCGCTGATGTGGATGTATTGGTCACCGCATTACTTCGTGGTGCATTTGAATTCCAGGGGCAAAAATGTTCAGCGGCATCAAGGGCTTATATTCCTTCCAATTTAGCTGATGATGTGAAAAAGAAACTGATCGAAGGCGTAAAGAGTTTTAAAATAGGTAGCCCGGAAGATTTTACCAACTTTATCAATGCAGTGATAGACGAAAAAAGTTTTGATAATATCAAGCGCTACATCGATAACGCAAAGAAAGACCCCAAAGCACAAATTTGGGTGGGAGGCAAGTGTGATAAAAAAGAAGGCTATTTTATTCAGCCTACTATTATAGAGGCTAAAGATCCAAAATATGTGAGCATGTGCGAAGAGATCTTCGGTCCAGTGCTGACAGTTTATATTTATCCGGCAAATCGTTTTGAACAGACTTTGGAATTGGTCAATAATACTTCTCCTTATGCTTTGACAGGATCAATTATCGCAAAAGATAGAGATGCCATTGATTCAGCTACCAATAAACTTCGCAATGCAGCCGGTAATTTTTATATCAATGATAAGCCGACTGGTGCTGTGGTGGGGCAACAACCTTTTGGAGGAGCCAGAGCCAGCGGCACTAATGATAAAGCAGGTAGTATCCTGAATTTATATCGCTGGCTAAGTGCAAGAACAATTAAGGAGACGTTCAACCCGCCCGTTGATTATCGTTATCCCTTTATGCAGGAGAAATTATGAGAAAGCTTACAGGATTTTGGCTTATTAAGATTTGGCTATACGAGCTGTTTTTTTCAAATTAAATTTTTTGTTTCTTTTAAGTGCTTTGATGAACCACCAAAACCAGACTATGACCAAAGCCGGATAAACTACAATCACTCCATAGTTATAATAAAAAGCTTCTGTCCACTCCCAGTGATGGAAATGCATAACGGCACGTGTCATGCCGCAGCCGGGACATTCGATATGAAAAAATAATTTGGAAGGGCAGATTTCAAACCCGGTATTATCAAAAATATCTGATGGAAGTATCCAGAGCACTAACGGGCATAGAATCATCGCTATAATCCATGCAAGATTAAACCATTTATATTTTGTCGCAGGATTGACGAATCGTATAAGTGCCATAAAGTAGAAAGCCAAACTTAGGAAAGTCTGGCTTTGATAAAAAATGAATTAATAAAATTATTCTGTGTATTCTTTCATATGTACCAATGAATGTATCAACCCGGGAACATAACAAAGAGCATATAAAACCAGGTTTACCCACCAATTGTTTCCTTTCCAATCATCGCTTACGCCCATAAGTATCCAGTTTATTGGTATAAATATGGCTAACAGAATCCAAAGAACCTTATTATATTTTTGACCGGCGGAAGGTTCGGCCATTTCATGTTTCAATTTCTTCTGAACGATTTTCAATTCAACGACTTGCTTAAAGCTTAATTTTTTCCCGGTAATTTTTTCAATTTGTTTTGGAGTGAGCTTCAAAAATTGATCAACTGTTGGAACCTTGTCAATGGGAATTGAAAATTTTGTGTTGACTTCGTATAATGTTTTTTGAACAGGAGGGACAATAATCGCTGTAGCATTTAGTTCGATTATTGAAAATGCTAACAGCGCCACTAAAAATAGAAACTTTTTCATAGCAGTTTGTTTTGGTTTAAGAAATGGTTTGTAAACAAATATATTAATTTAAATATGCAATCCAAATTTTTTTACCGACTTATTCATACCAACGATAATGAGATCAATTTACTTTTGAAATAACTTCAAGATCTATTTCTGACTGAAATTCTGTCTTTTAATAGCTTAACCGAATATTGATAAAATAAAATTCACGTTATTGTAATTC
>DASZXQ010000145.1:0-1640 GCA_035545755.1 Chitinophagaceae bacterium | reverse complement strand
AATGCCGGGTTGCCTGTTTTTACAAGCGGTTTATTCCTATTTTTAACATGTAATTCATGAGCCACTCAACAACATGTTAAGAGAATTTATCGAATACCTGTCCGGTTTGTATATGAGGAAAGAAAAAAGCCCCGCAGTCGCATACGACCTGTGGGCTTCGGCTTATGACGACCAGCCCGGCAACCTGATGATAGATTTAGATGAAGAAATATTCAGTTCTTTTTTGCAAAACATAGAGCTGAAAGGAAAAATTATAGCAGATATTGGTTGCGGTACCGGCCGTCATTGGAAAAAGATACTGGACAAAGCTCCGCATCAACTTATCGGTTATGATGTATCGGTAGAAATGCTGAAACGCCTGAAGGAAAAATACCCGGAAGCAACAACGCACTTGCTTACCGATAATTTGTTGCATGGATTGGAGAACAATTCATGCGATGTGCTGACCTCAACTCTAACCGTAGCTCATATTGAAAACCTGGAGTCGGCATTTGCAGAATGGGACCGGGTATTAAAGCCCGGCGGCGAGGTGGTGATCACCGATTATCACCCGGAACTACTGGCCAAAGGAGGCAAACGAACTTTTAAATACCGGAACAAGATTATTGCCATTCAAAATTTTGTTCATCCCATAGAGAAAGTGAAGGCGCTGGCAAGGCAACTGCACTGGAATGAAATCCGTTTTACAGAAAAGAAGATCGATCAAGCGGTAAAAGAGTATTACGAGAATCAATATGCTCTTTCGCTTTATGAGAAATTCAAAGGCACCGCTGTGATCTACGGAATTCATTTTAAAAAATCGGGATGATCCTTCGCAATCTTAGCATTCACGGAGCAGATGGAAAAAAAGCTATTCACATTGAGAATGGAAAAATAACATCTGTTACTGAAGTAAGTGATCCCATTTCTAAGCAAAACGATGAGACCCTGGTTGACTTTGATGATGCCATCGCATTTCCGGGTTTTATTAACTCACACGATCATCTTGATTTCAATTTATTTCCTCAATTAAGAAACGGCATCTATAAAAATTACAGGGATTGGGGACATGATATACATCAGCAAAATAAGCATGTAATAAACGAGGTGCTGAAAATTCCGGAGCCTCTTCGCATCCGCTGGGGATTGTATAAAAATTTATTGAATGGCGTTACCACTGTAGTAAACCACGGGAAAAAGATCCCTGTTCCTGAAGATCTGATCAATGTATTGCAACCGGCGTCGCTGCATTCCCCGGCATTTGAAAAAAACTGGAAATGGAAACTAAATAATTTTTTTTCTCAAGACTCGGTAACTATGCATATCGGCGAAGGAAACGATGCAGTTTCTGAAAAAGAAATTGATGAAGTGATACGATGGAATTTTACGAAAAAGAAAATCATTGCTGTGCATGGAGTGGCAATGAATGAAACGCAGGCAGATTCATTTCATGGGTTGATTTGGTGCCCCGCATCCAATTATTTTTTACTGAACGAAACGGCGAAAGTCGATATGCTGACGGATCATACAACAATTGTTTTCGGAACGGATTCTACTTTGACAGCGCCATGGAGTTTGTGGGAACAGTTACGGATCGCTAAGCAAACGGGCATGACCGATGAAATAGAAATAATCTCAATGCTTACAAAGGTACCTGCAAA
>DASZXQ010000144.1:0-1937 GCA_035545755.1 Chitinophagaceae bacterium | reverse complement strand
CGATCTGTCAAGCGGCCAACAACCCATGACCTTTGAGGATTGTACCATTGTCTATAATGGAGAAATATATAATTATATTGAGTTAAGGAATGATCTGAGCGGGAAAGGACATAAATTTCACACTACTTCTGATACTGAAGTAATTCTTCATTTGTATGCAGAATATGGTAATGAATGTGTTCGCCTTCTTAATGGAATGTTCGCTTTTATTATTTTGGATCGCCGGAAAAACAGAATATTCATTTCGAGGGACCATTTTGGTATCAAACCACTTTATTGGTACCACGATGAAAAGAAAATAGTTTTTGGCAGTGAGATAAAAGCGATCCTGGCACATCCTGAAATTTCTGCTGAACCGGAAACTGAAAACCTCTATGAATATTTCACTTTCCAATTTGTGATGGGAGAGGGGACTATGTTCAGAAATATATTCAAAGTTCCTCCGGGACATTATACAACCATCGACCTTACTTCATGGGAAATCAAGACCACAAAATACTGGGAACCTGATTTCAAAATTGACCAATATCATACTGAAGAATATTTCATTGATGAATTAAGAAGCATTCTTAACGAAACAGTCACTCAGCAGTTGAGAAGCGATGTTTCGTTAGGAACATATTTAAGCGGAGGGATTGATTCTTCTCTCGTAACCATCCTCGCTTCGAAAATTTTGGGGAAACCAATTAAATCCTTCACGGGTGCGTTCAATGAAGGCCCCGAATTTAATGAACTGGAATATGCCAGGATCGCTGCTCATGCTGCTCATGCAGAATTGTTTGAAATATTTCCGACGGAGCAAGAATTTATTGATCTGCTTCCGAAATTGATCTATCATTTGGATGAACCGGTAGCAGGCCCCGGACTTTTTCCTCAATACATTGTCTCAAAGTTTGCTTCAAAATATGTGAAAGTGATTTTAGGAGGGCAAGGCGGCGATGAGATATTCGGAGGCTATGCAAGATACCTTGTGGCTTATTTTGAACAGGCAATTAAAGGAGGCATTTATGAAAGCAATGAAGAAGGCGAACATATTGTATCACTTGTTTCAATACTTCCCAACCTTCCGACTTTGAGACAATACCTACCTATGATGAAAACGTTTTGGAGTAAAGGTTCATTTGATCCTATGGATAGACGATACTATAATTTGATCAATAGGATAGGTGCGGCAAGTGAATTTTTACATCCCGAATTTGAATATTCGATAAATGATGAGTCTATTTTCAATAAATTTTCCGGTTATTTTAATAACCCTGATACAAAAAGCTACTTTAACAAGATGACGCATTTTGATATGTTCGGCAGTTTGCCGGGATTATTACAAGTAGAAGACAGGGTGAGCATGTCAGTATCAATTGAGTCACGGGTGCCACTTTTAGACAGGCGGATTGTTGATTTAGTATCGAGGATGCCTGCAGGAATGAAATTTAAAGGCGGTGAGATGAAATATTTATTGAAAAAGGCAATCAAAGATGTAATGCCGGAAAAAATAATGAACCGGAAAGATAAGATGGGTTTTCCCGTGCCTTTACATATTTGGTTAAAGGGAAAGACCAAAAAGTTCGTTTCGGACGTTTTATTGTCTCAAAAATCCCGGCAGCGGGGCATAATAAATGTTCAATCTGTAGAAAAACTTATTAATTCAGAACAGCCATTCAGCAGATCCTTATGGGGGTTCTTATGCCTGGAGTTATGGTTTAATCAATTTATCGACAAATAATTTTTCAAATAAACACAATCGAAATGCAATCACAATCATCACCCATTAACCTTGAAACCTGGAAAGTTGATGCTATCAATAATGGAAGATCTGTTATCGGCGGCATAGAACCCAACCTGGATGAAATTACTGCGGAAGCTGTTAAAAACGGGCTTCTCTCAGCCAGTTCTGATTTCTCCGTACTTTCTGATGCGGATGTAATTCTTGTATCGAT
>DASZXQ010000143.1:0-4834 GCA_035545755.1 Chitinophagaceae bacterium | reverse complement strand
GTGCTGAGAGATACAGCATTATAAGGATCTCGTGTTAAATAATTCTTTTTGCAGGAAGCCAAAAGCAATAAAAGAATTAATGCTCCAAGAAAATTTATTTTGTGTTTCATATAAATTAAAAATTAAAGATTAAAAACCAATATTAATACCAACAGTTACCGTCCTGTTATAAAAGAGATTGAGGTTATTGACGCCCAGGTTTGCATTTGTGGTGCTGCTTCCTCCTTGTTCAGGATCTATCGTCAGGTTCTTATCATATGTTTTGGTCCATAAATTGGTTCCTCTCACATAAAAATAAAGACTGTTTAAATGAAGCTTGCTCACCACATCCTTATCCAGCTTATAGCCAAAACTGATATTACGTAATCTCAGGTAATCTCCTTTGTATAGAAAACGTGTTGAAGTAGCATTGGAAGCACTGTTTTGTGCTGTCGCACTATTCGTGGATCCATAATATAACTTGGGAACGTTGGTAATATCTCCCGGTTTTTGCCAGCGGGCAAGTGATACAGAATATTTACCGTAAGTGGGGTTCGTCTCGTCAGCCAGGTAAGAACTCCATTGATCCCAGACATAATTTCCGAAATTATAATACAGATCAGCCGTAAATACAAAATTTTTGTAGGTAAGTGTATTGGAAATACCTCCGTAATATTTGGGATCAGCAACCTTGCCCGTATTGGCACGTTGAGCTTGAGTAGCTCCCGTGCTGTAATAGGAAGTGGTACTGCTCTTTGAGCTATCCAGGTACCATAATGGGTTACCATTTGCGGGATCAACCCCGGCCCATTCACGCATATACCATGTATTGATATCAAGACCGGGTTTTACTAAAAACTGTCCGTTGACAATTTGCGTTTGTCCCGGAGGTAATGTCTTTAACCGGTTGGTATTATGTGTAAAGTTCCAGCTGATATCCCATGTAAAGTTCTTTGTAGAAATGGGGGTTGCATTAATGGTGATCTCCATCCCCTTATTCTGTAGCTTTCCTACGTTTTCGGTTATGGTTCCAAAACCGGTAACCTGTGAAATCGGAACGCCGAACAATAGCCCGGAACTTATCCTGTTGTAGAAATCAACCACCAGTGAAATCCGGTTCTTTAAAAGAGTGGCATCAAAACCAACGTCGAACTGGTTATCCTTCTCCCATGTCAGACTTACGTTTCCAAGAGTATTGAATGTTCCTCCGGGGTTACCATTATAATTAGCGCCGAAACCGAATGTTTGTTTCGCTCCATAATTACCTAACTCTGCATTACCGGCGCTTCCGTAAGAGGCTCTTATTTTCAGATCATTGATAAAATTGATCCTGTCGAAAAAGTTTTCTTTCGAAACATTCCAGGCGATGCTACCAGAAGGAAATGTTCCGTATTGATTATTGATACCAAAACGGGATGATCCGTCTCTTCTCAATGTTCCTGCAATAATATATTTGCCTCTATAGTTCAGCGACAAATTCCCGAAACTTGAATTAAAACTATAGTCAGAACCGGTGGCACTACCCTGCGTTACTGTAGACGCATTGGTAGAAAGTGGCAATCGCGGAGTTGAATAGTTCTGTGATTGAGCTGAAATAAAATATCCCTTAGATAAAATTGCCTCAGTAGCTAATTTAGCATCAAGAGTCAGGTCTTTGTTTTTGGTAAGATTGGCATGATAGTCAAACTGGTTAACAAAATCATACAAAAAATACCTGGAATAATAAGTATAGCCTCTTCCGTTAGCCGCCTTACCGTCGCCATGGAAAGGATTATTATAGTAAAACTCTTCAAGCGTAGTATACTGAAGTCCCATCTTGCTGGTAAAGCTCAGGTTATTCAATATATTATATTTCGCCTGGGCGCTTCCGATACCACTAAAAGTACCTAAGCTATGAATATCATTAAGCGCTATATATACGGGGTTATAAACGGCGGAAAAATCTTTTGACGCCGTACTTATATTCAAACTTCCATCAGGATTATAAGGATTTTGCAGAGGCCTCAGGAAAAATGCAGTTAATATTGGATTAGCAAATTGACTGCCATTGCTCAAAGGGGCATCTTCCTTGGTATAGGTGGGTGCCAGCCGCAATGAAAAAGAAAGTTTTTTAGTGGCATTGTGATCCAAATTTATCACAGCTGAATAACGGGTAAGATCTGAAGCAATAGTAGAAGCTAATTGTTTGAAATACCCGCCGGATACATAAAACTTTGTTTTTTCATCTCCGCCCGAAGCTGAGATATTGTATTGTTGTTGAGTTCCGGTACGGGTTACCTGGTTGATCCAGTTAATATCGGTAGCGCCTGTCGTATCACCAAAGCTTACAAGATTATTGATCAGGTTTGCCGGGGTGCCGCCTGCATTTAAATAAGACTCTTTATACAGTGTCAGCCATTGTTGCGCATTCAATGGCCTGGCTGCTGTAGGTATATCACCTAATTTATTATTACCGATTTCCGTACTGAAATTGAATTGCGTTTTTCCGGATCTTCCTTTTTTGGTTGTGATAAGGATTACACCGTTACCTCCCCTGGACCCATAAATAGCAGTGGCGGCAGCGTCCTTCAATACAGTTATGGATTCAATATCATCAGAATTAATATTGGCCAGCACATTAGAGGTAGTGGTCAATCGGGATAAGTCCCCGGAATTGATCTGGATTCCATCTACTACATACAATGGTTGTGAACTTACGGAATACGAACCGGTACCCCTTATCCTTATTTGCTGGTTAGCCCCTGGTTGCCCGCTAAAAGTTGAAGATTGCAAACCCGCTACTTTGCCCTGCAACATTTGATCAGGTGAAGACAAAGGGACGTTGGCGACCTTATCCCCCGAAACTTTCCCGATCGCAGCAGTTACATCAGATTTTTTTTGCGTGCCATACGAACTAACTACGATCTCTTCCAATTCCTTACTGGCCACTTTAAGAGATACATCTATACTCGTCTTTCCTGTAATATCAATTTCCTGGGCATCCATACCCACCGCAGAAAAAACAAGTATGCGGACACCCGCAGGCACATTTAAGGTGAAAGAACCATCTGCCCTGGTAACGGTACCCGTCTGCGTACCCTTGGCCATAACAGTGGCATTTGATATAGGAGCGTTTTTTTCGTCGGTGACTTTTCCTGTAATAGTGCGTTGTGCGAAGAGTTGGGAAACCGCACACACAATACCTACTAATAGTAATAGGAATTTTCTCATTGTTGTTAATTTTGGTTGACTAAAAAATTAAATTTTAAGCGGGGGGCAAATTACAAAATCGTTTTAATAAACAACGGCTTATTAATGATTTTACTTACAAATTACGATTAGCATAAAAAACCCGGTAAATAAACGATCTTATACGACTTCCCGTTGCCTGTTGTTAGCATAAGCAGCCAGTACTTACCCTTCGCCCGAAAAAAGGACAATGATATAGCTCATTTAGCTGTCTGGTTTCTTAAATTATTTTCCCTTTATTTTCTGTGACCCGGTTCGGCTTACAAACTCAAAGGCCATTAGACCAAATTGAGAACTACCTTTTCAACTCCTCGCAAACAACCAATATGCCTCTCAGATGGCAAGCCTGCTGTTGGAAGCCGGTACTTTCCCCGCCACTGACTTACGCCTCACAATGCACGTAACAACTACCCGATCGCCGCATTATGCTCTCGTTATCCGCTGTTGGCAGTTGCCGCCTTTTGGTTCAGGAATGCGAATAACGTTCCGTGAGTACGCAACTGCATCTGCCAATCTGTTTCGTCTTGTTGCTGCAATTTAGTAGGCTCTTTCCCACTCATATTGGGATACGCCGTGAGCATGGTCTTTTTCCATACTGCTTGATGACCATTTGCTTCCCGATTGGTCCATGCACATATTTTAATAATTAGAAGCGATCGCTGTAAGCCGTAGTAACAGGATTAAGGCGTTCTCCCATACAACTATTCCTGATAGAAGTAAGTTCCTACACTCATTCCATGTTTATTGTTCTTATGCTGGAACAGGAATAAAAACCGATAGTACCGGTAAGACGCAGGAATATTAAGTGGCAACGGCAACGATAAAAGTTAGGATTGATTGATCCCGTTCTCGATTGTCCCATGACCAATCTGCTATACTATAAAACCGCAACTGAAAACTGGTTAGTAATGCATCTCAAATACGACCGCAGCTCCCTGCCCTACCCCAACGCACATGGTAGCTAATCCAAATCGTGAATTTCTTCTTTTCATTTCGTGTAAAAGAGTGGCGGAGATCCGGACGCCGCTGCAACCGAGTGGATGACCAATGGCAATGGCTCCGCCATTTACATTTACCTTATTTGGATCTAGATCCAGGTCTCGTATGCAGGCAATAGATTGCGATGCGAACGCTTCATTTAATTCTACCAGGTCAAGGTCGGCGCTTTTCAATCCTGCACGCTGCAATGCTTTTTTTGTTGCCGGCACCGGGCCAATGCCCATAATAGAAGGATCAACGCCTGCCACTGCCATTGAAATTATTTTTGCAAAAGGTCTCAACTGGTATTTTCGGACAGCATCATCACTGGCTAAAAGCAGTGCTGCAGCTCCATCATTGATTCCAGATGAATTACCGGCGGTCACTGTTCCGTCTTTTGCAAAAGCAGGTTTCAATGCCGACAGTTGCTCCATTGAAGTCTTTCTTGGATGTTCATCCGTATCGAATTTGATCCTTTCATTGTTACCCGAAATGACTTCTACCGGAACAATTTCTTCTTTCCATTTTCCCTCAGATAATGCATTGAAAAATTTTTCCTGGGAAGATAAAGCAAATACATCCTGCTCCTCCCGTGTGATGTTCCATTGCCTGGCTACATTTTCCGCTGTTTCACCCATGCTAAATGGGA
>DASZXQ010000142.1:0-2418 GCA_035545755.1 Chitinophagaceae bacterium | reverse complement strand
TTTAGATCGTTGAGGGCTACTTCTGATGCTACCCGTAAGGAATTGATCTGGGCAATTGCTGTTTCCGTAACACGTTGCCGGGCAGAATCAGGAAGCAACTCATCAAAATTTTTTACAGGTTTAAAGGTGCTGCTCTTGGCGTGGTCCCAACTGCTGTCAAGATATTTCACAAACTGCTGGGAATTATAGATGCCATTATTCAGGCGCTTTCGTAAAAACGCCACTTGCTTTCTCAAGGAATCAATGACCACATCTAATTGCCGCATGCTATACACCCGCTCATTGTTCTTATTCAAACTGTCTGACGAACGGGTAAACTGAAAAGAGCTGAGGTCAAATTGCTTTTTATATTCTTTAAAACGAACCCGGATGAATTCCGTATTTCCGGTAGCGGATAGATCGCCCCGTTCCTGGTATCGCCATCCATCTTTCAAGTTAAACTCCAGGTAACGTTTATTATCGGTCACCCGCATAATACCGCTTTTAGCCACAATGAAATTGTCCTGCAATGGATTTCCCTGCTCATAAATGATAACATCCCTGATCACGCTGTCATTGGGTTCTTTTGTTCCGATCTTAATGGCAAAGCCGCTGATCTTGTCATAAAATACACCTTCTTTCAGATCAAAGGCCGGTTTGGCAAAAACAATATCGCCTAACAAGGTTCTTGATTTCAGGTTGGCTACAGGAATGATATAATTAGAAAACAAGAAGGCAATACAGCAGATAAAAAAGGTAAGTATGAAAAGCGGCCGCATGAAACGCAGCAGCGAAATACCGGAGGAACGGATAGCAACAAGCTCAAAACTTTCTCCCAGGTTACCAAATGTCATCAGGGAAGAAAGAAGGATCGCCAGCGGTAGCGCCAAAGGAACCAGGGCAGCGCTTTGATACCAGATAAATTCCAATACCACACCAATGCCTAATCCTTTTCCGACAAAATCATCAATGTAAAGCCAGAAAAACTGCATCACTAAAACAAAAAGCGTTATGAAGAACGTAGCGACAAAAGGCCCGATAAAGGCTTTAATGATGAGTTTATCTAATTTTTTGAACACCTATCTTTAGATTATGAACAAGGCAAAAATAAGGCTTTCAAAAAAGGAGCAGCAACTGATGCAAAATGCAGATTTGATTTTAACAAAGAATCAAATTATGCAAAAAACAAAACAGCTGCTGGAACATGTGCAGCAGGATTATATCGACTATTTAAAAAGTCATAAAAATGATTTGCCCGTAGAAGTCCAACTGTCCGTTCCGAAAATTTCCCGTGGTGAAAATTATCTCGGCCTTCCTTTTCTGATACTCGATTACCCGAGGTGCTTTAAAATGGAAAATACTTTTGCCATACGAACCATGTTCTGGTGGGGAAATTTCTTCAGCATCACATTGCATCTTTCAGGATCATATAAAAAAAACTATGAGAATAGCATTACCCGATGGTATCCATTGCTGAAAAAAGAAAAATATTTTATCAGTATCAGTCAAAATGAATGGGAGCATCATTTTGAAAAAAGCAATTACGCAGGAATAAATACGTTAAGCAAAGCTGGCTTTGAAAAAAATGTTCAAAAACATTTTTTTCTGAAAATAGCTTATAAAATACCGGTATCACAATGGAATGAAACGGCAGAAAAGCTGTTGCATCATTTTAAAATACTGATCGGGCTTACCGGTCAATTGCCGAGGCGGTGAAACAAATCTTTCACCTGGTGATCCCAAAGCAGGCTTTGATCTTTGATCTCCTTTTTCTCTGCAAAATCTTTGATGACCAGGATCGTCTGGTTAGTGATCTCGGATTTTTCGATCCGAAATTCAAAATACTCCTCTTTCGGAGCAGTTTGCCAGTGAAACCGGACGAATTTATCTAATTCCTTTTCTACCAGGTCGGCCTTATCAAAAGAACCATTCCATCCGAAATAAAAAATATTATCTCGTTCATCTACTTTATCGGCAAACCATTCGCCAAGGCCGGCGGGTGTGGAAAGAAACTCATATAAAATAGAAGGTGAACACCGAACGGGGTACTCTAATGTGTATAATTGCTTACTCATTCTTCAAATCGTCTCATTTAAAAAGTTGCGATGGCTGCAATAATAAAAAATTAATGATTGCATCAAAATATTTAAGCAGTTATTTTTCCCTTTTTTATACCTACCGGGCGGCTGTGGAAAATAAATTTTATAAAAGTCCGTTAAATAACTATCAAAGTTTTTTTGGCTCATATTCTAATATTTTCTAAATTGCTTTGAAGTTCAATACTTTCTGAAGAACAAAGGACAACGTGATGGGTATTTTTTGAGTATTAGAAAGAACCGAAACTTATTTTCCTTAACCCTTAAAATAACCCGTTTAAAGCCATACCTATGAGCATGCGGCAATTGAAGATCACGAAGTCGATTACGAATCGTGAATCCC
>DASZXQ010000141.1:0-8424 GCA_035545755.1 Chitinophagaceae bacterium | reverse complement strand
ATATGCGATTGGTTCAAATTTTTTACTTCGCTATAGGCTAAACCAGTGTAACAAGAAAACAGGAAGATGTCACGTACCTGGGTAAGCCGATCGGTAGCAAAGCTCTTGTTTGCGATAGTGTTTAATTCCACATCTGTGAGTACCTCTCTTATTACTTCTTTTTTGGTCATCCTGAAACCGAAGAAAGGATCCTGATTCAACCAGCCTTTCTTCCTGCAGATATTGATGATCTTCTTAAAATTGCCGATGTATTTCATAGTGGTGTTGTGGTTACAATTGCGAACCGTCTTTAACCAGTATTCATAGTCCGTTACAAATTCGTAATTGAGCTTTTTGATGTCAATATCAGTTAGGTTATATTTCCACCTGATAAATTCCCTGGTGTGCTGTAATGAGGTCTTATAACGTTCTAAAGTACCGGGAGCAAATTCACCAGCTTTTATAAAGTCTTTCAACTGATCATTGTGATGCTGGAAAATCTCAAACAACATCCGTGGTTTATCTGAAATGCCCAGCCACTTGTTTCTAAAAGTCTCCATGCAGAATACCTGTTGCTCCTGAACTATCTGCCTCTGCAAATCATAGACACGGTTTCGTAGAACATCAATAAATGCATTGATACTCTTGGCTTCTTCGGTCTTAATAGTAGATTTTACTTTACCTGCCTGACTGGACCAATGGTCTGCATCAACATATCTTTTTGTAGAAACTTCAAAGCGCTGGCCATTGATTGTAACTCTCAGATAAATCGGGATAAGCCCGTCTGTCGTGGCTTTGGCTCTTTTTGCATAAAAGAGGATGGACAAAGTTGTGTTCATGTGGTGACCCCTTGAAAAGTGATAAAATTAGATTTCCGGGGAAGGCAAGACAAGATGTCTAAATTCTGAAATGCTTACTGGACAAGCGTTTTAGCATGTCTCGGTTACCCGGACTGTCAGATCATTCGGGTAACCGAATAGATCACCCAGCTCTGAGTTTTTTTGAATGAATGTGCTGAGGGTGAAAAATTAAAACGCCCGTCAGTAGTGCATTTGACGAGCATTTGAATTGAATGAATCGGTTATCGGCGGAGAGAGAGGGATTCGAACCCCCGGACCTGTTACAGTCAACGGTTTTCAAGACCGCCGCATTCGACCGCTCTGCCATCTCTCCGGCGCAAAAATAATCCCGGAACATGTATCAACAAAATCGATTTACAAATCAAATACGATAGCTCATATTCTTTACTTCATTTAATTTCGCATCAAATCTTTTTTTTGAAGCATCTTAAAGCCCTTAATAAATATTTTTGGAAATACCGGACTCGCCTGGGTATTGGGATTGTGTTTGTTTTTTTATCTAATTACTTTAACGTACTATCTCCGCAGGTTACCGGCTTTGTGATCGACTTTGTTCAGAAATCTTTAAATGTAGCGGGCTACCAGTCACGTAAAACTCCACCCAACTATGATGTCCTTGTTCAAAAGTTCATTCACAGAGTAGAAAATTCAAATTACAAGGTAGCCTCTATCGTTGCTTTATGCGGCATCACTATTTTAGTATTGGCATTATTACGGGGTTTCTTTTTGTTCCTGATGCGGCAGACCATCATTGTAATGAGCCGTCATATCGAATATGATCAGAAAAATGAGATCTACCGGCATTACCAGAAATTAGATACAGCTTTTTTCAAATCACATAACACCGGCGACCTGATGAATCGTATTGCTGAAGATGTAAGCCGGGTGCGAATGTTCACCGGTCCTGCGATCATGTACCTCGCCAATCTCGTAGCAGTTATTTCTTTGAGTGTTTTCTTTATGCTAAAAAGAAATACTGAACTGACTTTATATGTGTTGGCGCCGCTGCCTTTGCTGGCCATCACCATTTATTTTGTCAATAATGTCATCAATAAAAAAAGTGAACGCATCCAGGCTTTGCTTTCTGATCTTACTACCAATGCCCAGGAATCTTATTCAGGAATTCGGGTGATAAAGTCGTTTGTCCAGGAAAAAGCCATGTTGGGTTTCTTCAAAAAGAACAGTGAGGAATATCGCAAGAATGCAATTGGGCTTGCGAAAGTGGAAGCCATTTATTTTCCTTCGATAACATTGCTGATCGGCCTCAGCACTTTAATGACCATAATGATTGGCGGACTTTATTATATCTATGGAAACAGGAATATCGGGATTGATACCATTGTTGAATTTGTGATGTACATCAACATGCTTACTTTCCCGGTTAGCGCCATTGGTTTGACTGCAAGTATGATCCAGCGGGCAGCTGCATCACAAAAAAGATTGAATGAATTTTTGCAAACAGAGCCTGCTATACAAGATCCACCCGCGCCGAAAGACATTAAACTGGAAGGAAATATTAGTTTTCAAAATGTCAATTTTATTTATCCGCATACTGGTATTCATGCGTTGAAGGATTTTAACCTGGAAATAAACAAAGGAGAAAAAGTGGCGATCGTTGGTCGAACCGGTAGTGGTAAATCAACTGTCGCACAGCTGTTATTGCGAATGTATGATGCTACCAGTGGAGAAATAAAATTAGATAATACGGATATCAGGCAGATCGGTTTAAAGACTTTGCGGGAACAGATCAGTTATGTGCCGCAAGATGTATTTCTCTTTAGTGATACGGTAGAAAACAATATTCTCTTTGGCATGAAAAAAGGAGATCGGGAAACTGTAATGCAGGCTGCCCGGCAAGCCAGTGTGGAAAAAGAGATCGCTTCTTTTCCTGAGCAATATGACACCATGATCGGTGAAAGGGGAGTGACATTGAGTGGTGGTCAGAAGCAGCGTATTTCCATTGCACGGGCACTGATCAAAGATCCAAACCTGGTGATATTTGACGACTGCCTCAGCGCAGTGGATGTAAAAACCGAGCAAGAGATCATCGGCAGCCTGTATGAATATCTTCGGAATAAAACAGCGATCATTATTACACACCGGATATTCTCCCTCTTTAATTTTGACAAAATAGTGGTGCTGGAAGATGGTGAAATCGTAGAGCAAGGCACCCACCGAGAGTTGATTGATGCTAATGGCTATTATGCAGGATTATATGCCCGCCAGCAGGAGCAGGAAAGCGACTTCTAATAACGAATAAGCCATCAGGATTTGGCTGTTTCAAAAACATCTATATATTTGTGACTTCGCAAACCAAACTATTGATTTTAAAACTGTAAAACTTACAACTGTGGCTTACGAGAATAACGAAAAGAAAATGGAGAGCATTTACAGCAAACGTATTCGTGCTGGAAAGAGAAGAACTTACTTTTTTGATGTAAGAGCAACCCGTGGTAATGATTATTACCTTACTATTACTGAAAGCAGGAAACGTTTCAACGACAACGGGTATGACCGGCACAAAATATTCCTGTACAAAGAGGATTTCAACAAATTTATAAAGGCATTGAACGAAACAGTGGACTACGTAAAAACAGAGTTGATGCCTGATTTTAATTTCGATGCGTACAATCATGATGAAGTGCTGGCTGAAAATGACGGAGAAACCGAAACCGTGATCGTTGCTGTAGTGGAACAATCCAGCGATTCTGAACCATCGCAGGAAGAGGAGAAAAGCAATGGCACTGCATCAAATGAGGAAGAAGTGGATAAATGGTAATGTAACCAAAACTAACTGCTGAATGCTTCCCTTGGGAAGCATTTTTTATTTGTTGTTATCGTCCGGAATGATCTTCCAGGGAAATGCTGGGTTGGGAATTGCTCCCGGTTGTTGCTTGTTATTCCGTTGTAGTTTATCAAACAATTCAAATTTCTTTGGAGCCTGAAGCATGTTATCGGCATACTGATCTTTATCCGGCACTGTGCAAAGCATGTTGTCCAGCGGTAACAAATAGACTTTATTCCCATTTGATAATGTTTGAACAAGTTTTGCTTGCGGAGGATTCTGAGATAAACGAATTGTTGGATTTGAGGGATTAGCCGTAATGAACCGGTCTTTCATCTTTTGCAATTTTTCTTCAGCCTGCTTCTTTTGCAATTGTTTTTGTATGTCAAAAAAATCATTGTGCTGAGCTGAAGCAAAAGAAAATACTGCAATGCCTGCGAGCAGGAAAATTTTTTTCATAAGCGAGGCTTTAAGGTCTTATTAAAGTTAGACCTATTTCCTCATTTCTTTGAAAAAACTTATCAGCCCGTTGGTGGAAGAATCGTGGCTGCTTACCGGCTCATCGTTTTGTAATTCAGGCAAGATTTTGTTTGCCAATTGTTTGCCTAATTCCACACCCCATTGATCAAAACTGAAAATATTCCAGATCACTCCCTGTACAAAAATTTTGTGTTCATATAAAGCGATCAGCATTCCTAAATGATAAGGCGTGATCTTTTTTACAAGGAAAGAGTTAGTGGGTTTATTGCCGGCAAAAATTTTGTAAGGAAGCAGTTTGGAAATTTCTTCGTTGGCCAATCCGGCTTTTTCCATTTCTTTTTCAGCTTCTTCCTCCGTCTTACCATTCATCAGTGCCTCTGTCTGTGCAAAAAAATTGGACAGCAATTTTTGATGATGATCTCCGATGGGATTATGACTTTGTGCTGGTGCAATAAAATCACAGGGGATTAATGGCGTGCCCTGGTGGATCAATTGGTAAAATGCATGTTGTCCGTTGGTGCCCGGCTCGCCCCAGATAACAGGCCCGGTGCTGTAATTTACCGGCTCGCCATTTCTGTCCACACTTTTCCCATTGCTTTCCATATTCCCTTGCTGAAAATAAGCAGCGAAACGATACATATACTGATCGTACGGAAGTATGGCTTCACTTTGAGCGCCAAAAAAATTTCCATACCACAATCCGATCAATGCCATCAACACCGGAATGTTTTTTTCAAAAGAAGTAGTGCGGAAATGATTGTCTGATGTAAAAGCTCCCTTTAATAATTGTTCAAAATTTTTATAACCGATAGTAAGTGCAATGGAAAGACCGATCGAACTCCAGAGGGAATACCTGCCGCCGACCCAATCCCAGAAACCGAACATATTTTTCTTGTTGATGCCGAATTTCACGACTTCTTTTTCATTAGTAGACAACGCTACAAAATGGCTTGCAATGTGTTTTTCATTTTTCGCCTTTTTTATAAACCATTCTCTTGCAGTGTGGGCATTGGTCATGGTTTCCTGCGTAGTGAATGTCTTGGATGCAATTAGAAACAATGTTCTTTCTGGTTTAACTTGTTTCAATGTTTCTACAATGTGAGTGCCGTCAATGTTGGAAACAAAATGCGTTTGAATGCCTTCAACCCAATACGGTTTCAATGCTTCAGTAACCATTTGCGGGCCGAGGTCACTGCCGCCAATTCCGATATTGACAATGTATTTTATTTTTTTGCCTGAATAGCCTCTTGATTTTCCACTGTGAATAGCATTGCAAAATGATTTCATTTTTTTTAATGCTCTTTTTACTTCGGGCATTACATCGTTTCCTTCAGAAAGAACGGGCTGATCAGAAAAATTTCTCAGGGCAGTATGTAAAACAGACCTGTGTTCCGTTTCATTAATGATATCTCCGTTGAACATAGCAGCAATGGCATCTTTCACTTTACATTCTTCGGCAAGTTGAAATAAAAGCTCCATTGTTTTATCTGTAATCCTGTTTTTGGAATAATCAAACACGATATCTTCGATCTGTAAGGAATATTTCTTAAACCGATCGGGATCATTTTTGAATAAATCTTTCATATGCACATTTTTCATTTCAGAAAAATGCGCTTGCAGCAATTGCCAGGATCTTGTGGTCGTTGGATTTATTTTTGGAAACATAGATTATAAGGCTTTAAAAATTTCAACTGTTTTTTCCACCATTTCTTTTGAAATATCTAAATGAACCACTAAACGCACTCTGTTTGGAGAAATGGCATAACCAAGTATATAATGCTCTTTTAGTTTTGATACCAAAGCTGGTGCCGATATTGAATCATTCAATTCAAAAATGATGATATTGGTTTCGACAGGCAATACTTTCTTTACAAAATCTCTTTTTTCAATAGCAGCAGCAATTTGTTTGGCATGCGCATGATCTTCTGCCAGGCGAGCAACATTATTTTGCAATGCATAAATACCGGCAGCAGCAAGAAACCCTGCTTGCCTCATTCCACCGCCAAACACTTTGCGGACTCTTCTCGCTTTTTTGATGAACTCTTTTTTCCCCAATAACAAACTTCCCACCGGGCAACCGAGGCTTTTGCTCAGGCAAATGGAAATGCTGTCAAATAATTCTCCGTATTGTTTGGGTGTTTCTTTTTTCACCACCATTGCATTAAACAATCTTGCGCCGTCCAAATGAAATTTCAAATTGTTGTCTTTGCAAACTTTGTGAATGCGTTTTATTTCTTCGAAATCATAACAACTGCCGCCGCCACGGTTAGAAGTATTTTCCAGACAAACTAATGAACTATGAGCTCGATGCGGATCATCAGGATTTATTGCTGCCATAACCTGGCCGGCAGTAATGCGTCCTAAGTCGCCGGGCAATAATTTTACTGAAGCACCTGAGTTGAAAGCAATGCCGCCGCCTTCATACTGGTACACATGCGCATTTTCATCACAGATCACTTCGTCGCCTGGTTGTGTGTGACATTTAATTGCGATCTGGTTGGTCATAGTTCCTGAAGGGCAGAAAATCGCTGCTTCCATTCCAAACATTTCTGATGCAAGGCTTTCCAATTCATTAATGGAAGGATCTTCTCCAAAAACATCGTCACCCACTTTTGCATTAATCATTGCTTCTTTCATAGCAGGAGTGGGCCTAGTAACAGTATCTGATCTGAAATCAATGAACATCGTCAATTTTTTCTGCAATATACTCAGATAAAAAGGTAAAAATGGACCGTCGGGCCATGAAGATATTTACTGCTAAAAAAATCGCAGCATGCATTGAAAATAGCTGTGATAGTTTCAAAGGTGAAATTCAGAATATTTCAATAGGGAATAAAGTACCTGCTGATGCGCTTAAACCGACACTTTATTATTATTGATCATAAATCTTCCAGTCGATTAAATTCTGACCTCACATACTGTTAGGGCGTAAAAACAGTGTTTGGTTTGTGCTACAGATTTGGATGAAAGTTCAGGAAATAAGCTTCATACTACTATTCATGCGAAGCTTAACTCAGCGATTATGCCATTTATTTTAAATAACTGCCTCTCATCCCAAAAAGTTCTATGCCTGTAACCCCATTTTAGCGGCTGCGTCAAACTTATGTCCGTTCAAACGGCCATTTATCAAGGAATATGGCCGCTTAATTTAAAGCAATGTTCTTTGCAATGCAAAGTACCTATCTTTGGCCTGTAATTTTTTAAACAAGTATCTTTAAAATGAACAAGATGAAAAAATTAGCAATCATTCTAACAGCCGCTTTTGGATTATTATCATTTGATAGTCAATCACAAATGAAGTACGGTAGGGTGTATGGTTCTGTAATAGATGGCAATACCAAAACTATTGAGCAGGCAACAATAACTCTTTTGAGAGCCAAAGATTCATCAATTGTAAAAATGGCAGCAGCTGATAACACGGGCAAGTTTACGTTTGATAATGTCCCCGATGGGAGATACCTGGTATCAATTTCCGCCGTTGGTCATCAGAACGGATATTCCGGGGTTTTCGAGGTTACTCCCTCAAATTCAATAGTGAATTTAAAGACAATCGAACTGATGCAGCAGCAAAAATCTTTAAGTGCAGTGACCATTGTTGCAAAAAAACCTTTGATCGAGCAAAAGATCGATCGCACAATTGTAAATGTAGAAGCATCTGTTACAAATGTTGGAAACTCTGCTCTTGAAGTATTGGAAAAAGCTCCGGGAGTGTCGGTAGATAAAGATGGCAACATCAGCCTGAAAGGAAAATCAGGTGTACAAGTTTATATTGATGGTCGCCCGGCATATTTATCTGGTGAAGACCTTGCTAATATGTTGCGGAATATGAGTGCGAGTCAATTAGACCAGATCGAGATCATGACCAATCCTCCTTCAAAATATGATGCAGCAGGAAATTCGGGTGTTATCAATATCAAGACGAAAAAGAATAAGCAATTTGGATATAACGGAAGTCTTACCACTGGTTATACGCAAGGAGTATATGCCCGCTACAACGAAGGCTTTAATTTCAATTACCGCACCAGCAAAATAAATCTTTTCAGTAACCTCAGCTATAACTATAATAAACGCAAAGAGGAACTTTATATCAACAGAAATTTCAGAGATATCAACACTAAGAACATTCTTTCTGAATTTGATCAGACATCGGTGATGACGAATTCAAACGATTTTTATAGTGCTAAGGTTGGTCTTGATTATTTTGCCAGTAAGAAAACAACATTGGGTGTTGTCTTAAATGGGTTTAATAATCCCGGTACATGGAGCAGTAACACCAATACGTTTATTTATGATCCTAATGGTGCACTGACCAACCAGACG
>DASZXQ010000140.1:0-1622 GCA_035545755.1 Chitinophagaceae bacterium | reverse complement strand
TTTGCAGTCGCCAAGAAATAAATCTGTTCTAATCTCCATAAAATATTTCCAGTTTCTACAAATATAAAACCTTCGTCCAGTAAATGCCAAAAATCTTAGTAACATCGTAAGACTTGGAAAATTGGCGACCAACAGGCGAGTTTATATTATAGGATGCAGCACTCGAAAAAAATAACAGCATTGAAAAATCAAAAAATTAACGTTATACTTTTTGTATTGTCGTTAGGACATTCCATTCTACACCCTCCCGTTTTTTCCCCTTATTTTTGCCAACAACTTCCTTGCTATATGAATGTCAACAGAAAAGTTTTAACGCTGGATGAATTTACCATTCAACAGCTTCGTGATTTTCCGAAAGCTACCGGCGAACTCAGCAGTTTACTTCGTGACATCGGCCTTGCTGCCAAACGGGTAAATGTAGAAGTGAATAAGGCAGGGCTTGTTGATATTTTAGGTGATGCCGGTGCTGTGAATGTTCAGGGAGAAGATGTAAAGAAATTAGATGTATATGCCAATAACCAGTTTCTTGGTGTATTGCATCATGGTATTGCATGCGCCGGTTTGGGCAGCGAGGAGTTGGATGACATTGTAGTGTTTGATGATGAGATCAGCAATAATTCCAAATACGTGGTGATGATCGATCCGCTGGATGGCAGCACTAATATTGATGTGAATGTTTCTATCGGGACAATCTTTGCCGTGTATCGGCGTGTTACAGAAAAAGGAAAACCCTGCGACCGTTCTGATTTTTTACAGAAAGGAAAAAACCAGGTTGCTGCCGGGTATATTGTGTACGGATCTTCCACCATGCTGGTGTATGCTACACGAAGAGGTGTGAATGGTTTCACATTGGATCCATCCATCGGTGAATTCACCTTGAGCCATCCGAATATCAAATGCCCGGAGAAAGGAAAGATCTATTCCGTGAATCACGGAAATTTTTATCAGTATGACGAAAAAGTGAAGAAGTACATCACCGCCTGCCAGACAAAAACAAAAGAGAACGGCGGACCTTATACACAGCGCTATATCGGCAGCATGGTGTCTGATGTGCATCGCAATTTGATCAAAGGCGGCATCTTCATGTATCCCGGCACTACGGATAAACCGAAAGGCAAACTTCGTTTGTTATATGAATGCAATCCGTTCGCATTTATTATGGAAGTGGCAGGAGGAAAAGCAACGAATGGAAAAGAACGGATATTGGATATTCAACCGACGGAACTGCATCAGCGTACACCATTTTTCATCGGCAGCAAACTAATGATGGAGGAACTGGAGACTTATATTGCATAATCATGGTTACAATTATTCCATACGAAGAAAAATACCAGGCTGATTTCAAAAGATTGAATTTGGAGTGGCTGGATAAATATGGTCTTACTGAAAGTCATGATCTGATGGTGCTAAACGATCCTACCGGAACAATACTCAACAATGGCGGTTTTATCTGGATGGCAAAAGAGCAGGATGAAATAGTAGGAACGATAGGTTTGATCAATGAAGGCAATGGAGTTTTTGAATTGGCAAAAATGACGGTGGCAAAAAACTGGCAGGGCAAAGGTATCAGCAGGCAGCTGATGGAAACCTGTTTGAATAAAGCGAGGGAAATAGGAGCGACA
>DASZXQ010000139.1:0-1658 GCA_035545755.1 Chitinophagaceae bacterium | reverse complement strand
TTTTTAAAGTAAAATGCACGCAAGAACAAAATCAATTTCATTTATAGTAGTACTTTTTGTTTCTGTTGTTGCGGAAGCGCAATCTTTGAAGAGAATATGGTTGGACGATCTGCCTATTCAGGCTTTCTCTTCCAGCATTCGACCGGTGCAGGCAAAAACAAATTACGCTCATGATTCTATCCTGATAAACGGCATTTATTATCAAAGAGGAGTAGGAGCGCAATCGGTATGTATATTTTCATTTTACCTGGATAAAAAGGCTAAACGTTTTAATGCAATGATCGGGGCAGATGATAAGGGTAATAAAGAAATTCCATTAAAATTTTATGTGGTAGGCGATCAAAAAATATTGTTTGAAAGCGGGGAGATGAGAGTGGGAGATGCTGCGAAAAAAGTGGATATTGATCTTACCGGCATTGTACAATTGGGGCTTCTTGTTACGGATGATATTGGCGGTATCAATAATAAAAGAACATATTGTGATTGGGCGGATGCACAACTTACAATGATCGGAGACAACATGCCGGGGCATCTTGCTAACAACGGAAAGAAATATATTCTGACGCCACCGCCACCTAAAGCGCCACGCATTAATTCAGCGAGAGTGTTTGGCGCTACTCCAGGCAATCCATTTCTCTACACTATTGCAGCTACAGGACAGCGACCCATGAATTTTTCTGCTGAAAATTTACCGGAAGGTTTAATACTTGATTCGAAAACAGGAATTATTACCGGGGCTGCAAAAGATAGAGGCGTTTATTCGATTACGCTGAAAGCAAAGAATTCGTTTGGCGAAGCAAAAGCGATCTTAACTGCAAAGATCGGCGATACAATTGCACTCACACCACCGCTTGGATGGAATGGATGGAATGCATTAGCAGGCCATTTGGATAAACAGAAAGTTTTGATCTCGGCACATGCAATGGTTACATCCGGTTTGCGTGATCACGGATGGAGTTATATCAACATTGACGATAGCTGGCAGGGAAAAAGAGAAGGGTCTCTCGATGCTCTTCAACCCAACGAAAATTTTTCCAACATCAAACAAATGGTGGATGAGATCCATTCACTCGGATTGAAAGCAGGTATTTATTCGACGCCTTATATCTCCAGTTATGGCAGTTATGTAGGAGGATCATCTGATTTTCCGCATGGTGGTGAGACGCATGACCTGATAAAGATCAATCATCAGCCATTCATGCACATCGGTAAATACCGTTTTGAAACCAACGATGCAAAGCAAATGGCGGAGTGGGGATTTGATTTTTTGAAATACGATTGGCGCATTGATGTAAATTCTGCCGAACGGATGCAGGATGCATTAAAGAAATCAGGAAGAGATATTGTTTTAAGTTTATCAAATAATGCTCCGTTTGAAAAAGTGAAAGACTGGATTCGTGTTTCCAATATGTATCGAACAGGCCCGGATATCCGTGATAGCTGGAACGATCTTTATATGCTGGCATTTACTTTGGATAAATGGGGGCCCTACGGCGGTCCCGGTCATTGGAATGATCCGGATATGATGGTAGTGGGAAATGTTGCTACAGGACTTGATCTTCATCCGACACGTTTAACGCCGGACGAACAATACAGCCATATCAGCATATACAGTTTATTGGCTGCTCCGATGCTCATCGGATGCGATCTGGATAAAT
>DASZXQ010000138.1:0-9070 GCA_035545755.1 Chitinophagaceae bacterium | reverse complement strand
ATCCAGGATACCACCGTAGGGAACATTTCTTTTTATACCTGAAGCGGTACGCTGAGAAAACCGATTGATGATATTCCTTGCTGTATAAGTCTGTACGCTGCTGTAATTTTTTTCTTCCTGAAAAGTATTTTCCAGCTCGCCTCTTATTTCAAACAAAAGTTTTTTTGTGAGATTGAGTTTCAGACCAACCTGAAGGGTAAGATCATTTGATTGTGCCGTATTATCAGCAAAATTCAATTCGTCCAAAGGCCGGTACTTCCAATCCAATAAAAGCCCCGAGCCTGCAGTATCCAAATAAGACATGCGATAATCCTTTTCAACCGGCAGGGGATTACCATTTTCATCCGCAAGCTTTGCATAGGGATAAAGATTTGATTTACCGCTTCCGGGATTTATCGCCGAAATGCCATTGAGAGTCGACCGGTTAACGGAATAATTAATTCCTGCCTGGATTTCAAGTTTTTTAAATGGTTTGAAATTAGTAACCGAATTAAGGGAAGCTCGTTCGGTGTTGTTGCCTACCAATGCTGAGAGTGATTTGTCGTACCCGAAATTTATGTAATAGTTGAGATTAGCAGATCCGCCCGAAAGCCCTAATGAATATTGCTGGTCGACCTGGTTCCTGTAAAAATATTTTTCATAATCATTTCTAACATCAATGTTTCTAAAAATATTAATTAATGAATCCGTCTGCGCCGGGCTAATGAGTCCATTTCTCTTTTTTAAAAGAATTTCCACAACCGGAGAGACAAGAGGCCGTGTGGATGTATTGTTTAGTGCAGCATTATAGAATCCCTGGTCAAAAAGAAATTGTTCCACGTTAATAAAGTCCGTTGGGTTCATAAAATTTGGATCAGCGAAAAGGTCCGGCTTGCGTTGCCATGTGACAGATGTGTTCAGTATGATGCGGGCTCGTTGGTTGTATTTTCCTTTTTTTGTCGTGATTACAATGACTCCGTTTCCGGCACGAGCTCCCCATATTGATGCGGCAGCGGCATCCTTCAACACTGTAATACTTTCCACATCCGACGGATTAATATTATTGATATCTCCCTCATATGGAAAATTGTCAACTACCAAAAGCGGTTGTGTATTCGCCCTGATGGTGCTAAGGCCGCGAATAAAAATCTCCTGTTGGGATTTAACTTTAGAAAAGTAAAGACCCCCAGTAATATTTTCCAACCGGTTTATGATATTGGCATCTGTGCTGCGATCTAGCGCAGTATTATCTATCTTATCAAAAGAGCCGACACTATTTTGCTGTTGAAGATCCTGGTAGCCATTTGAAACTATTACCTCTTTAAGAGCAAGGGCATTTTTTTCCAAAAAAATAAGTAGGGACTCCTTAACAGCCGAATCTATTTTGCACTCCTGAGACTTAAATCCTACATGAGAAAAAACAAGAATGCTGTTCTTTTCTGTAAGGAGGATACGAAATGAGCCGTCAGGGCCGGTACCGGAGGCAATATTCATTCCTTTTATTTTTACGGTAACATCAGAAAGGGGGCTATTGTCGGCTGCGGACCTGACCACACCTGTTACTGTGGTTTGGGCAAATGCCCAAAGAGAGATCAGCATGGCCACAATAGTATTTATAAGATTTTTTTTCATAACAATCGTTTTGGGCTCCTCTCCTTTTTTGCGAGCATCGCAAAACGGACAGGAATCTTTTTAAAAAATGGTTTAATTGTCAGTAAGCACAAGCACCTGAAGCTCTCTGGATTGTTTTGTCAATCGCAATCCAAATTGTTCCAATTGTTTTTGCAACAGAGGAATGTCAGTGATGCTCTTCTTTGAAAAGAAGAGTTGGTTCTTACCTCTACTCCCTGTTTCATCAATGAATGGCAGCGAATAAAAGCTGTGGTTCAAACGATATATAAGGGAGCCAATTGAGGAAAACTCTTCCAGGTCAGCACCTGTAACGAAAGAAACGGGTTTGACTGTTTTGTCCTTTAATGTAAGTACGTAACAATCCATTATCCTTTTTTCAAGCGAAGCAGTTGCGTGGCAATAAATATTCAAATCACTGATAATTTTTTGCTGAAGCTGCTGCTCATTGAGTGTTAATGGTAGCACAGCTTCATAACAAAAACTGTTGTTTCGATTCCATTCATCGTGATAAATGACTGCGGAATCAAAGACAAATCTTGAAGCGTCTTTTACTTTTAAAACAATATAAGACGGAGGTAAGGCCGGCATATGAAATGCGTTTGCATAGAGACGGATAACAGGCTGGTTGACCATCATGACCCTGCGATACTGACCTATGGTATCTGCAAGCCATCTGACCCCAGGGGGAATACCTTGCATATAGCCTGTGAACGACGTATAGTAAACCGAAACCGGCTCGGCGAGTTTTGGTACTACCTGATCATCTATGACAAGCATTGGTTTCTTGTAGTCGAAATCAAGTAGGTCTTGTTTCAATGGCAAATGAAAGGGCCTACCGCTTAGCGCCAGTTCTATATTGTTCTGATCAACATAGTCTTCATTGGTAATAGCAACGATCTTGTTCCGGTATATCCATACTTCATGTGGTATGAACTGATGTGGAAACCATGTTTCCAGAATACTATCTTCAGTAATAACGGGAAAGTGAATCTCCTTCCCGATCCTATTACTGTTCATAAATGCTGCCACTTTATCTGTCTTATCCTGAGTAACGAGGACAAATTGCAATCTCCTTCCAAATTGCGCATGCAATGAATCGAAACGAGACAATGCACGAAGACAGCTGATACAGCCGATACTCATGAAATCCAAAATGAGCAACTGGTTTTTGAATTCACTCAATTGCAACGAATCGGAAGAATGATTGAGTACTTTATTTATTTCAAGGGGCAGGATATAATCTCCTACAGTAAATGGCGGGTCGGAGATGCGGGGAGGCTGACATGAGCTGTATGCAAAACAGAACAATGCCAGGGTAAAGAATACTGATTTCATAATACAGTGTTTGGGAATGAGGGATTGTTTTTTAGTCGGGAGCCGGGAGACGGGAGTCAGGAGTCAAGGGATGGTTGCGGTTTACCGGTGACCAGTTGCCAGTTTCCAGTTACCAGTTACCAGTTACCAATTTCTAAGAAGGGAGAAATAAAGCCAGTCAGGGAATGAAAGCCGGGGTGACCCCTCGCCTATTCGACTCTTAGTCTCTTCGCCAGGCCCAAATGGCAGAGCGCTGAGTTCAGAGTGTAGAGTTAAGAGTGGTGCACTACACCGGGTTCTTAGGTTTTTTTGCAAATTGAGTTCGCAAAAGATGCAGCGCTTTGTGGATGTACTGAACTTTCATATTCATCGGTTTGACCGCTTAGAAAGTCCATCGTGAGGTGAGGTGTACCTAATTTCTCAAAAATGAAAAAGGCGCAGGCCTCCACTTACCGCTTTGAGGCCCTCGGAGAGCCCAACCACGAATAAGCAAGTACCCACGCCTAGGACGTGGGCATTCTACTTATTGTCTCGTGGTTGTTTGAAATTTCCGAGGTTTCAAAGCGAGACTCTAAGCGAATGCTTCAAATTAATTATTGAAGAATCGCAAAGTATATATAATTTATACTTCCTTGGCTAAGGTAATAATAAAAAACCTAATACGGACAATCGTCCGTCACTTTTTTTTAAATCCCGGGTTACTTCGCTTTATGAAAGCGATAAACCTAGTCATAAATCAATATATTATCGACAATTGGATGTCGAAATATAAATATGACAATGGCAAATATCGCTACAACCAATTCGCTACAGACCATTATATTGAAGAGAAACTAGCCAGAAAAATTGTCACCAATAAAAATTATTCAATGAAAATAGAAACCCTTGAGAAAATCTGCGAAGCAAGAGGTATCACCCTTGAAGAATTTTTTAAATTGATTAAAAGATAAAAATCATCCAGTTTTTCTTGGGACAGAGGGGACTTGTGGGACAGTGGGAAGTAATAAAGTCGCCAGAGTCACACAAGACGCAGGATGGCATGGGCTACCGCTTGTCTCTTTTATTGATTCTGGCTCTTGTCATTCTTTCTCTTAAGCCGCCTTCATTTATGAAGGCTTTTTCCAAAGCTGTCAATTGTCTGCGCAACAAATAGGAAGTAACATTTATCAGGCAACACATTACATTAGCACTTATTTCAGGCTTTTCATGTTCAATAGCCTTTTTAAATGTATTGTAGTTAGCATCGGGTGTTTTATTCAGTTCATTGAAACGTAAAGAAAGTGGATCGTTTCTTTGCCATTTCTTCAGATTATGTGTTCGCAAATAGTCTTCATAATCTATCAGCAATTCTTCAAGGCTTGCACGGGCAACATTGGTTAGCTTGATTTCAGTCTCCTTTGAAGTTGCTGATGCCATGCTGGCTTCGGCAATATTTTGTTTGCCGGAGCGGGCGGCCTGCACCATCTGGTCAATAGTACGGTCGTATTTTTTAAGAAAGCGGTTGCAGAAATAAACAGTTCCGTCGTAAATTATTTCTGCCTTTTTGAACGTAATTAAATTACGATAGCCGCCATGAGTGGGTATAAAGCCTTCATTATTTTCTGAATGAGCCATTGCGCCGAATTTTGTTATTCTATTCTTATGAAGATTATATAGAAATTTTTAAAAGGCTTATCCAAAATACAAAATTTGCTTGGGGCCACCTTACTTTCTTTATTAAAATTCGTAAAAATATGAATACCTGATCCGGTGTTTCTATACATCGTAAGGTGTGAAAACACGATTGTTTCAGGTAGGAAAACCGGATTGTTTTGTGTGCTGAAAGTGTTTTACTTCGCCAAATGATGAAAAAGATCATCAAGGAATACAGGAAACTTTTTGGAGTAGCTGAGAGTACTTCTGATAAGGTAGTGAAGGTTCACCTGATCATTTTTATAATATTGGTTTTGGCGTTGGGGATGGTGATTGGATATCGGCTATGATTTTCAAAATGATTCGTATATTAGATTAGCAAAGGCTCCTGATGAAAGGGCTTTTTATGTTTACCGTGAAATTATGTAACGAATGAACTCCTTTATTTCATACAGCCATCAAGACGAGCAAATGTTAATTACGCTTCACAAGCATCTAACACAATTACAGAGAGAAGGAATAATATCATCTTGGACAGACAGAGAAATTTTAGCAGGAGAAAAAGTTGATAAAAATATCTCTAATGCTCTATCTGCTTCAAAGCTATTTATTGCTTTACTAAGCCCTGATTATATAGCCTCTAATTATTGCTACGAAAAGGAATTTAAAAAAGCACTTGAGATGCAGAGGAAAGCCGAAATAATTATTGTGCCTATTATTGTCGAACCCTGCGATTGGTTAAGTACTCCCTTCAAAGAATTCAAGGCCCTTCCAAAAGATGGAAAGGCGGTTAGCACTTGGGAAAATAAGAACACCGCATTTCTTGATGTAATTCAAAATATCAGAAAACTTGTTGAAGCAGTGCCTGAAAAACCCATGAAAAACAATGATACTTCATCAAGGAGCTCTTCCCCAAGAAACTATCGAGTGCAAAAGGATTTCGACACAATAGAAAAAATAGAATTTACGGAAAAAACATTTAATGAAGTAAAAGAGTATTTGAGAAGATATATTGATGAAATCCTAGAAATGGATAACATAAGAGCAAGAATACTAACTGATGATAATAAAATTTTTGAAGGTATTTTAGTAAATAGAAATAAAATTGCTACAGAATCACAGCTTAAGCTTATTTGCACCAATAATAGAAACTCTGACCATCTCTCTTTTAGATCGGGAGAAATGCAGCTTTCTTATACTATTAACAATAATAGAAACCCGTCAAATAGAATATTTCAATTAAATTTTGATGAATATCATTTGTTTTGGTCCGAAAATGCAATGTTCATACAGCAACATAACCAGAAAGAGTTTTTATCTAAGGATATCGCAGATATTATATGGAATGAATGGCTTGAAAGTGTCGGAATAATGTAAGTCAATTAATGATTGTGTATTTGTTGATTGAATAAACCTCATTTTGCACAATCGCGAAAACATCAAGCTCTTTTCCTTCTTTTAATTCTTCTGATTTGTCGCCAACAGCCAACAGCATATTGTCACCAGTTTTGTCTATCAAGGTCAGTACGTCTGTCAACAAATAGATAGCTAAATTATAACTGGATTCGTCTAAAATATTAATGTCTATTATTTCAGCCTTTATGAGAAAAGGCTGGCTTCTGAATAGCCTTTCATCCAATTCGAATTGAGCCAAATGAAACTGCGGAATAATTTTATTTATAATCTCGGCCATTAGGCCATTTAAAGCCACTTCTTCATTTCTCCATTGTTTAGCCTGTTGCCAGTTGCTATAGGCATTATCCTCCAAGTCAGCCACTAAACTTCTATGCGTTTCCCGGAATATCTTTTTAAATGGCATTTGCGTAGATTCTCTGTTGATAATAAGCTTTTGAGATAACTTTATCAATGCTGATTTCATTTGTCATTATTTTTAACAATCATTTCTTTGATTTCATCAAATCGCTTATTTAAGCGTTCTTGCAATGTAAAAAAATTTTGGGCGTTTACGTTTCCGACTTCTGCAACAAGATCATAAATCTTTTTTATTTCATATTTTATTCCGGCTAACTCGGTCTTTATTTCTTGAAACTGATCTTTTAATTGCTGTTCCATAAAATGAATTATTTAAATTATTTAATATTCCAATCGTACTCATTTTTGGTAAGAAGCGAATCCTGCATTCTTTTTGCTTCTTTTTTTGTTCTCTTTGCCTGACTTCTGAAATATAAAGCATGCCCCTCCTTCAAGCGTCTGTTAATCTGTTTTCGCAAATGAGAACCATCCGTTGCGTAAGCTGATATACGCTTTTTTTCATTAGCTGTCTCTCCAACGTAGACCGGTTGTATTTCTTCAATAAGAAATTGTCGAACTCCAAGTTAATAACAACATGGGCCATCATAATTGAGGCTGTCTAAATAGCATTCATCATACTTAGCAATTTTTGTCCAGTTTGTCCATTTTCCCATAGAACATTTTTATATTAGTTGATTCAAATTCAATGTTTACTTCCATTTAGGCTCCTACTTGACGAATCCAATCTTTAATGTGTGAGCCCACTCTTTCGATATCACGATTACCCAACTCCCCACTATGCATAATCACATTCCTAGACCTTTCCACAGTATCAAGAATATTTGCAGCCCATTCGATAGAAATTAGATGTGGCTCGAATTGCTTCCAGTTTTTCCGAATGGTGTCAGTTAAATGTTTCATCTCTGTATAATTAATAGGTCTATCACCTCTTGGCGTATGCCACCTAATCTTTTTTTCCTCTTCCATTCTTCCTTCTGCTTTTTTTCTTATTCCCTCATCTACTGTAGTGATCCACCAATTTTCGCCTATTTCTTCCAATAATTTCTTTTCAATGAATGACCTTACGGAGTTTTCGAATGCGGCAATGGCAGTATAAACTATTGCCATTTTCATTGATTTAATGACTAAATCATTGTCCATTTCTGTAATACCAAGTGTAGCAGAAATTCTCTTCCCTTCTTCTTCAGTAAAATGATTTTTGCTCTTTCTGCCAGCTTTATCTAAAGCGTCTTCAGTAAGGAGACCTTTGAAAACAAATGCGTAGTAATTATCGATCATAACAAATGTTCTTTTAGGCTTTTAAAAATTGCATCATACACTGCAGTATCTCTTGTATCAGGTAAATGAATTTGTATATTGTAGTTTAGACTTGGCTTTATACCATTTTTATATACATGTTCAGGTTGCTCTGACTTTTCTTCAATTACGTCAACTTTCTTTTCAGGTTCCTCTTCTATTGATAATTTAGGTTTATTTGGTGATGATTTGGACCAATCCGCATAATCACACAAGGCTTTAAACGTTTTAGCCATTAGTCCTAAAATATTATCCTCTTTGGCGCCTTGTGTAAGCGTCTTAAACTTGTTCTTTACATCTGCTTCACTTAATTCGTATGCCTTCTTATTTATAGCAAACAGGTCAGAATAAGCTTCTTCTACGCATTCGGCTATTACCTTCTTCGACTCTGATTGATCGAGAAATCGAAAGTATTTATCCGTAGGAGCGTTTGCTGAATCAATCAAAGCTAAATCTTTAAAAACTCTAATATATAGCGAATCATTACTGCTAGTAAAACCCAATGTTTTTAGAAATCCTGTAGTTAAACTTGCTGGAGCTTTTGCAGAAAGCAAAGCTGAGAAGATTGCATCAAAATTTTTTGTAGTAACCAAATATGATGTAGCTAGTGCCATAAGAATGATGTTTTTAATTATTAAAATGATTTTACCCTTCGCTTCTGCGATGCACAGCAGCTCTTACTAATTCATAATGATAGCCTATTCCCTTTGTGGGCGGAAAAGGTTCACCTTTTACACATGTAATCTCAGTAAGTTTGGAGCCATACATTGTCAATTCCGCATAGATTCCGCTTGCGGGAACTTTTTGTCCTGGACGATATTTCATAGTTGTATTTTTTGATTGATTAATGTTTTGTATCTCGGGGAGGAACCGGATCATTGCCATAACTGTCCTTATCCTGTATCTTTCCATCCTTCCCATGAATGACTAATTCACTGCGTTGATTCTTCGCAATTTCTCTTGCTTTGTCAATCGCCTCTTGTTTTGTTTCCGTGTGAGTGGTTGCTTTTGAATTACCCTCACCCTTAACATTCCATCCGCCGTTTTTGCCCGGCACTACGTGTTGATTTTTTTTGCTCATTGATTTTCGTTTTTAAGTTTACAATACAAATAATATCTGCTTCGTTTTAAACGCAGCAGTTGATGGCATGAAAGCTATCTTCGCAATCAGCAATAGCTAATCAGCCAGATTAATAAGTGTTCTTAAAAAGAAGGAGCGATTAAGAGCAGGTAGGTGGAAGAAGATCTACGTAAATTCCATAGGTATTGAACCAATAGGGTATTTGATACGTCTTAGCTATATTCGCACAAATTTTTCGGAAAAGCATTCGGCACCGCAAGGTGCCAGGTCGCCAAACCAACTTTTCCGACTGCCCTGGGTGAAAGCCCGGGGCTCCTTTTTTATAAAGAACTTTGTTAGCCGCAGCAAAAACTCAACCAGCAC
>DASZXQ010000137.1:0-2549 GCA_035545755.1 Chitinophagaceae bacterium | reverse complement strand
CGAATTGATGTTCTTCCGGAGTTGTCTTGCCCATGCAATCAATTTGTCAGCTGTATAATGTTCCAGACCTTTAAAATTTTTTTGTACATCAACGATGGCATAAAAATTTCCACCATATGCAACATCAATAACCAATTCGCCCAACTCAGGACAATCAGCCGTTAATTCTGATGAATGGAGAAATGATTTTACATTGGTAAGCTTGACACTTTTACATTTACCATTCTCCATTTTATATTCTATTTTCACAAGACCCGCCGGAGCTTCCATTCTCACCACACCCGGAGTTTTCGGTTTGAGTAATCCTTCTTCAATTGCAATGGTGATCGTTCCAATAGTTCCATGCCCGCACATGGGTAAACAGCCGCTCGTCTCAATGAACAAAACAGCGATATCATTATTCTCATCATGCGGAGGATAGAGAATACTTCCGCTCATCATGTCATGTCCACGAGGTTCAAACATCAAACCGGTTCGTATCCAATCAAATTCCCTGATAAAATGTTGTCGCTTTTCGCTCATATTTTTTCCCTGCAATGTGGGACCACCTTCCTTTACCAGCCGAACAGGATTACCACAGGTGTGAGCATCGATGCAATGAAAAATATGTTTCATGCTTTTATTATACGAGGAAGTATTGATTCCAACAACAAGGTAAAAATAAAACTGTTACCGATGATCGGTAACAGCTAAAATAAAATGGATTGATTTCAATTCTCAGATCAGTGCGCCGGACAAAGAAGATTTAGCGGCGCTCTTTTCTTCATTATACTTTTTTGCCGCTTCAATAAAATGAACAAACAAAGGTGCCGGCTTTTCAACCGTACTTTTCAGTTCGGGGTGATATTGAACACCAATGAAAAATGGATGATCCGGCAATTCAATTATCTCGACAAGGTTGGAACCGGGGTTTTTTCCACTCGCCACCATGCCTGCTTTTTCAAACTGATCAAGATATTTATTATTGAATTCCCAGCGGTGACGATGGCGTTCGCTGATAGAATCTTTCTCATAAATTTTATAGGCAAGTGTACCGGGCTTTATATCACAGGTGTAAGATCCCAACCGCATGGTGCCTCCTTTTGCAGTGATCTTCTTTTGCTCTTCCATGAGATCAATAACAGGATCGGGAGTGTCAGGATTCATCTCGGTTGAATGAGCATCTTTCAAACCTAAAATATCTCTGGCAAATTCAATTACCGCCATCTGCATTCCGAGGCAGATCCCAAAAAAGGGCAAGCCATTTTCCCTGGCATACTTCACCGCAGTTATTTTTCCTTCCACACCACGATGACCAAAACCGGGAGCTACCAAGAGTCCATCCAGGCCATCCAATTTTTCAGCAACATTATCTTCTGTTATAAACTCACTATGTACATTCACAACCTGCACCTGGCATTCATTCATGGCGCCGGCATGCACGAATGCTTCTAAAATAGATTTATAAGCATCCTGTAGTTCCAGGTATTTTCCGATCAAACCGATAGTTACTTTGCTTTTTGGATAATTCAATTTATCGAGAAACTCTTTCCACTTAGTCAATTCGGGTTCGTTGTACCCAGTTATATTCAGTTTTTTCAAACAGATCAGATCCAATTTTTCCCGCATCATCGCAAGAGGCACTTCATATATAGTCGGCGCATCAGCAGCTTCAATAACAGCTTCCTGTTTTACATTACAAAACAATGCGATTTTCCTGCGCAGGTCAGGGGTCAAAGGTTTTTCCGTGCGACAAACAATTACATCGGGATGCACACCTTCCTGGCTCAGCATTTTAACGCTGTGCTGAGTGGGTTTTGTTTTTAATTCTTTGGCCGCTTTTAAATAAGGAATCAGCGTCAGGTGAACGACCACCGTATCTTCTTCCGGCAGTTCCCACTGCAATTGGCGAACTGCTTCTACAAATGGCAAACTTTCAATATCACCCACGGTTCCGCCGATCTCAGTGATCACCACATCGTATTGTCCGGTTTGTCCTAATTCCAGCATTCTTCTTTTTATCTCGTCGGTAATATGCGGAACTACCTGCACTGTTTTTCCCAGGTAAGCACCTTCTCTTTCTTTATTAATAACTGTTTGGTAAATGCGTCCCGTTGTTACATTGTTAGCCTGTGAAGTATAAATATTGAGGAAACGTTCATAATGACCAAGATCAAGATCGGTTTCAGCACCATCCTCCGTTACATAACATTCGCCATGCTCATAAGGATTCAATGTTCCCGGATCAACATTAATATACGGGTCAAATTTTTGAATAGTTACCCGCAGCCCTCTTGCCTGCAGCAATTTTGCCAATGATGCAGCAATGATGCCTTTACCTAATGAAGAGGTCACACCACCAGTAACAAAAATATACTTCGCCATGTCTTTCCTTTACTCCAGCAGGAGTTGTAATTTTTAAAAAATATTTTTTGGTACAAGCTTCATAACATAACTCAACTTCTGTTGTGTCACTCACTTGTACTTCATATACCGATAGCTATCGGTACTACTCAACAATAAAATAACTGAAAAATTACCCAGCCATTTGACCAGCGGAAAGGAAAATA
>DASZXQ010000136.1:0-5269 GCA_035545755.1 Chitinophagaceae bacterium | reverse complement strand
AAATGGCACCTATTCCCAGAAGGGTTTTGGCCCGGTAAGGTGGATGAAGGATAATAATGGGTATTCCACGTTAGAAAGCAATGAACAATATGGAGGAAAAGATATTGTACGATATGATGCGGCAAGTGGTGAAAGAAAAATTTTAGTTTCTGCAGAGGAACTCATTCCTGCAGGAGAAAAAAATCCTTTAACAATTGCAGACTACCAATGGAGCAATGATGATAGCAAATTATTAATCTTCACCAACACCCGCAGGGTGTGGCGGTATAATACTCGTGGTGATTATTGGGTGCTCAATCTTACAACGGGTAAACTGCAGCAACTTGGAAAATCGGTGGAACGCACCACCATGATGTTTGCCAAATTCTCCCCGGATGGTTCCAAAGTAGCTTATGTGAGTAAGCAAAATATTTATGTGGAAGATCTGGCTTCCGGCCGTATGCAGCAAATTACTTTTGACGGCGGTGGCAATATTATTAACGGCACTTTCGATTGGGTATATGAAGAAGAATTGAGCGATAGGGATGGATTCAGGTGGAGCCCGGATGGGAAATACATCGCTTACTGGCAATCCGACACCAAAAATATTGGAACATTTTACCTGATAGATAATATTGATTCTAACTATTCAAGACCTATACCATTACCTTATCCCAAAGTAGGAACAAAACTTTCTGCTGTAAAGGTTGGTGTGATTCCGGCTGCCGGTGGCCAAACCAAATGGTTTCAGGTACCCGGAGATCCCGCCAATAATTATATTGCCCGGATGGATTTTATTCCGCATGCTGATGAGGTGATGATACAGCAACTGAATCGTCCCCAGAACTCAAATAAAATATGGATTGGGAATATAAAAACGATGTCTCTTAAAAATATTTATACAGAAACAGATCCTGATTTTCTGGATATCCATGATGACATTCGCTGGCTGGATGGGGAAAAATATTTTACCTGGATAAGTGAGAAAGAAGGATGGGAACATTTGTATAAAGTTTCCAGGGATGGAACAGCATCAACATTAATTACAAAAGGTAATTTTGATGTAGTACAGATAAATTGTATTGACCCTCAAACGGGTTATGTCTATTATATTGCTTCTCCGGACAATTTTACCCAACGCTATCTATACCGAAGCAAAATAGATGGAAGCGGCGAAGCTGAAAGAGTCACTCCCGCAAGTTATGCGGGACAAAGCAGCTACCAGATTTCCGGAAATTCGGAGTGGGCCATTCAAACTTTTCAGAATACCACCACACCTCCTGTAATTTCATTGGTTCATCTTCCCGACAATAAGGAAATAAGAACGTTAGAAGACAATCATGAGTTGAAAGAAAAATATGCAGCATTACATTTAAATCCCAAAGAGTTTTTTAAAGTTGATATTGGAGAAGTTACACTTGATGCATGGATGATAAAACCTGAGAACTTTGATCCTTCCAAAAAATATCCATTACTTTTTTATGTATATGGTGAACCCGCGGGTGCTACCGTTCAGGATGACTGGGAAGGAGGTGCTCTCTGGGACCATTACATGGCTGAACAGGGATACCTGGTAATGAGTATAGACAACCGGGGCACCAAAACGCCGCGTGGAAAAGCCTGGCGCAATTCAATTTACGGGCAGATAGGTATACTTGCTTCACAGGACCAGGCAGATGCTGCAAAAAAAATTTTCACCATGTATCCGTTTATCGACACTTCCCGGATAGGAATATGGGGCTGGAGCGGAGGGGGGCAAATGACCCTGAATGCGATGTTCCGTCATCCGGATATTTATAAGGTTGGCCTGGCAGTTTCTTTTGTATCGGATCAACGCCTTTATGATGCTACTTACCAGGAAAGATACATGGGGTTACTCAGTGATAATGCAAAAGGCTATCATGATGGGTCGCCAATAAATTTTGCAAAAAATCTCCAGGGTACATTGATGATAATCGCGGGTACCGGCGATGATAACGTGCATTACCAGAATTTTGAAATGCTTTCCAATGAATTAATAAAAGACAATAAACTTTTTTATATGATGTCGTACCCGATGCGTTCTCACGGCATTTATGAAAGAGAAAATACTACGCTTCATCTGCGTGAAACCATGGCAAAATATTGGAAGGAGCATCTTTGATGTGATTAATCATTTAGTAAAAAATTATGGAAAACCTCCCAAGTATATTTAATGATGTGATTGGTCCGGTGATGCGTGGCCCCTCAAGTTCTCATTGTGCTGCGTCGTTGCGTATTGGCAGGCTGTGCAGGGATTTGATGGAAAATAATATAACGAATATTTTAGTTGAATTCGATCCGAACGGCTCTTTAGCGGACACGCACCAGGGCCAGGGATCAGATATGGGCCTTTTTGGAGGCTTCCTGGGATGGGAAGCAGACGATGAAAGATTGCCGGAATCTGAACATCATATTGCTGAAGCCGGTATCAAAGTGCAATTTGGTATCAGGGATATTAACGCGAAGCATTTAAATACCTATCAGGTTACATTGAGTAACCCTGTAGAAACGAGAACTGTGACGGCTATTTCAACAGGCGGTGGCATGATTGAAGTGATAGCCATTGATGGAATTGAAGTTTCTATGATGGGTGATTTTTACGAAACGCTGATTTATTGCAAGACACCGGATAAGGTTTTGGAATTATTAAATAGCCAGATGTCTTTTGACTACTTAATTGTGCATGACGGTAACCCGGTTTTGATTGAAATAAAGGCGCAAAGTTTTCCTGGAGAATTACTCCTGGCGAAATTGAACGATATCAAAGATGTCCTATCTATAAGACAACTATCGCCGGTGCTTCCAGTTCTGTCAAGAAGAAATATGAAAGTACCCTTTACGACATGCAACGCGATGCTGGATTATAATAAAAATAAAAATCTTTCCCTGTTGGAACTTGCTATTCTTTATGAGAGCGAAAGAGGAAACCTTTCTGAAGAAGCAATTCTTGAGAAGATGAGAAAGATTGTGCGTATTCTAAAAGATTCCATTGCAACCGGGCTAAAGGGCACACATTATGAAGACCGGTTATTAGGTAGTCAGTCTGTAAATTTCAAAAATCAAATACACAACAATCGGTTAATAGAGGCCGGTGCGCTTAATATTGCTGTGATGTATGTCTCTGCATTAATGGAGGTAAAGAGTTCAATGGGAGTTATTGTAGCGGCTCCTACTGCGGGTTCATGCGGTGCACTTCCGGGCGCTGTGATGGGAACCGCCGATTTCCTGGGTGCTTCAGAAGATGAAATCATTAAAGCCATGTTGGTAGCGGGTTTAATAGGAATTTTCATTGCGACGCAATCCACTTTTGCAGGAGAAGTGGCGGGCTGTGGAGTGGAGTATGGTTCGGGAGGAAGCATGGCTGCGGCAGCGCTTGTCTACCTTGCAAAGGGTTCGCTTGCCCAATCAGTTGCTGCTGCTTCGATGGTATTGCAAAGTACGCTGGGTACCACATGCACACCCATAGCCAATAGAGTGGAAGCTCCTTGTTTGGGAAATAATGTGATGGCAGCAACGATTGCAATTTCATTTGCGAATATGGCACTTGCCGGCTATGCAGAATTGATACCATTAGATGAAGTGATCGAAACGATGTACACCATTGGTAAGGCAATACCCCACGAATTTAAATGCACCAATATAGGTGGATTGTGTGCAACAAAAACCGCTAAGATTCTGGAAGCGAAATTAAATGCCCGGCTATGAATTCTTCTGAAGGATAATCTTAATTTACTTATGACAGTAGACAATACAGGAAAATAAACTTGATTAAAATAAAAATGAAAGTGCATTATGTTTGAAAAGGAAGTTTATATAAAACGAAGGAAGAAATTAAAAGAACAGGTGGGCAATGGACTGATTTTATTATTGGGCAATGAAGAAAGCAGTATGAACTACCGGGATAATTTATATCCCTTCAGGCAGGACAGTACTTTCCTTTATTTCTTTGGAATCGATCAGCCTGGATTAACAGGCTTAATTGATATTGATAATGATAAAGACATGTTATTGGGTGATAACCTGACAACTGAGCAAATGGTTTGGACAGGATTTAAAGAACCGCTGAGCATTATTTCAGAGCGGGTTGGTGTGACAGCAGTACTAAAAAAAATGCAACTGAATGTGGAAGTGGCAGAGGCTGTTTTGAAAAAACGTAAGATTCATTTTCTGCCTCCCTACCGCCCGGAACATCTGGATGCATTAGAATACTTATTGGGAATAGATCCTCCCTCAATAGAAAAAAAGATTTCTGTTGAGCTGATAAAGGCAGTGATAGCGCAACGATCTTATAAGTCGAAGGAAGAAATAGGTGAGATTACCAATGCTGTTAATACAACCGTTGATATGCAACTGGCAGCCATCGAACAGGCCAGGGAAGGAATGACAGAAGCCCGTGTTGCAGGCATTCTTCAAAGTATTGCTATTGGTGCTGGTGGCAATCTTTCTTTTCCTACCATCCTTACCATGCAGGGGCAGATATTGCATAATGGATTTAGCCAATCAACGCTCAGGGAAGGCAGCATGGTTTTATGCGACTGTGGTGCCGAAACGGCAATGCATTACGCCGGCGATCTTACCCGCACTTTTCCTGTAAATAAAAAATTTACAAGCATTCAAAAAGAGATTTATGAAATTGTTTATAAAGCACACGAAGCAGCCGTTGCATTATTAAAACCGGGTATATTATTCAGGGATGTTCATCTTTATGCCTGCGAAAAATTAGTGGAAGGGTTACAACAGCTGGGAATAATGAAAGGGGATGTCAGGGAATCTGTTGTAATGGGAGCACACGCACTTTTTTTCCCATGCGGGCTCGGTCATATGATGGGCCTGGATACACACGATATGGAAAATCTTGGCGAGCAGTATGTTGGTTACAATGAAGCCATAACGAAGAGTACACAATTTGGTTTAAAATCTTTGCGATTGGGAAAGGAACTGGAAGAAGGATTTGTTATTACGGTAGAACCCGGTTTGTATTTTAATCCGGGCCTTATGGATGAATGGGCTGCTGAAAAAAAATTGGCATCATTTATTAATTACGACCGGCTGCAACATTTTAGAAATGCAAACGGCACCAGGATAGAAGAAGACTTTTTAATCACAGCCGAAGGAAAACAATTGTTAGGAAAACCTTTAGCCAAAACTGCAGATGAAATTGAAGCACTGAGATGAATGTAGCATTTATCAATAAATAAAATTGTAAACAATGAGTATTCAGTATAATCAGATGAAGTATATAAGATCCATTTTGCTATTACTACTATCG
>DASZXQ010000135.1:0-1922 GCA_035545755.1 Chitinophagaceae bacterium | reverse complement strand
AATAATTCTGAAGAGCTAAAAAATGATCAGCAAACTTCGATTTCACAATGTTCTTCGCCATATCCGGTGTAAGAAAAAATCTGATTCCGGTGCCGCAATATTTTTTGTAATTGTATCCTGGCCCTTGCCAATCCGGACTTTGATGCGCCAACAGAAATACCAAGCTGCCCCGCTATTTCATTATGAGTAAATCCTTCCATGACATAAAGATTGAAAATGGTTTTGTAAGAAGGAGATAGCTGCTGTATTAACTCTATGATCTCCTTGCAAGAAATTTTCTCCACTATTCCCACTTCGTGTCCGTATATTTCTATCCTTTGTTCATCCAGGCTTTCAATCAGGCGGAATTTCGAATTTTTACGAAAATGATCAATTGCAGTATAGATCATAATTCTTCGTACCCAGGCGTTGAATGAAATTACCACATCTTCATATGCCGGCTTGAACCGGTGGATATCTTTAAAGATTTTCAGAAACCCATCATTTAAAATTTCAACCGCATTTTCATGAATATCGGTATATCGCATACATACAGTAATGGCAAAACCATAGTAAGAGTTGTAGATCTTTTTCTGGCTTTCCCTGTTATTCACGGCACACCTTTCAATATGCATTTTCAATTCATTTGCTGAAAGAATTTGTTCAACCATCCTTTATCGAGCATTTTAATTTATCATCACTATTGTTTTTGCTGCCCATTTCTTTTGCCAAATCCCTGAAACCGGCTGCAATCGCTTCAGAAAAAAGAGAAGGCCGGCTCCTTCTTTTTGCAAAGAGCCGGACCATAATCTCCATTAATTGTTTGAGCCTGTTCAAATCAATCTATTGTTTTCATGGTTATAAAAAAAGAACAAGTGCATCACCAATACAACGGATCTGATATCAGATCAACATATATATATATTTCATGACCGCTGATGTAATTTTATTATTGGCCCTGTTGTACCAGCTCCACTTTAACCGGAACTAATCCATGAGCTTCTTTATGAGTATTGATCACAGCGGATGGATCCGGGGCCTCTGACAGGCACACCACAACTCCTCTTTTTTCATCCACCCAGTAATTAATAAAATTGACGCCATATTTTTTCTGCACGGCCAGGTCTTTCCTATGTGCATCTGCTACTGCTTCTGCAGTTACATTTCCAGCGCCTAATTCGTGTAGGTCCAGGTATAGATGATTTTTTCCCTTCAAAGCTGCCTGTTGACCTTCCGTCACTTCATAAACTTCATCCGGTATCAGACCATGTGCTTCTTTATGGGTTTTGATCAGCGCCATGGAATCCGGAGCCTGCGCCAGGCACATTACCGTACCACTTTTTTCATCAACCCAGTATTTGATGAGATTGACTCCGTATTTACTTTCAACAGCAAGATCTTTCAGATGCGCCGCCGCCACATCTTGTGCAGTTACTTTTCCTGCACCGAGATAATGAACATCCAGGTAAAGATTCATGGGGCTTTGATCATTTTTGGATGAAATTGATTTTTTAGGCAAAGCTTTGTCAAACTTTACCGGCTGTGCACAAAGTTGAAACGCAAGGACACTGGTGATAAGGGTTGTTGTAAAAACCAATAATGATTTCATAATAAAACTTGTTTTAAAAAAATGGATAATAAAAATTCGGGTGCAAAACAACCGCCATTTACATTACCCGATATCAGGGTGTTTCCCTATTTTATGGCAATAGGGTTCCTATTTTACACAGCGTAACTGAATTTGAAAATGAACAGATGTTAGGTATATATGCTATAGGGAGGTCTGATTTTATGCTGAAACATTAACGCATTTGATTTTGCCGCTTATAAATTGTCCTAAGCTTCCCCAAATAAAATAAAAGAGTAACCTTGCATTTAAAAGCAACTTCGCATCCCGTAAAAGCGATTTTGCAGTTTCCCTTATTAATGTTAATTTCTCAGTA
>DASZXQ010000134.1:0-4702 GCA_035545755.1 Chitinophagaceae bacterium | reverse complement strand
TATAAATAAAAACAAGAAACAGAATGGCTTCCATCAGGTAAGTGGCCTCCAGCCGAACTCTGACTTTGTCCTGATTTTTCAGCATAAACAGAAACATGATCGCGCAGCTGTTGATACAGATGATTCTTAAAAAATTATACTGTTTGAGGTTTTTTATTTTCTCAGAAGTATATAAAAAATTAGTTAACATGAAATTTCCAACGACCACGATAAGTGCCAGCAATACGGAACCGCGGTATTCTGAATAATGGATCTGGTTTTTAAAAAGAATTCTTACCAGCAGATAGTCCCATTTGAAATAATAAGTCGGAAAAATGACGATAGTTAAGATGGCCACGAGCAGGCAAAAAATAGTAAATAATAGGCTCCCTTTATCTTCTTTGCCATCAAAATCGTGGTAATATTTGCTGATCGGAACATATAACCCAAAATTCAATACTACGGAGAAAGTAAAAATAATTGACAGGAGATAGCCATATAAACCGTATTCATCCTGACTCATCAGCCGCAAATAGACCGGAAGAAGAATGACGCCAGCCAATTTGACCAGGATGTCTATGCTCAGAACAGCAAACAACCTGTTAATCAATAGGTTGTTCTTATATTGGGCTTTCCATTTTCTCAGAAACCTGGTTATTTTCATTGCTGTATTGCCGGCAAAAAGCTTGTCGGTAAGGTTGGTAATTCTTTTCGGTGTTGGAATTTCGAATGAAGGTGTATTGATTAAAATTTACTTTGTAAGTTCCTTATTTTCCGGTACAGGGAAAGATACAAGCCAAGCAGAAAATTAATACCCAGGCCAATCAAGGCTCCGTAGAGAACTGTTCCAAAGCGCGAGGTGGATTGGGGCTGTTTCGGACTTTTAAATTCATCCATAACGCGTATCGGATTTGAATCGGAGCTCAGCCAAACCATGATGGATCCTTTTTCATTGAACAGGTCGTTTGCATGCTTATATATATTGGAAGGATCCACATCATTACTGTAATAGGTGGTCGTGATCTTCGAAGAAGCGAAAAAACGATTATATTCTGTTTTCAGGGTATCCAGCTTTGCTAGCTCTTTGTCAATAAAGGCTATTTTTTCCTTGTAGAATTTGATTTGCTCGTTTTTAATTTTTCTAAATGATGATTTGTTATTCAGGTAATTTGCAATAGCATTCTGAAATGTATCTGTTAATTCCGTCTGATTTATGTGGGCGACGATTTTAAATGGCTGACTATATTTTGTGGAAGTATCATTTTCCAGCGATTCATCCTGAAGACTGGTCATTTGTACAGAACCTAACTTTCTGACATGCGGCTCGGTGACTCCGAGTTCTTTGGCCAACTGGTCATAAGATTGTGAAATAATCAGATTATTCAGCGATTTGATCATTTCCGCCAACGTCTTCCTATATATAGAGGAAGATTCCGCAATCATCGTCACTTGAAAGTAAGGAGTTCGTGTAGAATAATAAAGGTACCCCGCAATCGCACCGGAAATCAGCCCCGACAGGATCAATATTTTGCTTTTCCTGAGGACATCAACTAATTGATCGATGATTGAGAAAATGAAATGAAGGAATTGAACCGTAATCTTTTTGATAGGAGGCAGATCTATGAGATCCTCTCTGTTAATGTTTTCTTCAGTCATTTCAGGCTCTTTCGAATGATCAGGCAATTAGCTCAAAAGGCAATTTTTTAATCCTGCCAAAAATAGCAAATTAAATCTAATATGAATAAATGTTCTGAAGGAACATTTAGGTGGGCCAGTTTGGGATTAAGGTGCACCGAACCGCTTCATACCACTATTCGAAATATCATAATTTGATTCTTATAGATGTATATTTGGGCCATCCTTATATGAAAAAAATCCAGGAAAGTAAAATACCAACCCGATTACATGATCTATTGGTGATCCTTTTCTTTTTTAGTTTTATTTTCAGTATCCGGTATGTTGTTGGTCTTACTACAACTATGATGGCCGCTAATGCCCTCCTGGCCTACAGGCTGGATAGCGGAAAATGGTGGAATCCGGACTTTTTTAATCTCTTTATCCTGGGCCTGTTCTTATATTTTACGATGCAGGCGGTTGCCTTATTGTACACATGGAATCTATCGGAAGGCATCGCTATTTTTAAAACCAATTTGGGCATGATTGTATTGCCGGTTGGAATACAATACAGCAATCTGGTAAACAGGCAATCCTTCAGAAGGTGGATGAGAGGTTACCTTTATATCTTGATCTCCGCAACGGTACTTGCACTGGTATATGCCTCTATTGTTTTTTATCAGGATCATAATGCTAAGGTGTTTTTTTACCATCCCCTTGTCAGCTTATATTCTAATCATGCCGTCCAATTTTCGGTGATTGTATTCATTGGCTTATTATTCCTCATAGAAGAATATGGGAGGAAGCGTTATCTGAAAAGCAGGATTCAGATTCTGATGCTGGTCATTTATTTTTCCGTTTTCCTTTTTTTACTCTCGTCCAAACTGGTCATTACAATTTATTTCCTTTACATCCTGTATTTGATTGGCTTTACTAAAATATTTATCGCCGGTAGGGTGCATCGTATTGTGGGATTGTTTATTCTTCTGGCAATGATGATGGCTGCTTTTATATTCAATACGCCATTCAGCGAGCGGATACGAAAAGAAGCAAATGCCCGGTTATCAGTGGTCAGACAGGAGCAATTCAATCCGGGAGATTACTTCACCGGCGTTCAATTCCGGATTCTTTCATGGCGGTTTGTGTATGAGATTTTGAATGAAAAGCACGCCTGGATATGGGGTGTAAGCCCGGGCGACAGCCAGGATGCGTTAGCAGAAAAGTACACCCGGGAAAATATGTTTACAGGGGGTACTCCTGAAAACAAAATGGGTTATCTTGGTTATCATTCACATAATCAGTTTCTTCAGGCAATTCTGGAAACCGGTCTGTTTGGATTGGCATTTTTTATTATTGCCTGCGGCGGTTTGATCAGGATGGCTGGAAAATCTGCCGGTGGATTCCTCTGGATATTGGTTTTTCTCCTGTTATGCAACTGCTTTACAGACGCCCCCCTCAAAACACAGTACGGAATTATCCTCTTTGTATTTTTCCCTCTATTTATGTATAAGGGAACACAAAAAGGGGCGCCCGAAGATTAATCGTTGTATATTTTTTTTATGGGAGATAATTTCCTGTAAATCCGGGTTATAAATTCGAGGTTCAGGTGGGAAAGGGTTTTGGCCATCCTGATCGCCGCCAGGTGTTTGAAATAATATAGCCGGTTACTTAGCCTCTTTTCAGGTAAGTATTTATTTTTTATATCGAGTGTTTCCCTGCATCCTATTTTCCAGAATTCATCGCTGAAGCCCCCCCAGCGCATGTTGGAAAGGACTTCCGGAATATAGGCAAACCGGCAGTTTTTTACTTTGAACCTTAACAGTAAATCGTAGTCCATTGCGCAACGATATTGTAAATCAAAACACCCATAGGTTTCGTAAATTTTCCTTTTCACGAATACCGTGGCATGATGGATGGTCATTTCTCTGTTTAACAATTGTAAATTCCCCTTTTGTATCAGTTCTTTTCTGCCATTTTTCCATAACTGAATGTCTCCATAGCAAATGTCGGCATCACCGATTTGGGCAGCAACCCGTTCGAAAGCCAGGGGTTCAAACCAGTCGTCTGAATTGATGATACCGATCACGTCTCCGGTAGCGCGCGCTATCCCCTTATTGAACGCGTCGCTGATACCTTTATCCTTTTCACTGACCCAGTAATAAATATCTTTTTCATATTTCTTAATGATATTTAACGAATTATCCGTTGAGCCCCCATCGATGATTATATACTGGATATTGGAATAGGTCTGATCCAACACGCTCCGGATCGTTTGCTCAAGGTGTTTTTCTCCATTGAATACTACGGTAATGACAGAGATAACTGGCGTGGCCATATTAAATGTAGTTAAGCATGGGTTTCTTTACGAATTTTTATCATTATAACAGGAAACAATGAACTCGGCATACTGGTCGATGATCTTCGGCCAGGAGAATTCTTCCCTTATTTTTCTGATATTATTTTCAATCATAGTGCTTTCCTTTGGCCCGTGCGTAACATTTTCCACCAGGTCTTTTACCTCATCCACATCCAGGAAGTAATAGGCATCCTTTTGCAGCAGGGATGCATTAAACTCATTGTTATTTGCTGCGATCAAAGCTCCGCTGGCCATGGCTTCGAGGAGAGACGGGTTGGTTCCGCCGGCGCTGTGGCCATGAAAATACATGGCGGAGAAGGCCTTCAGAGAATGTAATTTTGCCTTGTCATAGATAGCGCCTAAAAAGATTATCCTTTTGTCGTCCCGGAATTTGTTTTGCAGATAGGTGCCGTACTGGTTGGTTGGATTACCAATGAGGATCATCTTTTTCTCCGACCGGCTCGCGGCAAACCCATCCAGCATCATTTCGATGTTATTTTCCGGCTCCATACGGGCAATGATCAGAAAATAATTGAATGGACTAAGGCCTTTTTCTTCGAGGTCCGATTCCCTGGCCTCGCCGGGCATTTCAGCGCCGTAGGCAATAAAGGTGCTGGGGATATCATATTTGCTTTGCAGGTATTTCTGGATCGCAAGGGAATCGGCTACAAAATAGTCGCAGAATTTTACGGCCAGCTTTTCGGCATAGAACAGGAACTTACGGATCTTTCCGGCGTATTTATTTCTTTTCCA
>DASZXQ010000133.1:0-13332 GCA_035545755.1 Chitinophagaceae bacterium | reverse complement strand
CCGTGCTTTTGGTTTGTAATTGGAATTTTACTTTATCTCGGCGGCTCCTTCTTTATTAACATTCTTGCCAACCATCTTAGTACTGAAGAAGTAGCGAAATACTCGAGTGTAACAAATATTGCTGAAGTCATAAAAAATATTCTATTCACTATTGCAATGATCATGTATGCCCGTCAACCTAAGGAAACTGCACCGGAAAAATCAATACCCTATTTAGACCTGACCTTATAAACCAAACTAATTGTTAATTACGACCCACTATGTTTTTTCTTCAGGCCACCACTAGCAGCAGCAGCGTTTCGCTGGTACTCTTCCTTGGCACACTTGGAATGATGATACTCACCATTGGGTTGATCTTATTTATCATCTTTCATCAGCGCAAAGTGATCCGTTACCAGGCACGGCTGCAGCAAATGGAACAGGAACAACAAAAGATCTTATTAAAAGCCTCCATTAAATTACAGGAAGAAGAACGGCAACGCCTCGCTGCAGATCTGCATGATGATGCCGGCCCCTTACTTGCCACAGCAAGATTGTACCTGAATGAAAATCTCGTAAACCAGGATAAAGCAACTCAATTACAATCCATCTTTCAGGCAAGGCAGATCATTGACGACACTATCCAGCTGATCCGTAATATCAGCCACAGCCTCATGCCTCCCACTCTTAAAAATTTCGGATTGGAATCTGCGATCAACGATCTATTTCAAAAAATCAGCGGTTCGGGAAGCATTAATGCCAGCAGCCGGTTCCACGAATACAAAGACCGTTTAAAAGCAGAAAAAGAATTAATTGTTTTCCGTGTAGTTCAGGAACTCGTTAATAATATACTCAAGCACAGCAGTGCCAGTTTTATTCATCTGACCCAGAATGTACATGGTGATAAATTTTATCTGCGCATACATCATGATGGCAGAGGATTGGTGCAGGCTGATTTTGATAAACTGAACAAGAGCAATGTTGGATTAGGGCTAAAAAATATCAGTAGCCGCCTGAAAGTAGTTCACGGCAATATCAATTTTGAAAAAGACATTTCACAAACCTATTATAAAGTAACCATCGAAATGCCCAAAGATGAACCGTACCAATAATTGTATATCGACAATTTGCTAACTTTGACCCTCATCTGATATCATGGGAATCATAAAAGTAGCCATCGCCGACGATCACAAGATTTTCAGGAAGGGAGTTATTCTTTCACTGCGTCCTTTTACCAATATCAAATTTGTTCAGGAAGCTGAAAATGGGGATGACCTGCTTGGTGGATTAGCCGCATCAGAACCTGATGTAATACTGATGGATCTGAGAATGCCGGGGAAAGATGGAATAGAAACTACCAAGATCGTCAGCAAACAATATCCCAACATAAAAGTGCTGGTATTAAGCATGTATGAAGATGAGCGGTTCGTGTATCACCTGATGGAAAATGGCGCCAATGGATACCTACTCAAAAATGCAGAGCCGCAGGAAATACGTCGTGCCATTATGGAAGTGTATGAAAAAGGATATTATCTCAACAATTTTGTGAACCGTATTTTGCTGAAGAAATCCCATTCTCGTCAAAAGGTCGTTCCTTCACTGAATAATGAGATCACATTAAGCGATAAAGAAAGGGATGTATTGCGTTATATCTGCATGGAATTTACAGCGCAGGAAATCGCACAAAAGATGGAGATCAGCCCAAGGACTGTTGAAGCGATAAAAGACCGGCTAATGGAACGTTTTGGCAGCAAGAATACCGCAGGGCTTGTTTTCTTTGCAGTGAAAAATAATCTGATTGAATAATATCAAAACTCCATTTCCGGAATTTCTCCTTCCACAATTAGTTTTCCGGCTGTTTTAGATTTAATTTCCGCTACACTCACACCGGGGGCCCTTTCCACTAATTTAAATCCATCGGGAGTGACATCAAGAACTGCAAGGTCAGTAACAATTTTCTTTACACATCGTACTCCCGTCAATGGTAAATTACATTCCGGCAACAGCTTTGATTCGCCTTTGGGATTGGTATGCATCATAGCAACTATGATATTCCTGGCGCTGGCCACCAGGTCCATCGCTCCGCCCATTCCTTTTACCATTTTACCCGGGATCTTCCAGTTTGCGATATCTCCATCTTCACTTACTTCCATTGCTCCAAGTACAGTAAGATCAACTTTACCCGCTCTTATCATACCAAAACTCATGGCTGAATCAAAAAAAGCTGAGCCGGGTACTGTGGTGATAGTTTGTTTGCCTGCATTGATCAGGTCAGGGTCTTCTTCGCCTTCGTACGGAAACGGTCCCATTCCCAGCAAACCATTTTCACTTTGCAATACCACATCCATACCTTCCGGAATATAATTGGCCACCAGAGTAGGAATACCGATTCCGAGATTCACATAATACCCGTCCTGCAATTCTTTTGCGATCCTTTGTGCGATTTGTTCTTTTGTTAATGCCATAAAATATTTGTTTGATCCGGTGATTAACCGGATTATCAGATTATTTTCTTTTCCGCACGGTTCTCTGTTCAATTCTTTTTTCATAATTGCTCGCCCGGAAGATCCGGTGTACATAAATTCCCGGCATATGAATAGAGTTAGGATCCAATTGGCCTGCAGGGACCAATTCTTCGACTTCAGCGATGGTGATCTTGCCTGCCATTGCCATCAATGGATTAAAATTGCGGGCTGTCTCTCTGAAAATGAGATTGCCATGCGTATCACCCATCCATGCTTTTACAATGGCAAAATCTGCATTAAATGCATATTCCAGAAGAAATTCTTTCCCGTTAAAATTTCTGACTTCTTTTCCCTCCGCCACTTCTGTTCCAACACCAGCAGGAGTATAGATAGCAGGTAAACCATAACCTGCTGCCATGCATCGGGTAGCTAATGTGCCCTGAGGAATTAGTTCTACTTCGAGTTCTCCGCTTAATAGTTGCCGCTCAAACTCTGCATTTTCGCCCACATAGGATGATATCATCTTTTTGACCTGCCTTGTCTTTAATAAAAGGCCAATCCCAAAATCATCAACACCGGCATTATTGGAAATGCAGGTAAGTTGTTTCACTCCTTTTTTTACAAGAGCCGTGATACAATTTTCAGGAATGCCGCACAAACCAAAACCACCCAGCATCAACACCATTCCATCCCGGATATCCTGTATTGCTTCATCGGCGTTCTTTACAACTTTATTCATGCAATTATAGTTGAGCAGTAAAATTAACGAAGTTGCAGCAATGAAAAACTGACCTAGAAATTACTCTATGGCAACTGGCTTGATTTTGCGAATCAAACTGCTGTCTGAAATTGTCGGCTGGTTTTGATCTTTTTTTGCAGCGGTACCTTTAGCATTTAATGAGTCAAGCAGTTGTTTCATCAGTGCAGGATGCGATTGATAAAAAGAAAAACTTCTCTGAAAGGATGCTTTGTTGATCTGGTGTAGTTTAAAAATCTCTTCATAATACCAGGTAGATTCATCTTTTTTTTGCAGCGAGGTATCTGCTGGTAATACATAGGTGGTAAGAAATTGATCGGCACGGAAAAGATCCCAAAGAACCGATACCATTTCTTTTTGTGGTATTACATCGTTGGGGATCTTGTTTTTACCTGAACAAGAAAAAAACAGCAGGGCAACAACTAAAAAGGTAAAATAAGTTTTCATTTCAACTCCTTGTACGCTGAAATATTGGTAATATCAATTTTCTGTAAAATATCTCTGGCACGGGTTTTCGTCCCGGCATCAGCCTGGCTGAATACTTTCACTAATTCAGAGCTTTTCCCTTGTAAAAAAAACGAGAGGATCATGGAGTTTGGGTTTTCAGTATTAATTGTATTCAGGTAATTAATACAATTCATGATCCCGTTACGGCCCGTATTTTCATTATCATAAAAATTATCAAGTCCTGAACGGTAGTATGCATAAATGGCATCGTGTATCAAGGCATATTGATTATTATTCAGATTTTCGGCAAGCCAATAACGATTACGTTGGCCATCAAAAGGTTTCCAGCCCGAAATATTGCTGCTCTCCGGAGCATTGTTCACAATGTTCCATGCCTTTTGAAAATAAACATCACCGCCTCTTGGAGCAAAGGAATCGTAATCAAAGCCAAGAATAATGTCAACATAATACGCAAATATTGCTGTAAGATTGGCGGCCACCGGATCGGCTCCTTGTATCCGGTTTTCGTTGAATTCAATTGGTTGAAATTCTACATAACGAAACGTAACATTATCATCCAGATAATTGATGATAGGTGACTGGTAAGTACTGTTGAGAATGGGACGAGCCGCCTGAATGGTTAACTTTCCTTTGAATACATTATCACCAAGATCCTGCTCGACACTCAGAAAAAAGTTACACTGGATCTTTTCATTCGTCTGAAAATTATCTGGAGTCCATTTTCTGTTATTCAAAAAATTTGTCAGCCCGGTCTGAAGCGTTTGAAAAATTTTTTTGTCTACCTGGCTATTAATCTTAACAGCAGAAACCGTGAGCCGTGCCTGTATTTCCTGCCCAATGGCCCTGTAAGCAAGAAAAACAATAAGGAATACTCCAAAAATCTTTTTATACATAATAAAGATGAATTATGGTATCAACAATGTCCCTGGCTACCGCAGATTTGGATTTTTGTTCAAACTGAAATGCTGTTCCATTCTTACTGAAAATAGTGACCTTATTGGTATCATGTCCAAATCCAGCGCCCTGGTCTTTAAGCGAATTCAGGACGATCAGATCAGCATTTTTTTCTTGCAATTTTTTTAAGGCATTATTTTTTTCATCCGTAGTTTCCAATGCAAAACCAACCAGTACCTGGCCCGGCTTTTTTTTCTTACCCAAACTTTTTAAAATATCGTTTGTCTTTTTCAATTCGAGTACAACTATATCACTGCTCTTTTTTATTTTTTCTTTAGCAGGGTTCACTGGCGTGTAATCTGCCACTGCAGCCGCCATGATCGCAATATCAGAACCTTCAAACACATCATTGCATACATTAGACATTTCCTGCGCTGTCTTCACATCTATTGTTTTAATTCCCGGGATTGACGCTCCGCCCTGAACAGGTCCGGCCACAAGCGTCACATCAGCACCCCGTTGCCGCAATTCTTTTGCAATAGCAATCCCCATTTTTCCGGTAGAATGATTGCCAATAAAACGTACTGGGTCTATTGCTTCGTACGTTGGTCCAGCAGAAACTAATGCTTTTTTTCCTTCGAGTTGTTTAGGCAAAAAAAAAGTATCCGATAAATATCGAACGATCTGTTCGGGTTCAGCCATCCTTCCTTCCCCATATAATCCGCTGGCAAGTTCGCCTTTGTCAACAGGTATGATCGTATTTCCAAATGATTGCAGCTTCGCAATATTATTTTGAGTAGCGGGATGATGCCACATATCTTCATCCATGGCCGGTGCCACAACAACCGGGCAGGTAGCAGAAAAATAAGCAGCAAGTAAAAGATTATCACATTGGCCATTGGCCATTTTGGAAAGCGTATTACAACTTAACGGAGTGATCAGCAATATATCAGCCCATCTGCCCAGCATCACATGATTTGCCCAGCTTTCTTCATCGAACAGATCGCTCAAAACAGGATTTCGGGAAAGAGTGGAAAGAGTAAGTTTTGAAACAAAATCTTTAGCAGAAGGCGTCATTATCACTTTCACTTCTGCTCCCGCTTTTATCAAGAGGCGTACGATATATGGCGCTTTGTAAGCAGCAATACTTCCTGTTATACCCAGTAATATTTTTTTGCCTTGTAGCATCAACTGTCAAAATTACCACTTACTTATAGAAACTAAAAGCGATCCGTTTTCACGAATCGCTCTATTGCTTTAGCCTGCTTACTGCAGGAACTAATTAAAAAGTTCATCTTCACCCTTACGGAAATACACTTTGTCCTCCAGAAATTCTTGAGTGGCAAGTAATGCAGGGTTTGGCATACGCTCATACGCCCTGGATATCTCGATCTGTTCTTTGTTCTCATGAATTTCTTCCAGGCTGTCTGTATGGCTTGCAAATTCCTCCAGTTTATTATGCAACTCTTCCTTCAGGGAAATATTTATCTGGTTCGCTCTTTTACCTATAATAGCAATAGATTCATAGAGGTTACCGGTCTTATTTTTAATGTCGTCCAGATTTTTTGTTTCCACAATACTGCTGGTACCTACACTAAGTTGACGTCTTAACTTGCTCATTTGATAAATTTTTAATATTGGTTTGAGATACGTTCAAATAATGTTCAGCTTCTTTCTTAAGCTTACTGTCCGGAAAACGATCAGTAAAGTCATTACATTCATCAATCACCTGTTCAAAACGTTCTTTTTTCTTTTCATCAATACTCAATTCTGCAAAGCGAAAATATGACTTAATGATCATTAATTTATATTCATCAGCCTTTGGAGATTCCGGATAATTGTTTAATAACTGTGTATATGATACTCCGGCTGCACGAAATTGACCCAGATCATAATACAATTGGGCGTTTTTATACTCCTTAGTCTCAAGTTTATCCCTGCATATATCAATGATCTCTGTCGCTTCTTTGTTCTTCGGAGATCCCGGATGCGTATTAATAAAAGTTTGCATCATCCCCATCGCCTTCATAGTATTGGTTTGATCCAATTCTGGCTTGGGAGATTGCTCGTAAAAACATTTGGCATGCATAAAGTCGATCTCTTCGGCACGGGCGCTATTGGGAAATATTTCCAGATAGCTCTTAAAAAGGTTTTCCGCATTCAGGTAATCTTCTTGGTACCATGCGCAATACGCATATTTATAATACAGGTCCTCAAATTCCTTTGAAGTTTTAAAATAGGGCATTACGTCTTCAAACAGCTGTTGGGCTCTGTTATATGATTTTTTCACGTAGTATTGTTCAGCCATGCGAAGCTTAAATTCTGCATCATGGCTCTTCATGATCTTGGTGAACTGGTTGCCGCAGCTTACCAGGGATACTGCAACTACAATAAGTAAGGCGGGTTTCATTAAAGTGTGCAAAGTTAATGCTTACTGACAAAAATTAGCTAAAAAATACAAGCCTCCAAACTCAGTAGGTTAAGGTTTTGGTAAAGGGGAAAGCCGAATTTAATTATGTTTTCCATTGCATAATAAAAAAACCCTCCCTTTTCAGGGAGGGCCTTTATCAGCAAAAAGTATCACACATTTTTATTTGTTCTTCTTTTGAAGATTGGGGTGAGGTGCCGGCACCATATTGGGGCCTTCTTCACCTTCATTAGCGGCACGGAGATCAACAGTATTGCAATCGCCGCCTTCCTGTCCATAATTGAATATGAAGCGGTCTGCATTGACACCTTCTTTTTCTGACAGGTAAGTGATCACTGCATTTACATGGTCCCAGCTCAACTGTTGTTCTTTCTTGCTGGAAGAGCAATAACCAACAACCACTACTTTACATTCAGGATTGTTACGCATTCTGGAAGCTACTGTAGCTAAAACAGCTTTTGCATCTTCACTCAGTGTATTGGAATTAGGTTTGAATGCTACACTTGGTAAAGCACCCATTTTTTGCGCACAGGTCAACGGAGCTACAACCGGTTGTTTGGGGAAACAGCTTGAATCCGGGCAAGGACATTTACCAACTCCGTCCGCATCTACAGGCTGGCAATATGTAGGAGTGATCAATTCTTTATCCTTACAATCCGGAACACCGTCGCCGTCTGTATCTCTACTTACACCATGGCTGTCAACAGGGCAGCCCTGAGGGGTTTGTTCCTGGTCAAATTGATCAGTGATTCCATCACCATCGCTATCAGGCAAAACAGGCTTCGGTAAACGCATCAGGCGTGGATTGCGGATCTCACTGTAAGCATAATCCAACGGATTCAGCCACCACAGAGGCTCAACAGATTTAGCACCAAGGTTGATATTCAGCCCTATGCTACCATAGTTATAGGTATCGAAATCGCCAGTTAAGACGGGATCACCTTCAGCATGTTCCTGCCAACGCTGACCATCGATAAGATCATTACGAGTAACCGTCCACCGATCTTCTATTGCCAAGTTCAGGCGATTGCTTAGCTTGAATGCAATACCAGCTCCGAAAGTTGCGGTAGGCAAAAATGTTTCACCAAACAATTTGGGACGACGGGTACCATCATTTTCAGCAGCAGATTCGTAGGTTTTATCCATCAGAGCTTTCAATGCCTTACGGGTATCTCTGCGATTTTTATAAACACCTCCGGCAATACTTGAGAAATTATATCTCTGACCATTAGCATCCAACGCATTTACTCTTGTATCATAAATCGATGCGCCAATTCCTCCAAATGCATAGGTGTTGAATCCAGTTTTAGCTTTATGAAAACGAATGTTATTTAAAGTAACTACTCCTTGCAATGAAAGATCTTGCACTTTTGTTTTATAGTTGTAATAGACCGGGTCAAATGTTGATCTGCCGGCAGTAGAAACTATCTGACCGGTTGTAGTTCGTATCGGTGCAGAATAACCAGCATTTACCCAGGGCGTGTTTTTGGAATAGTTATAAGAAGGTAACCAGCTTAAGCCCTTTCCTATTCCATACATATATTCCATTCTCGCGGAAAAGATATAACCGAAAGCCTTTCTTACATGTACTCCAAATCCAGGTGTGGGAAAGATAGCAGGCACATCACCGCTTACAGTAAACGTTCCTACTTTAACTCCAACCTCCCATTGGTTACGAGGCTTGGCGGGAAAGTTATATGTCCCGTTCAAGAACTCAGTATGCTGAGGCATTCTTTTGGTGGGAACAAGAGATGTATCCTTTACATCATAACTGGTCCCAACTCTTTGACCGAAAACAAATGAAGACAACATGCAGAATAAAACTGCAAGAAGAGTATACTTTTTGCTTGCCATAACTAAGGATTAAGATTAATGAAAAACAATGTCCTAATAATTTGCAAAAATATAGATTGAAGCTCAATTACCAAATTTTTCAATAGATTATTTGTTGCATACCCCCTATATTTTTCAATTACTTAGTCACAAAAACCAGTGTTTTTCCGTAAAAAAGACCCATTATTTTTTTGATGTGTAAATTGCCGGAACTTTTAATATGCGTCTACCTACTGAATTAATTGAATCAGAATTAAAAACCTTTGAAAACCGCTTCAGGGAAGCGGTAAAAAGCCAGGCTCCTTTGCTGGACCGCATCATGCGCTATGTTGTAAAACGCAAAGGCAAGCAACTTCGACCCATGTTTGTTCTACTGTCAGCCAGGCTGTGTGGTGAAATAAATGATGCCACTTACCGGGCAGCCTCGCTGGTAGAGCTACTTCATACTGCCACGCTGATTCATGACGATGTAGTGGATGATGCTATGGAACGCAGAGGTTTTTTTTCTGTTTATGCATTATGGAAAGCCAAGGCAACAGTCCTGATCGGGGATTATCTGCTGGCAAAAGGGTTGCTATTATCATTGGATCATGACGATTATCAAACTTTACATATTTTATCCGATGCTGTTCGTAAAATGAGTGAAGGAGAATTGTTGCAGATCGAAAAAACAAGATCGCTGAATCTGAAAGAAGATATATACTTTGAGATCATTCGTAATAAAACAGCTTCGCTGCTGGCATCCGCCTGTGCTGCGGGAGCATGGTCCACCAGTGCCGACAAAGCTATTACGGAAAAAATGACCCTGTTTGGCGAAAAAACCGGCATGGCTTTTCAGATGAAAGATGATCTGTTTGATTACGCCAGTGAAAAAATCGGAAAACCGACCGGCAATGATATAAAGGAAAAAAAACTAACCCTACCTGTTATTTATACCCTAAATAAAATTAATGGCTCGGATCGCAGGCAAATGATCCGTATCATCAAACATTATAATCGTGATATTGATAAAGTAAAATGGGTGATCCAAAAAGTTGAGGAAACCGGAGGCATTGCATATGCCACAGAAAAAATGAATGCTTACAAAGCAGAAGCATTACAAATTCTGCATGAATTTCCGGAATCAGCTGCCCGTAAAGGCCTGGAAGACCTGGTGCTTTTTGTTACGGAACGTAAATATTAACAGAAATGCAGAAAAGATGGAACATACTTACTGCCGATGTATCTGTTACTGAAACACTCAGGCAAGCATTAAAAATACATCCAGCTATATGTAAAATTCTGGTACAACGGGGCATTACAACTTTTGAAGACGCAAAAGATTTTTTCCGGCCTCAGCTGGAGCAACTGCATGATCCCTGGTTGATGAAAGACATGGACAAAGCCGTGGATAGAATTTTGCAGGCAACAAACGATCATGAAAAGATCCTGGTGTTCGGTGATTATGATGTTGATGGCACTACAGCTGTTGCCTGCATGTACCAATTCCTGAAAAAATTTCATCCACAGTTGGATTTTTATATTCCGCATCGCTACAGGGAAGGTTACGGTATCAGCAAAGCGGGAATTGATTTTGCAAAAGAAAATGGATTCAAACTGATCATTTCCCTCGACTGCGGAATAAAATCAGTAGAACTTATCGCTTATGCAAAAGATGCAGGCATTGATTTTATAGTTTGCGATCATCACCTGCCCGATGAGATCTTGCCACCAGCTGCGGCCATTTTAAATCCCAAACAAAAAGATTGCAGGTATCCTTATAAAGAACTATGCGGTTGCGGTGTAGGTTTCAAATTAATTACAGCAATCGCAGCAAAACTGGAACTTCCGAAAGAAGATTCGCATCAATATCTTGACCTGGTTGCTACCGCTATTGCAGCGGATATTGTCCCAATGACGGGAGAAAACCGGATACTTGCTTTTTATGGACTGAAAAAGGCAAATGAACATCCTAACAACGGGATCAAAGCACTTTCTCATTTAAGTGGCTTGACAAAAAAACTGCATATTAATAACCTCGTTTTTATGATCGCTCCCCGGATAAATGCAGCCGGCAGAATGGATGATGCCCGAAAAGCAGTTCAGATGTTCGTGGCAGAAAATTATGAAGAAGCATTGCAGTATGCTGAAATGTTGCATAGTGACAATACAGACCGCAAAGAAGCAGATTCCAGCATTACAGAAGAAGCACTGGCGTTGATCAACAGCAGAGAAGAATGGATGAGCAGGAAATCCACAGTGGTATTTCAACCACATTGGCATAAAGGCGTTGTTGGAATTGTAGCTTCACGATTAATCGAGCATTATTATCGCCCCACTATTGTTTTGACGCAATCTGGAGATTATGCTGCTGGCAGTGCCCGAAGCGTTCCCGGCTTCAATCTGTATGAAGCGATCCATGCCTGCAAAGAACATTTGCTGGGATACGGAGGACATTTTGCAGCAGCAGGCATGACTCTGGAAATTGAAAAAATAGATGCTTTTCGGAATAAGTTTGAAGAGGTTGTTGCTTCCACCATTGATGAATCATTGCTGATACCGGAAATTGTTATTGATGCAGAAATATCTTTTGCAGATATCAAATGGCCTTTCTATCACATCCTTTGCCAGATGGAACCTTTTGGCCCCGAAAACCTGCGCCCGGTTTTTGTTGCGAAAAACGTAATGGACACTGGTTATTCCAGGATCGTAAAAGAAGAACATGTCCGTTTTTCACTGCGCCAGCAGCGGGTTACTTTTACTGGCATTGGTTTTGGCCTGGCAGAGAAATTTCACTTGTTGCAACTGAAAAAGCCGGTGGACATCGTTTTCAAAATAGATGAGAACGAATGGAACGGAGAAAAATCATTACAATTGAGGATAATGGATCTGCGCATGAGCGAGTGATGACATCAGGAGCTACTTTTTTTAATGAAAAATGACCTTGAATAGTGCAGTTCAAATCAATCGTATTAATAACTACCTGAAAATCAAAGTACCGTTTTACTTAAAGATGAAAATTTTTCAATCCTGACTTCTTCTTATTCCGCCTTAAACCACTATCTTTGCGACCCATTATTTTAAAAACAAAAACAGGGTCATGAACAATTATGAATTGATGGTGATTTTTACCCCTGTTCTGAGCGATGATGAATTCAAAACAGAACAAAAGAAGTATGCTGCAATCGTCAAAGAAAATGGCGGAACAATAGTAGCAGAAAATCCCTGGGGATTAAAATCACTGGCGTATCCGATCCAGAAAAAGACCACTGGTCTTTACTGGGTACTGGAATATACTGCGCCATCCGACTTCAATGAGAAGCTGAAAGTGCAGCTTCTTCGTGACGAATCAGTACTTCGTCACCTATGCACCAAACTCGATAAATACGCCGTCGAGTACAATGCCAAAAAGAGAAGTGGCGTAACAACAGGAACTGAAAAAGCAGTGGAGGCATAACTTATGGCAAAAAATGAGATCAAATATCTGACCGCCATTAAGAGCGATAAAAGAGTAAAAAAATTCTGTCGCTTCAAAAAATATGGCATCCGCTATATCGACTATAAAGATGTAGAGTTCCTGAAAAAATTTCTGAACGAGCAGGGGAAATTATTACCTCGCCGACTTACCGGCAACTCGCTGAAATACCAGCGCAAGGTTTCCGATGCGGTAAAGAAGGCCCGTCAGATGGCATTATTGCCTTACGTAACCGATCTTTTAAAATAAGGAGGACGCCATGGATGTAATATTAATTAAAGATGTGGATAATTTGGGCGCCGCCAACGAAGTAGTAAAAGTAAAAAGCGGGTATGCCCGCAACTACCTGTTGCCTCGTCAACTGGCCGTTGAAGCCAGCCCCGGCAATCGCAGCCGGTTGGAAGAAAAAATGAAACAATTGAAGAAGAAAGAAGAAAAAATGCTGGCGGAGATCAACAGTGTTATAGAAAAATTGAAAGAAGGGCCCTTGAAAATCGGTGCCAAGACCGGAACCAGCGGCAAAATATTCGGAAGTGTAACACCCCTGCAGATCAGCCGTGCCATCCGCGAACAAAAGGGGTATGACATTGACCGCAGAAAGATCAGCATTGTTGATGAAGTGAAAGAACTCGGAACTTATAAAGCAGTCATAGATTTTGGCAATGCACATACTGCTGAAGTGGATTTTGAAGTAGTAGCAGAATAAGAAATTCAGATATTTTGTAAAAGTCTCCCTTAAAGGGAGACTTTTTTGCTTTAAAGAGAAATTTTCCGGTTTAAAGCCTGAATTTCAAGCTGGTTCCCCTTTTTTTATAAGCTCTGAAAGAATATTTTGACAATAAGTAAATAAAAAATACGTTACTTTGTATTGTCTTGGTGTTCTTTACAGTTTCACAAGTCCTGAACGTTTTCTTTATCCGTTAAATGTTCATTGGTTACTGTTTACTGTTGACACTTATTTTTTAAAAAACATCTCAAAATGAACATTTACGTAGGAAACCTTAGTTGGAACCTGAAGGATCAGGATCTGTCCAACCTTTTCGCCCCTTATGGC
>DASZXQ010000132.1:0-1530 GCA_035545755.1 Chitinophagaceae bacterium | reverse complement strand
AGGGCATGGGCATGGGGTGCGGCAAGAGGATTGGATTATCTCGAAACAGATTCTTTAGTGGATGCGAAAAAAGTAGGAATTGAAGGTGTTTCACGTTATGGAAAAGCGGCATTGGTTACGTTAGCATTTGAACCACGATTTGCAGTGGGATTAATTGGTTCATCCGGAAAAGGCGGCGCTACATTGGAACGCCGTGTATATGGTGAAGCAGTGGAAAGCCTGACAGGTAGTGGAGAATATCACTGGATGTGTGGTAATTATTTAAAATACGGAGCAGAAGAATCTTCCTTTGGTAAAAAAACCGGTTGTGATCTCACTGTTGACTCGCATGAACTCATCGCTCTTTGTGCACCTCGTCTTACATTCATCAGTTATGGTGTTCCTGAAAAGGGCGATGCTCATTGGCTCGATCATGAAGGAAGTTATATGGCAACTATTGCTGCAGGTGTTGTATATAAATTACTCGGAGAAAAGGATCTTGGTGTTTCTAATGATTATATGAAAGAAAAAATGCCGCCCGTACTTACCGGTTTACTGGATGGACAGCTTGCATGGCGGCAACATGATGGCGGGCATACGGATGCTCCTAATTATAAATATTTTATTCCCTGGGCCAGTAAGTTTTTGAATTATGAAAAGACAGCTGCCCGGTAAAAGTTTTTTATATGAAAAGATCTTTAGGTTTTTTATTAGCAAACTTCATTCTTATGAACGCTGCAATTGCTCAAACCGGCAATGTTTGGAATGGAAAAAAATGTGCCGTTGTTTTAACTTATGATGATGCCATACCTCAGCAACTGGATAATGCTATTCCGACTTTGGATTCGTTGAAATTGAAAGCGACATTTTATATTACCGCATATTTCTCAAGAGGCAGGCTGAATGATTGGAAAAAAGTAGCCGCTAAAGGATATGAATTAGGCAATCATACTTTGTTTCATCCCTGTGACGGAGGCCCCGGAAGAGAATGGGTAAAACCGGAATATGATCTGGAAAAGTATACAGTGCAAAGAATGGTGGATGAAATAAGAATGACGAATGTTTTTTTGCATGAACTGGATGGAAAAACAAAAAGAACATTTGCATTTACCTGCGGCGACACGAAAATCCATGATACTTCTTTCATTGACTTGATGAAAAATGATTTTGTCGCTGCAAGAGGAGTTCGTTCCGATATGCACACAATTGACAAAGTGGATCTCTACAATACGGATTGCTATATGGTAAACAATAATACGGCGGATCAAATTATCGAATGGGTTAAGAAAGCTGAAGAAACAAATTCATTGCTTATCATTCTTTTTCATGGTGTGGGTGGTGGCAATTCGTTGAATGTAGCGGTTCCCGAGCATAGTAAGTTTTTACATTATCTGAAACAAAATGAAAAATACATTTGGATACCAACTATGATGGAAGCTGCTGAGTACGTTAAAAAGTATCAATCAGAAAAAAATAAAATGCAATAATAGATAAATTTTAATTTTAAAAGTAAAATGATTGAAAGATGATAGCGACAAAAGCATATGCAGC
>DASZXQ010000131.1:0-6541 GCA_035545755.1 Chitinophagaceae bacterium | reverse complement strand
TACCTAAACTGTATCGCCTTCACCGGTTGTATTCTTTTTACTAAATATGTAGGGATCATCAATACCAAAAAGCAAATGATCAGTGTGCCGATACAAATAGCGCCAACCTGCCACCAAACTATTTTCACTGCTGCTGTGTTGAGGTAATACGCTTCTTCTTTTAATTTGATGAATCCTGTGGCTTCCTGCAAATAAAGTAATCCCAATGCAAGAGCAGTTCCAATTAAAATGCCGGTGATCGTGATGATGATGGAATGGCGAAGAAAAATTTTCTGAACAGTCCAATCTGTAGCACCGAGAGATTTTAAAATGCCGATCATCCGAATTCGTTCCAGTACTAAAATGATGAGGCAGGTGATAAGATTGATAACCGCAACGATGATCATAAAACCGATCAGCACATTGCGGGTAGTGTCCTGCATCTTCAGCCAATCAAAAATATTTGGTGAAATATCTCTTACACTTTTTGTATCCCAGGTAGCAGGAAATTTATCCATGCTGTAAATTTCATCAGCTACTTTATCGATTTGGTGATAATCTTTCAGAAAAATTTCATAGCCGCCAATATCAGTGGAGTTCCAATCGTTGAGCCGCTGAATGAGTTTAATGTCTCCAATGGCAAATACTTTATCATATTCTTCAATTCCGGTTTTATAAATACCGGCAATGGTGAGTTTGTCGGGACGCAACGTTCCATCTGGCCGTATGAAATAGATCAATATCCGGTCATTTGCTGTTACTTTTAATTGCGAAGCGGTGTAAGATGAAATCAGGATCTCACGGCTATAAGTAGAATCGTTGAACTGGATGAACCGGCCTTCCTGCATAAATTCTTTCAGGTGGCTGTAATCATAAGTGCTGTCCAGTCCTTTCAGTAATACACCTTCGATCTCATCTTTTGTTTTTAATATGGCATATTTGGTGGCAAAAGGATGAATGCTGAGTACTTCCGGATTTTTTTTAATTGCCATCACCAGCGAATCATTTTTGGTAATGGGAGTTTCTTCAGCGATCACTGCTTTGTCTGGTTGTTTTTCCTGTATGCGTACATTTCCCCAGAAACTGAAGATCTTTTGCGCCACTTTTTCCTGGAAGCCGTTAGCCAATGCTAACGTAACTATCATCACCATCACGCTGATAACAGTAGCCACAATGGATAACCGGATGATGAACCGGGAAAAAGATCGTTGCTGATTGAATGCAATGCGGTTTGCTATAAAGCTTGCAACCTTCAAATTGGATAGTTTATCTTTTCAAAAGTAAGATGCTAAAAAGATTTATCCGCTTTTTCCGGCATTTTTCACAATATTGTGCAGTAATTCTTTATACCATAAATGAAAAAGATCACCCTTTTCTTTTTGCTGCTACAGGCATCAGTTGCTTTTGCCCAAATACCGGATCATATTTACGTTTCTAATATCAAATCGGTGAAATTGTTGAAGTCGGGCGATATGTACAGTTATCCTACGATGCAACTGAACAGTGGCGATCAGTTGGATCTATATTTTGATGATATGGATGCGGATGTAAAAAATTATTATTACACTTACGAATTGTGCGATGCCGACTGGAAACCATCCAATCTGCAGCCATACGATTATATCAGGGGTTTTCAATCTGCCAGGATCAGCACTTATCGTTCATCTTCTGTTGCACTGACCCGCTACACCAATTACCAGGCCGTGATCCCGGATCGAAATTGTGTGCCCACTCATTCTGGAAATTATTTATTGAAAGTGTTCCTGGACAATGACACTTCTCAATTAGTATTTACAAAACGCTTTTTAGTAATAGACCGAAAAGCTTCAATAGCTGCACAGATCGTTCAACCTTTCAGCGGACAATTATATCTCACTCATCAGCGGGTGCAGGTGGGTGTTACTACCGGGCCGCAGATCAATGTTTTTGCACCGCAGGACCTGAAAGTGGTCATTTTGCAAAACAATGTCTGGCCGACTGCTTTGTACAATGACAAGCCTTCCATTTTCAGAGGAAATTATTTTGAATATAATGATGAAGCTACTACTACATTTGAAGGAGGAAAGGAATGGCGCTGGATCGACCTGCGGAGTTTTCGTCTTATTAGCGACAGAATGCAGCGGCTGGTTCCGGATTCCAACCGCCAGGCATATGTATTCGTAAAGCCGGACGGAGACAGAAGTAAGCAATCTTATATTTATTATAAGGATCTTGATGGTATCTATACGATTGAAAATATCGACAACCTGAATCCTTACTGGCAGGCTGATTATGCGTATGTCACTTTCACATATATTCCTCCGGCTAACCGTGCTTATGAAGGGAAAAGCGTTTATCTATTTGGGGAACTGACGAATTATTCACAGGATGCATCTTCGAAAATGGATTTTGATCCGGATAAAGGGGTGTATCAAAAAACACTTTTCCTCAAGGAAGGATATTACAACTACTCTTATGTTACGCTAACCGATAACCGGAAAGAAGGAGAAAATTATATGTTTGAAAACACCGAAGGCAATTATTCTGGCACAGAAAACAGTTATACTGTCCTGGTTTATTTCCGTCCTTTTGGTGCCCGTGCCGACGAATTGATCGGATACGCCAACCTCAACTCTTTACCTCCGGGTCAATGACGATAGTTTCCGGATCTTTGCCTCGCATCTTTGTGTTATATTTGCAGCGGCAGGTCTTACACGGCCAGCTCCTGCTGAACCTCCCCAGGGCCGGAAGGCAGCAAGGATAAGTGGTTGTAGCGGTGCGATGTGAGTAGCCTGCCTTTTTTTATTATTGCAAATTGTTTATTTCAAATTTTAAATTTTCTAATGACTTCGAAAGAGTTATCAGAGCGATTAAAACACTTTGCATACAGGATTGTGAATCTTACAAAGTCTTTGCCTAATAACCCTGAAGCGAATATTATAAAGGGGCAGATATTAAGATCGTCTTTTTCAGCCGCTGCTAACTACCGCTCTGCTTGTAAAGCATATTCAAAAAAGCTTTTTAGTTCCAAATTAGGTATAGCCTTTGAGGAAATGGACGAATCAATATTCTGGCTTGAAGTAATAGGCGATCTTGAATTGATAAAGAAGGAGAAATTGATTCATTTAGTTAGTAAAGGCGAAGAATTACCCAAAATCCTGGCGAAATCTATTATTACTTCGAGAACAAAAACTAAAATCTGAATTTTGCAATTTAAAATTTGAAATACCATGAAGTTTTTTATCGACACCGCCAATCTGGCTCAAATTAAAGAAGCTAACGAATTAGGGATATTGGATGGAGTGACCACTAATCCTTCATTGATGGCAAAGGAAGGTATTAAAGGAGAAGCTGCTGTAATGAATCACTATAAAACCATTTGTGAAATGGTGAATGGCGATATCAGCGCTGAAGTTATTGCCACTGATTTCAAAGGCATTATTGAAGAAGGAAAAAAACTGGCAGCCATTCATAAGGATATTGTGGTGAAAGTTCCGATGATCAAAGACGGAGTGAAAGCAATCAAATGGTTTACTGATAACGGTATTCGTACCAATTGCACATTGGTATTTTCTGCAGGGCAGGCAATTCTTTGTGCCAAGGCAGGAGCTGCCTATGTATCGCCTTTTATTGGAAGAATTGATGATTCCGGTTGGGATGGAGTGCAGTTGGTAGAGCAGATCGTTAAGATCTACAACGTGCAGGGATTTAAAACACAAGTGCTGGCAGCATCGATTCGTAACCCAAATCATATCATACGTTGTGCTGAAGCGGGAGCACATGTTTGCACATCACCGCTGGATTCCATTTTAGGATTGCTGAAACATCCGCTTACTGATATTGGCCTTGCTAAATTTTTGGAAGACGCCAAGAAAACTGCATAAGTTTTCTACTTTCATTTACTTTGGCTTTTTGAAAAGCGCCGGCCCAATATCAATTTAAAAATGTAATGGTTGGAGTTTGGCGTGAGGCCAAAGAGGAAGCCACTGTTGAATTCCCAATTCTTAAGACAGTACAAATCTACCATTGGTCCCAATAAATGTTCCTGGAAGTTTCCGGGCAGGATCTCTTTAAAAGTTCCAAGTGTACCATAGTATTCAAAACCCACACCTACTTTTTGCTGAATAGTATAAACAGCTTTGAATTGAGGCGTGATGCCAAGATGTTTGTCACTTCCATTGAGAACAAAATCCATATTAGGGTTAAATGAAAAATACCAGGGCCCGAAATTTTTATCAATGATCGGTCGGATTTCTCCATCGCATACATAATCCGAATCGGCATTAGGCCGTTCAAATCCAAATTCTACAGAAAGGCTGGCGCCGAATGGCCATTTCCATTTTTCCGGAACGGTAATGCGTGGACGAATATGGCTGCCAAGATATTGATAGCCTTTTCCCGGAACGAAGGCTCCGAAAAGATAAAATCCTAATTCAAAGTTGCCGCCGAAGCCGTGTGTGAATTCAAATGATTCATTCAGGTATCGTGCAGAAGCAGGGTCAGGCAATCCCTTAATGCCTTTGAATGTATAGTTGCTGTGCAGTTCTATAAATGTTTCATTTTTTTCTGTAATAGGAGAAGAATACACCTGGATCTCACTTTCCGCCTGCGACCATACATATAATGGGAAAATAGATAAAACGGATATCGCAATTTTTTTCATGAGCGGTCAGTATTTGAGGATCATTTGATTTAGGCAGGCGAATTTAGTAAAGGCGGGCTTTCTTTTTTCTTTTTCGGAAAAAATTTACATAGATGGATGCAACAATTGCAATAAGAAAAGTATATAATGTAGCATGATCGATAAGGATAGGTGAAAAGTTTTTACCGGTGATCTTATCTGCAAAATATTTAATGAAAGAGTTGGGCAAATTGGTTTCGCCAAGTTTTTCTTTAATATTCCATTCCCATTCGGTGATGGGGCAATAACCCCAGCCATACCAGATGCCTAAAATAAACCAACTGGCTAAAGTGGTGCCGGCTACAATTAAATGAACTTTTCTTGTTGCCGGCCATATCCACGCAAAAAGATTAAAACTGATCAGCGCCAGGTGGACAATAGTAAGAAGAATATCGAGAAATTGTAACATGACTACTAACAAATAAAGATCATCTTTTCCATAAAGTTTTTGATAATATCGGCCTTCTTGGGTGGATCATGTATTTTTCGACTTCAGAAATAAAAAGCTCTGTGAAATTGGCAACTCTTAATGGGATCAGGAAAATTAATTTAGGACGTTGCGGAGTACCGCCTACACCTAAAATGATAAAGACCGGAACTTCCTGGTTACATTGCCGGTAACGTTTTAGTTGTTCTTCGGTGCACCAGGAAGTTTTGCCCTTGTAAAAATATTTCCGGTATTTGGCTTCTGCATAAAAAATTTTCAGAGTACGGCGGTCACGAAACTTGAAATCCGGATTAGAAGACCGGACATAATTATTTGTTTTGACATTGTAACCATACGTTCGCTGCAATAATTCGTAATATCTTTCAGTGAAAAGTTTTTTCCGGACATAATTTTCAAACCTTTCGCCGGTTTTAAAGGATTCAGGAGTAAAAAGAGATTTTAAACTTTTGCTGATCCAGGACAATAATCCCATGAATGGTGGTTGTTTATTGTTCAAGTTACAAAATCAGAATGACGGTCTGAAGCAGGAATGTTCTAATCATTCGTAAAAATTTTTATTAGAAATTGAATTCAAATATCAAGATCAAAATCAGTAACATTGTTCATGCAATCTTATTTTTCTCCGCCCGGTTGGGCAAACAGTACAACTATTTATGAAGTAAATGTGCGGCAATATACCCCTGAAGGGACTTTTAATGCATTTGCAAATCATTTACCGAGACTACGAGCCATGGGAGTGCAGACACTTTGGTTCATGCCGATCCATCCTATCGGGAAGGAAAAAAGAATTGGAGCATTGGGAAGTTATTATTCTATCAGTGATCATAAAGCGGTCAATCCTGAATTCGGAACGCTGGATGATTTTAAACGGTTGATCGAAACTGCACATTCGATGGGGTTTAAGATCATGATGGATTGGGTAGCCAATCATACTTCATGGGATCATGTGTGGACAAAAGAACATCCTGAATATTATGCAAAAGACAGTGATGGTAATTTCCATCCTCCTTTTGACTGGTCTGATGTGATTCAGATCGATCATAATTGCATGGAAGAGCAGGAAGCAATGATTGAGGCGATGCAATTTTGGATAAAAGAATATGATATTGATGGTTTCCGTTGCGATATGGCACATCTCGTTCCGTTATCTTTTTGGAAAAAAGCCCGGCAGCGATTAGATCCAATCAAACCATTATTCTGGTTAGGTGAAACTGAAGAATTAAGTTATCACGAAGTGTTTGATGCCAGCTATACCTGGGAATTTTTGCATACGATGGAAGCATATTGGAGAGGTGAGAGGAGTATGAGTGGATTGGAAAGCATTTTAAGTAAATACGAAACACTATTTCCTTCAACCGCCATTCGTTTATTTTTTACCAGCAATCATGACGAGAATTCGCATAGCGGTAGCGAATATGAACGAATGGGTGATGCTGCGTTGCCCTTTGCTGTGT
>DASZXQ010000130.1:0-8369 GCA_035545755.1 Chitinophagaceae bacterium | reverse complement strand
TAAAGAAGAACTCTCTGCACAAGGTGAAGTATTGAAGTTTGACGGTTTTTTAAAAGTATATCGTGAAGACCGTGATGACGATGATATCAATGAAGAAGAACAGGAAGGAATGCTGCCTCCATTAGCTGTAGGCCAGCAATTGCCTTTGAAAGAAATGAAAGCAACGGAACGATTCAGTCGCCCTGCTCCACGTTATACGGATGCTTCATTGGTGAAAAAACTGGAAGAATTAGGTATCGGACGTCCTTCTACCTATGCGCCGACCATTTCCACTATTATCAAAAGAGGATATGTGGAAAAAAGAGAAAAAGAAGGTGTGCGAAGGGAATTCCGCATTTTGCAATTACAAAACAACCAGGTTCGGCACCTGAAAGATTCTGAGAATACCGGTGCAGAAAAATCAAAACTATTCCCTACTGATCTGGGGCTTGTGGTGACCGATTTTCTTAGCAAATATTTTGATGATATCATGGATTATGGTTTCACCGCCAGGATCGAAGAAGAATTTGATGAAGTGGCCGAAGGAAAAATGAAATGGCAAAAGATGATCGATGATTTTTATTTGCCATTTAAAAAAGACGTTGATAAAACCATCGAAACGGCAGAACGCATCAGCGGAGAGAGAGAATTAGGAATAGATGGTGCTACGGGCAAAAAAGTAATTGCAAGGATGGGTCGTTTTGGCCCGATGGTTCAGTTAGGTGATTCGAGTGATGAAAATGAAAAACCACGCTATGCCGGTTTGAAACATGGTCAAAGCATTGAAACAATTTCATTCGATGAAGCGATGGAATTGTTCAAACTTCCTGTTACACTTGGCGAGCATGATGGAAAAGAAGTTTCGGTGAATACCGGCCGCTATGGCCCTTATGTGAAATGGGGTGAGCAATTCATTTCTATCCCAAAAGGAGAAGATCCTCTGGATGTGGATATGGATCGTGCCATACAGATCATTGAACAAAAATTAAAAGCAGATGCACCTGTTGCGTTCTACCAGGATAAGCCCATTACCAAAGGCAAAGGAAGATTTGGGCCTTATATCAAATGGAATGATATGTTCATCAATGTACCAAGAGCATACAACTACGATGCGTTGACCCAACAGGACATGGAAGAACTTATCGAAAAAAAAGTTGCCAAAGAAGCAAATCGCTACATACAAAACTGGCCACAAGAAAAGATCTCGATAGAAAATGCAAGATGGGGCCCCATCATTAAGTTTGGCAAAAAAATAGTGAGGATCCCAAAGAAAACTGCGGATACTAAATATACGGCAGAAGAATTAGCCACTCTTTCGCTGGATGATGTAAAGAAAATGATCGAAGCGGAACTGCCGGATGCATTTGGTAAAAAAGCTAAGAAAGAAAAGAAAACTGCAACTAAAAAAGAGCCTGCTAAAAAGAAAGCGGCGCCAAAGAAAAAGAAGACCAAAGAATAATTTTTCATACTGATCAGTTCGATCACATGGATAGAAATTACTGGGAAAAAATTGCTCCTGCTTACAACGAGGAGATCTTTGATGTTCTTCATAATGATAAAAAAGAACTGATACGATCAGCGATTAAAAAGTTTAGCTCAAAAAGAAAAACAGTTCTTGATATCGGTTGCGCTGTGGGCAAATGGATACCGGTGCTTTCTCCCCTGTTCAAAAAAGTGTATGCACTCGACATTTCTGCAAAAAATCTTGAAATTGCCCGGAATAATTATGCTTCATGCAGCAATGTGATTTACTTGCGGTCAGATATGTCGGATGGCAAGTCCAATATTCCCCGCTGCGATATTGCTATTTGTATCAATGCAATACTTACAGATTCATTGAAAAAAAGAACCGTTTTCTTTTGGGCTCTCCCCCGATGCCTGAAGAAAGGTGGCCATTTGATCCTCACCGTTCCGTCACTAGAATCTTCGCTGCTTACCCGGATCATCAACAATCAATTCCGGATAGAAAGATCTGGCCTCAATAAAAAATTATCAGGGGAGAATGCTTTGGAGAAATTAAAGCATCTGCAACAGGGGAATGTAGATATTGATAATGTTCCAACTAAACATTACCTGAAAGAAGAGCTGCAATACCTCCTGAAAAATGAAGGCTTCCAAATAAAGGACATCCGAAAGATCGAATACAACTGGGCAACCGAATTCAATGATCCTCCGAAATGGCTAAAGGATCCTTATCCCTGGGATTGGATGGTTGTGGCGCAGAAAATAAAATAACCTTTACTCCTGATCAAAACAATTCCGCCTGCTGGCTATCTTTTTTCTTCACCCATTCCATTTCGATGGTTTTGTTGTAATCCACCAATTTGGTACCAACAGTTTTCCACCCGGTTATTTCTGCGACTTTTTCGATCTTGATCTTTGCCTTGCGAACCTGGGCGCCTCTGCCACTCTGCATGGCTAAGATCGGTTCGGCATCTGTAGTTACTGCTTCAACATAATTGCCTTCACCCTCTTTGATAAATGAGAATTTATTGTGTAAAGTCGTTGTTTCGATCTTGAAGCGCTTTACAATGTATTGCTTCTTTTCATTGTCAAGATATACTGCCGAGATAATTTTATCCGGATCAAATTTTTCAATAAGCACTACTTTTTCTGCATCTAATTTCTGCGTCAATTCCTGGTCAGTGATCTCGTAATTTCCATCATTATAAATTACGAGAATTCTATCTTCATCATTGAATGTGCCAAGTGGCATTCCTTTTCCATCTTCATTCAATCTTCCAAACTGATCATCATACCACAGTTTTCTTCCGGCAATAGTAGCTATACCTGCTTCTTTCAGCTTTACTCCATCCGCCTTGATTGGATATTTGGTTACTGTGATACCCTTGCTCCCTCGTCCTGTGATTTCCAACTCAGCAAAATTGTATTCGAATTCTTTTTTATGCGCCTTGCATCCCGGTGTTAAGATCACTCTTACAATTTCAGCTTCGCCGTTTGGATTCACACTCAAATAATGAACTTTACTTTTTTCATTTTCGCCCGCAAGAAAATATTCTTTGTCCCTTGTCACACCAGTCACATTAAAACGCTTAGCAAAACTTTTCCCACTGGCTCCATCTACATAGATCATATTGTAAGTGGTACGTTCGTCATTCTTTTTAAACACAGCTACATGAATGATACCTTCGCCAATGGAAACTTTGTCAGCAACTTTCACCACTTTCATAATTCCCCGTTTGGTAAATGCAATGATATCATCCAAAGTAGAGCAATCAAACAACAATTCGTCTTTCTTCAAACCTGTACCAATAAATCCCTCTTCTCTGTTTACATAAAGTTTAGTGTTGACAATTGCCACTTGCCTTGCTTCAATTACTTCAAATGTTTTGATCTCAGTTTTGCGTTCTCTTCCTTTTCCATATTTTTTAAGCAGGGTTTCAAAATAAGCTACGGCATAATCAACCAGGTTATTCAGATCATGTTTTACCTGCCTGATCTCAGCTTCCAGTCCTTTGATCTGATCATTCAATTCATCAATGTCCAATTTGTAAATTCTCCGAACAGGCTTTTCGGTTAGTTTGATGATATCTTCTCGGGAAATATCTCTTTTCAGTTGTTTTTTGAAAGGTATAAAGGCTTTATCAATGGCATCCAGTACCTTTTCCCAGGTTTCATGTTTCTTCTCTAATTCCTTATAGATCTTTTCTTCAAAGAATATTTTTTCCAATGAAGTGTAATGCCATTTCTCCTGAAGCTCATTAAGTTTGATCTTTAATTCCTGCTCCAAAAGATCCTTGGTTTTATCCGCTGAAATTTTCAAAAGGTCATTCACTGCAAGAAACTGTGGCTTCATATCAACAATGACGCAAGCATTGGGAGAAATGGAAACTTCACAGTCAGTGAATTTATACAATGCATCGATTGTAATATCAGGAGAAATTCCGGGTGCAAGATCCACTTGTATCTCTACTTCTGCAGCTGTATTATCAGTAACTTTTTTGATTTTTATTTTACCCTGGTCATTTGCTTTTACTATGGAATCCATTAACTGCGTAGTGGTGACTCCATAAGGGACACTTTTGATCAGCAATGTTTTTTTATCGGCTTCTTCAATATGAGCTCTCACCTTCACCTTACCGCCTCTTTTTCCCTGGTTGTAATCGTTCACATCAATTTGCCCGCCCGTTTGAAAATCAGGATAGAGTTCAAATCTTTTTCCGCGGAGGTATTTTATCGAAGCATCAATGAGTTCACAAAAATTGTGAGGGAAAATCTTAGTGGATAATCCTACAGCAATTCCATCGGCGCCTTGTGCCAGCAACAATGGAAATTTCATGGGCAAGGTCACCGGCTCATTTTTTCTTCCATCATAACTTAGTTGCCATTCGGTCGTCTTTGCATTGAATGCTACTTCTAATGCAAATTTGCTCAGGCGGCCTTCGATATATCTTGCAGCTGCAGCTTCATCACCAGTTCTTATATCGCCCCAGTTTCCCTGTGTTTCTATCAACAGGTCTTTTTGCCCCATGTTCACCAATGCATCACCAATACTGGCATCACCATGTGGATGATATTGCATGGTTTGACCGATAACGTTCGCCACTTTATTGAAACGGCCATCATCCATTTCTTTCATGGCGTGAAGAATACGGCGTTGCACCGGTTTCAAACCATCTTCAACAGCAGGCACGGCCCTTTCAAGTATTACATACGAAGCGTACTCCAAAAACCAGTTTTTATACTGGCCTAATAACCCTTTATCGCTGTTCTGAATTTCTTTTAATTTATTTTTTGCTGCACTCATGATTAATTATCTTTTTTGCCGATCATTCCAAGGTGTGTGAATTTAAATCCTTTATTTAATTTAAGTCCATACCCCAACATTCTATCCATTGACGAATGGCCGAATAGAATGATACCTGCAATGCTTACAATATCTCCAACATGACTGTTCAATATTACTCCGATTGCAAAAGCACCAATAGCAACTCCTTTGTGATGAAAAAAATTATAACAATCTGCTCCAACTCTATTTCCGAATGAATAACCAGCTATACTAATATCAGGCCCAATGACCAGGAGCAGGTAAACCCACCATGCAACATGTAACCTATATAGAAAAAAAATGCAAATGCCAAACATAGCCGCTTCTTCAAATTTGAGCAGAGTTCTCATAAAGTTTTATGCATTCGTTATTTCTTCTGACGAGATATCCATAGTTTGAACTCCTGTTTTTCTTACATCAAATGCTTTCCATCCATCTTCCATATTTCCCAACACTTCTATCTTCCCCTGGCTGATCAATTGCTTCATTCGCCACATCAAGAAAACATCTCCTGTCTTTATTTTTATCCTGTGTAATGTGTTTGACAATAACCTTGTAGCTTTTTGCCATTCAGCAGAAACATTTTTCAGTATTTCTCCATCATAAAATGTCTCGTCTTTCCCAATGATCTTCTTTCCTCCTTCTAAAATTCTTACAATGGCATTTTCCTCACATATTTTTTTCCATTCATCAGGGTCTACTTCAAATTCGCTTAATGTGACCGGCCGCACCAATCTTTTTGCTTTCAGCAATTCTTTCGGCTGGATCTCATGCAACCAGGAAGGATAAAACAATTGTCCTTTTTCATTGATGAAAGGAAGATTGTTCAGGTAAATGATCATGACCCTTCCCTGGAATTCTTTGAGCTGAGAAATCAGCCAATAATATCCGCACACATCATGCTGATTTTGTCCTGCCCAGATCCATACTTGTTCATTGGGATCATCATTCAATTTGTTTTTTATTTCTTTCACCGTTTCCCTGTCATCAAACTGAGAGATAGGATCATTTTCATATGGCGATCCTTTCAACAGTTCTTTACACCAGGAAAGGCGTTCCTGCCATCCTTCTTCTTCAGTAATATTTTTTAATGGCCCTACTGCAAAATCATCCCTGACCTGGATAACTGTTCCTGCCAGGCTATTATCCATTGCAATGACTTCTTTCATCAACTCCATTTCCGAACCATTAAAAACAATATGCATCATTTCGCTTTTACTTATTTACTGGTTGAATAATATAATAAACACAGGTCGTAAAAAAATTTCTTACAAAAGGAATTGCTTTTATAATTACCGATTGCCTTCTTGGCGTCCATCCGAATTTCCATTTGTAGATCGGGTTCAGAAAATAATGACGCTTATTCAAAACCCGGTATCCTTCTTTTTTGCAAATCTTTTCAAAACGTTCAATGCTGATACCGGTGTCTCTCACTTCCAGCAGGGCATCAACCGGCTCCTTTTTCTTTTTTAATAACCAACGATACATTCCTTTTGGCAATAGATGTATGTACGGCAATTTTCCCAATTTACTATGGCACATCTGCTGGTGCCCGCCGAAAGGCATATACCAGGGTGGAAAACCAAAAAAGATAATTCCATTTGGTTTCAAAAAATTTTTCATCCACCCGATCAGTTTTGGCTGATCATGTATATGCTCGATCACATCCTTCAGCACAATGATATCAAACAAACCATCAAGATCTTTTTCACTATCGACTTTATAAATATCTTTTGTTACGAAGCGTATTTTCCCCGAAGTCACTTCCCCGGGCATAAAAAGCTTTGCATTTTCTATTCTTGGCTCGTCAAACTCCACTCCAATTCCTGTACAACCTTTATTGCTAAATGCTTTCAACACGCCGCCTTCACCACAACCAATTTCCAACACTCTCATTCCCGGATCTATCTTGAATTTTTCTTCAATAAAAGGAATAACATACTCCTCAGCATTCAGTACCTGTATTTCAAAATATCTTTTCCTGTCTTTATGAAACTCAAACAAGTTTTCAATTTTAAATTTTGGATTGTTAATTCTCTACCGGAGCATCCATTTCCACCCGCAGATTTTCAATAATAAATTCCTGCCGCTCGGGTGTGTTCTTTCCCATGTAATAATCAAGTAGCTGCTGAATATGGTCTCCTTGTTCCAGCCGCATAAGTTGTTTCCTCATTCCGAATCCGATAAATTGGGCAAATTCATCGGGGCTGATCTCACCCAAGCCTTTGAACCGTGTGATCTCAGGTTTTCCTCCAAGTTTTTTTATTGCCGCTGCTTTTTCACTTTCGTCGTAGCAATAAATGGTTTCCTGTTTGTTTCGAACCCGGAACAATGGCGTTTCCAACACATACACTTTTTCATGCTTCACCAGGTCAGGAAAGAACTGTAAAAAGAAAGTCATTAACAACAGGCGAATATGCATTCCATCCACATCGGCATCGGTTGCGATCACAATATTGTTATAGCGTAAACCTTCCAGCCCCTCTTCTATATTCAATGCATGTTGCAACAAATTGAACTCTTCATTTTCATAAACAACTTTTTTTGTAAGTCCAAAGCAATTCAAAGGTTTACCTCTCAAACTAAAAACCGCTTGCGTCTCCACATTCCTTGCTTTTGTGATAGAACCACTGGCACTATCTCCTTCCGTAATGAAAATGGTACTTTCTTTTTGCAAAGCGATGAAAGCTTCCCGGTTCTTTGACGGCGCTTCATCATTCAGATGAACCCTGCAATCTCTTAGTTTTCGATTATGCAGATTCGCTTTTTTGGCTCTTTCATTCGCCAGCTTTTTAATGCCAGATAATTCTTTCCGTTCTCTTTCACTTTGCTCGATTCTTTTTTTCAGTTCTTCTGCTATGGATGGGTTGCGGTGTAAAAAATTATCCAGTTCCTTCGCCAGGAAATCTCCGACAAATTGCCGCATACTCGGTCCATCTGTATCCACATTTACTGAGCCAAGCTTTGTTTTTGTTTGTGATTCAAAAACCGGCTCTACCACTTTTACAGAAATCGCCGCAACGATACCCGTCCTGATGTCAGCGGCATCATAATCTTTTTTATAAAAATCCCGTATTGTTTTTACATATGCTTCCCGGAAAGCTTGCTGATGTGTTCCGCCTTGTGTAGTATGTTGACCATTCACGAAACTGTAAATATCTTCTCCATAATCATTATTATGAGTAATGGCCACTTCAATGTCGTCACCTTTTAAATGAATGATTGGATAACGGATCTCATCAGCATTTGTCTTTCGTTCCAACAGATCCAATAATCCGTTACGGCTGATATAACTAGTTCCATTTAATACGATCTTCAATCCGGCATTCAGGAAACAATAATTCCAAACCTGGTTCTCGATAAATTCTTTGTGAAACTTGAAATTCTTAAACATTGAATCATCCGGGATAAAAGTCACCATTGTACCATCAGATTCCCTGGTTTTTTCCAGTTTATATTCTTTTATCAAAAACCCTTTTTCAAACTCCGCCGTTTTTTCTTTTCCTTCCCGAAAAGCAGTAACCTTGAAATAGTTACTCAACGCATTAACTGCTTTAGTACCTACCCCATTCAATCCAACTGATTTTTGAAATACTTTACT
>DASZXQ010000129.1:0-44119 GCA_035545755.1 Chitinophagaceae bacterium | reverse complement strand
CACCTTTACCAACGAAAAAATTGTAGGCAATCACCAACGCATCTATGTTTCCTATCCTAACCTGCATGAAGATGTGCATATTGGCAACACAATATTGATCGATGATGGAAAACTGGAAGTAAAAGTGGTGAAGATTCTGAAGAATTATGATGTGCAGGTAGAGGTAACTTTAGGGGGAACACTTTCTTCAAAGAAAGGCGTCAATCTTCCGGATACAAAAATTTCCTTGCCGGCATTGACCGAAAAAGATCTTGCCGACCTTGATTTCATTATCAAAGAAAAATTAGATTGGGTGGCCTTGTCATTTGTTCGAAGCGTAAAAGATCTAATTATACTTCGCAACAAACTGGAAGAAAAGAAAAGCAAAACAAAGATCATTGCCAAGATCGAAAAGCCTGAAGCATTAACGAATCTTCGTGACATCATTGTAGAATCTGATGCTATCATGATTGCAAGGGGTGATCTCGGGGTAGAATTGCCGGTGGAAAAAGTTCCTTTGCTCCAAAAACAGATCATTCGCAAATGTTTGCATCGGGCAAAACCGGTGATCGTTGCCACTCAAATGATGGAAAGCATGATCGACCGCAATAAACCCAACCGCAGCGAGATCACTGACGTTGCCAACGCTGTATTGGAAGGTGCTGATGCAGTGATGCTGAGTGCTGAAACTGCAACAGGCCAACATCCAACCCTGGTTGTTGAAACCATGCGTAAAATTATCCTGGAAGTTGAAAAAACAGATTATCATTATAATCTTGAGGACGAATTAGCGCCTCAGCCCCACTCTCCGTCTTTTCTCAGTGATGCTGTTTGTTACAATGCATGCAAACTTGCCAAGGACGTAAATGCAGAAGCATTGATCGGAATGACTCAAAGTGGCTACACAGGATTCATGTTGAGTAGTTATCGCCCCAAATCACCATTGTATGTGTTCACTAAAGAAGAATCATTGGTGAATCAATTAAGTTTAAGCTGGGGTGTTCGGGCATTTTATTACGGAGAAGAAGAGAGCCTTGATAATATTATTTTTGACCAGATTGATATTTTAAAGCAAAGAGGCTTTATTAAGAGCGGTGATGTGGTTGTAAGTACCGGCAGTACTCCGGTTCATCTGCATTTACCCACCAATGCTTTAAAAATCACCAAAGTGACCTAATAAAAAAGCGGCTCAACGGAGTCGCTTTTTTAAAGATAATTTTTCAACTGCTTTATCTCCAGAGACAAAGGATGATAGATGCTACTACTTGCCCCAATACATGATACATGCCGTCAATTAAATGAATGGAAGTAGGTTTTTTTGTATATAGATATGAGATAGTAATCGCCATCCAGGAAAAGCCCACGCCTGTTACCAGACCTAATTTCACGCCGGACATGAACACCGTCAAATTCAATTTAACTACAAAAAATGCCAATGCAATCGTAATTACTACAAAACACAGGAAGGAAAGCATCATGATCTTTCCGGCGCCTTTACGGGCTTCCGGGTCATTCATGTTCAAGCCATGGCCCATTGCCCATTTGGAGCCAAATACTCCTTTATGGTACCAAATGGCCCCGAGAGAAAAATAAGCAATAGCTGCAACCAGAACTGCAAGCCAGTTAACATGAGAGAAAATTGAAGTGTCCATATTGCGATGTTTTGATTTACCAGGCCAGGAGAAGGTATAAAAAATCCACCGCTGGTACGGTGGCGTTGAATTAATGAATGAAAGTTAATACTTCTTTTATGGAACTTAAAACTATTATTCCAAAAAATCTTTTCAGAGATTTTTGATCCTGATATTCCGAAACCAAACCTCATGGCCATGATCCTGCAGATCGATATGCCCTTTTCTGAAAATTCCAAACCCGGGCATAGTTCTGAATTTACTGTTGGCTACCATTTTCTTCCAGTTATCATCCCACATTATTGTAGATACAGTGTGGATGCCATTCAGGTACATGTCAAGTTTGCCATTCACACATTTTATTTCAGCCTGGTTCCATTCACCCACCGGCTTCGGTTTTGAATCTGCCACAGTGCCGATCAGGTCGTATAAAGCTCCGGCAAGATGATTAGGTTTTTTGTTGTCTTCAGCATCGATATTATCTAATACCTGCATTTCAGGCCCGGTCACCCAGGGAGATTTATATTTTGAGGTATCTTCATTCACATAAAACATGATACCGCTGTTAGCGCCTCTTGAAACTTTCCATTCCAGTTTCAGATCAAAGTTTTCAAATTCCTGGTCCGTCACGATATCAATTCCATCTTTCGCGGAAGGATCATAAAAAATCGCTCCGTCAGAAACTTTCCATCCTTTACCCACATGGCCTCCACCGAACTTATGCCAGCCATTCATGGTTGATCCATCAAACAATAATTGCCATCCTTCTTTTTTTTCCTTTTTGCTCAATGAATTCGGTTTTTGCGCCAGCAATAAATTTGTGTACATAAAACCAATGCTTAGTACCAACAAAGCAATTTTTTTCATGAATTTATTTTTTCAATAATAGAATATACTTCACCATAGCTTCTGCATCTCCTTCAGAAACGCCGGGATGAGGCGTCATGAATACCTGGCCCCAGACTCCGGTACCACCACTGATCACTTTTTTGGCAAGATGCTGAATGATGGTATCGGGCATTCCTGCATATTTGTTTGCCACTTCACGATAAGGAGGTCCCGTCAGCGTCGCGTCAATTTTATGACAGGTGAAGCAATCATTTTTTGTAACTAATGCCAATCCCTTTTGATAATCCGGGTTCTGAGTAATGTCATTTGTATTCTCTGCGGTTTCACCTTTTTCCTTCGCATCATTGCTGCCACATGCCGTAAATAATGCCAGTGCAAAAATGGGTAATACAATTTTTTTCATATTTGTTTTCGTTTCGACCGGAAAGGTACGACGGATTTTTTTTATTAATCCACTCCTAAGATATTTCTATTCATTTTTTCATCCGTTGATGATCCTGCAAAATCATCAAATGCTTTTTCCGTTACACGTATTATATGATCACGGATAAAATTTGCTCCTTCTTTTGCACCATCTTCTGCATTTTTAATACAACATTCCCATTCTAATACTGCCCAACCCTTGTAATCATATTGCGCCAGTTTACTGAAAATACTTTTAAAATCCACCTGTCCATCTCCTAATGAACGAAAACGTCCTGCCCGATCGAGCCAACTTTGATAACCGCCGTACACACCTTGTTTTCCTGTCGGATTGAATTCAGCATCTTTTACATGAAACATTTTTATTCTCTCATGATAATTATCGATATAAGAAAGATAATCTAGACATTGTAATACAAAATGCGATGGATCGTATAACAAACAAGCTCTTCTGTGATTATTTACTTTCTCCAAAAACATTTCGTAAGTGATCCCATCATGCAGGTCTTCACCCGGATGAATTTCATAACAAACATCTATTCCACATTCATCAAAATAATTCAAGATCGGGAGCCAGCGTTTTGCTAATTCATTAAATCCGGTTTCAACTAAACCTGCAGGTCGTTGCGGCCATGGATACATCATTGGCCATAATAAGGCACCACTGAATGTAGCATGAGCAGTTAATCCCAGATTTTGCGAAGCTTTTGCTGCATATTTCAATTGTTGAACAGCCCATTCCGTTCTTGCTTTGCTGTTTCCATGAACCGATGCCGGAGCAAATCCATCAAACAACTGATCATATGCCGGGTGAACGGCAACCAATTGCCCCTGCAAATGCGTTGACAATTCTGAAATTTCCAAACCACATTCTTTGATCAAACCTTTCAATTCATCAGCATAAGTTTTACTTTCGGCAGCTTTTTGCAGATTGATGCAACGGGCATCCCATGTTGGAATTTGCACGGCAACATATCCCAGGTTTTTAACCCATTTACAAATTGATCTCAGGTCATTGAATGGCGGTTTATCACCCATGAATTGTGCTAAAAAAATCGCAGGGCCTTTTATTGTTGTCATTGCTTACTGAATATTGTAAATTGAATATTTAATATTTTTAAATCTCAAAATTCTTCCATTTTTTATCTGACTTTGTCGAGGCAACTACATTCTCAATAAACGCCATTCCTCTCACTCCTTCTTCCACTCCGGGAAAATCAAGCCACTCAGGTTTGGGTTTTTCATTAAGCAGTTGCGCATTTACGCATAATGCAAAATTCCTGTACAAATTTGCAAACGCTTCAAGATAACCTTCCGGGTGACCGGCAGGCGTCCTTGTGTTATGACTTGCATACGAACTTAAATATCCTGTCCCGGTACGAAATGTTTCTGCTGGTCTATCCAGCCATTTTATCGTTAATGTATTGGCATCTTGTTGTTGCCATTCCAATCCTCCTTTTTCCCCATACACTCTTATTTTAATATTGTTTTCTTCTCCTGCAGCAATTTGTGTGGCAAATAAAATTCCGCTGGCACCATTATTAAATTTTAAAAACACATCACCATCGTCATCCAGCTTTCTTCCTTTGACATAAGTATTCAGGTGAGCGCAAACATGAGTAACTTTCAAGCCGGAAACATATTCCGCCATATTAAAAGCATGTGTGCCGATATCACCCATTGCCCCTGCCATTCCACTTTTTGAAGGATCCGTTCTCCATGAAGCTTGTTTTTGATCTGTTCCTTCTAAAAAAGTACTTAACCATCCTTGAGGATATTCTACATAAATTTTTCGGATAGTTCCCAGCAAACCAGCTTTTACCATCTGTCGTGCCTGTTTTATCATCGGATAACCGGTGTAGGTATGTGTAAGGCAAAAATATTTTCCGCTTTTTCCAACGATCTGTTGCAATTGCTTTGCTTCATTCAGATCAAATGTCATTGGCTTGTCCAGCACTACATGAAACCCGTTTTCTAATGCCAATTTTGCCGGTTCGAAATGCACATGATTAGGTGTAACAATGCTGACAAAATCCATTCGTTCATTTTCTGGCAATTCGCTCTCACTTCTGATCATTTCTTTATATGATCCATACACACGATCGGCCGGAAGAAAAAGTTCTTTGCCAGCCTGCTTCGATTTTTCAGGATCGCTGCTGAATGCACCGCAGGCCAATTCGATCATACCATCCATATTCGCTGCAATTCGATGCACTGCTCCGATAAATGCACCCGGACCTCCGCCAATCATGCCCATTCTTAGTTTTCTGCTTGCCATAGCAACCGTTTTCGTTGAATAATTTTATTGTTTCAAACTGGAAATGTATTTTTAAAAATAGTACATTTAATTTTTACAACACTACCCACAAAACTAACGATATGCAAGCTGTAAAAAGAAATCAACTTTTTGTTGCCAGTTGCCTGGCATTATTGGTTACATCATTGTCATTCGGTATACGGGCCGGGATTCTTGATCGCCTCGGCGTTCAATTTGGATTGGATAAATCTCAATTAAGTACTATTACTGCAACTGCTTTCTGGGGATTCCCTCTTGCAGTGGTCATTGGCGGAATGGTTGTGGACATTATCGGGATGAAACGGCTGTTGATGCTTGCATTTATTTTTCACATGGCTGGCATACTGTTAACGATCTTTGCGGGAAGTTTTTCCAATCCTTTCTGGTCTTTATTTATTTCGACCCTTTGTATAGGTGTTGCAAACGGTACGGTGGAAGCTGCCTGCAATCCTTTAGTCACCACTCTTTTTCCTGAAAATAAAACCACTAAACTGAGTCATTTTCATTTGTGGTTCCCCGGTGGTATTGTAATCGGAACATTGATAGTTTATTTCTTTGATAAAATCGCACTTGGCTGGCAGATACAAGTGGCTATGATGTTCATACCGGCAATCATATATGGATTTTCTTTTGCCCGTCAACACTTCCCCGTTACAGAAAGAGTGGCCAGTGGTGTTTCTACCGGTGAAATGTATCGTTCATTGTTGAACCCGCTTTTCTTTTTCATGTTCATCTGCATGTTCGGAACTGCGATCACAGAATTATTTACCGGACAATGGATGGGTGTATTATTAAATAATGTTTCCGACAATGCCATATTGCTTGTAACCATTTATACGGCTGTCATGGCTGTCGGAAGAGGATTTGCCGGACCAGTGGTGCATCGGCTGGCGCCACATGGTGTTTTATTGGCGTCTGCAATTTTTTCTGCACTTGGTTTGTATATTTTAAGTCATACAACAGGAAACATGATTTTTATTGGCGCATTGGTTTTTGGTATTGGTGTTTGCTATTTCTGGCCTACAATGCTCGGATTTGTTTCAGAAAACTTACCAAAGACAGGAGCCGTAGGCATCAACCTGATGGGTGGCGCCGGCATGTTTGCCGTTTCTGTTTATATGATGTTCATGGGTGGTGTATATGATAATAAAATTTTAAAAAATTTACCTCCCGGTGCCGATTTAAAATTCTACAATTCACCGGAAGCAACCGATCAGATGAAACAAGCTTTATCAAACGCAAATAAAGCTGCCGGACCCGAGATCATTAATACTACACTGATCATTCCACTTATTTTGATCGTAGCATTCGCAGGTTTGTTTATTTATATGCGAAAAAGAAAAAAAAATAATTTGAGGAAAGTGTGAAAGCAATGAAAATCGTAAATTGAAGTGCGTACAAAATGAAAAATAAAATTTCAAGGAGAAAAGCTTTGATGCAATTTGCGCTTGGTTCCGCAGCCATTGGTGCCACGTCACTAACATCTTTCACTGAAGATGAAGAACCAACTGCGTTTAAACTCAAAGGGAATATCAATCATTCTGTTTGTCAATGGACCTATAATTTTTTATCACTGGAAGAATTATGCCGGTTGGTGAAGAAAATTGGTTTCGGGGCCATTGATCTCATTGCTCCGAAAGACTGGCCCACACTTCAGAAATATGGCCTTTACAGCTCTATGTGCTACATCAGTGGCCCCGTCAGTCTAACTGATGGATTCAATGACAAAAAATTTCATGACAACTTAATAAAAGAATATCTCGAAGTGATCCCGCTGATGGCAACAGCCGGTTATAAAAATCTTATTTGTTTCAGTGGCAGCCGAAGAGGAATGGATGATGAGACAGGTTTAAAAAATTGTGAAGAAGGCTTAAAAAAAATTTTACCCTTAGCCGAAAAAAATAATGTCATACTTCACATGGAATTGCTTAACAGTAAAGTGAACCATAAAGATTATATGTGTGATCATACAGCCTGGGGAGTGGAACTAGCAAAACGGATCAGCTCTCCGAATTTTAAACTGCTCTATGATATTTACCATATGCAGATCGATGAGGGTGATGTGATAAGGACGATAACAGACAACCATCAGTATATCGGTCATTATCACACCGGCGGAGTACCGGGCAGGCATGTTATTGATGAAACACAGGAATTGTATTACCCGGCAATAATGAAAGCGATAGTGGCAACCGGTTTTTCAGATTACGTTGCTCAGGAATTTGTACCTACCGGAAATTCGAATGAAGAAAAGATAGCGCAGCTGAAAAAGGCAATAAGAATATGTGATGTCTGAACCTTGAATTTGGGTGGATGTTGAAGATCGCAAGGAAAAAAATCCACGAATTTATTTTATCTCCCCAAATCACCGTTAAGGTAAATGGCTGAATAGACCCTATAGTGATCGGGGTACTGAACGATGAAGTCTGAGACGTAAAGGAGGATCATAAGAATTACTATCGCTGATAAAAAAAATAAAACGATCATATGCCAGAAAATAATTTTGATGCAATCGTAGTGGGATCCGGGATCAGCGGCGGATGGGCAGCCAAAGAATTATGTGAAAAAGGATTGAAGGTTTTGCTGCTGGAACGGGGACAAAACATTGAGCACATTAAAGATTACCAGGAAACGAATAAGCCTGTTTGGGAATATCCTCACCGGGGCAGCCGCACTCAGCAATTGATAAAAGATTACCCTGTATTAAAAAGAGATTACCCGCTGAACGAAAGAAATCTTTCCTGGTGGACGAATGAAAAAGATTGCCCTTACGTAGAAGTAAAACGTTTTGACTGGTATCGTGGTTATCACGTGGGCGGACGTTCGCTGATGTGGGGGCGTCAAAGTTATCGCTGGAGTGATTTTGATTTTGAAGCCAATGCCAAAGATGGAATTGCTATTGACTGGCCGATACGTTATAAAGATATTGAGCCCTGGTATGATCATGTAGAAAGCTTTGCAGGCATCAGCGGGTCTATTGAACATTTACCGCAATTGCCTGATGGGAAATTTTTGCCGCCGATGGAAATGAATTGCGTTGAGAAAGATGTGGCAGCAAAGATCAAAGATCATTACAAAGGAAAACGACATATGATAATTGGCCGATCAGCCAACATTACTGTTCCGCATAATGGAAGAACCAATTGTCAATACCGCAATATGTGTTCAATGGGCTGCCCGTTTGGTGGGTATTTCAGTACACAATCTTCTACACTTCCAGCTGCAATGGCCACTAACAATCTTACATTGTTACCTTTTTCCATCGTAAAAGAAATTATTTACGACAAAGACAAAAAGAAAGCGAAAGGTGTTCGTGTGATCAACGCTGAAACCAGCCAGGCTACAGAATATTACAGCAAAATAATTTTTCTTTGTGCCTCCACTTTTAACTCAGCATGGATATTAATGAACTCCGCCACCGATATCTGGCCTGACGGTTTGGGAAGCAGCAGCGGTGAGTTAGGCCACAATGTAATGGATCATCATTTCCGTTGCGGCGCATCCGGGGATGTGGATGGATATGACGATAAGTATTACTATGGACGCCGGCCCAATGGCGTATATATTCCGCGTTTCAGAAATTTATTTGGTGACAAAAGAGATTATATCCGCGGATTCGGTTACCAGGGTGGTGCAGGCCGAAGTGGTTGGGGAAGAGAAATTGCTGAATTGACCATTGGCGGAGATTTTAAAGATGCCTTGTGCGAACCGGGTGGCTGGAGCATTGGCATGACTGCATTTGGTGAAATGCTTCCCTATCATGAGAACAGAATTTATTTAGACAAAGAGAAAAAAGACAAATGGGGTTTGCCGGTGTTGGCAATGGATGTGGAAATAAAGGAAAATGAAAAAAAGATGAGAAAGGATATGATGGACGATGCTAAAGAGATGCTGGAAATTGCAGGAGTGAAAAATGTCAACACGTATGATAGTGGTTATTTCCCCGGAATGGGCATTCATGAAATGGGAACAGCAAGAATGGGAAAAGACCCGAAAACTTCAGTGCTCAATGCGCACAACCAGGTGTGGGATTGTATGAATGTTTTTGTGACCGATGGTTCCTGTATGGCTTCGACAGCATGTCAAAATCCATCATTGACGTATATGGCTTTGACTGCAAGAGCAGCAGATTATGCTGTAAGTGAATTAAAAAAACAGAACTTGTAAGTCGCCCTTAATTATTCAGAATTATTAATTAAATATCGTTTATGAATAGACGTGAACTTTTAAAAATGATTGCAGTTGTGACAGGCAGCGCACTTATCGGCAGTGAATTTTTACTGGAAGGTTGTAAAAATCCTTCTGCAACGAGTTCAGTTGGATTCACTGATGATGATATTGCTTTTCTTAACGAAGTAGCAGAAACTATTTTACCTGCCACTCAATCTCCCGGTGCCAAAGCTGCTAATGTTGGACAGTTCATGACCGTGGTCGTCACCGATTGCTATGAAGAAACGGATCAGAAAACATTTCATGAAGGCATGCAAAATCTTAAAGACGCCTGCAAAAAAATGCATGGAGTATCATTCATGAAAGCAGATTCGAAACAACGCAATGAATTATTAGTAGCGCTCGATAAAGAAGCAAAAGATCATCAAAAACAAAAAAATGATTTTGATAAAGCGCAGAGTGAAAAAGAAAAAGAGGAATTCGCAAAGGGAAATACCAATTTCAAAAAAGAAACGATGCCATCTCATTATTTCACACTCATGAAACAACTGACGCTTTGGGGATTCTTTACTTCCAAAGAAGGGATCACTCAGGCATTAAAATACGTGCCGGTGCCCGGACGTTTTGATAGCTGCATTGATTATAAAAAAGGTGATAAAATTATGGTAGGTTTAATGGGATAAAAAACATTTAATAACAATTTGCAAATAAAATTATGAATTACAGGCGCAGAGATTTTTTAAAATTAACCGGAGGCCTTGCATTGACCGGCCTGGCAGGAAAAGAAATTTTTTCATCAATTTCGGATCATAACATGAAACTAAAAGAATTTGGGTTGCAGTTATATACATTAAGGGATGATCTTATAAAAGGCGATCCCAAAGAGATATTGAAACAGGTTGCTGCAGCAGGTTATAAATTGATAGAAAGTTATGAAGGTGCCAAAGGAATATTCTGGGGAATGAGCCATACCGAATTTAAAAAATATATGGACGACCTGGGAATGAAGATCGTTTCCAGTCATTGCGATATCAATAAAAATTTCCAGGAAAAAGTGGACCAGGCTGCCGCTATTGGTATGAAATACCTTCTCTGCCCTTCTATTGATGCACAAAAAACAGCCGATGATTATAAAAAAAATGCGGATAAGTTTAACGAATGCGGAATGATCTGCAAAAAAGCAGGTATCCGTTTTGGCTATCACAATCACGATCATGATTTTAAGATAGTAGATGGAAAAATTGCCCAGGATATTTACATGGAGAACACTGATCCTTCTCTTGTTGATTTTGAGATGGACATTTATTGGGTGGTGACGGCAAAGAATGATCCTATTGAATGGCTAAAAAAATATTCGCATCGCTTCCGCCTATGCCATATCAAAGACAGAACAAAAGGAGCAACCGAAAGAGCTGCTTCCTGCGATCTGGGAGCGGGAAGTATTGATTATCCAAAAATTCTGAAAGTGGCCAAAGACAATGGAATGGAATATTACATCGTGGAACAGGAACGTTACGACAATACTACTCCCTTAAAAGCAATGCCAGTGGACGCAGCATATATGAAGAAACTCAATTTCTAAATCACCAACCTTTTTTATGAACTCTGCCGAATTAAAAAGTCTTCAGGCCCCACTCAAAGAAAAATACAAACTAGAGCCGGAAGCAGCGCTGATCACTTTGAAAGCGCAAGGAAAGATCGGCGAAGGAATTTCCTGCAAAGTGGAAACCGGGAGAGCATTAGTGGAAGCAGGATTGCATCCTGCCACGGGAGGAACAGGAATGTTGGCTTGCTCCGGTGATCTGTTGCTTGAAGCATTGGTAGCTTGTGCCGGTGTAACCTTAAGCGCTGTGGCAACAGCTATCGGAGTGGATATTCAAAATGGAATTGTAAAAGCAGAAGGCGATCTTGATTTCAGAGGAACGTTAGGTGTTTCAAAAGAAGTTTCGGTAGGATTTAAAAATATCCGCTTGCATTTCCAGTTTGATTCATCAGCTACTAAAGAACAAGTAGAAAGTTTGGCAAAACTCACAGAAAGATATTGCGTCGTGTACCAGACGCTTTGTAATGGAGTGAAAGTGGAGACGTTTTATAATTAGTCAGGCAAGTATTGCTAAAAATTAATTCTTTCATACATAAACCAATCTTATGACATTCAAAAATCTCATTTTTGTTCTTTTCGTTTTCATTTCTCAAACTGTTTTTTCTCAGAAAATCTCTAAAAATAGCCCGAAAGATTTTGGCTTTACTTCCTTTTCAATTAAAGGAACATTGGACACGATCAATTTTATTGTCAGTGACACCTCTTTCAAAAAAAAGAAACCTCTGTTTTTATTTTGCCAGGGGTCCCTTCCCTATGCCTTGTTCTATAAAGAAGATTCGATACATACGTGGCAGCAATCAATTCCTTTTGATTACATCGATCGCATGAACGATTATGATTTCGCAGTTATTTCTAAACCTGCAATCCCCATTTTTACCACTATAGCCGATTCTAATTATTTTTATATTGATCCTATAACCAAAAAAGTTCCTGCTAAATTCTGGATAGACAATAACCTTGATTACTATGTGGCAGCTGCCAATGATGTCATTAACTACCTTGTAAAACAAAAATGGATCGACAAAACAAAAGTTATTATCGCCGGGCATTCCCAGGGAAGTAAGATTGTTTCAAAACTTGGAGTCATAAATAAATATGTCACTCATGTAATTTATCTTGCCGGAAATCCGCTCGGACGTTTTGATCAATACATCCGGCAGGAAAGAAGAGATGCATTAACGGGAAAAATCACCTCAGAAAAGGCACAAGAAAATATTAATCTCTTGTATAAAGAATGGGAAAAAATTGCCGCAAATCCTGATGACGTATCAATGACTGGAGACACGTATAAAGCAACTTCAAGTTTCTCACAACCGCTATTACCTTATCTTTTAAAAATGAAAATTCCTTTATTCGTTGGTTATGGAACCAATGACATTACTTCTGATTATTGTGACCTGCTTCCAATCGACTTTGACCGACTTCATAAAACCAATCTTACTTTAAAGCCTTATCTTGATTGCGATCATGATTTTACCAGGATTATATACGATAAAACAGGTAAAGAAATTTCAAAGGAAAATTTATGGAATAAAGTCGCTGATGACTTTTTTGAATGGATCAAGAAAAATCACTGAGGCATGAGTGTTTCAAGAATTCCAAAGCAACAGCAAGATGCAACGCCAAAAATAATCCTTTCAAAAATTATTAACCACTGTTAATAGTTTTTACCTGCTGCTGACTATATTTTCTTTAAGATATTTTGTAATTTCAATTTCTGTAAATCCGTACAAAGCCATTTCCACAAGACATAAGAGACCCTGTACTGATTTTTTCAGATACTTGAGTTAACCATTACGAGCCAACCTTTGATCAGTTAGTTTCGATTCGATAACCTTTGAAATAAATTTTTCGATATCCTAAAATGAATCCAATGAGACTCCTTCTACCCGTTTTTCTTATTTCTGTATTATCAATTATTTTTTTCTCCAATCGAAACTCCGATTCTTCACAAAGAGAAAGAGAGCCTGAACATGATGACGGCATAAAACTTGCCTAGGAACAAGATTTCAATAGCACCAAGGATCCTGCCCTGGGTATTGTTCCTCAATATCAGTTAGTCGATGCCGTAAATACTTCAATGCAGGAACGATTATCTCCTGGAAATTTTGCCAACAGAACAGAAAGTTTGATCTGGAGTGAAAGAGGTTCTTATTCCGACTCCGTAGGTCCAAGCGATGGAAATGGAAGGCCCGGCTCACCGTCACCTGCAACAAGCGGAAGGATGCGTGCAGTATTGGTAGATTTAGACGATCCCACCCATAAAACAGTTTGGATCGGCGGAGTGGATGGAGGATTGTGGAAAACAACTGATATCAATTCTTCTCCCGCAAACTGGACTCTGATCAATGATTTTTTCAGCAATCTCGCTATTGCCAGCATTTGCCAGGATCCCATTAACCATGACATAATGTATTTCGGTACCGGCGAAAAAACTTTTAATGCAGATGCAGTTCTTGGCGGAGGAGTTTGGAAGAGTACTGACCATGGGGCCACCTGGAATTTGTTGAACAATACCACTGGCTTTTGGAATGTTTCAAAAATTATTTGCGATTCATCTGAAAATATTTATGTGGCCACTATCGGAAGTGGTTCTGGTTTGCAACGATCAAGCAATGGAGGAACATCCTGGACCAATATTACTCCCACCACTTCAGGCGGAGGAACAAGAATTGCAGATATAGCGCTGAGCAGTACCGGCAGGCTTCACGTTTCAAAGGGATATCAAAGCAGCTCCACTCAATCAGGGTATTTCTATACAGATAATCCTGCCACAGTAACATCAGGCACATGGACACAGTCAACAATTCCTTTCTCTTGCCGCTATAATGTTGCGCTTGCTGTAATAGATTCTATTGTTTATGTATTGCCATCAAATTCAAGCGATGAAACTCCTAAGGTTTACAGGTCAATTGATGGTGGCGCTAACTGGGCTGCGACAACAAGTATTTCTACAGGAAATGACAACGCATTAAGTTGGGCCCAAGGTTGGTACTGTCTTGCTATTGGTATTGATCCAAACGATAAAGGACATGTAATTGTAGGTGGATTGAATTGTTATAAAACATTGGATAGCGGTAAAACATGGTCACAAATGTCAGTTTGGGTTTCCGGAATTTCAGGATCGGTTTCAACATACATACACGCAGATCAGCATTTCGTGGCATGGAATGATACGCAAGTATTGATTGGCAGCGATGGTGGAATATTTTATTCATCCGATAATGGTTCCACATTCGCAGACAGGAACAAGAATCTCAGATTAAAACAATTTTATTCCTGTGCCCTACATCCAAGTTCTACAAATTATTTTTTAGCCGGTGCCCAGGATAATGGAGTGCAACGCTTCACCACTTCAGGGTTAAGTATCAGCACTGAAGTTTCAGGTGGTGATGGTGCATTAGTGGCAATTGATCAGAATGAACCTTCATACCAATTTGGCGCCTATACTTTTAATCACTATCACAGAAGTACTAATGGAGGAACAAGCTGGTCTGATTTTGATTTTTATAAAGGAACTATCGCAAATGATACTGATTTCGGTTCATTTATCAATCCTTATGATTATGATGATGCCGGCAATGCTTTATATGCAGGCGGAGATGCCGGAGAATTTTTTCGCTGGACCAATCCACAAACTTTAACAGCCGGAACTTATCATTCAGGAGGCTCCGGTTTTCCTTCAGGAGTTTCCTTAGTTTCCATTACAGGTTTCAGTACAGGAACTGTTAGTGCAGTTAAAGTTTCACCTTACACATCCGATCGTGTCTATTTTGGTACCGATGGAGGAAGAGTAATACAGATAGATAATGCCAGTACGATTGCAAGCGGATCTGCAGGCACTAATATAAGCGGTGGCTCCTTCCCTTCCGGAACTGTTTCCTGCATCAATGCGGGAACCAATGATAATAATCTTATTGTTACTTTTTCAAATTACGGAGTTTCGAATGTTTGGATCACAACAAACAGCGGAACAAATTGGACCGCGGTTGACGGCAATCTTCCCAATATGCCGGTACGTTGGGCAATTTTTTATCCGGGTGATAATACCAAAGCTATACTGGCAACTGAAATGGGAGTTTATGAAACGACTTTGCTCAATGGAGGCTCAACTGTCTGGACACAAGACAATACATTTCCCGTCGTTCGTACAGATATGCTGAAATATCGAAGCAGTGATCAAACAGTATTAGCTGCCACTCATGGCCGTGGATTATGGTCAGCCACGATCCCAATTGTGTTGCCGGTTACCTTACTTGATTTTCATGGACAACTCAACAATAATATCATTCTTGACTGGAGCACCACTGCTGAAACCAATTCAAAATATTTTGATCTGCAAAAATCCAATGATGGTTCTGACTTTTATTCAATAGGAACAGTGAATGCTTCCGGCACCAGCAATTTTCAACATGATTATACATTTACTGACAAACAGGTGAATCAGCTCAATTATTACCGTTTGAAGATGGTAGATATTGACGGGCATTTTATTTATAGTAAAACCATACTGATCAAAAGTGCCAACCCAAAACAAAATCTCTGGGTGATCAATAATCCTTTTGAATCGTCTATTAAACTTCGTTTTGCAAAACCGCCAAAAGAAAAAATAAATATTGAATTAATAAATGCAGCCGGAGTCAAAATATATCGGACTCAATTATCGAATTCGCCAGATCCAACGATTGATTTTTCCGGAACTTACTTGAGCAGCGGCATTTATTTCTTAAGAGCTGAAGTGGATGGAGAAATTTTTGTTAGGAAGATCGTTAAAAGATAAAAGGAATATCTCCGTTATTGTAAATTATCACAGATATTATCTTACCCCCAACTATTTCTTTCCATTTCGCTTTGCAGAGTCAGGTTTTATGTCTTGAAATTCGACTTCTCTAATTGTTGCACGATTAGTGTTCGTCGTATTACTTATTTTATATGCATCTTTGTCAGGTACATATGTCCAAAGTGGTTCCAATTGGAACTCGTCATCAACCAACTTTAAAATTCTACTGAGATTTTTGGCTTGCCAAAGATGATAATAAAAATAATCGGGCTCGTCCATTTCGTACCACCGATAAACATTCTTTGTTGCAATTTCAATAATAACAAAACAACCATCATTAACTACACCATACTTATAACCTTCAATTCTACTTTGATCTTCTATCGAGAGAATTTTTAAGTTAAATAATTCATTAATAAAGCTGTTCCAGCCTGATTTTGGAGTTTTAATCTCAGTTTCCCTGGTTGGGATAAATTCCTCCCGATTATTTTTCACAACTTCTCCTGTATAATCGAGATTTTGACGATTACCAAGTTTTGAAATATGAGCATTCCATTTATTATTCTTATTCACTAAAATCACAAGCCTATTCCCAATCATTGATCCCCCATATTGAATTCTGATTTGAATTGAATCAAAACCTTTTTCAAGCGATTCCAATCCCAGCCAGCTTTCCAGAAATCGCTTCCGAATACATCTTAATGAGTCTAATTCTGCATTGACTTTTGGAAAATCATAAAGAAATGTATCAGCAGTATTTAATCGAGCAAGGATTTGCTGTGAGCTATCTCGGTTGTGACATGAAAGAAAAAATATAATCACCGTTATACAGAACAAGGTTTTCATTCTTCTAAGTTAAAGCATTTCTTAGCTGCCTTACTTCTTCCGGCTCTATTGAATTATTCATAATGCTTTCTTCTGATTGAGCAAATGCAGGATGAATAAATTGCATTGAAGATTTTGTTTTGCTTCTCAAAGAAGAATGAAATTCAGTGCATCCTGTTTTTTCTGCTATCAGTTTTATGTTTTCTTTTCTTAAACCACTTCCCGGCATGATGATGATGCGGTCATCTGCTTTTTTATTTAATTCAGCGATCAGATCCAGTCCTTCACTTACTGTTGGTTTTTGCCCTGACGTCAGAATTCTTTGACAACCGATCCTGATCAATTCCTCCATTGCTTCAAACGGATCTTTGCAGCGGTCAAATGCCCGGTGAAACGTCACTTCCATCGGGTAAGCCAATTCGATCAACTCCGACGTTCTTGCGATATCAATGGTGCCGTCCATATTCAATAGACCGATCACAATGCCATCGCAACCGAATTGTTTGCACAATTTCACATCACTCACCATTATTTCATACTCATCTTTGCTGTATAAAAAGTCACCGCCTCTCGGCCGGATGATCGGGAACAATAGCACATCAAAAGCTTCCCGGCATCTTTTTATGTGACCATAAGACGGAGTGGTGCCACCCTCAGCAAGATTAGCGCAAAGTTCAATGCGGTCAGCGCCACCGGCTATCGCAGATTGGGTGGTTGCAAAATCAGAAGTGGCGATCTCGATTAAATATTTCATATTCTTTTGATGAAACGTCAAATGTGAGACGTAAAATTTTTGACATCTGACATTTCACGTTTGACGTTTAATCTATGCTCTTTGATGGAACCATTTTTTCATTCCCATTATCTCTCAATGCAAAACTGAATCCTTTGTGAATGGCATAGGCTCCTACTTCACCATTTTTATTTATAGCAAGAAAAGCAACCTGGATGTCTTTCGCTTTTTCGCCCTTGATCTTCACAATTCGTTCAATGATTTTTTTACAAGCTTCTTCGGGTGATAATCCTTGTCGCATGCATTCCACTACTGCGTGAGATCCGGCCACACGAATGACATCTTCGCCCTGACCAGTGGAAGTGCAGGCTCCAACTTCATTATCTACAAATAATCCTGCTCCGATGATAGGTGAATCTCCCACCCTTCCACGCATTTTAAATCCGGCACCACTGGTAGTGCAACTGCCGCTGAGATTTCCATTTGCATCCATTGCCAACATTCCGATCGTATCATGATTCCATGTTCCGTCATCGTAGCGGGTGGGCGCAAATGGTCCATGATTTCCTTTATTCTCAATGTTGATCGCAGGTGGTTTGTATTCTGATTTTTTCAACCAGTTATCATATGCTTTTTGTGCTTCGGGAGAAAGTTGTTGTGGCTCCAAAGGAAAACCTTCCGCCACAGCAAATTCCTGTGCACCGACGCCAACCAGCATTACATGTGGCGTCTTTTCCATAACTCGTCTTGCCACGGAAATAGGATGTTTTATTCTTTCCAAAAATGCTACGCTGCCGCAATTGAAATTCTCGTCCATAATGGAAGCATCAAGTGTTACAAATCCATCACGGTCCGGATTGGCGCCAAGGCCGACACAACAATTTTGTGATGCTTCTGTCACCATCACACCCGCTTCAACCGCATCCAAGGCCCGTCCGCCAGCACTTAAAATTTTCCATGCCGCCTTATTAGCTTCCAGTCCAGCATCCCAGGTGGATATAACGATCGGCTTGTTTTTTACTCCAATAACAGATGGCTTTGCAAATATTTTTTTGCTTACCGCAACAGCTGCGGAACTTAGTACAGATGTCATAATAAACTTTCTCCGGTTGATCATTGTTAAAGATTTGTCGCCGAAATTAACGCATTCAGAAATACATTCCTTTTGTCAGGTAAATGATTCAACAATTAACATACATCAATGACCAGTCTGTCATTTAGCCGGAACTTTGCCAAATAATGATTAATATCAATAAGGAATACATTTTGAAATTAAAAAGTACATTATGAATATTGAAATAATATCAGGAAGCCCCAGGGCCAACAGCGTTACGAGAAGAGTCGCTTTGAATTTAAAAAAATGGTTGGAGCAAAACACAGATCATGAGATCGGGTTGATCAGCCTTCAGGATTGGAATCTGGCGCCAGTTCAAACCGTATTTCAATCTGTAGATAAAACTCCGGAAGAATTCAAACCTTTAAGTGAACGAATGTTCAACGCCGATGCATTCATCCTGGTTTCCCCGGAATACAATGGCAGTTATTCACCGGCGATGAAAAACCTGATCGATCATTTCCCAAAACAACATCATAAACCATTTGGCATAGTGACTGCCTCGCCGGGAGCTATGGGTGGCATCAGGGCATCACAACAAATGCAATTGCTGATAAATGCTTTATTCGGAATTGCATCGCCCTATATGCTGATAGTTCCGCAAGTGGATAAAAAATTCGCAGCCGACGGAACGTTGCTGGATGAAAGTTTTCAAAACAATATTCACAACTTTGTTACAGAGTTCTTGTGGCTGGCAGAAAATCTGAGTAAAGAAAAAATTTTGGCAAAAGCAGTTTAATTAAAAGGAGTAATAATGAAAACCATTTTACATAAAGCAAATACCAGGGGCCATGCTGATCACGGCTGGCTGAATTCGTATCATACATTCAGTTTTGCCGGGTATTATGATCCGCAACGAATGCATTTTGGTGCATTAAGAGTTTTGAACGATGATACCGTTGCTCCCGGAATGGGATTTGGTCGCCATCCGCATGACAATATGGAGATCATTTCTATTCCCACATTCGGAGACCTGGAGCACAATGACAGTATGGGTAATAAACAGGTGATCCGACAGGGTGATGTGCAGGTGATGAGTGCCGGAACTGGAATTCAACACTCCGAAATGAATAAGAACAGCGATAAAGAAGTTCGCTTTTTCCAGATATGGATCTTTCCCGATAAAAAGAATGTGCCGCCTAGATATGATCAGAAAAATTTTCCCGACGCAGAGAAACATAACAAATTACTTACCGTAGTCTCTCCCATTGGTAGCACTGACGGTGGGGTACAGATACATCAAAGCGCCTGGTTTAGTTTGGGGAAGCTGGACAAAGATTTTACAACTGAATATGCACTGAAGAATACAAAAAATGGTGTTTACGCATTTGTTATCGAAGGCGATGTAACTATCAACGGAGAAAAACTGAATCGCCGCGATGGATTAGGGATCACCGAAGCAGCTAAACTGGAAATAAAAGCAGACAGTGATGCTGAGTTGTTGCTGATGGAAGTTCCTGTCTAATTAAAAGTTGAAAATGGAGATTTGAAAATGAAAAATAAATCGATTGAGAATGTATTTGCTCCGCCGGCCCCACATATGGTTGGTGACGGATTTCGTGTCCATAATTTCTTTCCGGGCCAACTAATTGGTAAAAAAAGAATGAGCCCATTTTTTTTAATGGATTATGGTTCCAAGATAGAATTTACTCCCAGCGATACGCCTCGTGGTGTAGGTGTTCATCCACATGCTGGTTTTGAAACTGTTACTATTGCTTATCATGGAAAAGTAGCACATCATGATAGCGCCGGCAACAGTGGAGTGATCGGAGAAGGAGATGTGCAATGGATGACTGCCGGCTCTGGATTATTGCATAAAGAATATCACGAAAAAGAATTCAGCAAAAAAGGCGGTTTGTTCCAAATGGTTCAATTATGGGTAAATCTCCCCGCAAAATTCAAAAAAACAAAGCCTAAATACCAGGAGATCACTAACGGAATGATGGGTAAATATGAATTGCCCGATAAAAAAAGTGTTGTTGAAATTGTGGCAGGTGAATACAATGGTGTGAAAGGCCCGGCTTTTACTTTTACTCCGATTCAATTGTATAATGCAAGATTAAAAAAAGGTGCGGTAGCCGAATTTAATTTCCCTGCATCCTACAATACAGGTTTCCTTGTCATTGAAGAAAATGTGATCGTTAACGGGAATACCGTTCCGGCAGATCATTTTGTTTTATTCAAAAATGATGGTGAGTTGATCAATCTGAAGGCAAATGAAGATGCTGTCATTTTGATTTTATCCGGCGAACCCATTGATGAGCCTATAGCTGCATACGGGCCGTTTCTCATGAACAAATGGGAAGAAATTGAACAGGCGATCCATGATGTAAATGCTGGAAAGTTCGGATTACTGGAAAACTGATAAGAATCAGTTCATGCAGGGATTGTGGTCAGCCTGAATTGCTGTTATATATATTTCTTTTGGCAAAAATATATTTTATATGATAGCTCCTACCGTATCACTACAAAGTCTCCACATGGAATATAAGCTCTGGATCGCCGAAATGAATTTCGACATAGAGATGATCCGGATATTTGAAGCACACCTGGAGAAAATCGCCTCGGTCAATAAGAATAACAAAGATGTACTCAGCAAGGTGGAACATTTCCAGAACCAGTTTATTCGTCAACGGGAAGTGATTGATGAATTGAAACATGATCTGCACACTTCAGAAGTGCAATTGGCAGCATTCACGCAGGAAATGTCAACAGTTGGCTATGACTCTGAAAAAATGGATAATCATAGCGGGTTAAGAGAACGATTTCTTACTTTCAGAAAGATCTTTTCTGAACTGAAATATGAATTTCATTCATTTGAAGGTGCAGTGATCTGAACGCTGATATTTCGGAAAATGCCGGTCAGGGATTCTTTTGCTGCATGAATTTTTCCAAACTTCTTCGTGCAGCTTTCTGAACTTTTCTTTTCATAAAATTAGTCCAGCCGAACCACACTCCTTTCCAACCGAATGCCTGTGCGATCCAGGTGCTGAGACGAAATGCATCACTATGCTCAGTGATCTTTCCGCCCTGAATTCGCATAAAGGCTTTCACATTGTTGGTCACTTTTCTTCCCGTTTTTGAGAAAACATAATTAGCCGTCCAGTTGCAGGTATAATATTCTCCGTCCTGTGATTGAATATTGGAATGTGCCAGTGAAAAATCTTTTGCGTTTTTACAAAGCATTTCCCACATGGCCTTTACTTCCTCAGATTGTAACAAACCAAAAACCGGGTCGCTGAAAACAATATTGTCGCTATAACAACTATTCATCGTTTCGTGATCCAGTAGTTGAAATGCAGTATAAAATTTTTCAATAAGCGCTTTGTCGGCTTCCATAATTTTATTTGAATTGAAAATATGTCAGATTGCCTAAATTTAAGCCTTCAAAACTAATCATATCATGCTACGAAAATTATTTCCCCTCATTTTTTTGTTGATCCCATTTCTGTCCGTGGCTCAAAGCAACCCGGAAGACTCAGCATGGATCCGTGAAAATTATATAAAGAAGGAAGTGTACATCCCGATGCGGGATGGCGTAAAACTGTTTACATCGATCTACCTGCCGAAAGACACTACCGAAAAACACCCGATTCTGATGACACGAACGCCCTATTCCTGTGCGCCATATGGTGAACAAAATTTCAGCCCAAGGCTTTGGCTGTCACATTACCGGTATTATGCAAGGGAAAATTACATTTTTGTAACGCAGGATGTAAGAGGACGATGGATGAGTGAAGGACAATTTGTGGATGTTCGTCCATTTATTGCTGATAAAAAATCAAATACAGATATTGATGAGGCCAGTGATACTTATGATGCCATTGACTGGCTGGTAAAAAATCTTCCTTATAATAATGGTAATGTCGGTGTAATGGGAATTTCCTATCCCGGGTTTTATTCTACGATGGCAGCATTGAGTGGCCATCCTGCATTAAAAGCAGTAAGCCCGCAGGCGCCGGTCACGGATTGGTTCCAGGGCGATGATTTCCACCACAACGGTGCATTTTTTATCATGGACGGATTTTCATTTTACGCCGGTGGTTTTGGTTATCCGAGGCCGCAACCAACAACAATCGGCCCCCGTTCTGCATTGAAAATACCGACAAACGATAATTATCAAACGTATTTGCAGATCGGTGCTTTAAAAAATTTTATGAAACTTACCGGCGATAGCCTGGCATTCTGGAAAGATCTGTATGCACATCCTGATCGTGATGCATGGTGGGAAGCGAGAAATCCTAGAAATTTTGTAGGCGACATAAAACCTGCAATGCTGGAAGTAGGTGGTTTGTTTGATGCTGAAGATTGCTTTGGCGCATGGAATTTGTACAAAGCCATTGAAAAGAAAAATCCTTCTTCCCATTTCAATAAATTAGTGATGGGGCCGTGGTATCATGGACAATGGGCTTCCACGGATGGAACACATCTTGGCAATGTGCAATTTGGTTCCAATACTTCGTTTTGGTATCAGAATAACATCGAGATCCCTTTCTTTGATTATTACCTGAAAGGGAAAGGCGATATTTCAAAATTATCTGAAGCGACAGTATTTATGAGCGGAGCTAATGAATGGAGGCAATATGAACAATGGCCTCCGCCTAATTCACAACCCACCTCCATTTACCTGGATGATAATGGTGGCTTATCATGGAATGCACCTGTCACTAAAAATGATTTCTCAGAATACATCAGCGATCCGGCACACCCGGTTCCTTATACGGAAGATATTCATTTTTCAAGAACAAGAGAATATATGGACGACGATCAACGCTTTGCTTCCCGCAGGCCTGATGTATTGACTTTTGAAACAGGAGTTTTAGATAATGACCTGGTACTGGCAGGAGTAGTGACTGCTGATTTGAAAGTAAGCCTCAGCACTACCGATGCAGATTTTGTAGTAAAAATAATTGATGTATTCCCCGATGATTTTCGTTATCCGGGTGCAAGACCTCAACCAAACCGTGGCGTAGGTGGATCTTACCCGATGGGTGGTTACCAGATGCTGGTTCGGGGAGAGATCATGCGGGGCAGGTACCGCAATAGTTTTTCCAATCCGGAACCATTCAAGCCTAATAAAATTGAAACGGTGAAATTTAACCTGCCGGATATTTCTCACACGTTCAAAAAAGGTCATCGGTTGATGATACAGATACAAAGCAGTTGGTTCCCGCTGGTAGATCGCAACCCTCAGCAGTTTGTAAACATCTATCAATGTGATGACAAGGATTTCATCAAATCAACCATTCATGTATATCATGATGCCACTAATCCATCAAATATTATTTTGCCGGTATTAAAGAACTGACAATGAAAAATCTTTTTTGCTACGTTTTAATCGTACCCATTTTATTATTTCAATCCGTATTGACTTTTAGTCAGCCCGGAGCCGGGCAACAATTCGTAAAGGATAATTACACAAAAAGGGAAGTGATGATCCCGATGCGGGATGGTGTAAAATTATTTACCGCCATATATGAACCGAAAGATGATTCACAGGCGTATCCCATTTTAATGGAACGAACGCCCTACTCCTGTTCTCCTTATGGAGAAGATAAATTTCCCGGAAGATTAGGCCCCAACAGCGAACTGATGAAAGAAAAATACATTTTCGTTTACCAGGATGTAAGAGGCCGTTATAAAAGCGAAGGAAATTTTCAGGAAATGACGCCTGCTATTGATCATAAGAGGTCAAACAAAGATGTGGATGAAAGCAGCGATACTTTTGACGCCATTGAGTGGTTATTAAAGAATACACACAACAATGGCAATGTGGGATTGTATGGAATTTCTTACCCGGGATTTTATGCTTCAGCGTCATTGCCCAATGCACATCCTGCCATCAAAGCGGTTTCCCCACAAGCTCCCGTTACGGATGAATTCATTGGTGACGACTGCAATCATAACGGAGCATACTATCTGCTCGACAACTTTGATTTTTACAGCTATTTTGACGGAGAAAAGAATGAGGCAGGCGATAGTTATAAAAGTTTGTTCAATGCAAAAAGAACGGATGCCTATCAATTCTTTTTGCAATTGGGAACATTGAAAAATGCCAACGGCCCGCAATATTTCGATGGCAAAGGAATCTGGGGACAAACATTGCAGCATGATACGTATGATAGTTTTTGGCAGGCCAGGAATATTCGCCCGCATCTTAAAAATATCAAACCGGCAGTATTGGTGGTCGGCGGATGGTTCGATGCAGAAGATATGTTCGGCGCAATGAGAACTTACGAAGCGATCGAAAAACAAAGCCCGAAAAATAATAATCGCATCATACTAGGCCCTTGGACGCATGGCGCCTGGGCCGGTAGATCCTGGACAAAATTCGGCAGCTATGATTTCGGCAGTAATCTTAATGAATACTTCCAAAATATTGAAACCCGATTCTTCAATTATTATTTAAAAGGAAAAGACGATTTCAATTTACCGGAAGCTACCGTATTCGAAACGGGAACCAATCAATGGAAAGAATATCCTGCATGGCCCCCAACAAATGTGACAAATACTCCATTCTATTTGGAAGACCAGGGGAAATTGGGAAATGAAAAACCAAAGCAACCCACGAGTTTCAATGAATATGTGAGCGATCCGAAGAAACCGGTTCCATACACGAATGGAGTTTATGCTAGAAGAAATAACGAATACCTGGTAGAAGATCAGCGTTTCGCAGAAAAATATCCGGAAGTAGTAACGTTTAAATCAGATGTATTGACAAGCGATGTAAATGTTACCGGCAGATTGAAAGCAAATTTGTTTGTATCCACCACTGGTACGGATGCTGATTTTATTGTGAAATTGATCGATGTATTGCCGGATGATGAACCCAACCCGGATCCAAATCCAAGGAATTTCCAGATGGGAGGTTTTGAACGAATGGTGAGAGCAGAGGTATTCAGAGGAAAATTCAGAAACAGTTATGAGAAACCTCAGCCATTTACTCCGGGTAAAATCGAAGAAGTTTCATTTGACATGAATGAAATCGCACACGTGTTCAAAAAAGGGCATCGCATCATGGTTCAGGTGCAAAGTACCTGGTTCCCAATCATTGATCGTAATCCGCAAAAGTTCATGAAAATACCGGAAGCGGATGAAAGCGATTTTCAAAAAGCGACTATCCGCATTTATCATGATGCCCTGCATCCATCGAACATAGTATTACCAATCATGAAATAAGTCTATGAAAAAAATTCTTTGTTTATCAGTTCTTTTTCTTTCAATAATTACTTATTCTCAGGAAATAAATATTATTCCGAACCCGGTATCGATAAAAATGGTTAAAGGTGATTTTATACTTGACAAAAACACTTTTATACTTGCGTATGGAAAGGATGACATGCAAGTAGCAACTGTATTTAATGAATTTTTAAAAAATTATTACGGATTTACTATACCAATTAAAAAGTCAGAAGCTGAGACGAAAACTGAAAAATTTATTTTCTTTTCTTCTATACATTACGACGGTGATTCAATGAATGGCGAATACAGACTGATCGTCCGTAAAAACAATATTGAAATAGCTGCAAAAACGAAAGTAGGCTGGTTTTACGGCACCCAAACTTTACTCCAATTACTTCCTACGCAAAAATTAAATTTTCCATTTTCAATTCCCCAATTATCAATTGAAGATTACCCTCGGTTTCCCTACCGCGGTATGCACCTCGATGTAAGCCGGCATTTCTTTCCTGTTGATTACATAAAAAGATATATTGACTTCCTCGCTTTGCATAAAATGAATTATTTCCATTGGCATTTAACAGACGACCAGGGTTGGCGAATTGAAATTAAAAAATATCCGAAACTGACTGAGATCGGTGCGTGGAGAGATGGAACAATTATTGGGAAATATCCGGGGACCGGCAATGATGGCATTCGTTACGGAGGATATTATACACAGGAACAGATCGAAGAAATTGTACAATATGCTGCGGACAGGTTCATTACCGTAATTCCTGAAATTGATATGCCCGGTCATGATATGGCAGCATTGGCTGCCTATCCGAAGTTGGGAACCAGGCCAGACAGCGTTTACAAAGTAGCGCAAACGTGGGGAATATTTGGAAAATTAAATAATGTACTCTCTCCCACTGATTATGCCATTCATTTTATGGAAGATGTTTTGGATGAAGTGATGGAATTGTTCCCTTCAAAATATATTCACATCGGCGGTGATGAAGTGAGCAAGATCTGGTGGCACAACAGCGAGTTTTGCCAGCAATTGATGAAAGAAAAAGGGATGAAAGATGAAGGTGAATTGCAGAGTTATTTTATCCAAAGGATAGAAAAATATGTAAACAGTAAAGGTCGTACCATAATTGGCTGGGACGAAATCCTGGAAGGTGGCCTGGCACCCAATGCAATTGTAATGAGTTGGCGGGGAGAAAAAGGTGGTATTGCCGCAGCCAAACAAAATCATTTCGTAATCATGACGCCGAATGATCCGCTTTATTTGAATCAAGCGCAGCTGAAGAATGACGATTCTCTTACAGCTAATGGCTATAATCCAATAGATAACGTTTATAATTATGAACCGGTTCCAAAAGAATTGAACGCACAGCAGTCAAAATATGTTTTAGGAGCACAAGGAAATTTATGGACAGAATACATAACTAATCCAGCAAAAGTAGAATACATGCTTTTTCCCCGGATGAGTGCATTAAGCGAGGTTGTGTGGAGCCCAAAACAAGATCGGGATTGGAATGATTTCAAAAAAAGAATGGTAACTCAATTTAAAAGATATGATCTTTGGAAAGTAAATTATTGCAAAGCGCCACTTTGATAATCTGGATTATGAAAAAAATATTTTTAGCAAGCTTGCTTATTTCGGCAATTGTTGGCAAATCACAGGGATTAAATATCATTCCTGAACCCGTATCGGTACAACAACCACGGATCGCCGCATCATTTTACATTAATGCCGGTACCCAGATCGTGGCAGAAGGCAGCGGCCTGGAAAATTCCATTAATTATTTGAATGATTACTTAGATCGATTTTATCACTTCAAATTAAAAACGACAACTACGGCAATCGGCAATAACATCATCCGGTTGAATTTTGAACGGATGGATAACCCTATTGCAGGTGCTTATAGAATGTCAGTAGATGCTAAAGGAATTTATATAGCCGGAGATAATGAAGATGGTGTCTTTTATGGAATACAAACATTGATACAATTATTTCCTGTTCCGGGAAATGCTTTTCGCTTGCCTGTTCCTTATTGCGATATCATGGATTATCCCCGCTTTGCATATCGTGGAATGCATTTAGATTGTGGCCGCCATTTTTTCTCTATTGATTTTATAAAAAAATATATTGACTGGATCGCATTGCATAAAATGAATTATTTTCACTGGCATTTGACGGATGACCAGGGATGGAGAATTGAGATAAAAAAATATCCGAAGCTTACCCAGGTAGGTGCATGGAGAGATGGAACGATCCTTGGTCGTTATCCCGGCACTGGTAATGACAGCATTCACTATGGAGGATTTTACACACAGGAACAGATCAAGGAAATTGTGAAATATGCTGCGGATCGTTATATCACTGTTGTCCCTGAAATTGAAATGCCGGGTCACTCTTCAGCAGCATTAGCGGCTTACCCTTTTTTAGGATGTACCAAAGGCCCATACGATGTAAAACAAACCTGGGGAGTATTTGATGATGTGTTTTGTGCAGGTAATGATTCCACTTATCAATTTTTGGAAAATGTATTGGACGAAGTGATGGCCTTATTTCCTTCCAAATACATTCATATCGGTGGCGATGAATGTCCAAAAACAAGATGGAAGACCTGCCCTGTTTGTCAAAAACGGATCAAGACAGAAAAGCTAAAAGATGAAAATGCGTTGCAGAGCTATTTTATTCAGCGCATTGAAAAATATGTGAACAGCAAAGGAAGAGCGATCATTGGTTGGGATGAAATTCTGGAAGGTGGATTAGCTCCCAATGCCACGGTGATGAGTTGGCGAGGTGAACAAGGTGGCATTGATGCGGCCAGGCAAAATCATGATGTGATCATGACGCCGGGTGGCTGGTGTTATTTTGATCATTCACAAAGTGAACACGAGGATTCTGTTACTATTGGTGGCTACACTCCGGTCGATAAAGTTTATACTTATGAACCAATCCCTGATTCACTAACTGCCGACCAGGCAAAACATGTATTGGGTGCACAGGGTAATGTCTGGACCGAATACATTGGTAATGAAAAAAAACTGGAGTATATGATCTTTCCAAGAATGAGTGCATTGAGTGAAGTGCTGTGGAGTCCAAAATCAAGCCGTAACTGGAGCGATTTTGAAAAAAGATTAGTGACGCAATTTAAAAGATATGATCTGTGGAAAGTCAATTATAGCAAAGCATATTTTGAATTAAAAACAGCGGTGCTTCCCACAAAAAATTTCAATGGTGTTTTGTGGAAGATCGAAAATAAATTCAACAAAAGAATGTTCATGAGTTTTGCAGGAAGCGATTCTGTCTGGGGATATAGTGAACCGCAATTGATTCAAAGATCAGTTACCGCAAAAGGATACTTCAGTATGGATGGCAGAAATGTGGAGGTAACACAGGTTTTTCATTTCAATAAAGCCACGGGCAAAAAGATCACACTGACCAATGAGCCTTCTCAAAATTATCCCGGCGATGGTGGTTTTACACTGGTAAATGGAATACAGAATGAAAAAGGCTTGGCCAGATCCACAGAATTGCTTGGCTTTTTAGGAAAAGATTGCGAAGCAGTAATTGATCTTGGAAAAACAGAAATGATAACTACTGTAACTGTACATTCACTGAAGGAATTGAACAGCTGGATATGGCCGCCAAAATATGTGGAAGTTTTTGTTTCGAATGATGGCCAAAATTTTACGTCTTTAAAAAAATCGGAAGATTTCAAAGCTATCAACGGTAGCAATGGAATTATTAAACTTGATTTTGTGCCCACTACAACTCATTTTGTAAAAGTACTGGTTAAAAATTTTGGTGAGATCCCGCAAGGTAATCCCGGTGCCGGATATGAATCCTGGCTTTTTGCAGATGAAATTGAAATAAACTAATCCTGCAGAAGGCCGCACAATCCTGCAAAATCCCTCGCTGCAATTTTTTATCTTTGCTACTCAAAATTATTTTTGATGGCGAGAAAAAAACGTTCTATTGACCTTTCAGACAGTTTTGAAAAAATCCCGGTTAAAATTTTCCCGGATCTTCAAGAAGGATCCAAATTCGTGGCGCAACAGGTTGCAGCGCTGATCCGTTCCAAGCAAAAGAAAAATGAAAAATGCGTGTTGGGTTTAGCCACCGGCTCTACTCCCAAATCACTGTATGCAGAATTAGTGCGCATGCATCGGGAAGAAAAATTGAGTTTTAAAAATGTGATCACCTTTAATCTTGATGAATATTACCCGATCAATAATGATGCCTTGCAGAGTTACAATCGTTTCATGCGGATCAATTTATTTGATCATATCGATATTGATCCTAAAAATATTCATATCCCCGATTGTGAAGTGAAAAAAGAAGATATCAAATCACATTGCCAGCAATACGAAAAAATGATCGAAGATGCCGGCGGGGTTGACTTGCAGGTTCTGGGTATCGGAAATAATGGCCATATCGGTTTTAACGAACCCGGCTCCGGTATGCATTCCAAAACAAGATTGATCACATTGGATAATTCCACCCGTATTGCCAATGCGTATGAATTTGCCAACATTTCCGAAGTGCCCCGTCTTGCGATCACGATGGGTATCGGCACAATCCTGAAGGCGAAGAGAATAGTACTGATGGCTTGGGGCGAATCAAAGGCGCCGGTACTGCAAAAAGCAGTTGAAGGAGATGTTACCGAACATGTGCCTGCTTCCTTATTACAGGATCATGATGATGTAACATTTGTGATCGATGATTCGGCAGCATCGCAATTGACAAGGAATAAATCACCGTGGCTCACCGGAGAATGCGAATGGACGCCCAAAATGATCAAGAAAGCAGTTGTGAACATGGCGTTGAAATTAGGCAAGCCGGTATTGAGTTTGACCAATACGGATTATAATGAATATGGTCTCAGTGATCTGCTTGTAGAAAAAGGCGATGCTTACGAGATCAACTTGCAGGTATATTATATGCTTCGGGATACGATTACCGGTTGGCCCGCAGGAAAACCCGGAGTAGTATTACCCGAACATCCTGAACGTTCTATTCCTTATCCGAAAAGAGTGATCATTTTTTCTCCGCATCCCGATGATGACATCATCAGTATGGGAGGAACATTTCAAAGACTGCATGACCAGGGCAACGATGTGCATGTCGCTTATCAAACTTCAGGAAATATTGCTGTTACTGATGAATTCGTCACCAGGTTTTTGGATTTTGCAGTAGGCTTTGAAGAGATTGCCGGCATCGATACCCGAAAGTCAGGAAAGATCCTTGATGATGCACGGAGATTTTTATCGAGAAAAAAATCCAACCAGGTTGACACGCCGAAGATCCGGGCTATTAAAGGATTGATCCGTCGTTGCGAAGCGAGGGCTACTTGCCGGTATGTTGGTATTCCTGAAAAGAACATTCATTTTCTCAATCTTCCGTTTTATGAAACAGGAACAATAGAAAAAAAACCGATGGGAGAAAAGGATATAAAGATCACAATGGAATTGTTGAGAGAAGTGAAACCTCACCAGGTCTTTTGTGCCGGCGATCTGTCTGATCCTCATGGCACTCACAAAGTTTGCCTCGATATTACTTTGGAAGCATTGCGACGTATAAAAAAAGCCGGAGATGAATGGATCGCTGATTGCTGGCTGTGGTTATATAAAGGCGCCTGGCAGGAATGGAATATTGAAGAAATTGAAATGGCAATTCCGATGAGCCCCGACCAGGTTTTGAAAAAAAGGTTCGGCATTTTTATTCATCAGTCGCAAAAAGACATGGTCCCCTTCCAGGGAAGTGATTCGAGGGAATTCTGGCAAAGAGCGGAAGAGCGGAATGAGAATACCGCCAACCTATATGCTAATCTTGGCCTTACACATTATGCCGCCATGGAGGCATTTGTCAGGTGCCAGTATTAACATTCGATTGTTTCTAAATTCATTGATTCCTTTTTACCTTTAAAAAAAATTTCTACTATGGCATTATTCAAATCGAGTAATCCTGCAATGCAGGAAAAAGCTTTTGACGGAACTATATTCCAGGGAATGGCGACTTCTGAGGTGATGACCGTAAACGGGACTATGAACCGTTTTGGTTTTCTCTTCCTGATGATGATGGGCTCCTGCTTTTTTGCCTGGACACAATTTTATAAAGGCAGCAACCCGATGCCATTATTATTGATCGGTGTATTTGGCGGATTAATTGTGGCCATGATCATGATTTTTAAAAAGCAATGGGCTCCTTACCTTGCTCCGGGTTATGCATTATTAGAAGGACTTTTTGTCGGATCTGTTTCTGCTTATTATGATTATGCATACAAATCAAGTTATCCGGGTTTGGTGATGCAGGCAGTGGGATTGACGCTTGTAGTAGCATTAGTGATGTTCCTTATCTATCGCTTTCATATAATCCGTGTAACTCAAAAATTCAGAATGATCATTATCATTGCTACGATCAGTATTGCAGTATTCTATTTCATTCAATGGATCGCATTTCTGTTTGGCGCTAATATTGGCGCTTTTACCAATGCAGCCACTCCGCTTGGGATCGGATTCTCCATTTTTGTGGTAGCGTTAGCTGCTTTGAATCTTCTGCTGGATTTTGATATGATTGAGAAAGGAGTGCAAATGCAAGCTCCAAAATATATGGAATGGTATTGTGCATTTGGTTTACTGGTAACTTTAGTTTGGTTATATTTAGAGATCCTTCGCCTTTTATCCAAATTAAACAGGCGTTAAAATATTATTTTCCGATAAAAAAAGCTCCGTTTTATACCGGAGCTTTTTTTATTATCGCTTCGCCTGGAAAAGTTGTAACTTTTACAAACAAAAACCAGGTTATGAAAAAACAATTACTTCTTATTGGTTTCTTTTTTGCTGTCATAAATTTTGTACAAGCTCAAAAAGATTACAAAGTAGTGTTTGACCTTACCAGCAAAGACACTCTTGATCAGCAGGCATTGTTACGCTGGACCCGCGAAGTTTCCAATGCCTCAAGTGAGGCGCAGGTGGAAGTGGTCATGTACGGAAAGGGCGTGAACCTGGTTGCTAAAGACCGCACTCAATATGGAGATGCAGTTTCTAAATTATTATCGAATAAAAACATCTCATTCAAAGCCTGTGCAGTTGCGCTGAAAGCGCAGGGAATTGATAAGAGCCAGTTGCTTCCGGGAGTAGAAGTAGTGCCCGATGGTATCTATGAGATCATCAGCAAACAAAGGCAAGGATGGGGTTATATCAAAGCAGTGCATTGAACTAATCAATTTATTTATGATTACCGCTGCATACGCATTAATAACTTATGCTAAATGGTATTAACGAAATAAGACTATAATCCGGGCAAAGCATATTCAAAAAAAGTAACAGGCGTCGAATATTTACTGATAGTATTTACAAATAATTACTATTAAAATTTTATCATTTATTCCTGTAGGGCACTATTGATTTGCTTTCTATATAAAAGATTCATCAATTGTTTACTCTTTCTTACTGAAAAGCATAATCCCTTACATTTGTCCAAATTTGTTTTCATGAAAAAATTTTTGTTAGTAATCCTGGCTTTCATCGTTGTTTATGGCGGTCATGCACAAAATATCCAGCGTCCCAGATTAGTTGTAGGTATTGTAGTAGATCAGATGCGTTGGGATTATTTATACCGGTATATCGATCGTTATGCACCTGATGGCGGTTTTAAACGATTACTCGGACAGGGTTTCTCATGTGAAAATACATTCATCCCCTATATGCCCACCGTTACTGCCTGCGGACACACCTGTGTTTATACCGGTTCCGTTCCGGCCATACACGGCATCACAGAAAATAACTGGTGGGATAACCTGGAGAACCGGAGTGTGTATTGCACAGAAGATAATTCTGTAACTCCTGTGGGTACTAACAGCGACAATGGAAAAATGAGTCCACACAATCTTTTGGTAACAACAATCGGTGATGAATTGCGGCTGGCAACCAATTTCAGAGGCAAAGTGATCGGCATTGCATTAAAAGATCGTGCCGCTATTTTACCTGCAGGTCACAGCGCCAATGCTGCCTACTGGTATGATAATTCCACCGGCAACTGGATCACTTCTACTTATTATATGAGCGATCTTCCGCAATGGGTAAAAGACCTCAATGCAAAAAAATTGGTGGATCAATATTATGCACAGGATTGGAATACATTGTATCCTATCAACACCTATGTACAAAGCACAGCCGATGATGAGCCATGGGAAAGTCATCCGCTCGGGAAAACATTTCCTTATGATCTGAAAAAATTTGAAGGAAAGAATTATGGAATAATAGACGTGACTCCATATGGAAACACCTTCACTGTGGAAATGGCAAAAGCTGCCATAATCAATGAACAGTTGGGCGCAGACGACATAACGGATATGCTTACCATCAGTTTTTCATCACCGGACTATATAGGCCATACATTCGGGCCGAATTCTATTGAACAGGAAGATGATTATTTGCGTCTTGACAAAGACCTTGGCAATCTGTTTGACTTCCTGGATTCGAAAGTGGGCAAAGATCAATACACTGTTTTTTTAACTGCAGATCATGGAGTAGCGCATGTGCCGGGATTCATGGAACAATATAAAATTCCTGCGGGATCATTTAACATGGCAGCTACTATAAAAGCCCTCAATGAACTTTTACATAATAAATACGGGAAGGATAATTTAATTGCCGGCTCATTCAATGAGTTTCAGATGACGTTGAATCACCAGGCTATTGAATCAGCAAAGCTGGATGCAGACGATATCAAAAAAACGATCGTTGATTATCTTATGGTGCAGCCGGGAGTGTCAAGAGCATTTGCCCTGGATAAGATCGAACTGGTGCCATTGAATTCCCGTATCAAAGAAATGATCGTCAATGGATATTTCCCGAAACGAAGCGGTGATATTGAATTAATTCTTGATCCTCAATGGCTGTCTGGTTTTGCCAGCGCCGGCACCTCACACGGCATGTGGAACCCGTACGACTCCCATATTCCCCTCCTATGGTATGGCTGGGGTATTAAACATGGGCAGGTAAACCGGGAAACTTATATGACTGATATTACTGCCACAGTTGCGGCAATGCTCCATATTCAAATGCCCAGTGGGTGTATTGGCCATGTTATAGCAGAAGTGCAGGATGTGCATTGATGAAAATAGCCGGTGTTGGTTTTTTTTGTAATTTGAATTTGCATAGCGACCACCGTTCACCAAACAAATTTATATTATGAGAAAACTATCATGGCTGTTATATGCTTTCTTTGCTATTTGCTCCCTGCCGGCATTTTCACAATCCGCAAGAATTGACAGCGTAAAATTTTTTACCGATGACAAGCCCATCGAAATGACGCTGACCACTGATTACAGAAAACTGCTGGCTGATAAATTGAAAATGGCCGTGCAGCCGGCTACCGTTACGTTTCGTTTTCCCGACAGCAGCAGCTACACCGGAACTGTGGATATTAATGCGAGGGGAAAGACCCGTAAAGAAAGCTGCACCGTTCCGCCGATCCTGATAAATTTTAAAAAGTCCTCTTCAGATGCCATGAGGTCCTTGCACAAATTAAAAATGGTGTGTGCATGTGCCAATTCTGCCAATGATGAACAACTGGCCCTGAAAGAATTCCTTACGTATAAGATATACAATTTGCTTACTGATATGAGTTTCAGGGTGAGGCTGGTACACGTGACCTATGAAGAGTCAAAAGGCAAAGCGAAAACCTATAGTCAATATGGGTTCTTAATAGAAGATGTGAATGCCATGGCAAAGAGAAATAAATGCAAGGAAACACAAAAGATAGCTTTTGCTACCGAAAGCACACAACGGGATCAAATGACCCTGGTGGCTTTATTTGAATATATGATCGGAAATACGGACTGGTCGGTTCCGAATTATCATAATATCAAACTAATGACATCAAAAGCAGAGCCTAACTCTCTTCCTTATGTGATCCCTTATGATTTTGACTATGCAGGGCTGGTCAATGCCTACTATGCGGTACCGGCAGAAGAATTGCAGCTTGGCAGTGTTACCCAAAGAGCCTACCGGGGATTTGCACGAAGCATGGACGAATTGCAGCAGACAATAAAGCTATTTAATGATCAAAAGGCAAATATCACTAATCTTATCATGAATTTTGAACCATTGACCTCAAGAACCAAGAAAGAAATGATCGCATATATCGAAGGATTCTATAAGATCATTAACAATAAATCTTCTGTCGAAACAGAATTCATTAAAGGAGCGAGAACACAATAACAATATCGTTACGGTCAAACGATGTTGACCTCTCTCTCCAGTTCTACTCCGAATTTGTTTTTCACAGAACCTGAGATCTCTTCACTGAGCTGAAAGATCTCTTGTCCTGTAGCATGGCCATAGTTCACCAAGACCAAGGCCTGCCTGGGATAGCAACCCGCATCTCCCCTGCGAAAACCTTTCCAGCTTTCCGTGTTTATACCGGGACCGCAATGTTCTATCAGCCAGCCAGCCTGAATCTTTACAAAATTTCCCGGAGCGGGAAATGAAGGCATTTCGGGAAATTTTTCTTTTAGCTCACTGTATTTTGATTCCGGAATTAATGGGTTCTTAAAAAAACTTCCTGCATTTCCCACTTGCCCGGGATCGGGTAATTTGGAATTACGGATATTAATGATGGCATGCGAAATGGAGCGGATGCTTAATTCTTTCACTCCCATTTTTTCGAGCTCCTGTTTTACTGTTCCATATTCAATGTGGAAAATCGGATGCTTGTGCAACTTCAGCGTCACATTCAGAATGATGAACTGATCTTTGAATTTTCTTTTGAAAACGCTTTCTCTGTATCCAAATTCACAATCGCCGGAAGTGAAGGTGACGATCTTTATTGCCTGGCGATCCAATGCTTCCAGGCTGTGAAAGACATCCTGCAATTCCACTCCATACGCCCCGATGTTTTGCATGGGAGCAGCGCCGACATTTCCCGGTATCAATGAAAGATTTTCAATCCCGGCCCAATTATTATTGATGCAATGCAGCACAAACTGATGCCAGTTCTCCCCGGCACCGGCTTTTACATAAACATATTCTTCATCTTCCCATATTTCGTCAATGCCTTTGATCTCATTTTTCAACACCAGGCCATTGATATCTTTTGTAAAAAGAATATTGCTTCCTCCTCCCAAAATAAATAGCGAAGTATCGGGATAAGAAGTCAGCAGTTCTTCCAATGCCGCCACATCGGAGAAAGCGGCAAAATAACGGGCTTTCACATCAATCCCAAACGTGTTATAGGATCTTAAAGAAATATGTTCCTGAACCTGCATGCAACAATTTTGCAGCACACAATTTACATTCTTACCACACTACTTCCAATGATTTCTTCCCATGAAAATAATTGCTGTAATTTTCACTTCGGAAAATCAATTACCATGCATCTATGAAACCTGAAGTACACATCCGCACTATTCTTCCTTCTGATAACAGCGCCCTGGCAAAAGTGATCCGGGAAACCATGGCTGAATTCGGAGTAAATCGCCCGAATACGGTATATGATGATCCTACAACCGATCATTTATATGAATTGTTTCAAACAAAAGGTTCGGTTTATAATATTGCTGAAATGGGCGGAGTGATCGTGGGCGGCGCCGGCATCTATCCTACCGATGGTTTGCCCGAAGCCACCTGTGAATTAGTAAAAATGTATCTGAAACCGGAAGCAAGAGGACAAGGGCTTGGAAGATCGCTGATCGAAAAATGTATCGAAGAGGCAAAAGAGTTTGGCTATAAAAATATTTACCTGGAATCCATGCCGGAGTTAAAGAAAGCGTTGCGTGTATATGCAACATTCGGTTTTGAATATCTCAAGGGCCCGATGGGAAATAGCGGCCATTCCGGTTGCGAATTATGGATGCTGAAAAAATTATGATAAAAGATTGCAGCAATAATTTGTTCAGATGATCTCAACCTCATATACGGGACTAAAGAGATAGACCTTACCGGTTTTTACTTCGGTACATTTGAATCTTTTCCGCAGTTTTTCTCCACGCTGAAAAATTCTTCCGTCATCAATGCGGAACAAGGCCTGATCTGCCAACTCTTCCACCAAACGACCGGCACTGTCTGAAGCATTAAATTTTCTTAACACTCTAATCAAACCATCTTCAGCACAACTACTGGCTGCAGGGTTCCTTAATGAGACCAGCAATTCTTTTTCAATTGTATCCGGAAATGTTTTATTCTTCAGAAACTGGTCGAGCAATTGTGCATAGATCATTTTCCATTCACGGCCATGCGCCTGCACCCGGTGGCCATATTGCTCAAAGGTGAGCAGATGTCCCAATTCATGCAATAAAGTGATCAGGAAAGCATACACATTGAGATTCCCATTTACACTGATCCGATGATTGTGGATATGAGTGCGGTGACGATAATCGCCCAAAATACTTTTTCGTTCTTTTGTGATGGTAAGATGAACCTTGTAATGCCTGAGATAATTCAGCACTGCCCCATAAGTGCCCGGCGGTAAATAATGTTGTAACTGATGGATCGGAGCTTCTCTTCTACTCATTCTTTTTTTGCTTCGCCATTTTCATGAGAGTGGATACCTCAAGAAAAGTATATACAAGATACAAACACATACAGGCAATCAGCGCTGGTTTATTCACATTTTTTTTCATGGCCACGATATAAATAAATGCCGCCACAGCAATGACAAAAAACTTAACAATAAAACTGGAATAGATGGAACGCACAAAGGCCTGTACATTTCCCGACCGCAAGCCCCGCCAGCCGAGCCAGAATGAAAGAAGCGTTACCACAAACAAGATCAGATTGCCGACAATCAATACCTCCTGATCAACAGACCATTTTTCCAGCAGTGTTCGCCCACTGATGAAAAAACCATTCAGTACAATAAACAACAGGATCACAGGGAAGAGTGGTCGGGTAGCATTTTGTTTCATGTGAGGTGATCGTTTTAACGGGTGGCTGCCTGTTGTTCATTATTATTGCTCATGCCAACTACGTTAGCCCCCATGTGGCATTGCCCGTTGAAGGTAGCGGTTGGTTCCACCTGCAGTTTACCTGCATAGATGTCTCCGCTGACCACACAATCGCCCCGTAGTTGCAGCAGGTCTTTTGCACGAATATTACCGGAAACTTTTCCAACAATATCTGCCTGGTTGCCGGAAATGTCACCTTCCACCATGCCGCTGGCGCCAACAATGATCTTGGAAGAGCAGTTGATGTTTCCAACGATCGTGCCATCAATTCGCAGATCGCTGTTACTGCTGATGTCTCCTTTTACGGTGGTGCCGGTACCGATCAATGTGGTACCATTTCCTCCGCCATTTGTTTTTTCTGGTTGCATGTCGGGTTTTTGTTTAGTATTGAACATAGGTGTGTGATTTTAATCGTTAGAGGGTTCCTCTTTCGGAACCACTAATTTGGTAGTATCTAAAACCACTGTGGCATTTCCGGTCAGTACTTTTTTTACCTGGTCAATGTATTGCGATTGATAGTTCACCTGCCTTTCCAAAGAATCTACCTTGTATTTCATTTGCCGGTATTCACGGCCTAATTTAAGGTCGTCATAGCCGGGAATATAATACTTCAAAGGTGTGAAAACGATGAGGGCTACCGTAAGACCTACTAATAATACAAAAATTGTGCTCAAACCAATATAGACGCTCAGTCTTGACAATTTAAAGGTCACAACTTCCTCATAGGTATCATCATTCATCACTACCAGCCTGTACCGGTTTCGCAACCGTTTGAGGGTATTGCCGGCATCCAGTTTTGCCATTACTTGATTTTTATAAAATTAAAGGTAATAAAAGCCACAGAGAGTTAATAGTACTGCCCCGGGAAAGATTGTGAGAGCAGTGGGCCGTGAGCCGTGAGCAATTTGCCGTTGGCAGTTGCAATTATCATCAGTCATTCAACTTCAACACGGCGAGAAAAGCTTCCTGGGGAACTTCTACACTTCCGATCTGGCGCATCCGTTTTTTTCCTTCTTTTTGTTTTTCCAGGAGTTTTCTTTTGCGGCTTATATCTCCACCATAGCATTTGGCGGTAACATCTTTGCGTAATGCAGAAATATTTTCCCTGGCGATGATCTTTGCACCAATTGCTGCCTGGATTGCGATCTGGAATTGCTGGCGGGGCAAAAGTTCTTTTAATTTCTCGCATAATCTTCTGCCGAAATCCTGGGCACGGCTTCGATGGATCAAAGCGCTGAGTGCATCCACTTTGTCGCCATTCAATAAAATATCCATCTTCACGATATCACTTTCCCGATAACCGATATAATGATAATCGAATGACGCATAGCCACGGGTCTGTGATTTCAGTTTGTCATAGAAGTCAAACACAATTTCTGTGAGTGGCATTTCAAACAATAATTCCACTCGTGTTTGTGTGAGATAATGCTGGTTTAGTAAAATACCTCTTTTACCCAGGCACAAGGTCATGATGTTGCCAATATATTCCGGTTTGCTGATGATCTGCGCTTTGATATAAGGTTCTTCAATCCTTTCGATACGCACCGGGTCGGGCATTTCGGTAGGATTGTTCACCGGTATCTTCTCTCCATTTGTGGTATATGCAATGAATCCCACGTTGGGAACTGTGGTGATCACCGTCTGGTTGAATTCTCTTTCCAGTCGTTCCTGAATGATCTCCATGTGCAATAAGCCCAAAAATCCGCAACGGAAACCAAAACCTAATGCCTGCGATGTTTCCAATTCATACGTCAATGAAGCATCATTCAATTGCAGTTTGTCCATGCACTCCCGCAATTCTTCAAAGTCATCTGTATCGACCGGAAATATTCCTGCGAAGACCATTGGCTTCACTTCTTCGAATCCCTGTATCATTTGCGGATCAGGATTATTCGCCAATGTAATGGTATCTCCCACTTTCACTTCCTTAGCCACTTTAATGCCGGTGATGATATAGCCCACGTCACCGCATTGCACTTCCTTCCTTGGCGAAAGATTTAATTTCAATACTCCAACTTCATCTGCTTCATATTCCTGGCCGGTAGAAACAAATTTTACATGGTCACCTTGTTTGATGGCGCCATTCATGATGCGATAGTAAACGATGATCCCCCGAAAAGAGTTGAATACGCTGTCGAAGATCAACGCCTGCAAGGGCGCATCGGGATCACCTTTCGGCGAAGGAATTCTTTCTACAATTGCTTTGAGAATTTCATCGACACCCTGCCCTGTCCTTCCGCTTGCGAATAAAATATCTTCGGGTTTGCAGCCGGTGAGTTCGATGATCTGGTCTTTTGTTTCCTCGATCATGGCGCCGTCCATATCGATCTTGTTGATGATAGGAATTATTTCCAGGTCATTATCAATAGCGAGATAGAGATTGGAAATTGTTTGTGCCTGTATTCCCTGTGTTGCATCCACCAGCAACAAGCAACCTTCACAAGCAGCCAATGCACGGCTTACTTCATAACTGAAATCCACATGGCCGGGGGTGTCGATCAGGTTCAGAATATATTCCTGTCCATCGGTGTGTTTGTAATTGATCTGAATCGCATGGCTTTTGATAGTGATGCCTTTTTCCCTTTCCAGGTCCATATCATCGAGCACCTGGTCCATCATATCCCGGTCGCTAATGGTATGCGTGGTTTGCAACAAACGGTCCGCCAGGGTGGATTTTCCATGGTCAATATGTGCAATAATGCAAAAGTTCCGGATCTTCTTCAAGGTTCCTGATTTTGTGGCGGCAAAGGTAGTTAAAAGCAGTGGTTCCTGATGAAGGAAATACGAAGCAGAAAGTAGGAAATAGGAAGTATGAAGTAGGAAGTAGGATGTATGAAGTTTGACGTTACTTATAGATAATTAATTTATTTATTGTTTACGGGAGTAGTTGAGATTTGGTTTGAACTGATGACAATGAAGAGATACCAGGAGAGCCGGACTGGCATTTTAGTAATAAATTTCTCTGCTGAAATTAAAATCACATTAAAATTCCTGATTGCGAAAAAACTAAATGCTATTACGGCCATTAGGACTAATATGATGCAGTACCTTTAAAAAAACCACTTATAATATGAAACAATTAGTATTAGTTGCAGCACTGGTTTTTTTATTTACAGCCTGCAATCAAACCAACCGATCCGATAATTCCAAAAAAGTGTATGGCTCTCCCAAAGCCACTGTGACCGATCAGCCCAATACTGAAACAGCGATCAAAGGGCCACTGGCTTATGCACCTGAGGTCCCCAAAGTACAAGAAGGAGATACTGTAGATGTAAAATTTGATGCTAAACACAGGCTGTATAGTGTCACTCCCGAAGTGAATTATGCAGCATGGACATTTGGTGATTCTATTCCGGGGCCGATCATTAAAGTTCGTGTAGGCCAGACGATCCGGTTTTCAATGACAGACCGTTCCAATGATTCGATGAACAATATGACGATGCAACTGAACATGAAACCGATGCAGCATTCCATCGATTTTCATGCAGCGATGGTGAATCCCCAGGATAAATACCGAACTATACAACCGGGTGAAACCATTCAATTTTACTGGACGGCCAATTATCCCGGGGTATTCATGTATCACTGCGCCACGCCCTCCGTGCTGATGCATATCAGCAATGGTATGTTCGGAATGGTGATCGTGGAACCAAAGGACGGCTATCCCACAAAAGCAGATAAAGAATTTGCCATTGTTCAAAACGAGTATTACATGAAGAAATCGGGTAAGGCTTTTGTTTACGATACAGCATCGGCCAAACTCAAACAACCTTCTTATGTTACGTTCAATGGGAAATAGGGACAATATGTTGTGCATCCATTAAAAGTAAAAGCGGGAGAACGGGTACGGGTATATGTGTTGAATGTCGGACCCAATAATGCGAGCAGTTTTCATGTCATCGGAACTATTCTCGATAAAGTATGGCTGGATGGCAATCCGAAAAATGAGTTGGTGGGCATGCAATCAGTTTATCTTGGCCCGGCAAGCGCTGCGATCGTGGAGTTTGTATTGCCTGAAAAAGGGATCTATCCCTTCGTTGATCACTCCTTTGCCGATGCTGAGGCGGGAGCAACGGGTACTTTCCTTGCTGAATAATGAGGGAGGGAAAGAGGTATGTGGCATGAGGTATGAGGTAAGAAGTAGGAAGCAGGATGCAGGAAGTGGGTCATTTAAGCATGAGATAGATTTCAATGAAGGTATTTATAATGGAGCTTATCGTAATGTTTCGAAAAATTAGTAGAACTACTAAAAAGTGCTACTCAGGTGCTACTATATAGGGAGCAGATAGGGAGCATCTATGCTCCATCTATACTCCAAAGAAACCTGGGGCAAAAAGAGACAAAAACGGCCGGTTGATGTTTTTTCTCAATTAATTTTGATATTCATTTACTTCTTCGCAGCAAACAAGGTCCATGGATAAGAAAGCATATTGGTCAGGAATTTCTGCTGCCAGGCGTATTCGGGATGTTCTTTAAAGAATTTGTCTCCCATGAAATTTTGGCCGCAAGGGTGTCCCATGTGTGCCCATAGCTGCATATTCTTTGCCATATCTGCGGTGGTTACTTTTCCCTGTACGGCGCCGCCCGGATAATATTTTGGCCAATCCCATTCCATGCATCCGTTGGCGTCTTCATCCACATGGCCGCATACCACGCATTTATCGTTGGCATTTTTATTTTGTAAAACATCAAAATGATCCGCTTCCAATTGTTTGCCGGTCTCAGCATCTAATTTTCCTTTCAGATCGGTGAGCAGCAATTTTTCCATCCGCACTTTTCTTCCATTAGGAGAAGTCGTTTTATCATTTACATCAAAAGTCGTTTCTTCTGCGATCAGTTTCGGATCGCTTGCAAAATTGGAACCTGCCATGGCTGTGTCGTTGCTTCTCCACACCCGGTGGTTTTTTAAACCCAGTTCCAGTTTTGCCACTTCATTGGTCTTTGTATCGCCGATCAGCCAGTCATTGGCATAACCACCATTATTACCGGTTACAAAAATGTTCACCACATCATCAATGCTGTTGCCATATTGCATCGCTTTCCGGGCACGCATGAATTCCGGAAGCTGTGTGGAATCAAATCCTTTGAATTGGGTAATGGTTGTTTCAGTAAGCAGCATTCCTTTATCATTGATGACAAAATCATCGCCGCTGTGAATGAAACCCGGCATACAGTCCATGATCATACGATTCCCTTTTTCAGGAACAATATCTGCGATCACATTCCAGTGCTGGCCGGTCATGTAAGATGTCCAGTTGTTATGTCCTATCACAATTTTTCCATCTTTGGTATAGCTGCCCGTAGCAATAAAAGCGCTGCAATTTCCGGGGGCTTTATTATCGCCGCTGCCCGGTTTTGCCATTTCATCCAGCATGGGTACATAATAATACGCCAGTTCTTCCATCGCATTGTACGCCGTGATGTCGAGGCTATCGTAATTTTTATTTTTTGCGTGGAGGCCTTCCACGATGCCATTGATCTCCTGTTTATATTCCGGTTCCAGTTTATTCCATAAAAAATTTTTCGCTGCCTGCCGGTAAAACTGCCAGTCTCTTTTTGTATCGTGTTGCAATAAATAAGCAACTGC
>DASZXQ010000128.1:0-2180 GCA_035545755.1 Chitinophagaceae bacterium | reverse complement strand
CTTTTACAAAAATGATCTTTTTAGGAGGTTTCCCATCCAGCCATTTTTGAATTACGGGATTGGCTAAAACGATCGTCTCTACTTCTTGCTGCCCGGCGTCCAAAGAAATATTGATCGTAGTGCGAAGTTTGCCATTCACTGAAATGGGATATTCTTTACTGCTTTCTGCAAGATATTTTTCTTCAAAGCGTGGAAACGACTGATCAAGGATCGTATCAGAATGACCCAACAAATGCCAGAGTTCTTCGCAAATATGCGGGGCATAAGGAGCCAATAAAATAAGTAATGGTTCCAGCACTTCTTTTTTATGACATCTCAGATCGGCGAGTTCATTGGTGGCGATCATAAATGCACTGACGGCAGTATTGAAAGAAAAACGTTCGGTGTCTTCTTCAATTTTTTTGATGGCTTTGTGCAAAACTTTTAATTCGGCATCTGTTGCTTTTTCATCATTCCACAGTTTACCTTTCAATTCATCATAGAACAACCGCCAGAATTTTTTCAGAAACCGATGGACACCTTCAATTCCCTTTGTATCCCAGGGTTTGCTCATTTCCACCGGGCCGAGGAACATTTCATACATACGGAAAGTGTCGGCGCCATATTTATAAACCAAATCATCCGGATTTACAGTATTGAATTTTGATTTGGACATTTTTTCGACCTCAGTGCCGCAGATATATTGTCTATCTTCTAAAATAAATTCCGTATTCTCGTATTCAGGCCTCCATTTTTTAAAGGCATTAATATCTAATTCTACACCATCGACAAATTTTACATCAACATGTTTTTTTGCTATTATCCATTTACATGATTTAAAATTTGCAGAAAAATTTTTAATGTACTCGCTGTATAAACTTAAATTTCGAGTCAGCCCTTCATGATCTGTACCATCAAGAGTATAATAATCTTTAATTAAATTAAATGAAATAATAAATTCTTTTGAAGAAACTGGGGCATTATCCGTTGGAGTCGCTCCAAGCATTTCACATACATAATAGAATCTACTACTCCCCTGAATCATCCCCTGATTCACCAATTTTTTATACGGCTCATCAAAACCGACCAACCCGATATCAAATAAAAATTTAGTCCACATGCGGCTGTATAATAAATGTCCCACTGCATGTTCGGTGCCGCCGATGTATAGGTCCACCTGGTTCCAGTAATCACTTGTTTTTCTATCGCAAAATTCTTTGTCATTGTGCGGATCCATGTAACGGAGAAAATACCAGGAAGAACCGGCATAACCAGGCATGGTATTCGTCTCCAGATGCCTTGAAGTCCATTCAGGAATATTTGCCAGCGGCCCTTCTCCCTCTGGCCCCGGTTTGTAAGAATCCACATGTGGCAATTCCAACGGCAATTCTTTTTCATCCAATGGATATGCAATACCATTCTTCCAGACAATAGGAAATGGTTCTCCCCAATAGCGCTGGCGGCTGAATGCCGCATCACGCATTTTATAATTCACTTTTCTTTTTCCTATCCCGAGTTCTTCTAATTTTTTTATAGCCACTTCGATCGCATCTTTCATCAGCATTCCATCCAGGAAATCGGAATTTTCCAGAATGGCATCTTTGGTAGGATTGGCTTCTTCGCCGTTATAATAACTGCCAATGATATTAGTGATAGGAATATTAAAATGCTTCGCAAACTTGTGATCCCGTTCATCACCGCAGGGCACTGCCATGATAGCGCCGGTGCCATAACCGATCAAAACATATTCACTGATCCAAATGGGAATTTGTTTTTTACTGAATGGATGAATGCAATAAGCTCCTGAAAAAACACCGGTGATCTTTTTATCCGCCATTCGTTCTCTTTCGCTACGGCTTTTTACATACTCTAAATATTTTTCAACTTCTGCACGATGTTCGTTCGTTACAATCTCATTTACTAATTCATGTTCCGGAGCAATCACCATAAAGTCCACTCCGAAGATGGTATCAGGCCGTGTTGTAAATACTTCAATTGAAAATTGAGAATTGAATATTGAAAATTGAATATTTGCACCAAAACTTTTCCCGATCCAGTTGGTCTGCATTTCTTTCATTGCTTCGCTGAAATCAACTGTATTTAATCCATCCAACAAACGATCTGCATATTCAGTAATTCGTAAATACCATTGACGCAATGTTTTTTTCACCACAGGATGGCCGCCTCTTTCACTTACGCCA
>DASZXQ010000127.1:0-3208 GCA_035545755.1 Chitinophagaceae bacterium | reverse complement strand
AAATCGCAGAGACTCAGCAACTACATTTGAGCCATAAGAAAATCCAACAATACCGAATGGATTGCCCTGATGCAATTCGTTAATAGCTGCTGCGATTATTTTTCCCGTACTGACAGGACTATAATCCCAATTTACTTTCTTGTCAATAACAGAATTTCCACATCCCGGCAGATCGATTGCGATGCATCTATAATTATCAAATTGATTACTGTTAAATTGTTTCTGCCATATTCGGCTGGAACCAGAATTTCCATGAATGAAAAAAATAGTTTTTGGAGCTGCAGTATTTTTCTCAATATATGCCAAGGTTAATGAGCCAGTGGTAATGAATTTAATTCCCATATGCAAAGGTTTGTGGTAATAAAAATAGGAATTCGCCGGAATTCCCTAAAATCACCATTCAACAAAGCTTTCCAATTCATCATCGCTTCAACGCTAAGATCAAATTATTTGAAATACTTGTTTAAGATTGACTGGAAAGAAAAGTTCAAATCCCGTCAGGATTAGAACTTCTCGGATTTCATCTTTAGTCTTCACTCCGCAATTAGCCAATTCTCAAATTCCCGTAATTTTTCCTTTACCACTTCAATTTTTACAGAAAAGCCTCTTAATCGCACATAAGGCCTCTCAAATTTTTCAATATATTCTTTCACTACAAGGTGCTGACGGGCTTTGGTGATAAAATATTTTATTCCGTATTTCTCTAACATTTCGTAACAGTTTTCCCATGTCAATGAAGTTGTGATCTCTTTCTTTGCAGTAATAGTATAAAAATTTCTTTTTCGGGGATTACAAGGGTGCTGAATTACACAAATAATATTATTCAAAGCGAGTGGTACTTTGTCCTTGCTTTCATCATCAACCCAAACAATTTTTGATTTGGGAAATGATTGGATTACTTTTTCCTCCGCCTCTTTTAAATAAGTAGGAAGATTTTTTCGGAGAGCTTCCCAAAATGGTTTGACGTGGTATTTGTCTACTTTGTATTTATTGATGATCTCCTGGGGGATTTCTGGATTATCGCTTTGAAAGCCTGTATTAAAAATGATGTACGGGTTATAATCCGGAAGATTTTGAATATGCTGCAGGACTTCATAAGCGCTACCCCCATTTAAACTCCAATCCAAATAAATCAGATTGGGTTTTGATCTACTGATCCGCTCAAGAGCTTCTTTGAGGCCCATACAATACCCCAGGGATTCCCAATTTGTAAATGCCTGCATTCTCCGCTCTATGCCCTCGCAAACATCTATAGCGTTTTCTATAACCAAATAGGTAAATTTTTCAGATCTCATACTGAAACTTTTTGGGTATTGTAATAATCACTTTAGTCCCTTTGTAGTCGTTCTCTGAAAAAAAGATTTCGTCTACATAAGTAAAAGTTATTTTTTCAGCTTTACCTGCATTAACAATCTCTAATATGCTTTTTAGATTTTTAGTTCCTGTTCCATGCTTACGATAATTACTAAGCAACGTTGCCTTTGCCCTACCTACCCCATTATCTGTAATGTTAATTATAAGATCCTTTTCAGTTTCAGCGAGATCAATATCAAGTTTCCACGGACCAATTTCTCTATTGGTCAATCCATGTAATAAGGCGTTTTCCACTGGAATCTGAAGTAGCCCCAGCGGAATAAGTATGTTGCTGAGGCGATCAATTTCTGTTTGTTCGGGAATATCAGTTTCCAGATTTTTCAAATACATCATCCGATGTATGTCGATTATATTTTTTACTAATCGCCATTCATCGGACAATGGATGAGAAATTTTTTGCTGCTGAGAATGGCTAAAAATCAGATCAATACTTTCCCCCAATCGACTCAAAACACTTTCGGCTTGAGGCTTATTATCCAATTCTGCTCCAACAGTGTTCAGTGCATTTAAAATAAAATGTGGTCGGAACTGGTTACCTAATGATACTATCTGTAAAGCTGAAAGCATCTTTTGTTGTTCAGCCTCCCTGCGCCTTGCCCTTTCCTCCAACAACTTTGCTTTATTTCTACTAGACACCCATAATAGTATTGGAACCATCAAGAGTAATAAAAATACTACCCATACCCACCAATACTGCCACCAGAATTTTTTTACCAATATCGGATATCGAAAAACACTAACTGATCCATTTGATTGACAAATTTGAATTGCCAATTCATAACGTCCTGGCGCAAGATTTGAGTATTCAAAAGCCGTTTGTAAAGAAGGAGGAGGGAACCGTATACTATCACCTTTTTTTGCAAGTGCAACACTCATATACCTGGGCATATTGTCCCGGCTTTGAAACCAAATTGAAAATTTCAGCGTATTGTCAATAGGATTAATGGTAAGAGGCTGCTGATCTGCTACGGCATAATCCCCTTTTTGAGAATGCCAGGTAATATTGGGTCTAACATCATATACAGGTAGTGATAGCCATTTTTTTATATCCCATTGGTACAGCATATCACCAGTGGCAAACCAAATCGTACTATCCCTGCTGTCAATCAAAATTGAATTTTCCTGCAAAGGGGATGAAAAATTTCCTTCCTGAGGATTAATGTACCTTATGGAAACTTTTTTCTTTTGATACCATTCCTTAAGATCCATAATCAGAACATTTTTCCCAATTCCGATAATCAACCATTTACCCCATATCTTCAATTGCATCACCTTAACGCCATCTTCCAGCAAGGGATGGTCTATCCTGAAAATTTTTTTCACATCAACATTATCTCTTTGATAGTCGTTGTAGTACATCAAACCTCTTTGAGCTGTACCCAGCCAAACCGTGCCGCTATCGTCCGTGCAGGATGACCAAAAACCGAAATTCGTTTCTTTCTTTGCTATAAGCCAGGTAGTAACTTTGTCCTTTTCCGGATAGTAAACAGCAAACCCTCTTTCAGTTCCTCCCATCCAGATTCTACCTTTTGCATCTTCCGTAATACTTTCAATGTCCCAGAGATGGTTGCCGTAAGTACTGTCAATTTTTTTCCATTTTGGCTGTCCTAACTCTAAAGATTGTAAATCTGTTTTCCAAAGTCCGTGATTAGTATAAGTGCCGAAATAAAAATTCTTTTTGTTATTACTCAGGTAGTCATAAAAACCGAGAACGCCTCCAGAAAGATCCCTCTTGTTGCCGCTCATATCATATTGCAGCAGGCCGTAATTGTATTTATTGCGTTCACAGTTCAAATAAACATGATTACGGGTAGAAAATGAACCTGTAAGAAAT
>DASZXQ010000126.1:0-24048 GCA_035545755.1 Chitinophagaceae bacterium | reverse complement strand
CGTTTCTGATTCAAAATCAGCAATGAGTTCATCAAGCGATTCTTTCGAATACTGTTGAAATGCGGAACGATCTACTGTTTCTCCGAGAATAAATGACCTTAACAAGTACATCTCAAACACAAAGGTTGCCATTAGCCTTTTAGCTGGTTGCGAACGTTCATGCGGCGCAAACTCCATTTTGTCTTTCGGATAGGCACGCATTACTCTAAGTGTTGTTGCAAACTCTTTTCGAAACATGCTGAGAAGGTCTTCTTTAGTGATCATATTCTTGTGATTTTTTAAAGTTGTTATCACAAACAAATCTTCCATTTATCATGTGGTCACAATTTTTGTTCACATCCTCATAATCTGTTCAATCCTACAAATCGTGGTTCTGACTAACTCATCCAGTTAATGCCTGCTTCCGGATTCCATTTGATTGTACTCTTTTTTAGTTTCGTCCAAAATTCAATAGAGCTTTTCCCGGTAATATCACCTACACCAAACTTACTTTCATTCCAGCCGCCAAACGAAAATGGTTCTCTTGGCACCGGCACACCAACATTTACGCCAATCATTCCGGCGCTGGCATGATCGATCACATATCTTGCTAATCCTCCGTTCTGCGTAAAAACTGATGCAGCATTACCGTAAGGATTTGCATTTTCAATTGCCAAGGCTTCGTCAATCGTATTTGTTCTCATGATTGAAATCACGGGCCCGAAGATTTCTTCTTTGGCAACAGCCATATCCGGACTTACATGATCAATCACCGTGGGACCTACATAAGTGCCATTTTCTTTTCCTTCTACTTTTGCATTTCTTCCATCCACTAAGATCTTGGCGCCTTGTTGCTCTGCTTCGGTAATATATTTTTCGATCCTTGTCTTTGCTTCTTTACTGATCACTGCACCCAAATTTTTTCCCGGAACAATTTTTCTTGCTTCGTCGCATATTTTATCAATGATATGATCAATATTTCCCACACCTACCATTGCACTGGCTGCCATACAACGCTGACCGGCGCAACCGCTCATGCTTGCAGCCACATTTTGTGCGGTCATATCCGCTTTTGCATCGGGCAAAACCATCAAATGATTTTTAGCACCACCCAATGCCAATGCCCTTTTGAATTTACCGGTAGCTCGTTGATAAACTATTTTTGCAACTTTGGTAGAACCAACGAACGAAACAGCTTCAATGCCGGGATGATCACAGATCGCTTCAACAATTTCACTGTCTCCGTTCACAATATTGAAAACACCGTCCGGCAAACCAGCTTCCTTTAATAATTGAGCCAATCTTCCGCAACTTAATGGAACTTTTTCCGAAGGCTTAATGATCATGCAATTTCCCAGGGCGATGGCATTCGGTATGGTCCAGTTAGGAACCATACTTGGAAAATTAAAAGGAACGATAGATGCCACAACTCCAAGCGGCACATGTTCTGTACGGCATTCTACACCTTTACTTACTTCCAGTATTTCCCCGGTTACTAATTGAGGCAGAGAACAGGCAAACTCGGTCAACTCCACACATTTTTCAATTTCTGCAATAGCTTCACTCATTGTTTTCCCATTTTCTTCACTCACCAGTTCTGCTAATTGCTGAAGATGTTGTTCCAATAAATATTTGTATTTAAAAAATACCTGCACTCTTTCTTTGATCGGCGTTCTGCTCCATTTTGGAAAAGCAGCTTTGGCGGCTTTCACGGCATCATCAAGGTCTTTAGAAGTTGACATCGGCACTTTGGAAAGTAAATTGCCATCTAAAGGGGAGATGACATCGAGTGTTCGAAAAGAAGAAGCATCAACAAATTTTCCATTTATATAATTTTGAAAGGGAGTATATTTCATATAGCAAGTTTGATAATTTTTTGAAATGTATTTGCAATTCGTCAATTATGTGTTCAATTTCACGGAATGACGGAATTGCGATTAGTTGAAACATCTTATGATCTTCGTTCATCCAGAGGTCAGCATTACTATAAAAATACTTAATTTAAGCAGGAATACAAGCTAAATAACAGGAGATTATGACACCAGAACGAGAACAGAAATTGCGATCGGTATTGAATAAAAGACAGGGCGATATTACTATCGTTCTTGAGAATGTTTTTGATCCGCATAATATTTCAGCGGTGATGCGCACCTGTGATGCTGTGGGAGTGCAGGATATTTATGTGCTGAATACAAAAATTCCAAGACATAAAAAATGGGGAGCTAAGAGCTCTTCAAGTGCTGCCAAGTGGCTAACCATTCATCAGTATGAAAATGCTGAAGAATGTTTTTCGGCATTGCGAAAATGCTATTCAACAATTGTAACTACACATTTAAGCAGCGACGCTGTAAGTTTATATACAATTGATCTTACCAAAAGTATTGCGCTGGTTTTTGGCAACGAACATGAAGGCGTTAGTGAAGAGATCAGGAAACTGGCAGACGGAAATTTTATTATTCCACAAGTTGGCATTATCCGGTCTTTAAATATCAGTGTAGCATGTGCCGTTACTTTATATGAAGCATTTCGTCAAAAGAGTCACGCCGGGCATTACAACCAGGTAAATTTAGTTGATAGCAGAGTAAATGAATTACTTGAAGAGTGGGGGATAGAGGATCATTCAGAATTATGAATTTATAATTTCGAACAATGAAAACATTTTTGAGTTTTGCATTTTTAATTTTTACTTTTTCTCTCAGGGCGCAGGAAATAAAAAAAATCAAGATCACTGATCTTCAAAAAACGATACTTGAAAGTAAAACTCCTTTGATCGTCAATTTCTGGGCTACTTTCTGTCAGCCCTGTATTGAAGAGATCCCATACTTTGAAGAACTGGCAAAGAAGAACGGCATTAGTCTTTTATTGGTTAGTCTTGACCTAGAGAAATCATATCCAGCAGAGATCAAAAATTTTGTTGCAGCGAAAAAATATTCGGCTCCGGTTCAGTGGTTAGACGAATCGGATGCCGATTACTTTTGCCCAAAAGTTGACAGCAACTGGTCAGGTGCTATTCCTGCCAGTCTTTTTGTAAACAACAAAACCGGGTACCGGAAATTTGTTGAAGCCCAGCTTTCAAGAATTCAATTGGAAAAAGAAATCATGGCTATACTTTCTTCGGGAGAATAATTCATTCGATCCCTTCCATTTCATTTTCTGCTTCCTGTTTTGCATATGCAAGCAATTGAATGAAATACATGGTGGCAACAATACTCACCAACCCCAGCACAACACCTAACGCACTTTTGTAATAAATGCTCCTTGCGAGACTGTAACCCACCAGGCCAAGAAATCCGGTAATTACTAAGCGGCTGAGAAGTGTGCGGTAGCTCATAAGCTTATGTTTTGGATGAAGGAATAACGGGTTGAATCATAATTGTGATGCAGTAAAAAAATGATTCCACAATTTTTTACAGATTTTTTATCCTTCGTCTGCTTTCATGCCTGTTTCAGGAGACGTATTAATGAACCGGGAGTGAAAAATAAAAGTGATCACAATGCCTATTAGACAACCGGCAATAACAGCGATCACCCGTTCCAAAGCAGTATCCCAAATATATTTTCCATTCTCATGGATGGTGACAATTATCGTTGCCGCCAATGCTGTTCTTGTGGGAGTTTCGAGTTTTGTATAATGACAAACTATAATAGTGATGATGACTGCTCCGCTGACCGTAATTTCAGGCGATACATGGAACAGCAGCATGATCAGCCCGGCAGCAGCTCCGATCAGGTTAGCCTTTATCCGGTTGGATGCCTGCGGTAAAGCGTCTTTTGCATCCGGGGAAAGTACGAGAATGATCGAGATAAGACACCAGATATAATCATTGTAATGAAATAATTTTGCCAAAAGGAATGCAATCAATACAGCGGCCACGCATTTTGCAATATAGATCAGGAGTCGCTTCATGGATTTTTAATTCTTTACATAAGATAAGCAGAAAATAAAAAACCCATTGGTCAAAATGGGTTTTTCTTTATCTCTAAATTATTTTGTTATGATTTTCTCTTAATGCCGCATCCAACAGACCGGGTTTCAGTTACCGAAACTTCTTTTCCGGCTATCATCTCATCCATTGCAATGGCCAGGTGTTTGCGGGTCACTTCATCGGCGCTGTTAGCATTATTATCAATAGCGCCGTGATACACCAATTTCCCATTTTTGTTGAAAAGAAAACATTCGGGTGTGCGGTTGGCGCCAAATGTATTCGCCATGACCGAATTGTTGTCTATTACATAATCCCAGGTGTAATCATTCTTTTTGCCATATTGTATCATGTCATTAAACGAATCGCCATTGTTCCGGTAAGCTTCATTGGAATTCAAAAGAATAACCCCGATCTGTTTGCTCATTGCATATTTGCAAATTTCGTTGGTGCGTGGCTGGTATCCTCTTACTACAGGACAAGTATTGCAACTGAACATTACCAACAGCCCATTTTTATTCATTTCATCGTTGAAAGAGACCTCTTTTCCATTAATGCTCTTCATTTTTAAATTCGGATTGGGAAGAGAAGATCCGATAGGTAAAGAACCTTCCGGTGGCTTTAGAGCTGATACTGCAAGGACAAATGCCGGTAAAGCGGCAAAAAAAAGCGCTTTCATGGTCTTTAATTTTGCAGAACAAAGTTTACAAAATTAAATCGGTTTTTCATTACTGTTCTTAGGGTTTTTATTCCGGTCTTCCGCAATCTTCTGCAATGCCGAAATACTTACATTGAGCTCAAAACCAATGAGCAATACCAAAGAATTAAAATAGATCATTGCCATCAGAATCAACACAGTGCCGATAGATCCATACAACTGGTTATAATGTGCAAAGTGGTTGACCCAATACGAAAACATGTAGGTACAGAGGATCATCAGGAATGAGGCAAGGATGGATCCCGGGTTGATCAACTTCCATTTTTTGTGAACTGAAGGTGCGTGGCGATAGATATAGGAAATGCATCCGAAAAACAAAAGTATAATAATGACCCAACGTATACTGTTGATAACATTCCGGACATTAGGATTTTTAAGGCCAAAGTATTCGAGAACTGCTCCACGTGCCACCAGCAGCAGCGCAGAAATGAATACCAGCACAAACAGAATTAAAGTCAGTCGCAATGCCACTCCACGTCTTTGCATGCCTGTTCTTTTCTTGAAACCGGGATAATTTTTATTGAAAGACCGCATAATACCCAATACAGCATTGGAAGAAAAATATAAGGATAATATGAACCCAACAGACAGCAAACCTGTCCGGGGTTTGCGAATGAAATCATGCAGAAAACTGATCAACGGTGAATTGTGTTGCTGACCGGGAATTATATCTCTGATCAAACTGTACAGCGCATTTTCAAATTGTTTTGAGATCGGCAAGTAAGGTATCAGGGTAAATAAAAAAATGATGGCAGGTGGTATAGCCATTACGAAATTGAAAGCGATGGCGGCTGCTCTTTCTTTCATGCCAACTGTTCTTACCTGCTGTATGAAAAATTCAATAACATCATAAAGCGGAATACCGTTGAATCCGGGTAATAGGATGTGTTTACTTTTCTCCACCATGAATTTGGAGGGAGAAGAGTTAATGATGGTATTTTTTAAGCGGATGAAAAATGACATATTCATTTCTTGCTGGTGGAATCAAGTTTATCCAGCGCCTGCTGGTATGCTTTGGCATTCTTTAAATGCTCAGCGAGGGTGCTGCTGAATACGCTGCTTCCATCAAAATTACTACTGGCCACAAAATACAAATAACTGGTCTTTGGTGCATTCAGTACCGCATCGATGGTTTGAACAGAAGGAGTGCAGATAGGGCCGGGCGGTAATCCTTTATTGATATAAGTATTATACGGCGATGCGACGGAGAGGTAGGCGCTGTATATCCGCTTTAATTTAAAATCTTTCAATGCAAACTTGATTGTTGGATCAGCTTGCAGAGGCATTCCGATTGCCAGCCGGTTAAGATATACACTTGCAATGATTGGCTTATCGTCATTCTTATTTGTCTCTTCTTCGATAATGGAGGCAAGAGTGCAAACCTCTACGGGAGTAAGCTGTATGCTGTCGGCTCTTCGTTTACGATCAGTTGTCCAGAAATTCTTATACGCCGTAATAAAACTCTGAAATATTTTTCCCGGAGTAGTGTTCCACCTGATCGAATAGGTATAGGGCATTACTGCTGCCATAGCTGTATTAGTATCCAACCCGAATGATTTCATAGAATCCGGGTTTTTCATAAAACTGATCATCTGTGTTGAATCACATTCAAACATAGCCCCGATTTTTTTAGCGAGGTCTTCCTGGGTTCTCAGCTTTGTTATGACAAGCATCACCGGGGATTGAGAACCGTTTTTCAGCATTCGTACAAAAGAAAAAAGACTCATGCCATGGGTGATCTTATAGCGTCCGGGTTTTATGTTTTTATACTTCAGTAGTTGAGATGTCCAGTTGAACCAGGTGGCGGAAGTAAGAATTTTTTTATCCAGAAGCTCTTTCTGTACGGCCGAAAAATCAGAGCCGGTTTTGATATAAAAATAGTCTCCTTGTGGAGTGGAAATTGCCGGCCCGAAAATTTTCCAGCTGAAGAAGAAAACGATAAGAAGTACAACGAGTGCCGCTCTTACAAGATTTTTTTTGTTCTTCATAAGATGATACAAATTAAACAAAAAACCCCGTCGCTACGACAGGGTTTTAAAATTAGGTGATACATTTATCAATGCTGGCTATCCGGCTTTTGTGCAGCCTGGTTTACGGGCAGTTGGGTAGTATTGTTGTTATTTATGGGTTGAGTATTTAAGGGGGCTGTATTACTTACTTTTTGGGTCTCATCCGGCTGGCCTGAAGATGTTTTTGAAATAAAGAAAGTGGAAAGAAGGCAAAGAACGGCAACAACACCGCCAAAGATCCAGGTTCCTTTTTCCAATACATCTGTGGTTTGTTTTACTCCCATAAATTGGTTGCTGAAACCAGCAATATTACCGGCCAGCCCGCCACCTTTGGGATTTTGGATCAGCACTATTAAAGTAAGCACTATGCAGGCCAGTAAGATCAGGATTACAAATAAGATTGTCATATCAAATCTTGTTCTTTAATTGTTCAATTTTGGCTGCAAAGTAAGAGCTTTTAGAGGGATTGAGCAAACCTAATTTCTTATATATTTCTATCGCTTTTGCAGCATTTCCCTGTTTCTCCCAAACCGCTGCCATTGCTTCTGTCACTACTTCCCGGTCTTCTATGGAGTGAGCAGCAAGTTGTTCCACTTTTTGTTCCCGGCTTGTATCAACTGTTTTGCTGATCTCAGCTGCCGGAACCTGTTTAAGGAGTTTCAACCACTCAGTAAAACTCTTCAATTGTTGTCCGAATTTATCCTGCGGCTTATCTTCTGATTTAAATTTTACGCCTTGTGAGGCAAAATAATCGACAGTATGATATGGTTCGAATAACAGATCTTGTTTAGGGCTTTCTATTGTTTCTATTTTCAATGAAGGAGTTTCATTGATAGGTTTTTGCTCTTCCTTTATTAACCCGGCTGATTGCATTGATGGGCTTTCTTCTCTTTGTTCGGAAATGATCGGCTCAGTTACTGCATCATTCAACAGGTGCTCCAGCCAAAGTGGGTTATTAAAAAAAAGAGAGGTCTTTTGAAGTTGTTGTTTGTATTTATCTGCATTGGTCGTTTTCAATTTTGCAGTAAACAGTAATTGCATGGCAGAAGAGTAAGGATATTGCTCTGCGAGGTCCTGCAATTCGGCTACACTGCATTCAGCCAATGTTTTTTTTTGCAAGACAGATTGCACCAACTGATCAATCTTTGCATTCATGGCTGCAATTTACGGATAGCTTACCATTGAGAAAAAATGTGATTGAAGATATCATCTGTTAGCGATCGTATCATCTCATCACCCAGGCTTGCTTCTGCCTGCTCTAATGATTGCGAGGAAGGAAATTCAAAATTGCGACTGATATCAAATTCGCTCACTTTGTCAAGCTTATGGTCATTTAAAATAATATGCACGCCTACGGTCAACCGGTTATTGGCTTCCCGTTGCCCGGAAATAGCGGAAGTACTAAATGAATAATTATTTACAAAACCACTGATCTCCCAATCCACATTGTCAGCATTGGTTTGGGTTAGCCGGGTTTGACTAACGATCTTCTGGCGCAATTTGTCTGTAAGTTGCGGACTCAATTGCGGATTTACATAGGGTGCCTTGTTTTCAATATAATTTACTTTTACCGTTTTTACATCAATGGGAATAGAAACATCGTGAAACTTATAAATTTTGCAACTGCTTAATGAAACAAACAGCAGTAGCGCAACTTTAAAAACGGAAATTATAGTTTGATTGAATCTCATTTTTTGATTTCTATTCTGTCAACTGCTACTATTATTCTTCGATGTTGTATTCTTTAAGCTTTCTATACAGGGTTCTTTCACTGATACCAAGATCCAGCGCAGCGTCTTTTCTCTTTCCTTTGTGTTTTTTCAATGCTTTTATGATCAGTTCTTTTTCTTTATCCAGTATGTTCAGGCTTTCTTCTATTTCTTCATGTTCATGTATACCGTTATTTACTCCAATGGTTAACGGCACCGGTTGCACCTGCTGTGTCGTGGGCTGCATGATCAGTGGTTGCATTTGTTCATGACTGCGCAATTCTTTCAGTTCGTTGATCAGTGACTGGTTTTGTGTAACCATCTCAGGGTTTTGCAGCACTTCTAAAAACATTCTTTTCAATTCGTTTACATCTTTTTTCATATCGAAGAAAAGTTTGTAAAGAATTTCTCTTTCATTTGCAAACTCCTGCGGACTTCCGCCTGCATTCGCCAATACCGGCAAGCGGGAGTTGGAATAAGGCTGTAAAAATTTATGCAGCTCTTTTGCTGTCACCAATTTATCTTCTGAGAGAACTGAGATCTGTTCTGCAATGTTCTTTAATTCCCTCACATTACCGGGCCATGGATAATTTATTAACAGGTTTTTTGCTTCTTCGTCCAATTGTACAGATGCTGTTTTATATTTATCGGCAAAGTCAGCTGCAAACTTTCGGAAGAGCAAATGAATATCTTCTTTGCGGTCACGCAATGCTGGCACACGAATAGGAACAGTGCTCAACCGGTAATAAAGATCTTCACGGAATTTTCCCTGCTGCACCAATTGAAGCAGATCTTTATTCGAGGCAGCAATGATCCGCACATCTGTTTTCTGTACTTTGGAAGAACCTACACGTATAAACTCACCTGTTTCCAGCACACGCAGCAATCTTGCCTGGGTGCCGAGTGGCAATTCACCGATCTCATCCAGGAAAATAGTGCCGCCGTTGACTGTTTCAAAATATCCTTTTCTCGCATCAACAGCACCGGTGAAAGAACCTTTCTCATGGCCAAATAATTCGGAATCTATGGTTCCTTCCGGAATAGCGCCACAATTCACTGCAATGAATGGATTATGTTTTCTTGCCGAAAGAGAATGAATAATTAAAGAGAATGCTTCTTTACCCACACCGCTTTCTCCCATGATCAGGACAGTAAGATCAGTAGCAGCAACCTGCACCGCTACCTGTAACGCATAATTCAATGCCGGAGAGTTGCCGATGATCCCAAAACGATTTTTTATTGATTGAAGTTCCATTAGTTAAAAATTAAAAAGTCAACAGTCAAAAGGGGAACAAAATCCTTGATATTTGAATTTTTACTTTTGACTTCCGGTCAGACAATTTTTCCGATTAATGTCGCCTGAGTACAATCATTCACCTGCACATTTACATAATCTCCTTTTTTCAAATTATAATTTTCCTTAGGGAAAACGATCACTTTGTTCTGTGAATTTCTTCCCATCCAATCTTTGTCACTTCGCTTGCTGTCACCTTCGATCAGTACTTTGAAAATTTTTCCAACATCTTTTTTATTGCTTTCTAACGACAATTTATTTTGTATTTCTACAATTTCCTGTAGCCTTCTTTTCTTGACATCTTCCGATACATCATCTTTAAATCTTCTTTGAGCTAAAGTGCCGGGCCTTTCACTATAGAAAAACATATAGCTCATATCGTATTTGCAATACTGCATTATGCTTAACGTGTCGGCATGATCCTGTTCTGTTTCGGTGCAAAAGCCCGCAATGATGTCGGAACTGATACCACAATCGGATACCAGTTCACGAATGCGATCCACTTTGCCCATGTACCATTCTCTCGTATAGGTACGATTCATCAATTGTAAAATTCTTGTCGAACCGCTTTGTACCGGAAGGTGAATGTAGTTGCAGATATTCTCGTACTTCGCCATGGTATGCAACACATCATCCGTGATATCTTTTGGATGCGAGGTAGAAAAACGTACTCTGAGAAGGGGAGAGACCAAAGCCACTTTTTCCAACAGCTTTGCGAAAGTTACTGTTTCATCTTTAGTTTCATCCAAAAAATAGTAACTGTCGACGTTTTGCCCAAGCAAGGTCACTTCACGGAACCCCTTTTCAAATAATTCTCTGCATTCTTTTATGATGGAATCAGCATCACGGCTTCTTTCTCTTCCTCTTGTAAATGGCACCACACAAAATGAACACATATTATTGCAGCCACGCATGATACTTACGAAAGCAGTTACGCCATTGCTATCCAAACGAACCGGTGATATATCTGCATAGGTTTCATCCCGGCTTAATAAAACATTCACTGCTTTTTGACCGCTTTCAGCTTCTTCTACCAATGACGGCAATGTTCTGTATGCATCTGGCCCTACAACGATGTCCACCAGTTTTTCTTCTTCCAGGAATTTTGATTTCAACCGCTCCGCCATGCACCCTAGCACACCAACCAATGTTCCGGGCTTTTGGTCTTTGATCTTTTTAAATTCTGTTAGCCGTTTGCGGACTGTTTGTTCTGCTTTTTCACGAATTGAACAAGTGTTTACCAAAATAAGGTCTGCTTCCTGGAAATTGCTTGTGGCGCCAAAACCTTCTTTATTCAAAATAGAAGCTACGATCTCGCTATCTGCAAAATTCATCTGGCAGCCATAGCTTTCTATATAAAATCTTTTGGAATAAGCGTTCGGATCGTTGACAAAAGGGGCAAAAGCCTCTCCCTGGCGGGCTTCGTCATGCCTTTCCCTGTCATTTTGAAATGTTTTATCAGCCACGTAATCAAGCATTCAAAAAAATTGAACGACAAAGATAAGAAAAGCAATGGTTCGTGACAGGATGGCAGGGTTAATATCGTGCAATATTATTTTATCACCACAAAAAGAAGCTGTACTTTTCTGAAAACTAACTGCTATGGACTCAAACAAAAGCGGCTTCCGCACAATTTTAGCAATCGCAATCATTGTTGCTTTTTTTCTGCCCTGGTTTAAATATGGAGGTGGCAGTGGCCTCGACATTGTATTGGCAAAAACTTCAGGAGAAGACACTGCAACAACTGTTGTTCGCTATTCTTTTTTGCTGATCCCTTTATTTGCTTTAATCGTTTTGCTACGCTCTATCAGCAAAAAATCGTCAAATTTCTTTTTACGCCTGCTTCCTTTTTTGGTAACAGCAATCTTAACTGCATTATTTATTGTAGGAATAAAATCACAGGGCGGAACTAATGCGGAACTTCATGGATGGTTCAGTATGTTGAGCTATGGTTATTTTATCAATGTGATAGCCTCATTGTTGTTGATCTTTGTATAAAATATCAAGTTGCATTTCATTTATTTTACAAAATGAAAAAAACCTCTTCAGCGGAAGAGGTTTTTTTAGAGCGGCAAATGGGAATCGAACCCACGACCTTCAGTTTGGGAAACTGAAGCTCTACCACTGAGCTACTGCCGCTTCTAAGATTACAATTTACGAAACTGCATCTGTTAAAGAAATTTTCCGGGTCAACCAGCTTTCTTTTACCGGAATGATCCAGTTATTCTCTAATTCTTTTTTTGTAGCAACTAAATTATTGAAATAAAGGGTATCGCCAGTGATGAAACCATTGTCCACGGCATATTGCAACTGGCTCATGGGAAGTAACTGCACTTTATCCTTTATTACGAACGCAAGGGTTGTCCTGTCAAAGAGATTTACAGAAAAACGTTGCTCGATTTCTTTGATCATTCGCATGGAACTATCCCTGCTTCGTCCGCAGATAGCAGAAGCAGTATCGTCAGCCATCAGTATGAGGAACTGACCGAAGAAAAGATGAGCAGCACCTTTTACAGGATCGCCATGACTTTCCCATTGCTTTACAAATTCCTGAAAGGTTTCTTCGATCTCCAGTACCTCACCCATAGTGAAAAGACGGCTGCTTTGATAGATCCAAACTTTTGAGTCCGGATGAAAATTACCGTTAAGAAGGTATTTATAGTCCAGTTTCATACTGCTAAATTACGATAGAAATTGTTTATTGAATTTTTATGGAAGGCCATAATGAAAAAGCGGTGCTGGCCCATTGGGTGTACACCAGAGATGAATGGAAAACATTTATGCGAAAAGAAAATCGCCGGCAAAGGTTTTTTCATTGGCTCATTCATTGCTTAGGCCACCGATTGAATAAAGCAATACCTGAAGTAGAAATTACTACTGATAAGATATCTGTAGGGAACCGGTATCACCGAATTAATTCTGAAAACGGCAGATTACGAAGAGTGAATATTCTTGATGAAGGATTGATCAATATACTTGAGATCCGTTATGATTCAGGCCACGAAAATTTTGAAGATTTCATGGAGATCAGAATCCCGGTGCCCAGGGGAAAATTAAAAGAAGCCATTTTGTTTCAGTAAAAATTATTCAGCAAAGCAGTTTGATCCATCAACCAGAAACCGGTTTATTCAATACTTTCAGCAATCAGTTCGGCGATGTCCATCACTTTTACAGTTTCTTCTTTTTCTGCATTCTTCACTCCGTCGGTAAGCATAGTATTGCAAAAGGGACATGCGGCGGCAATGATGCCCGCATTGGTATTGATTGCTTCATGCGTTCTTTCAAAATTGACACGGGTGGCGCCTTTTTCTTCTTCTTTGAACATTTGAGCGCCGCCGGCTCCGCAACACAATCCTTTGCTGCGGCATCGTTTCATCTCCACCAATTCTGCATCCAATACTTCCAAAACTTTTCTCGGTGCTTCGTAAACATCATTAGCCCGGCCGAGATAACAGCTGTCATGATACGTAATGCGTTTTCCTCTGAAAGAACCGCCTTCTTTAAGTTGTATCTTTCCTTCATCAATTAATCGTTGCAGGAAAACGGTGTGATGGATCACTTCATAATGCCCGCCTAATTCAGGGTATTCATTTTTCAGCGTATTAAAGCAATGCGGACAGGCTGTTACGATCTTTTTGATACCGTAGTTATTCAATGTTTGAATATTCTGGTACGCCATCATCTGGAACAGGAATTCATTTCCGGCCCGGCGAACCGGATCACCGGTACACATTTCTTCTTTGCCAAGAATCGCATATTTGATCCCGACCTTATTTAAAATAGCAGCAAATGCCCGGGTGATCTTTTGAGCTCTTTGATCAAAACTACCGGCGCAGCCTACCCAAAAAAGTACGTCGGGTGTTTCTCCGTTAGCAAAAAATTCTGCGGCTGTTTTGATGGTCATTGAATCAGAAAAAATTTATTCGCAATAATACAAATAAAAAATGGCTGCTGCCTGTTTTATCAGAACCAGGAGGTCCATGTGGCTATCACAATAGCGGCGATGAGGGCAAATAATGCAATAATGCCAAGTGTCAGCCATCCGATAATTTTTGCGGCATGCGCCTTTTTATCTGAATGGTTTTCCTTATATGCTGTAGCGCCCAGGGCCACCGCAAGAATAGCAGCCACAATTGAACCTATAATTATATAGGGAACAAAAAGTCCCAGTACTAATAAACCAAGACCGATCAAAGCGAAAGTAAACGCAGTTTTCCCCAGTGTCTTGTCTTCGGAAGAATGATGTCGGAATTGATGTTTTACGATGAGAAATCCGATCTTTTCTTTTAATGTTAATTTTCTCCCAATAGATCGTTGCACATCTTTTATTTTTAGAGAAGATATCCTGCCATATAATTTTTCATAGGGAAAAATTGTGTTATTAGCAGGAACCACCACAGCTGCATTCGCCGATAAGGCGATCAGCGAAAAAAATAAAGGCATGAAGGCCCCAAAAATTATTTTTCGCATGGTTAATAGATTTTAAATAAATGTAATCCGTTTGATATAAATTGCCAAATAACGCATTCAATATCTATTTTTGTTTGACAAAGCATGCGGATAAAACAATTCTTTCAACGACTGACCAACTGGGAACTCTGGAATTTTTATGTATTGTATTTTCCTATCAGCTTTGTTTGGATCTGGTATTGTATCAAAAGCCGGTCCATTTGGTTTTTCAGTTCTTCTAACCCTACCATAACGTTCGGCGGATTTGAAGGTGAAAGTAAAAGAGAAATGTATGATCAGTTGCCGCCGGGTTCTTTTCCTAAAACTATTTACATACTTCATGATCTTGCGTTTGAAGAAGTAAAGAAAAAAGTTTTTTGCGATGCCGGTTTCAGCTATCCGTTCATTGTGAAGCCCGACGTGGGTATGAAAGGGATCTTATTTCGAAAAATTGAGAACGAGGATCAATTTCAAAAATATCACAGCCGCATTCCCGTCGAATACATTGTTCAGGAGTTGATTGAAATGCCCGTTGAGGTGAGTGTGTTTTATTATCGCCATCCGGCAGAAATGAATGGCACTATCAGCGGGTTTATCAGAAAAGAATTGCTGGAAGTTTATGGTGACGGGACAAGCACTTTGTGGGAATTGATCCTGAAACATCCCCGCGCCAAATTTCGGCTGGAAGAAATGAAACATCGTCATGAACATAGGCTGGACCGTGTCTTGCCGGAGGGGCAACATTTTTATTTATCCTACGCCGGTAATCACAACCGCGGCGCCAGATTTATCAACCTTCATGACGAGATCGATGACCGTTTGCTGAAAGTTTTTGACGAGATCAGCCATTATACCGATAAATTTTATTACGGCCGCTATGACATCAAATGCCAATCCATTGAAGACTTAAAAGCCGGTAAAAACTACTGCATTCTTGAATTTAATGGCAGCGGTGCGGAGCCCAATCATATTTATGATGCCGGCAAGAACATCTGGCAGGCATATAGAGAAATATTGAAGCACTGGAAAGTGCTGTACCAGATCAGTAAATACAATCATAAAAACGGTACGCCATACTGGTCTTATTCCAAAGGGCGGAATTATCTGCGGCAGGCACGACGTCATTTCCGGATGTTGGAAAAGTTTGACTAAGCAATAATTTTCTTATTCAGTAATTTTAATTTCTCAAACAAAAGCTGATGCACCAGGATGAAAAATTTCTGCTGATCCGAAACTATGATCTCTGGTGTCACCTTAGCGATGAAGAATATGGAGAACTGAATATTGCCCATCATTTTATCGAAGCCAAAAAAGGCGATTATATTTATTTCGATTCTCATCATCTGAACAAACTTTATTTTGTAAAAGACGGCTATATCAAAATCGGCTACATTGATGAGTCCGGAAACGAAATCATCAAAGAGATCATCAAGGAAGGAGAGATATTCGGACAATTTTCCCTGGAGCGGAATAATCTGAACGGTGAATTTGCAAAAGCATATAAACGAGATGTGAGCCTTTGCGCTTTTTCCATTGAGCATTTTGAGCAATTGCTAAAGAAACGTCCGGACCTTGCTATAAAATACAGCAAGCAAGTGGGTGAAAAACTGCGCCGGGCAGAATTCCGTTTGATCACCATGCTGAACAAAGATGTCCGTTCCCGCCTGCTGGCATTTTTTTATCATCTTGCTATCATGGATGGTTACGATGGCAGTACCCCTTCATGGATGATTGAAAATTTTATGACACATGATGATATCGGGAAACTCATCGGGAGTTCCCGGCAAACCGTTACCACTTTTATAAATCAATTGGGAGAAGAAGGTTTCATCAAAATGAGCCGGAAAAAGATACTGATACCTGATGTGAAAAAAGTGCAACAACTTGTAGCGGTCACTTAACGATTCATATAATTTGTATACTCCTTTTTCAATTATCTTATTTCGTATTTTCGTCCGGTATGCCTCCGATCGTGAGAATATTCTTTACCGGAATGGTGGTAAGCTTTCTTGGCTCGCTTCCATTAGGAACATTGAATGTTGCTGCCATGCAAATCTCTATTTCTGACGGTATCAGCCAGGCTATGTTTTTTTCTATCGGCTCTTTGGTGGTTGAGATCATTTATGTCCGGGTATCATTGGTGGCAATTGATTGGATAAGAAAACAGGAGAAAATATTACGAATTCTGGAATGGGTTACATTTTTTATTGTATTGGCATTGGCTGTTTCAAGTTTCTACGCAGCTATGCATCCAAAGACAGGGAAAAATATTGTACTAAGCAGCACGTTGCCCAAATTTGTTTTAGGTGTGGTGATGTGTGCTGTGAACCCTGTGCAAATCCCTTTTTGGTTTGGATGGAGTACTGTTTTATTTACCAAAAAAATATTATTGCCAAAACACAGTCATTACAATTCATACATCCTTGGAATAGGATTGGGCACATTTGCGGGTAATTGTGTATTTATTTTCGGTGGGCAATTGATGGTAGATAAACTAAATGCCAATCAAAATATTTTGAGCTGGGTGATCGGCGGCATATTTGCCGCAACTGCAATTATCCAGGTGCTGCGAATATTGCGAAAAAAGGATCCGGTCAATCAGTTGCAACACCCGGAAGAAGTGGTGCATGGGCTTGAAAAGAAAATTTTAGATTAAAATAATATACCATGGAAATCAAAGATGCGTTTATCGCAGAATTAAAAAATGAATCAGCGTTAACAAAAAAAATCCTGGAGCAGGTTCCGCTTGACAAAAAAGACTGGAGGCCACACGAAAAATCAATGACAGTCGGCAGACTGGCTACGCACATTGCACAAACAACGCATTGGATTTCGGATATCCTGAATTTTTCCGATTATGATTTTGCCAGCAGGCCTTATCTTTCCAATACCGCTTCAAGCCGTGAAGAACTGATGGAAATATTCCAGAACAACCTGGACCATGCGATCGCAGACCTGGATAAAGCTTCGGATGAATTAATGAATCAGACCTGGACCATTCGAAGAGGAGATCAGGTATTTAATCAATTGGTGAAAAAAGTTGCAATAAGAGGTTGGGCTTTCAGCCATTTGATCCATCACAGGGGACAATTATCTGTTTATTTACGATTAATGAATATTCCTGTGCCAGGAATGTATGGGCCAAGTGCAGATGAACGGTAAAAATATTGTTCAAATAGTTTCATGGCATCATCCATTCAACTTAAAAAAACTCTAGGGCTTCGCTTTGTCATTGTATTTGCTGTAGCCAATATTATTGGTTCGGGCGTATATAAAAAAGTGGCACCAATGGCAGGCCAGCTTCATTCTTCAGGCTGGATTTTGATTGCCTGGGTGTTGGGTGGTATTATCAGTTTGTTTGGAGCGCTTACGTATGCTGAGGTTGCAGGATTGCTTGCCGATACAGGAGGTGATTATGCTTACTATAAAAAAATATACAATAAATTTTTTGCTTTTCAGTTTGGATGGTCAACTTTCACGGTGATCGAATCAGCAGCCATCGCATCTCTGGCTTATGTTTTTACCCAGTCATTGAATAGCATTATTCATTTACCGCCGATGCTCGGATCGTGGTCACACATTGGTCTTGGCGATTTTCTTCCTTTTAAAGATTTCAATATAAAATTTGTTGCGATCATTCTGATCATTACACTCTCCTGGATCAATACATACGGTTTAAAAATGGGAGCATGGCTGGGCACCTTCATTCTTCTCCTGGTGTTTACTGGTATCTTTATCATCGTCATTTTTGGATTGGGCAGCCCGGTTGCAAATACAACAATGGCTTTCAGTTTATCGAAAACCGGTAACGTGGCTGTTACTTTCAGTACAATGTTTACTGCTATGCTATCTGCCTTTTACGCTTATCAGGGTTGGGCTGCTGTTGGTTACCTGGGCGGGGAAGCAAAAGAAGCGAATAGAAATATTCCGAAAGGTATTGCTATAGGGATATTTATTGTGATCGGCTTGTATCTCCTGGTGAATATAGCCTATCTTTCTTTACTGCCTGTCGGAAGATTAGAAGTTATCAATGGCACCAATCAAATCGCAGCCGTGGAAGCTGTAAAAACTTTTTGGGGCCGGGGCGGAGAGTTGTTTATCAGTATTCTTATTCTTATTACAACACTCAGTTGCAATCATGTCACTATCATCGGCACTTGCCGCATTTATTATGCTATGGCAAAAGAAGGATTATTTTTTAAAGCAGCCGGAAGATTAAACCGTCATGCCGCACCAGCCAATTCTTTGATCATTCAATGTATCTGGAGTTGCCTTCTTGTATTTTCAGGTTCATTCGACCAGCTTAGCGATATGCTGATCTTTGCAGTTTTTATTTTTTATGGCGCCACAGCTCTCGGTGTTTTTCTGTTACGTAAAAAAATGCCTGATGCGGCAAGGCCTTACAAAGTTTGGGGCTATCCTTTTGTTCCTGCTATCGTGATCCTTTTTTCGGTTTCGCTTTTTGCTAATACGATCGTAACTCAACCCAGGGAAGCTTTGATGGGACTGGCATTAATGCTGACAGGAATCCCTACGTATTTTTATTTTATGTCAAAAAATAAAAAAATAGAAGGTTTCCTCAAAAGTTAAAACCGGTATCCCATTGAGATTCCAGGTATAAAACGGCTTCCTTCATCTTCCCGCAACGAATTATTTTCTTTGGCCAACTTGATCTCATATCCATAGCCGAGAGAAGGAGTGGTGTAGACATGATTGCCAAACAAAAATTGATAACCGCCTTCAAAGGTGGGCATTATAGAAGATCCGTTTGCTTTTTCTTTACCGGCAAAATTGTCAAATAAGAATGTGGCCCGGAATCCTAAGAACGCATTGCCATTGCCACTATTGTTATAACTAAATCCTCGCCGATAACCGACATAAAAGCCAATGCCCTTATATTCTGAATATGATTTTTCGGATGAAAAATTATACGTTAGCCCTATGCTCCAGCTATTTTTGGCATGAAAGTTTTCGTAGCGGGCACCGATCATGTTATCGTTTGCGCCTTTGCCGAAAGCATGTTGTGCCTCAGGGCCTAATTCTGTTTGAGAAAATCCAGGGTTTGTGAAAATAAAAATGACTATAAAAAAACTGACAAGTTTTTTCATAAAAAATATTTTAGTGAATTTAAAGAAGTTTTTGAAAATCCTGCTGTTTATGGAATACAACGGATGTGTGCAAGTGAAAGATGCGCAAAATTATTATTAACTGATGTGTTTACCTGCACCGCTGTAAAAAATCCCCATCAATGATCAATAGTTGAGCGCCATTTTCTGAATAAGACCGGTGACTGCTCAATTCATCAGATACAACATAACTCATTCCTTTTTTTATTAGAAATTTTTGGCCATCTTCCATTTCGCTTACAAATTCTCCTTCGAGACAGTGAACGATATGCCCTTTTTGACACCAATGATCTGCCCGGTAGCCTTTTGAATAATGAACTCGTCGTATTCGCAGACCATCTAATTGCAGCGTTTTCCAAATAGCAATACCGGTTTCACCCTTATGTTCGGTCGGAGCGATCATGTCCCAGTCAATTGCCTGGAAATTGAAATTGCTCATGATACATTTTTGTTTTATGATTTTTTAAACTCCTTCTGTCCACTTATCTCTTTCCTCAGGAGAAAATTTCCAGGGAGCAAAATTATTTTCTACGTTACTGAACATGGCTGTCCATTCCTGTGGCGAGTTACTTTCTTCCATCACGAGGTAGCGGCGCAGTTGCAAAATAATATCCAGCGGGCTGATGCTGACGGGACATTCCTGCACGCAGGCATTGCAGGTGGTGCAGGCACGTAATTCTTCCACAGAAATATGATCATGCAATAATGATTTTCCATCCTCTTTGAACGTTCCGTTTTTATCAATGTTTTTTCCTATTGCTTCCACCCGGTCCCGGGTGTCCATCATAATTTTTCGCGGTGATAATAATTTCCCGGTTTGATTGGCGGGACAAGCAGCAGAACATCTTCCACATTCGGTGCAAGCATACGCATCCAATAAATTTTTCCAGCTAAGATCAAAGACATCCTTCGCTCCAAATTTTTTTGGTTGTTGTGATTCACCAGTAGGAGCCGATTCAGGTTGCATGGCATACAACACTTCTTTTTGTATCTCCGGCATGTTTTCCATTTTTCCCATTGGTTCCAATCGTGCATAATAGGAATTGGGAAAAGCCAAAATGATGTGCAGATGTTTGGAGTACGGCAAATAATTCAGGAATGCAAAAACGCCAATGATATGCAGCCACCAGCAAGATCGTTCAATGGTAATGAGTGAAGAAGTGGAAAATCCATTGAATAAAAAAGTAAGGGAACCGGTTATCCAGAAATTTCCAGTTTGATGATAATGTTCGGCGCCTCTTGATTGCAATACCTGGTCTGCGGTGTTCATACTAAGAAACAAGGTCATCAGAATGATCTCAGTGATCAATATATAATTCGCATCGCTGCGAGGCCATCCATCAAGATCTTTGCTGATAAATCGTTTTAATTTGATAACATTCCTGCGTATCAAAAAGATGAGACAACCCAAAAGTACCAGCACGGCTAAAATTTCAAAGCAACCGATCAATACTCCATACAAACTTCCTATAGCAGGTGCGAACATTCTATGCTTTCCTAATATACCATCCAGGATGATCTCTAGTATTTCGATATTGATGATAATGAAACCGGCATACACAAAAAAATGCAGCAAAGCCACCAGTGGATTGCGGAACATTTTCTTTTGCCCCAAAGCAAGTAGCAAGACATTCTTCCAGCGTTGTGAAGTATTATCATTGATCGTTTCATCCCTGCCCAGCAGGATATTGCGCCGGATGGCTTTTACTTTTTTTGTAAAGAGCCAGATAGCGACAGCACTGAGAAGAATAAATAAAATTTGTTGTACGATTTGCATAACGCTGGATTGGATTTGCTAATTTACGGGTTGTTACATAAAGGGATAAAAATTTATGGGTCAAACAAAAAACTATATTCTTTCAAAAGAAGTTGCAGAAAAGAAACTCCGCCGGATGGCATTGGAAATTATCGAGAACAATTCTGGAGAAACGCAATTGATCCTTGCAGGCATCAGGGAAAGCGGCACGGTGGTGGCAAAAAGCATACAGAAAATGCTGGCAGAATTTTCTTCTATTAAAACCGACCTGCTATCTATCAAACTGGACAAACGCAAACCTGGCGCCGTCACACTAACTAAAAAAATGAATTTTGATGATAAGGTCATCATTGTTATTGATGATGTTGCGGATAGCGGCAGAACATTGTTATATTCTTTAAAGCCCTTCCTTGATTTTCACCCTAAAAAGATTCAAACATTGGTGTTAGTGGAGCGTAGCCACAATTCTTTTCCCGTACGGCCTGATTATGTAGGCCTTTCTGTCTCTACTACTTTGCAGGAGCATATTGTCGTGGAAGTGGATAAGGAAAAAGTGTTGGGAGCGTTTTTGAAGTAGTCGGGAGTTTTGAGCAAGGGGAGTCGGGAGTACTCAAAAGTAAATTGCATACAATCTTAATTTTCCTTTCGAGTCGATCATCAAAGTAGGTGCGGGACACTTGAATGCATTCAATGCAGTGAACAGAGTTTTCAGAAATTTACTGTTTGTTTTAATTTTTGTGAAATCAATATCAGGCGCTATATAAAATTGCCTGATCCTCGGAATATCCCTGCGGTCGAAAGTGATATTCCCGTTAGCATCGGTAGCAAGATTTTGAAACCCGCCAAACATCCCATCTGCTCCGTAACCAGCAGAAATATTCAGCCATGCCGGTAAATTGCTTTGTTTAAAAAAAGATTTGAGATTAATACTGAACCAATAGGTCTGTGCATTGTAATCTTTCAGCATTCGTTCATACCAACTGCTGCCAAAGAGATCATCGCTGCGTTGTTCCAATTGAGAAGTACCATAATTTTTCCGGTGAAAAGAAAATTTATACTGAATGCGCTGTTCATGCCAGCCTAATTGCTGGCTTATAAATAATCCTGAACCAAAAATATTCGCCGACATATCACCCCAACTCCAGCCCCATTCGGCAGAATGGCCATCGAGAAATTCAATGACGGTGAGATAGGCGGCCCCGCTGAGCCCGCCGATCCAGGTTGCTTTTTTATCACTCAATCCTGCCCATTTCCACATTCCTGCTGATAGTCTGCCGGTGTTATATGCCGTCCATGCATGACCAAACTTATCTACCTGCAACCATTCGTTATCGTCATTGAACGTATGAAAAGAACTATGCGGATAATTTTTATACCAGGCATTACTCAAAATTATAAGTGAAGAGCCATAACCGACTACATTGGCGCTGCCAATGATCCATTGGCGTTGATGATAATTTATTTTATTTTGAGCAGAGTCTTGTGCAAAGGAAAAATTGACTGCAAGCAGTAAAATGAAAATAATGCCGGGCTTTTTTCCGAACGATGAAGTGAGTGACACAACAGCAGTTTGGCTTTGCACAGGTGTTGACCTCATAAAAACAAAAATACGTTTGATTGTTTGAAGTAGATTTGCAGCAGATGATTAGTTTTACAGATTAACATTTAAATAAATTATGGATACAGCAATTCAATCGAAAGTTAATGCATGGCTGAATGGAAATTTTGACAAGGCCACAAAAGATGAGATCGTTCGTTTGCAAAAAGAGAAGCCCGATGAACTGGCTGATGCTTTTTATAGAAATTTAGAGTTTGGCACCGGCGGGCTTCGGGGCATTATGGGTGTGGGCACCAACCGCATGAACAAATACACGGTAGGAATGGCGACACAAGGTTATGCCAATTATCTGAAACAATGTTTTCCCGGCGGCGTGAAAGTCGCCATTGCACATGACAGCCGCAACAACAGTCGCTTTTTTGCAGAAACGGCGGCAAACGTTTTTGCTGCGAATGGCATCAAAGTGTTTTTGTTTGAAGATCTGCGTCCGACACCGGAATTATCTTTTGCCATCCGTCATTTGAAATGTCAGGGTGGGGTAGTGTGTACGGCTTCGCACAATCCAAAAGAATATAATGGTTATAAAGCGTATTGGGATGATGGCTCGCAATTAGTGCCGCCGCATGACAAGAATGTGATCAAAGAAGTGGAGAAGATCGCATCAGTGGATGATGTGAAGTGGAATGGGGGAGAAAAAAACATTGCGATCATCGGAAAAGAAATAGATGAGGCGTATATGAAAATGGTGAAAGGATTGAGTGTGTACCCGGAAGTGATCGCCAAACATAAGGACATGAAGATCGTTTACACGCCGATACATGGAACGGGAATAAAATTAGTGCCGCCGGTGCTTGATATGTTTGGATTTAAAAATGTTCATATCGTAAAAGAACAGAGTGTGCCAGATGGAAATTTTCCGACGGTGGTATATCCGAACCCGGAAGAAAGCGAAGCAATGAATCTTGGTTTGAAACTCGCTGAAAAATTAAATGCGGATATTTTATGCGGCACGGATCCGGATGCGGATCGTATCGCAATCGGTGTAAAAGACCTGAATGGAAAATGGGTGCTGATGAACGGGAACCAAACTGCTGTGCTGGCATTTAATTATTTAATTGAAGCGAGAAAGACAAAAGGTATTGCTAAGCCGAATGATATGGTGATCACCACCATTGTGACCACGCCGATGATTGATGCGATCGCCAAAGAAAACGGCGTGGCTTGTTATCGTGTGCTCACCGGTTTCAAATGGATCGCAGATATGATCCGCCAAAAAGAAGGAAAAGAAAATTATATCATCGGTGGAGAAGAAAGTTTTGGATTGATGATAGGAGATAAGATACGTGACAAAGATGGCATCAGCGCTGTGGCATTGCTCTGTGAAATGGCAGCTTATGAAAAAGAAAAGGGCAGAAGCCTGTATGAAAAAATGATCGATCTATACGTACAATATGGTTTTTATAAAGAGCAGCTCATTTCTATCACTAAAAAAGGAATTGACGGACAGCAGCAAATTGCTGCGATGAT
>DASZXQ010000125.1:0-25121 GCA_035545755.1 Chitinophagaceae bacterium | reverse complement strand
GATGATTTTGAAAGAAAATTATTTGTGCTGCGCAATCATGCTACACATCTTATTAATAGTACAGTAAAAAAAGATTCGATCGGTTTTTATGTTGCCTCGCTTTCTTATAAAACGGTTGTATATAAAGGTCAGCTCACCAGTTTGCAACTGAGAAGTTATTTTCCTGATCTCAGCAACAAAAGAGTAGTCAGTGCATTCGGGCTGGTGCATTCCCGTTTTGCCACCAATACATTTCCCTCATGGAAACTGGCACAGCCATTCCGGTTCATTGCACACAATGGTGAGATCAATACTTTGCAGGGAAACCTGAACTGGCTTCGGTCCAGTGAGAAAGGGTTTACCTCCCCTTATTTCACGAAGGAAGAAATGGAAATGTTGTTGCCGATAGTGGAAGGCGAACAATCCGATTCCGCCTGTCTCGATAATATGATCGAATTGTTATTACTCACCGGCCGTTCTCTTCCGCATGTGATGATGATGCTGATCCCCGAAGCATGGGATGGCAATGAGCAAATGGATCCGGTGAAAAAATCTTTCTATGAATTTAATTCTTCTTTCATGGAGCCCTGGGATGGGCCGGCATCCATTTCATTTACAGATGGAAAGATCATCGGCGCTACCTTAGATAGAAATGGCCTTCGTCCTTCCCGGTATTGTGTCACTACAGATGACCGTGTGATCATGGCTTCCGAAACAGGAGTGCTTCCTGTTGATCCGGCAATGATCAAAGAAAAAGGAAGGCTGCAACCCGGGAAAATGTTTGTAGTGGATATGGAACAAGGTCGCATCATCAGTGATGAAGAATTGAAACAAAATATTTGTTCGCAAAAGCCCTATGCAGAATGGCTGAACAAATACAAGATCCGTTTGGAAGAATTGCCGGATCCAAGAGTCATGTTCACTCATTTGGAGCATGACCAGGTATTCAAGTATCAAAAAGCATTTGGCTATACAACAGAAGATCTGGATCATATCATTGCACCAATGGCCTTGGATGGAAAAGAGCCGGTTGGTTCTATGGGTAGTGATGTTCCTTTGGCTGTATTGAGTGACCAGCCACAGCATCTCAGTTCTTATTTCAAACAATTATTTGCGCAGGTAACCAATCCCCCGATAGATCCGATACGGGAGCGATTAGTGATGTCGCTTTCCACTTTTGTTGGCAACAATGGAAATCTTTTAATGGAAGATCCGTTGGCTTGTCACAGTGTAGCGTTGAAACAACCGGTGCTTACCAATTTTGAATTGGAGAAGATACGGAGTATCGATACCGGAAAATTCCAGGCAAAAACATTACAATGTTATTTCAGAGCCGATGGAAAACCCGGCTCGCTGAGAGCAGGTATTGAACGTTTGTGCCGCTATGCAGTAGATGCCGTGGAAGATGGATTTGAAGTATTGATATTGACTGACCGTGCTATTGACTCTGAGCATGCTCCTATTCCTACTTTGCTTGCGGCATCGGCAGTGCACCATCATTTGATACGGAAAGGAATGCGTGGACAGGTAGGCATTGTAGTGGAAGCAGGTGATGTTTGGGAAGTGCATCATTTCGCCTGTCTTATTGGATTTGGCGCCACAGCCATCAATCCTTATCTCGCATTGTCTTCTATCCGGGATATGAAAGAAAGCGGCAAATTACAAACTGATCTCTCGGAAGAGGAACTGAAAAAGAATTATATCAAAGCAGTGAATGACGGATTGCTGAAAGTATTTTCCAAAATGGGCATTTCTACACTGCAGTCATACCAGGGTGCCCAGATATTTGAGATCATTGGCTTGAACCAGGATGTAGTTGAAAAATATTTCACCGGAGCTATTTCCCGGATTGAAGGGATGGGCCTCGATGAAATTGCCAAAGAAACTTTAGCGAAACATTTCTCTTCCTTTAGGCAAAATAATTATGAATCAGGGCTCTTGCCAACAGGTGGTATTTATCAATGGAAACGAAAAGGAGAGTTTCATTTATTCAATCCGCAAACCATTCATTTGTTGCAGTATGCTACCCGGATGAATGATTATAGTATTTATAAGAAATATGCAAAGCTGATCAATGAGCCGAACGAAAATACTTCAACATTGAGAAGCTTGCTGCAATTGAAAAAAAATCGTCCGTCCATTCCAATAGAAGAAGTGGAACCGGCTGAGAATATTTACAAACGATTTGCTACAGGCGCCATGAGTTTTGGTTCCATTTCATGGGAAGCACATACAACATTGGCTATTGCCATGAATCGCATTGGTGCCAAAAGCAACACCGGTGAAGGTGGTGAAGATGAAAAAAGATATGAGCAATTGCCTAATGGCGATTCCATGCGCAGCGCTATCAAGCAGGTGGCAAGTGCAAGATTTGGCGTTACCAGTTTGTATCTTACCGAAGCAGATGAACTACAAATAAAAATGGCACAAGGCGCCAAGCCCGGAGAAGGCGGTCAATTGCCGGGACATAAGGTAGATGAGTGGATCGGGAAAGTGCGTCATTCCATTCCCGGAGTTGGATTGATCTCTCCGCCGCCGCATCATGATATTTATTCCATTGAAGACCTGGCTCAATTAATTTTTGATCTGAAAAATGCCAATCGCAATGCAAGGATCAGTGTGAAGTTGGTAAGTAAAGCCGGTGTGGGAACTATTGCTGCCGGTGTTGCCAAAGCAAAAGCAGATGTAGTATTAATAGCAGGTCATGATGGAGGCACCGGAGCCTCACCAGTTTCTTCTATCAAACATGCAGGATTACCCTGGGAATTGGGTTTGGCAGAAACACATCAGACGTTAGTAAAAAATAAATTGAGAAGTCGAGTCACCGTACAGGTAGATGGCCAATTGAGAACCGGAAGAGACATTGCGATCGCAGCATTGCTCGGTGCGGAAGAATGGGGCATCGCCACTGCTGCATTGGTGGTAGAAGGATGTATATTAATGCGCAAGTGTCATTTGAATACCTGCCCTGTCGGCGTAGCGACGCAAGACCCTGCATTGCGAAAAAGATTTAATGGCAACCCTGATCATATAGTGAACTTTTTCAAATTCATTACACAGGAATTAAGAGAGATCATGGCTGAAATGGGTTTCAGAACTGTCAATGAAATGATCGGACAGGTCAATAATCTTGAAATAAGAGAAAATATTTCTCATTGGAAATATAGCAAACTGGATCTCTCTCCTATTTTATATAAAGAACCGGCATCTATTTACACAGGCTTGCATAAAGCAGAAGACCAGGATCACGGTATCGGTGGAGTATTGGATTGGAAACTTCTGGAAATTGCCAGGCCTGCAATCGAAACTCAGGAAAAGGTTTTTGCAGAATTAGCAATTCAAAATACAGACAGAACAGTAGGATCGATCTTGTCCAATGAAGTCACAAAAAAATACAGAAGTGCAGGATTGCCTGATGATACCATTCATTTCAAATTCAACGGAACGGCTGGACAAAGCTTTGGTGCGTTCAATACAAAAGGCATTACACTGGAACTGGAAGGCGATGCAAATGATTATTTTGGAAAAGGATTGAGTGGCGCAAAACTGATCATCTATCCTTCCAAACAGGTTCAATATGTTCCTGAAGAAAATATCATCATAGGTAATGTGGCATTTTATGGAGCTACATCCGGACAAGCATTTATTCGTGGCAAAGCAGGAGAACGTTTTTGTGTACGTAATTCCGGAGTAAATGCTGTAGTAGAAAGTGTAGGCGATCATGGCTGTGAATACATGACTGGCGGAACTGTCATTGTGTTAGGAGATACAGGAAGGAATTTCGCTGCAGGAATGAGTGGCGGCGTCGCATATATATATGATGTCAACGGAAAATTCCCTGAAAACTGTAATAGAGAAATGGTTGACCTTGATCCATTGGATGAAGAAGATGTTTTGTTATTACGGAAAATGATCACAGAACATTATCATCACACTGGAAGTAATGTTGCAAAATTCATTTTGGCTGATTTTGAAAGTCAGTTGAAAAGTTTCATAAAAGTATTTCCGAAAGATTATAAAAAAGTTCTTTCCCAAAAAAGAGTTACGATCGGGATAGAAAACCAAGAATAAATTTTAAAATAAAATTTTCATGGGGAAGCCAACAGGATTTTTAGAATTTACGAGAGAATTGCCTGGTAAAAGACCGGTGCAGGAGCGAATTCAGCATTTTAATGAATTTGTGGAACCCTATTCAGAAGAAAAACTGAATCAACAGGCAGCCCGTTGCATGAATTGTGGCGTTCCTTTTTGTCATCATGGATGCCCGTTAGGAAATATAATACCGGAATTCAATGATGCTGTGTATCGCAAGAACTGGAAAGAAGCCTATGAGATATTAAATTCAACTAATAATTTTCCTGAATTCACTGGCCGTATTTGTCCCGCTCCTTGCGAAAGTTCCTGTGTGTTGGGGATCAACCAGCCTCCGGTTACTATTGAAGAAATAGAAAAACATATTATTGAAATTGCTTTTCAACACGGATTTGTAAAACCCCGAAAGCCGAATCTCCGCTCCGGTAAAAAAGTCGCTGTCATCGGTTCGGGTCCATCAGGACTTGCAGCTGCAGCACAATTGAATTATGCCGGACATTTGGTAACAGTATTTGAAAGAGACGATGCACCCGGTGGTTTGTTACGTTACGGAATCCCTGATTTTAAATTGGAAAAATGGGTAGTAGATCGCAGGATCAGGTTAATGGAAGAAGAAGGTGTGATCTTTAAATGCAATACAAATGTCGGTGTGAATATTCCTATCAAAGATCTGCTGAGAAACTACCATGCAATAGTTCTTGCCGGAGGTTCTACTGTTCCAAGGGATCTAAAGATACCAGGCCGTGAATTGAATGGAGTGCATTTTGCGATGGAATTTTTGAAACAGCAAAACAAACGTAATGCAGGTAAAGATCCATTGGCAAAAGCTGACATCGAAAGCAATATTTTTTCTAAAGAAATTTTTGCAACAAATAAAAATGTGGTAGTGATCGGAGGTGGTGATACCGGAAGCGATTGTGTAGGTACTTCCAACCGACAACACGCAAAAGCAGTGACACAATTTGAATTGCTGCCCAAACCTCCGGCAGAAAGAACATTGTTCATGCCATGGCCCGTTTATCCAATGACGTTAAAAACCTCTACGTCGCATGAAGAGGGGGCTGATCGCAAATGGGCTATTGCAACCAAAGAATTCATCGGGGATAAAAATGGGAATTTGAGAGCATTAAAAATTGTAAACCTCGAATGGAAGTTTACAGATGAAGGCAGGCCCGCTCAATTTGTGGAAGTGCCCGGAAGTGAAAAAGAAATCCCCTGCGAATTAGCATTGCTTGCCATGGGTTTTTTGCATCCACAACATGAAGGCATGTTGAATGAAACAGGAGTTGAAAAAGACGAACGTGGTAATCTAAAAGCATCCGATAAAACCTATCAAACAAATATTTCCAAGATCTTCACAGCTGGTGATATGCGGCGTGGCCAAAGCCTGGTTGTATGGGCCATTAATGAAGGCAGGGAATGTGCCGCCCAGGTAAATAAATTCCTTTCCGACACTCCATTTATTTAATCTTATAACCTAGATTTTGAATCCACAAATCCAGAATGTCAGGTTCACTCATTAGCATTATTATATTTTACAATATTTACTTTTTGCTTATTTTATATATTTTTTATTAATATTTTTAATAAAAATGTAAAAACTAACATGTGTTAATCGCATTAATATTTACTTTAGATAAAAATAATTAAAATACTAATTAATTATAATATCTACTAATCTTCCTGATTTATGAGTAAGAAAACAGCAAAACAAATTGTCCCTTTCCTGGTATTGGCACTTATTGCAATTGTTGCAATGCTAATTAAACCTGTAAATGATTTCACTGGCACATCAAAATACAACAGTGCAGATATTGCATGGATCATTGTTGCGACAGCGCTTGTTTTTCTTATGACACCCGGGCTTGCATTTTTTTATGGAGGAATGGTACACAGAAAAAATGTGATCTCAACGATGATCAAAAGTGTAGTAGCAGCTGGAGTGGTTAGTGTATTATGGGTTGTTGTAGGATATAGTCTTTGCTTTGGCGATTCAATTGGTGGGCTTATCGGCAATCCTACAACTCATCTTTTCTTTAAAGGAGTAAATTCAGGTGAACCCTGGAGTTTAGCACCAACTATTCCAAAATCACTTTTTGCCCTTTTTCAATTAATGTTTGCGGTCATTACTCCTGGTTTGGTTGTTGGCGCAGTTGCTGAAAGGATTCGTTTTACTTCCTATATCTTATTCACGGTTTTGTTTAGCTTATTGGTGTACGCACCTCTTGCCCATTGGAGCTGGCATCCCGATGGGATTTTTGCTAAGATGGGAGTTTTAGATTTTGCAGGCGGCACCGTGGTACATATTTCTGCGGGTTGCGCTGCGTTGGCCGGGGCATTAGTTCTCAAACGCAGAAAAGTACATCTTGAGAACAAAGAAATTCCTCCTGCAAATATTCCATATGTATTAATAGGAACAGGACTGTTGTGGTTTGGCTGGTTTGGATTTAATGCCGGTTCTGCTTTAGCAGCAAATTCACTAGCAGTTTCTGCTTTTGCTACTACTAATACTGCAGCAGCGGCTGCAGGTCTTAGCTGGATGTTTTTTGATGTAGTGCGTGGAAAAAAACCTTCTGTGATTGGCTTTTGCGTAGGTGCAGTTGTTGGCTTGGTGGCAATAACCCCTGCAGCCGGGTTTGTAGCAATTCCGCAAAGTATTTTTATAGGAGTCGTTGCAGCCATCATTTCCAATATGGCGGTTTATTACAAACAAAAATCTACGCTGGATGACACCTTAGATGTTTTCCCCTGCCATGGACTTGGTGGTATGGTAGGAATGCTGATGACAGGAATATTTGCTACCAAAGCTGTTAATCCAGCAGGCAATGATGGATTCTTTTTTGGCAATGCTGCATTTTTCCTGATACAGGCAAAAGCCATGATCATTGCCGCAGTGTACAGTTTTACCATCTCCTTCCTGATCTTCAAGTTCATCAATTATATATTACCCTTGAGAGTTAGTTCAAAAGAAGAAGAACTCGGCCTCGATGCCAGTCAACATAACGAAAAATATTTACCTGTAACATTACTTGTACACAACAATGGAATTTTGGAAGAAACCCCAATAGAATAATAGGAAAAAGACTATTGATGGGTAAGAAGTTATTTTATTCAAAATTTTCATATGGCAAGCAATCGTTAACAGCCTTCTGTTTCTACAGAAGGCTCTTTTATTTATACCAAAGGTTCTTGCTGGCTAAGACAATGGAAACTTCCAAGACCCCAAATAAGATCAGTAGAATCTATACCAATAACATTTCGATTGGGAAAACACTCCTGGATAATTCGCACGACTTTTTCATCTTTATCACATCGATAAGTAGGAACGATCACTGACCGATTAGCAATATAAAAATTGGCATAGGAAGCCGGCAATCGTTGCTTTTCATAAATCACCTCATCCGGCATTGGCAGCTCGATAACGTTTAATTGTTTCCCGTTCAACAAGCGCATTTTTTTAAGCTGGCCCAGATTTTTTTGCAACAATTCATAATTATCATCGCTCTTTTTTTCTTCTATCACAGCAATAACAGTATCCTCATTTACAAATCGAACGGTATCATCAATATGACCATCTGTATCATCGCCAACTATTCCTTCATCGACCCATAATACCTGTTCTACTCCATAATAATGAAAAAGAGTTTCTTCAATTTGCTGTTGATTCAAATCGGGGTTTCGATTCGGATTTAAAAGGCAGGCTGTTGATGTCATCAATGTTCCTTTTCCATTGAATTCCACAGAACCGCCTTCCATTATAATACCGGGATAATAAACAGGGATGTGGTAATGCGTTGCGATCAAAGTCGGAATTACATCATCCAGATCGTAAGGCGGATATTTATTGCCCCACGCATTGTAATTCCAATCGACAATAACCTTTTTGGTGGCAGCATTGGGATTTATTAGAAACGCCGGGCCATGATCCCTGCACCAGGCATCATTGGTAGGATGAAAGAAGAATTCAATTTTGGATAGGTCTGTATCGATCATTTGCAATTGCTGAATTGCAAAATCTTTCATAGGCTGGTCATTGACATTTATATTTACTTTCTCACTCTTTGTCAGTTCTTTAATAAACTGTGTATAATAAGGATAGATTGTATGAATTTTTCCCGGCCATGAAGCTTCCTTATGTGGCCAGCTCAACCAGGTGGCAACATGAGGAGCGAATTCTGCAGGAAAATAATAACCAAGTTCTTTGGGTGTAGGATGCGTCATTGTTTAATCATTCGAAATGCAATGTTCAAGAATTTCAGATCCGATTGAAATGAAATATTGAACATGAAGAATTTTTATTTTTCATCAATAAACCTTTCTGTTATGGGCTGATAGGAATCAATTCTTCTGTCCCGCATGAACGGCCAGTGCGTTCTGTATTGATCAGTTTTTTCAAGATCAATCTCCACTACTTTCACTTCTTCTTTATCATGAGAGGCCTTATACAAAAGCCTTCCGAATGGATTTGCCACAAATGAACCACCCCAGAATTTCATAGCGCCGTTTTGCTCCACTCCCACCCTGTTCACACTGACCACATGCACGCCGTTTGCCACTGCATGACTTCGTTGAATGGTTTGCCATGCTTCATATTGTTCAGTGTTGGTAGCTTCATCCTGTGAAGTGGCCCAACCAATTGCTGTTGGATAAAATAAGATCTCTGCTCCCATCAATGAAGTGATCCGTGCTGCCTCAGGATACCATTGATCCCAGCAGATCAAAACACCTACAGCAGCAAATTTTGTTTTAAAAACTTTGTAACCCAGGTCACCGGGAGTGAAATAAAATTTTTCATAGTAAGCAGGATCATCAGGAATATGCATCTTCCGGTATTTTCCAAGATAGCTTCCATCTGCATCAATCACGGCAGTAGTATTGTGATAAATTCCCTGTGTTCTTTTTTCAAATAAAGATGCAATAATGACCACGCCGTTGTCTTTGGCAACTTTCTGAAGCGCTTCTGTGGAAGGGCCAGGAATAGTTTCAGCAAATTTGAAATTTTCATAATCCTCTACATCGCAGAAGTACAATGAAGTGAATAATTCCTGCAGGCAAATGACCTGGGCACCGTCTGCAGCCGCTTTTTGTATTCCTTGAATGGCTTTAGTAAGATTTGTCAATTTATCGCTGGTACAGCTCATTTGTACCAAACCGATTTTTACTCTATTCATCAACAATGATTAAAATGCAAAAATAACAGTTTGATGGTTTGGGATCATTTAATTTATCAGGCAGAATTGCGGCCGGCATTTATGATCCCAAACGAACATCGCATAGCCAGTTTTTCATAAATCTTTTTTTCCGGGGTTTGCACCATCGCCTCATCAATTTCCCTGATTTTCGTCAATGCATACTGCTGAATGGTTAGCAATGGTAAGACTATTTTTTCCCGCATTTGAATAGATAAATGATCTACCGGATAATCCGCCATAAGTTCAGAATGGCCCGTAATTTTATACAGGTATTTTTTCGTCAATTCAAATTCTTCATAGATCATCTTCCAAATTTCTCCAAAATGTTTATGATGCAACAAAAATGCTGTGAGCGGGAAAAATGATTTCATCATTGCCATCTCACAATTATCAAGCAATGTTTTAAAAAATAATGACCGCTGATACAATTGTTGCAACTGCGGCAATTTTCCCTGCTTCTCCATTTGTTGCAATGCAGATCCCACGCCATAATAGCCGGGCACATTTTGTTTTAACTGACTCCAGGAACCAGAAAAAGGAATTGCCCTCAGGTCTTTTAATGATAGTCCGGATGATGCACCCCTGGCAATGGGGCGACTCCCAATATTGGTTTCGCTGTAAAAACGAAGTGGACTCACCTGTAGTAAATAATCAGTGAGATAAGGGTGATCCCGCAAGATCCGGTACGCTTTATAACTTGCTTCGGATAGTTCAATCATTAATTTTTCTTCAGCTTCATCAAAGGTGGCTTTATCGGGTGCAAACAGGTCATTTGAAATTCCGGCATTTAACAATTGCTCCATATTGAACTGTGCGGCATCGATCGTACCGAAATTGGAGCTCACCGTTTGTCCCTGAATAGTAAGTTCTATTTTGGAATTAGAAATATTCTTTCCCATCGAAGCATAAAACTTATGTGTTTTGCCGCCGCCTCTCGCCGGTGGTCCTCCTCTGCCATCAAAAAATATCGCATTGATGCCGTGCTCCCTTGAAATTTGAGTCAACTCCTCTTTTGCTTTGTAAATGCTCCAGTTCGCCATCAGGTAACCACCATCTTTTGTTCCGTCAGAAAAGCCAAGCATTATAGTTTGCCTGTTGCCCAAACGTTTCAAATGTTCTTTATAAACAGGATTTTGGTAAAGTGTTTTCATAATGCCTGCCGCATGCTGCAGGTCCTCAATCGTTTCAAATAAAGGAACGATATCAATATTGATCGCTTCTTTTTTCCAGCCACTGAGCAAAAACAAAGCATACACTTCAATCGCATTCAAGGCGCTGTTGCAATGGCTGATGATATAACGATGACAACCATCTTCCCCGTTCTGCTGCTGAATAAATCGAATTGCCTGTATTGTTTTAAATGTGTCCTTATGAACAGGATCCGTAAATATTTCCGGATTGACAGTTCCAGACAAGCTGGTTAATAGTTTTATTTTTTCTTCTTCGGTCAAGGTATTGTAATCCGGCAAAAGATTTTTTTTTGCAGCGGCCAATGTTTCGAATATTTTTCCATGCACAGTGCTTACCTGCCTGATATCCAACGAGGCAAAATACAAACCGAACAATTCGATCTTATTAATAAGATTATTCACCATATGGAGAAAAAGCCCGTTGTGCTGGTGAATGATGATGTTCTTTATTTCAATAAGCGGCTGAAGGATCTCTTTTTTGTGAAGGCTTGTTTTATATCCCGGGATAAACAGGTTTTTGTACAATTTATTTTCCAACTCAGCCAGCAACACATCCACACCTTCAAAAGTCAGTCTACGTTTCAATCTTCTTACCTCAAGATAATAACACTTGATGATAGCTCCATGCAATGCTTCTGCCACTTGTAATGTTGTGTCGCTGGTCACAAAAGGATTGCCATCCCTATCTCCGCCGGGCCAGAAACCCATTCTGATAACAGGATTATGTTCACTGATCGCATCAGGAAACTGGCTTTTCATTGACGAAACGATCCTGCCAGCTGCAGGATAAAAAACATTTTCAAGATACCAGATCAGGCTCACCGCTTCATCAAACGGCGTTGGCATTTTCTTTTTGAAAAAAGGCGTTTTTCCCAATTGTTGCAAATATGTATTGACATGGCTGGTGTTGTTTTCGGCTAATGCTTTTGAAAGATCATTGATAATGCCCAATACAGAACCGGGATAAAATTGCGTAGGATGAGCCGTTAATACCAATCGAATTGAAAAATTTTTCAATTTTTCAATAAGTTCCTTCACTTTTCTGTTTTCCAAAACTTCAGATTCCAGGTATTTTAAGGTTCCGATGCCATGCATATCATGCACATTCCTAAATGCAGCATCTTCCAATGCATCAAACAAAACCACCTGCCGTTCTACATATTGAACAAACCGAAAAAGCAAATCATTTTTTTCGCTCTCGCTTTTATAAGAAGTATGCTTGCTGAAAAAATCTTCAATGATCTCAGCCGGGCTCAATTTCTTGGCATAGCCCTCTTCACAATTATTGAAAAGTAATGACAGCAGGATGCCCGTCTTTTCAATACGATGAAAAGGCAGAGATGTAAACAGGCTGTTATAAAGCTGGAATTTGGTGACGACCCCGTCCCGGAACTGCTGCAGCGAGATGTTAAACTGATCATTCATCTTCGAGGATTATATAATTAACTAAACTAAAGCAAGCAGTCGTGAGTGAATATAGTTATTTTATTAAAACAAAAATGCCTTCCGGGAAACGGAAGGCATGACCTGAAATATGTTATTTGATTATTCTGCAGCTTTTGGTTCTTCAGGCTTCTCCGCTTCGGTAGTTTCTGCCTTTTTCTTTCCACCGGCACGGCGGGTTCTTTTAGATCCTGCCTTTGCCTCTTCTTTACCTTTACCATAGATCTCATTGAAATCAACCAACTCAATCAACGCCTGTTCGGCATTATCACCGGGGCGAATACCCAATTTGATGATGCGGGTATATCCTCCGGGACGACCTGCTACTTTTTCAGCTACTGTGCTGAATAATTCTTTGATCGCATTCTTATCCTGCAGATAGCTGAAAACCACCCGGCGCTGATGCGTAGTATTCTCTTTACTTTTTGTGATCAATGGTTCCACGTATACACGCAAAGCTTTTGCTTTGGCAACAGTGGTCACAATTCTTTTGTGCGCAATCAACTCACAGGCAAGATTACTCAATAAAGCATCCCTGTGAGCTTTGGTGCGGCTTAGATTTTTTACTTTGTCTCCGTGACGCATGACGTTTAATTTTTTTCAGTCAGACCGTGTCAGGAATTCTGACCTACGTTAGTAATTCAAAAGTAAAAAGTAAAAACATCTGGCTGTTTAACACTTCTACTTTTTATTTTCTTATTTTGATTTACAGATCTTCTTTATCCAATCCCAGTTTGCCCAGATCCATTCCGAAATGCAATCCTCTTTCAGTCAGCACTTGCTCGATCTCAGCAAGAGATTTTTGTCCGAAGTTGCGGAATTTCATAAGGTCTTCCTGCTCATACTGCACTAATTCACTCAGCGAATTGATCTTTGCAGCTTTCAGACAGTTGAAGGCACGAACAGAAAGATCGAGGTCTTCCAAAGGTGTCTTCAGTATTTTGCGCAACTGCAGTGTTTGTTCATCTACCAGGTCTTCTTTCTTCTCTTCTTTATTGTCGAATGTGATGTTCTCATCAGTGATGATCATCAGATGCTGGATCAAAATACGAGAAGCTTGTTTTACCGCTTCTTCAGGATGAATAGTGCCGTCTGTAGAAACTTCCATGATCAGCTTCTCATAATCTGTACGTTGTTCAACACGGGTATTCTCGATGGTATATTTCACATTTTTGATCGGTGTGAAAATGGAATCGATCGGAATATATCCGAGCGGTGCATCTTTGGGTTTATTTTCTTCTGCAGGAACGTAGCCACGTCCTTTACCGATGGTCAACTCGATGTCCATACGGGCAGAAGCATCCAGTGTGCAGATCAGCAGATCAGGATTCATGATCTGGAAAGAATGAGTAGCCTCACCAATCATACCAGCAGTGAATTCTGTTCTGTTTTTCAGTGACAACATGATCTTTTCATGTGCCACCTCATGATCCACGATCTTTTTAAAACGAACCTGTTTCAGGTTCAGGAAAATTTCTACCACATCCTCGCTTACTCCTTTCATTGTTGCAAATTCATGATCCACTCCTTCGATCTTTACCCCTACGATAGCATATCCTTCCAGCGAGTTGAGCAAAACTCTGCGCAGCGCATTGCCAATAGTTACACCGTAACCAGGCTCCAGTGGACGAAACTCGAAAAGAGCTTCGAAATCCGTTGCTTTTTGCAGAATGATTTTATCAGGTTTTTGGAAATTAAGAATTGCCATATTTAACGTTTATTGTTTTTAAATTTTTTTCCTGCTTCACTACTACTATCATCGCCTGTTGTGTCACTCACTTCATCGTTCCGAACTCTATTCAGCAGACTTCAAACTTTGAGCAAGGAGCAAAAAGCCCGGAGCCGGCAGCTCGACGCTATTATTTGCTGTACAACTCGACGATCAGTTGTTCCTTGATATTCTCAGGAACACTTTCTCTCTCCGGATAGGTGATGAAAGTTCCTTTCATCTCAGTTTCGTTCCAATCCAGCCAGTTGAATTTCGGATTCTTGCCGCGAACTTGGCTTGTGATAGAGGTTCTTCCTTTACTCCCTTCTTTAATAGTGATCACATCACCGGGTTTCAGTTGAAACGAAGGAAAATTAACCACTTCTCCATTTACTTCGATATGCTTGTGACTTACCAACTGACGGGCAGCAGGACGGGAAGGAGCAATACCCAAACGAAAAACTGTATTATCCAGGCGAGCTTCCAGTAATTTGATCAATGTATCACCGGTAACCCCTTTTCTGCGGGCTGCTTCTTCAAATGTTTTGCGGAACTGACGCTCCAAAACACCATAGGTGTATTTTGCTTTTTGTTTTTCACGAAGCTGTAAAGCATATTCGCCCAAACTTTTACGTTTGCGTGTAGCGCCATGCTGGCCGGGAGGATTGCTGTTTTTACCCAACCACTTTCCATTGCCTAAAATAGGTTCACCAAAAATGCGGGAAATCTTGGTCTTTGGACCATTGTAACGTGCCATAATTTTCTTTCATTTCAGTTTTTTTAAAATCGGTGTCTCGATCGGTAAAAAACTGTAAAAAATTAATCGTACACCCTTTATTTAAATGAATTGCACTGATCCTTTCAGTACAATTATGACTTTCTGTTTCTTCTTATTATCAGTATCACACAAGTAGCTATTACTGCCAGCATGATGATACTTCCACCTATATAACTATCGTGCATAAGATGCACTTTGCATTAAACTCTTCTCTTCTTCGGCGGACGACATCCGTTGTGCGGTAACGGTGTTACGTCTTTGATCATTGCTACTTCAATTCCGTTTTGAGAAATAGCACGGATAGCACTTTCTCTTCCTGCGCCGGGACCTTTTACATATACATCCACTTTTTTCAACCCGGCATCAAAAGCTGTCTTTGCTGCATCGGCCGCAGCCATTTGCGCCGCATAAGGTGTATTCTTTTTTGACCCTTTGAATCCCATTTTGCCGGCGCTGCTCCAGGAGATCACCTGACCAGTTTTGTTGGTCAGGCTTACAATAATATTATTGAAGCTGGCGGTAATATGTGCATCGCCATAAGTATCCACTTTCACCACTCTTTTTCTTGCGGCAGCTTTTGCACTTGGTGCTGCTGTTTGCTGTGCTTGTGCTTTAGACATAATTTATTTTAAGATTCGATATCCAAGTATCAAGATACAAGCGCTTGCTTGTGCCTTTGTTATTTTTATTTCTTCGGTGCTTTCTTTTTACCGGCAACCGTCTTACGCTTTCCTTTACGGGTGCGACTATTAGTGCGGGTACGTTGTCCACGAACCGGCAACCCTTTACGATGGCGAAGACCTCGGTAACAAGCAATATCCAATAAGCGTTTGATGCTCATCTGTACTTCTGAGCGAAGCGCCCCTTCCACTTTCAGTTCATCATTGATAGTAGAACGGATAGCATTCAGATCATCGTCAGTCCAATCGTTCACTTTTTTATCACGACTGATGTTATTCTTGTCGAGAATGTATTTAGCTGTCGAGGGACCGATGCCATATATATAGGTCAGGCCAATCTCTCCTCTTTTATTCTTTGGTAAATCAACACCGGCAATACGAGCCATAGTTTATTTTCAGTTTTGAATTTTTAATTTTTAATTATCCTTGTCTTTGTTTGAAACGAGGATTCTTTTTGTTGATCACATACAGTTTTCCTTTGCGACGAACGATCTTGCAATCGGCGCTGCGTTTCTTTATGGATGCTCTTACTTTCATACTTGTTTCTTTATCTATATCTGAAAATTATTCTTCCCCTTGTTAAATCATATGGACTCATTTCCACTCCCACTTTATCACCCGGCAATATCCGGATATAATTCATTCTCATCTTCCCCGAGATAGTCGCCAATATTTCATGCCCGTTTTCAAGCTTCACCCTAAACATCGCATTAGAAAGGGCCTCTATAATGGTACCATCCTGTTTAATTAGGGGTTGTTTCGACATATAATTTTTGGGAGCGCAAAGATAAGCGGAATGGCCTTAAAAAAGAAAAAAGGGCCACTTTTTTTGGGCAGAATGCGCCAAAAGAGTCATTGATTCTCAGAAAACTGGGTAAAACCGTCTTTCTCAGGCCGGTTCGAGGTGCACTTTGGTCATGTCCAGATGCAGATTTTGCAACTCATGGACACTTAATGGCACATTAAAATGGCGCCGGTCTTCCCGGTACCACATCTCGATATTGGAGAAATCTCCTTTTTTAGGCGTCACAAGACGAAATGCCCCTTTCATATACTTTACTGAACCATCCACTTCCTGTTTTTCAAATCCCAATTTCAACAATTGGTTTTCATCCAAAGGAAGCGGAAACATTTCTTCCGAATCATACCAGAATTCCTGGATTCCATTATCCACCAAAGCCAGGTTTTCCGGATGATCCAGACTAATGACTGTCCCTTCACGCATTACGCCATCATCATTAACCATGATAATATCGCCTTGTTTTAATCCCCCAACTTTTAGCATAGCAAACGTTTTTAATTACTGAATTTACGAAAGTTTGGGAAACAAGAAAGTGATTTTATGACCGTTTCCTGTAACTGATCACGGCCCATCCATTCAGCGCTACTGCAAACCCTGCAATCGTAAATAAATGATATTTGATATCGGCCAATGAACTTCCTTTCAGCACTACCATCCGCATCACTTCTATAAAATATGAAACCGGGTTGAACTTAGTGATCATTTTTGCCCAGGCCGGCATGCTATCAATGGACGTGTACAATCCACTCATCAATACAAAGATCATCATGATAAAAAATGAAAGCAACATGGATTGTTGCTGGCTTGATGAATATGTTGATAATAATAATCCCAATCCTAATACGGCTAACAAATAGACAGCCGCAAACACATAAATGGTTCCAAAACTTCCTGCCGGCACAATGCCATACACGAATCTTGCGATGCCAAGGCCAATTGTCAATACCACCAAACCCATTATCCAGAACGGGATCAACTTGCCCAAAATAAAATGGTATTTCCTGATTGGTGTTACATTTATTTGTTCGATCGTCCCGATCTCTTTTTCCCGAACAATATTCACTGCAGTAAGATTGGTGCCTACCATAGTAAGTAATAACACCAGAATGCCCGGAACCATGAAATATTTATAATTCATCAAAGGATTGTACCAGTTGGAAGAGGTGACTTCAATCTGTGTATCGGGGTTGAACCGGGGAAACTGAATCCATTGCAAGCGAACTTCCCGGTTATAATCCTGAATGATGGTTTGTAGATAAGCTCCGCCAAGGTTTGCTTTTACGCCATTGATCGCATTAATAGCGATGAAAAGTTTTGCCTGGTCTTCTTTTACCAGGTCTTTTTCAAAATTTACCGGCACCTGTAGTATCAGGTCGGCTTTATCTTGCTCTACATCACTCAAAGCGGCGGGATAGGAATTACTTAACCCTGCCAATACAAAATAGCCGGAAGAAGTGATCTTGTTGATCATCTTCCTGGAATATTCGGAATGATCCAGGTCCACCACTGCCAGCTTGATCTTTTTAATTTCATAATCCGCTGCCCAGGGAAGAATGAGCAACTGAAAAACCGGCATGATCAGGATGATCCGGAGAATGGAAGGATCCCTGAAAATTTGTTTAAATTCTTTTTGCAATAAAAAACGTAAGGTTCTCATGCCAGTCGTATTTTAAATCTTTTAATGGCAATCGTCAGGAATAACAACATCATTCCAGCAAGGATCAGTGTCTCCTTCCAGATCGCATTTAAGCCAATGCCTTTTATCATTACGGCCTTCACAATATTGTAGTACCATTTAGCCGGAACAATATTGGAAACAAGCTGCAGGGGCAAAGGCATGTTTTCAATAGGAAACATATAGCCGCTTAACATCACTGTGGGAAGAAATAATGCCACCAGTGAAATGAACATCGCTGCTTGCTGCGAATCTGCGGCCGATGAGATCAGCAAGCCCAGAGACAAGGACACCAAAGTGAATAATATACTTTCTCCTAACAGCAATGCCAAACTTCCATTGATCGGCATTTCCAATACAAACACGCTAAGTAATAATATACTTGCAATATTTACTATTGATAGAGCCAGGTATGGTATAGCTTTAGCGAGCACTACCATTTGCGGACGCATGGGTGATACCAGCAACACTTCCATCGTTCCCATTTCTTTTTCCCTGACGATAGTAATTGCTGTCATCATGGTGCAAACTAATAACAGCACCATTGCCATAACGCCGGGTACAAAATTGAAAGCACCTTTTAGTTCCGGGTTGTACAACATCCGCACTTCGGTATTGATAGTATAAGGAAGTTTACGGTCATTAGTGATGCGATCCTGATAAGCCATGATAATGGAAGTGGCATAATTAGTTAACGTGTTAGCCACGTTAGGATCCGATGCATCGGCAATCAACTGTACCTGTGCTTTATTAAAATGCTGAAGATCATCATTGAAATGCTCGGGGAAAACAACCGCCAGCTTTATTTTCCCTTTCCGGAATTCTTCTTCGATCTGTGTATAGGAATGCAAATTTTTTTCCAGGTCAAAATACTGGCTGGCGTCTATTTCCGCGATCAGAGATTGAGTAGCCGCATCTTTTGAATTATCCAATACAGCGATCCTGGAATTTTTTACTTCATTGGTCAGGGCAAAACCAAAAATGATGATCTGCACTACCGGCATAAACAGCAAGATGAACATCGTACGCTTATCCCGCCAGATGTGATGAAATTCTTTTTTTACAAATGCTATGAATTGCTTCATTGTTGAGCTACTAGCTATTAGCTGTTGGCTGTTAGCGTTTTTATGAACTTGTGAATCATTTTGATTTCTTCTTCTAACTGTATTTCAATTTGGTCAATATCACTTGTGTTTGCCATCTTCATTTCTTCTGCAACAACAAGATAAGTCTGCACTTCAAAAGCTGAGCCGAGAGCAAGCTGCAGGAACCTGGCATAATCTTTATCACTATTTCTGCTACTTCCTTCTGCAACATTTGCAGGAATAGATATTGCAGCACGGGTTATTTGAGAAACTACCCCGTACTTTTCTTCAGGAGGAAATTGTTTTACCACCTGATAAACGCTTTTAACAATTTCTATTCCTTTTTTCCAAATAATAAGTTCTTTATAATTTTTCATAATCCGGGTTTTTACTAAAGGCTAACAGCTAAAAGCCAATGGCTTATTCACTCCTTACTGCCTTTCTCGCCAGTTTCAAAAACACTTCATCCATAGAATACGCTTCATAGGTTTTCTTTAATTGTTCCGGTGTATCTAATGCCTCGATCCGTCCATCCACCATAATGCTGACCCGATTGCAGTACTCCGCTTCATCCATGTAGTGTGTAGTCACAAAAACAGTAATGCCGGAATCAGCAGCCTGGTAGATCATATTCCAAAACTCTCTTCTCGTCACCGGATCTACACCACCGGTAGGTTCATCCAGGAACACCACGCCGGGCTCATGAAAGATCGCGACTGAAAAAGCCAGTTTCTGTTTCCATCCCAAGGGCAATGATTTCACCAATACATCTGCTTCCGTTTTGAGATGCAACTGATCCAGAATAAAAGCAGTTTTTTGTTTTATGAACGCATCACTCTTTCCATAAATTCCTCCGTAGAACTTCATATTCTCTTTTACTGTCAGGTCTTCATACAATGAAAATTTCTGACTCATATAACCAATGTTGCGTTTGATCTTTTCGTTTTGGCGGTATACATCATATCCTGCCACCGTTGCTTCCCCGGAAGTGGGCATCAATAAGCCACACAACATTCGCATTGCTGTAGTTTTACCAGCTCCATTTGCTCCGAGAAAACCGAATATCTCTCCTTTATTCACTTCAAAGCTGATATGATCCACCGCAGTAAAATCACCGAATTTCTTCGTCAGCCTGTCCGTTGTAATTATTTTATCATTCATAAAATTGGTCAGCTCTCTTTCATTAAATCAATAAAACAATCTTCAATGTCCGGTGTTACACTATTAAGTTCATAATCTTCCTTCAGCTTTTGGTCTAAAAATGAATGAAGTTTTGTTTCATTCCCATTTTTTTTCATTACCACATGATGATATTGACCGAAAGGATACGCATCTTCCACTTCGTCAAATTCTTTCAATATATTTAACAGGGAAAGCATATGAAGAGACCGAACAGCAAAAAGTGGCTTCTGAAATTCATTTACCACACCTTGCGGCGTATTGATAGAAAGTATATTTCCATTTTGAATTAATGCGATCCGGTCACAGAGACTTGCTTCATCCATATAAGGAGTAGAAACAAGTATAGTGATACCCTGCATTTTCAGATTCTTCAGCATTTCCCAAAATTCTTTCCGGGAAACAGCATCCACGCCGGTGGTGGGTTCATCCAAAAACAAGACCGTAGGACGATGGATCAAAGCACAACTCAATGCCAGTTTTTGTTTCATGCCGCCGGATAATTTTCCGGCTTTTCTTTTTTTGAATGGTTCGATCTGCCCATAAATATCCTTGATGAGATCATAATTCTGGCGGATGGTAGTATTGAAAACTGTCGCAAAAAAATTCAGGTTCTCTTCTACTGTCAGATCCTGGTAGAGAGAAAATCTTCCGGGCATATAACCAACTGTTTGGCGGATAGCTTTGTAATCTTTCACCACATTCAAGCCTTCCACCATTGCTTTTCCACTATCAGCTAATAAAAGTGTTGTCAATATCCGGAACAAAGATGTTTTGCCTCCGCCATCAGGACCGATAATCCCAAACAATTCCCCTTTCTGCACATCAAAAGAAATATCATTCAATGCTTTTACTTCTTTTTTCGCTCCATACGTTTTAATAATATTTTCTGCAAGTACTGCGCTCATAATTTAGCTTTTAGTTATTAGCTATTGGCCGTTAGCTTTTTCGTAAATACGTGTATCATTTTTATTTCTTCTTCCAATAAGTTTGCTATTGGTTCGATCTCTTCCGACAAAGCCCATTTCATTTCTTTTACAATAATGAGATAAGTTTGCAATTCGAAAGCTGAACTAATGCAAGCTGAAGAAACCTCGCATAATCTTTATCACTGTTTCTGCTGCTGCCTTCAGCAATATTTGCAGGGATAGAAATTGCTGCACGTGTCATTTGGGATATTATGCCATATTTTTCTTCCGCCGGAAATAGCTTTGTCAAAATGTAAATTTTTTTAACCAGATTAATTCCTTTTTGCCAAATAATAAGCTCTTTAAAATTTTTCATGAATTTTCATTTTAGATTTTAGAATAGAAGCTATCAGCTAAAAGCTAACAGCTATTGGCTTAGCGTTACTTCTCCATACATCCCGATCTTCAGATATCCGTCATTCTTCACTTTTACTTTGATCGCATAAACAAGATTGGCTCTTTCTTCTTTGGTCTGAATGGTCTTCGGGGTAAATTCTGCTTTACCAGAGATCCATGTAATGGTACCGTCATATTGTTTGTAATTCTTTTTACCGTCATCAATAAAAACTTTTACCTGTTGCCCAAGTTTCACTTTCGGCAATTGTGTTCCCGTGATATACGCTCTCAGATTCAGATAAGACAAATCAGCGATCTTGTATAATGCTTTCCCGATTGAAGTGATCTCGCCAGCCTGGGCATATTTGTCAAGCACGGTACCGTCAATAGGATTCAGAATATTTGTCTTATTCAACTGATCTTCTATTTGTGCTACCTTCTTTTGCAGTGGTTTGCCCTGGCTGAGGATGCTGCGGTTTTGCGTAGCCACATTATTTTGCTGTACATCGATCTGCTGTTGTGTCACATTCATTTGCTTTTTTACTACGTCTATCTGTGCATTGATATCATCCAATTGCTTGCTGGTCGCCGCATCCTGTTTCAAAAGATTTTGAGTTCTGGTCCTCTCATACAAAAGATTATCCAGTTGTGATTGCTGCACGGTCAGTTGATCCTGCAACAATTTGATCTGCGGTTGAACATTCATCGTTTGATCATTCAGGGATTGAATGGTAGCAACTACCTGATCCTTTTGTAAGGAAAGGTCGCTGGGATCTACCTGGCCAACGATACTGTCTTTTTTCAATTGGGAACCTTCCTGGACATTCAATGAAAGAATTCTTCCATTAGCCAATGACGAAACAATCACTTCATCGGTTTCAAAAGTTCCGGAAGCATCGTGTCCATTCCCGTTCCCGTTACAAGCAGCAAGCGTTACGGCTGCTACAATCAAACTGCTAAATTGAAATTTCATTTTTGATTAATTTATTTTAAAACATTTTTTCCTGACCATTGACTCCCGGCTCACTACTGCTTTCCCGCCAATGTCATATAATTGATCTGCGACTGTAATAATTGTATCTGGTGAATGATCAGGTTCTGCCTTGCCTGGTCTTCTGCATTCACATCCTGCAAAAAATCGATCGTAGTGATGACTCCATTCTCCAATTGTGCATTCGCAGCCTGTTTCACTTTTGTTCTCAGGTCAATGATCTGCTGATCAGTAGCGATCAGCTGTTGGTATTTGCTGATCTCTGATTCCTGTTGTTTCAAAGCGGTGTTGGTATTCAGCAAGAATGTTTCTTTCTGAATATCCACGATCTTTTTGTTTACACCGATAAGTTGCTTTTCTTTCTTCCGGGTATACAGACCCCCAAAATTCCAGTTGAACCGTACACCGGTTGTATAAAAGAAGTCAAACTGGTTCTTGAGAAAATTCAATCCTGGTTTTCCATAACCGCCTTCTACAAAAAAGTTGGCCTTGGGTAAATTCTTTGCGTCTATGAGTTTTGTTTGACTACCCAGTAGCTGATCCTGGTAAGAAAATAATTTTAATTCAGGCCTTTGAATATCCCCATAACTGATTGCCGGAACAACAGGCGTTTCCAATTGAACAGTTTCGGGCAATGACTGATTGATAAAAAGGGAAAGCACATCTATCAATCCTTTGCGGGAAGCTTTTAACTCAATGCCTTTTTGTTCTGTGGTCAATAATTGCGCCTGCAGCAAATTGAGATTTGATTTCAAAGCCACGCCATTATTTACCTGCGCCTGCACTTTTTTTATGCCATCGTTCAGATCGGCCTTGACCAGTTCTAATTGTTTCAGTTGTTCATCAAAATATAATACGCCGAGAAAAAGCTGGTTAATACGATCCTTAATATTGTACAGGTCCACTTCGATCTTTTGCTGATCTACTTCTTCATTCATTTGCTGAATCGTCTTTTGCTGTTTGATCACTCCACCATCATAGATCACCTGGTTCAGGTCGGCCAGCACTTTATATTGGTCTTTGCTAGGTGGATTGAATTTGAATCCTGGTATTGGTACATTAATGGTGGTAACTTCTGATTGATATGTTGCTTGTCCACTGAGGGCAAACTGAGGCAAATAACCTTTATTGAGATTATCGATCGTAAGGCCGGTAGTCTGCTTCACCAACTCTCTTTGTTTGATCAGCGGGTAATTTTTTTGCGCAAGCTCATAGGCTTGCTGCAAACTTAGACTTTGTTGCGCTGTTGCAGTGCAATGAATAATTAATAATGAATAATTAATAATTACAGTGATGAGTCGTTTCATTGTTGAATTATTTCTTAATCGAATCAATAATAAATTTTGGAATTTCTGTCCGCCGTTGTTCCATGGCCTGCCTGAACTGGGATTCATTCAACCGAATGTTACGGATGATCATCGGTTTGGCGATGAAGGGAAAAATGGTCATCGATAAAAGATTCAATAATAAATGCATCGGGTTCACTTTTTTGATCATTCCTTTTTTTATTTCCCGCTCGATCTGCTCTATGAATTTTACCGGCTGGGGAAAATGAGCGTTCTGCAGCATTTTATTCAGAAATTGCTCCGGGTCACGGTTGATCTCGTTCATCACAAACCAGGGCAGGTAAGGATTAGCCAGCATTTCATCAATGTATTCATTGACAAATTTTTCAAATTTTTCAAAAAGCGGCAGCTCGGACTGAAAGACCATGGCGATCTTGGGAAAAAATTTCTGTGCTTCTTGGAGGAAGATGGTTTCAAAGAGTTTCTCTTTATCCCGGAAATAATAATGCAATAAGGCCTTGTTGATCCCTGCTTCATCGGCAATGTCCTGCATCCTCGCCCCTGCCATACCGCGGCTCAGGAACACCTTTTTAGCCGCCGCCAGTATCCGCTGCTCCGCATTGTCATCCTTTTGCCTTTTGCCTTTACCTCTTTGAGTTTTCTTAACCATATAGTTTAACCAAATGGTTAACAAAAGTAGGGAATCCGGATTATCTACCAAATTAATTTTAGGTAAAGCAGCTGGGTGAAACGGTCAATGACAGGATTGACATACTAAAAACCACTGACGATTTGTTTGCCGGCGGGTTAAAAAAATCGGGGTCAGTCACCTACTGCCTCAAGCATGAGCAAAGTCAGGCTGAAATAAAAATCGGGCACCTACTTTTAATATGCAATGATAATGGGTAACAAAGCCAAGGAGTCATGAATGCGTTTACATTAAAATCATTTCCTTTATCCAGAGTATATGGTTTGATGGAGCCGGGGCCGGTGGTGATGGTAACAATAAAAGAGGGGCAGAAAGCCAATGTAATGTCCATGTCGTGGCATACGATGATGGAATTTGAACCACCGCTGATAGGCTGCATCATCAGTGGCAGTCATTATAGTTTTGACATGCTGATGGCAACAAAAGAATGTGTGATCGCAATACCCACAGTAGAACTGGCCGGCGCCACGGTGAAGGTTGGCAATAGCTCGGGAAGAAGAACAGACAAGTTCAAAAAGTTCGGGTTGACGACGCTGCCCGCTTCTTTGGTAGCTGCGCCGCTGATCAAAGAATGTTATGCCAACCTGGAATGCAAAGTGGTTGATACCAGTTGGGTGAACAAATACAATTTCTTTGTTCTCGAAGTATGCAAAGCATGGATCAATCCGTTCATTAAAAATCCCCGCATGATCCACCACCGCGGCCACGGCGTTTTTGCGATAGATGGAAAGGTCATTAAACTTCCTTCAAAAGCGAAATGATATTGTTTTTTGTTGCCACAGGCAACTATATAAGCCTGCGAAACTTTTTGTTTCGCTGAGCGTCGCTCTACGAGTCTTCCCGTCTTGGAGAATTATTCGGGTGCTTTCAGCAAGATCTTATCTCACATATTGCATCACCGCTTTAAAAACTGCCAGCCTCAAAGGATTGGGATTGTAATATTGTCCCGATTTCAATAATCCCATATTCTGACGATTTATGAAAAGAATAATGGAAAGATGATATTGCGGCACTACAACGATACTCGT
>DASZXQ010000124.1:0-19521 GCA_035545755.1 Chitinophagaceae bacterium | reverse complement strand
GAGTAATATGCTGAGTGACAAAATCAACTCCATTCCTGATTTCTGTGTGTAGTAAATAATCGTTCAATTCTTTCTTTGAATAGTACGATAGTGGGTCTGCATGTCCTGGTTTTATTGAGGGTAAATCTTCAAAAATGTGATCCCTATTCCATGTATGATTCAACTTGCTGAAGTTGGGGTATTTAAATTTTATCTTTTCTTTCCAGCCTATAATTATCAACCGCTCTCTGTTCTGTATAACACCAAAATCATAGGCATTAACCAATCTGTCATCCAGATTATATCCAAGCATCTTAAAGTACCGCCGCAAATTCTTATAATATCTCCCATTGCCGGCAGTCTTTATTCCAGGAACATTTTCAAATACAAAGAATTTCGGCTTATACTTTTTCAGAAACTTTCCATATTCTCTGTATAAAAAATTCCGCTCATCGGTTTTAATTCTATTTTTCAGAGCCGCTCTTCCGATGTATGAGTATGCCTGGCAAGGTGGGCCTCCAATAATGAAATCAATTTTCTGCCTGCCTTTAAGCGTATCTATTTGTTTAAATATTTTTTTATTGTCCTTGCCGATTGATGCATGAATAACCGAATCAAGAAGCTCTTGCGGTATTTTTTCGTATAATTCTTTTCTGGAAGTTTCTCCTTTCAGATAAGCATAGTATTCTGATAAGCGTTTATTATTTTTCAGATAGTGATATGCTATCCTTGTTTTCAAAGTAAAACATGCACTACTGTCCTTTTCTACATGAGCAACCGGATTATAACCTGCTCTTGTGAATCCCTCAGACAAACCTCCTGCACCGGCAAAAAGGTCGATGTAATTCAACTTCTTTGTCATGGTTTGGCAAATGAATCGTGATTAAAAAATTCTTTTATTGAAACATCGAGTGCAGAGGTGATCTTCTGAAGCGTTCCTAAGGAAATATTTTTTCTTCCGTTTTCAATGTGAGTGAGGTAGGTTCTTTCCATCTCAGCTTCATACGAAAATTTTTCCTGAGAGAGATTTTTAGCTTTTCTGAGCTGGGTTATTCTTTTACCAACTTTGACTTTCAATTCCATAAAAGGATAAGCATTTTGATGAAACCGTATACTCTGGGACACATGCGCGCCTAAACAAATCTATTTATGTGTCTCAGAATATACTGCATACTATAGGACACATAAGCAGGATATTAACTTAATGAGGAGGAGTTGGACAAATTTGGCAGTATTAATTATGGCTTTTGCTGCTATTCAAGAAAAAAGTCCCTGCATTTTTCATTGGGACATTTACATAGTTGGGTCTTTATATCGTCTGATAAAAACTCAGCAATAATTTCAGCCCTTGACCCGCAATAGGGGCAGATAACCGGCTGATCTGTCATTATAAGTATGTCGAACATGCACCAGGATATGGTAGAGTGACCTAACCGTATTTGCCTTTAAGTCACGTCGGATAAAAGATTTCAACTCAAGTCTAGAATGCCAGAGCAAAAAGTTAGAAATGAATAATAAATGTCGGAGAGGGCACCAAAATCAACCGGAAAAATTCAGTTATATTCAATTAAAGATTATTAAAGAGCATTTAGATCAGTATTTGAAAAGCCGCTCATCTTAGACTTCTTCCATGGTCTCTTAACCAGTTTTCCATTCCGAAATCTATCAGTCTTAGCAGGGTCAGTTAAATAATATCCTATTCTTGGATTACCTCTCGTTTGTAAAACATTTGGTAAACTCTGAACTAAAGTGCAGAGGTATCCAATTATTTCCTCGTTGATATTATTTACCTGATCGAAAGACATGTGTAGCCACCCTTTTACAGTAAAACAAAGCCAACCTTTGCCAGCTAAACAAATACTTGTTATTAGGGGATTTCTATTCCAACCAGGGTCGATTTTTTTATAGATACTCAGAATTGTTCCAGGGTCGTATTTTTTCAGAAAAGTATCAAAACAGAAAATGTCATATTTCTGCTTTACAAAGACATGGGACAATGGAGTTTCATAAGAGTCATGATAACCAGAAGTCATAACCAAACTATCTTCAAGAAAACGAAACTTCGCATAAGCGTTTTCAATGTTAGCCTTTGTCAAATTACTTTTGACTTCAATACAATTCAAAACAGATTCAATCGGAAAAATTCCTAATTTTTCTTTTTGAGTAAAAAATACCGGAGGTATTAATTGCGGACTATATATGCAGATATCAATCTCTTTAGATTGAGTACCCTTATAATCGATCACTTTACCTCTTCCGCTACTGTAATTATTATTCAGCAGAGGTGTTATCAGGTCATCTAATACAATTTCCCTTAGTCTTCCCGTTAAAGAGGCATGGTCGAGTTCCCTTGCTAATGCAGATTCATTTATAGCTCTTTTTATCTTATTACTTAAAATACTTCTAAAATAGTTATTCATAAATGGCATATATTTTTTGAACTAATGAATTCAAAGTAGGATTGATTTTGGAAGTTCTTAGTTTACAACCCCAAATTGTAATAATATTCCACCCTTGCTTTTTCAGCGCTTTCACAACTCTTTCATCATTGGCTTTATTGGAGTTTATTTTATTCAGCCACCATTGGGTTCTTGTTTTTGGGACTACAAAGTATTTACAGTTTTTATGTCCATGCCAGAAACAGCCGTGAATAAAGATGATGGTTTTGTATTTCGGTAAAACAATGTCTGGTTTGCCGGGGAGTTTATTATCGTGCAGCCTATAACGAAAGCCCTGCGCATGTAAAAATTTTCTGACCAGCATTTCCGGTTTTGTATCCTTGGCACGAATACGACTCATGTTGTAGCTGCGGGTCTTTTTATCATGCACATCACTCATTATGCTAAGTTAATGCTGAATAGAATTACTGAACGATGAAGTGAGTGACACAACAGGCGATGATAGTAGTACTAAAGCTGATAACATAATAATATTAATATTATCACTTCGAAGAAAAGATAGATCAGTCATTGGACGGCCTTACAATATGAGGCGTAATGAAGATCGCCAACTCCATTCTATTGCTGGATGAACCGGCAGCAGTATAGCGAAACAGGGCTCCCAGTACCGGGATCTTGCCCAATGCAGAAGCAAACATGTGCGATACTTCAGCCTGCCAGGCAAAGGCAGATCCATGATCGCCATTCACGAATTCTAAATTGGTACCGGCACGGATGGCAGCCGCATTATTGGGGGCTAACTCTACTTTTGGCCCGGCGAGAATATTGATCTCATTAGCACCGGGATATTTATAGGTGGTGGCTCCGCCGCTGACTGACTTACCAAAGAGGTACATGTAACTGGCGTCCCCGCTTATAGCAACTGTTTTGTTGAGCAATACATTGCCGGTGTAATTGGCGCCGATACCAAAGCTGTATCCTTTGCTGAGATCGCCAACGGGCAAACCGAAATCAATACCGACCTGTTGTAAAAAATGTTTATCTGTTTCAATGTACCTGGCCTGAATATCCACCTGCCTGGGCGCTGATCTTTGTGCCCATGCAGATACTATAAGTGACAGCAGGCTGATAGCAAGGAGTAGCTTTTTCATAGTCGTTAGTTTAAGTGAAGAAGAAAAGAAAGCTACAAAGATTATGAGAGGTGGTTTTTAGTTTTTATCCACCGGTGGGATAGCTGTTAGCTTTTAGCTGTTAGCTGTTGGCTGTTGGCTAATAGATTTGAGGGAATGGTTTTTTTATCGTGGCGCTGCGGAATATAATTAGAAAAAGATCCTGGATTCCCGAATCAAGTTCGGATTAGCAAGCCGAGGATGACTGATAAATGTTGGCGGGAATCCCAATATGAATCGGGACGGGCTTTCAACATCAGATGAAGTGTATCAATCTTCATCGCTTCGCCGGAAACCAATCTTAAGTCGTGGTGTTTGCGGTGGATTCAGTAATTGCTTCAGGTATTGAAATATGAGCGCAATATCTTCATCATGGCCTGTAAGTTTCTTTTCTATTTTTTCCAGTTGAAGCAAAATGTCTTTATGTGTCAGCAGCATTTCCCGCATTTTTGCAAGCACCTGGATGATCTGTATGTGTACCTGTATGGCAATCCCGCTGTTTAATACACCGGATAACATGGATACACCCTGCTCTGTAAATGCGTAAGGAAGTTTCCGGGTGCCACCTCTACCCTGTTTTTTTGATATTGCATTTTGCAATATCAAAGCTTCAAATTCTTCTTTCGTGAGTTGAAAGATAAAGTCCTTCGGAAAACGTTTCTTATTTCGTTTTACGGCCAGGTTCAAATTACCGGTAGTTACTCCATACAATTCTGCCAAATCTCTATCCAGCATTACTTTTTGTCCCCGGATCAGATAAATTTTGTTCATTACCAGTTCATCCGGTATCATCAATGCTTTTGTTGTTTTTGCCATAAGTAAAGTTTAATAAATAAAAGACCGGTCTCTGATCAGAGCCGGCCTTTAAATAAAGATAAGAAAAGCTGAATAGAATTCATTCAGTTGAACGGGGCGTCCCGCCTTAGGTGGAAGATGATGAAGGAAATTAAAAGATTGAAAAATTATTCTCTTAGCCTTCAGTAATTTTAAATCATGAACCAGGTAGAAATATACCAGACGAAGGATAAGCAAACGCAAATTGAGGTAAAGTTTGAGGGAGAAACTGTGTGGCTCACTCAATACCAGTTGGCACAATTGTTTTCTACTGACAGAACCTCGATATTGAAACACCTGAAAAATATATTTAAAACCAAAGAATTAGATGAGCATAGAACTTGTGCAAAATTTGCACAAGTTCAAAAAGAAGGTAAAAAAACAGTAACCCGGGACATTTTACACTATAATCTTGACGCTATTATTTCAGTAGGTTATCGGGTGAATTCCAAAAGAGGTACCCAGTTCCGTCAATGGGCCACGCAAAGATTGAAAGATTACCTGGTAAAGGGATATGCTCTCAACCAGAAAAGGTTAGAACAACTACAACAGGTAGTAAACATCATTCAACAATCCGGTAATGCAGGTGAATTGAGTGCGGCTGAAACCAAAGGGTTGCTGGAGATCATTACCAACTATACACAGAGTTTTATTTTACTGAACCGGTTTGACAGTAAAACTCTGCCGGAAGTAAAGCTGAATGAGAACATCACTTATGAGATTCAAATTGATGAGGCCGTTAGCGCCATTGAAGAACTGAAAAAGCAGTTGCTAAAAAAGAAAGAAGCTTCTGTTTTATTCGGAAAACAGAAAGATGAAAGCTTTGCAGGCATCCTGAAATCCATTGTACAAACTTTCGGCGGCGAATATTTATACAAAAGCATTGAAGAGCAGGCAGCACATTTATTGTATTTCGTTATCAAGAATCATCCTTTTACCGACGGAAATAAACGCATCGGTGCTTTCCTGTTTGTATGGTTCCTCGAAAAGAATAAACACCGTTTCAAAAAATCAGGTGAACTTAAAATAAATGACAATGCTTTAGTGGCGTTGGCATTGCTTGTTGCACAAAGTAATCCTGATGATAAAGAGATCATGATAAAGCTGGTGATGAACCTGATTAGGGGTTAACGCTGCATATCCATTCCGGATCGTCTCCGCCGGAGGCGGAAGACAATGCGGGAAAGAAGAGCCAAAAAAAGCTAATAGCTTTTAGCATTTAGTTTCTCACTCCACAGATTGCTTCGTCCACTTCGACCGTTCGACAAGCTCACGGCTCAGTGTCCTCGCAATGACGGTATTATTCGGCCCAGCTCATTACATAATCCGCATTCTCGATGTCCAATGCTTCTTTGGTCAACATCAATGGATGAAATGTGTCCACCATCACGGCGAGTTCTTTTGTTTCTTTGGCGCCGATACTTTTTTGCACGGCACCGGGATGCGGCCCATGCGGAATACCGGCAGGATGCAGAGTGATCATTCCCCTCGTTACATTTTTTCTACTCATGAAATCACCATCAACATAATAGATCACTTCATCGCTGTCGATATTGCTATGATTGTAAGGCGCCGGTATGGCCTGCGGATGATAATCAAACAAGCGGGGCACAAAGGAACAGACGACAAAATTATTTGCTTCGAATGTCTGATGCACCGGCGGCGGCTGATGCACCCGGCCCGTGATGGGTTCAAAATCATGAATGGAAAATGCAAAGGGATAACAATAACCATCCCAACCAACGATATCAAAGGGATGTGTGCCGTAATGCAATCCATACAACACGCCTTTCTTTTTGGCACGAATGAGGAAGTCTCCTTTCTCATCAAAGGTGGGCAGGTTTTGCGGCGGACGAATATCCCTTTCGCAATAGGGTGAATGCTCGAGCAACTGCCCGTACTTGCTCAGATATTTTTTCGGATAACGAATAGGGCTGAAGGATTCTACAATGAATAAGCGATTGTGTTCACTGGCAAATTCAATTTGGTAGATCGTTCCTCTCGGTATGAGCAGGTAATCGCCATAATCAAAAGGCAGTTCACCATACATGGTGCGCAACACTCCTTTGCCTTCATGCACAAAGATGAGTTCATCCGCATCGGTGTTTTTGTAAAAATATTCTTTCATGCTCTGCTGCGGCGCTGCCAGCACGATATGGCAATCGTTATTCACCAGCACGGGTTTGCGGCTCTGCAGAAAATCTTTTTCGGGTTTGATATTGAACCCTTCGAAGCTGCGATGCTTCAGCATTTTTTCTTCGGCGATCTGCGGCGCCACGCTGACCTGTGGTTCTGTTTTGATGATCTGCGTAGGAGGATATACATGATACATCAATGAGTAATCATTGGAAAAACCTTCGGTGGAAAATAATTGTTCCGAATACAATTCGCCATCCGGGCGGCGAAACTGGGTGTGACGTTTGTGCGGAATGTGGCCGAGTTTATGATAATGGGGCATGGTTTATTAATTGAAAGTTGAAAATTGAAAATTGAAAGTTAGTTACTAGCTGTTAGCTCATAGCTATTAGCTATTAGCTCGTGAGAGTTCAAGAGTAGCGAGGAGGAAAATGTATTTCCACTTGCGTTTGTCGATCCAATATGTAAAGTTTCTATGAAAAGGCATATACAAATGTAAAGAGATTCCAAGAATGGGAACGCTGATGACACTGATGATACCGATAAAAACGGATCAGATCCGTGTGCATCCGTTCCATCTGCGTTATCCGTGTTCCTATTTCCCCGAATTTTGTTTGATGCAATTACTGACAGCGGGATTATTAGTAATAGAGAACAGGAAATTATTACTGGCATATAGCCGGAACAAGCGATGTTTTTATTTACCGGGAGGAAAAATTGATGCAGGTGAAACAGCAACCAGTGCATTGTGCCGGGAAATTGCCGAGGAAATGAATGTTGATCTCGGGGAAAGCGATCTGCAGTATTATACGCATATCAGCGCTCCTGCTTACGGAGAAAGGAACGGCACTATCATGGAACAGGAATGTTTTTTACTGAATAAAAAGATACATCCGTCCGCATCGGCAGAGGTGGGAGCACTGAAATATTTTTCCCTGGAAGAATATTTGCAGGAAGAAAACAAAGCTCCGGGAGCTGTGATGATCCTGGAACAACTGAAGAGGGATGGTTTGATTGATTGATGGTGGAATGGTCGGATTGTTTGATGGTTTTATTGTTTTAATGACTTATGACACGAATAGGATTACTATCTGATACGCACGGATATCTTGACGAGCATGTCTTCATGCATTTTGAAAATTGTGATGAGATCTGGCATGCCGGAGATTTCGGAGAAGGAGTAGCTGAGGCCATCCGCGCCAAAATTGCGAACCGAAGCAGGGTGTTTCGTGGTGTTTATGGAAATATTGACGGAAAGGAATTACGTTATGAATTTCCGGAACAGCTCGTTTTTTATTGCGAAGAAGTGAAGGTGATGATCCGGCATATCGGCGGATCACCGCCACGCTACAATCCTGAAACAAAAAAAGAATTGCTGATCCATCAACCTCAACTTTTCATTTGCGGGCATTCTCATATCTTAAAAATCATGTACGATGAGAAGATTCATTGCCTGTATATGAATCCCGGCGCTGCGGGAAAGCATGGCTGGCATAAAGTGCGGACCATTGTGCGATTTGAAATTGATAAGAAAGAAATAAAGAATTGTGAGGTGATCGAGTTGGGTAAGCGGGGAGCCCTCACCCCTTAAATCTTACTGAAGGGGGCTTAGAGTTCCTGTATTCGTTACTGAATCTTTTATTCCGGAAGGTTTGCATGGAAGAAATTTTTCTTCAGCAATAAAAAAATTGGCGTAGCTTTTCTGACATTAAAACTTCTGCTATGCCTCCCACTACTTCCCGTCGTCAATGGCTGCAGCAAACGGCATTCGCTGCTTTAGGTTTGGGATTCTCTCTTCGCTCCATGGGTAATGAAGAAGGGATCGGGAAATTTATTGACAAGGAATTCGGGTTGATCAACCTGGGCGCCAATGAAAATCCCTATGGCATTTCTGATAAAGCCCGACAAGCAATAATGGCAATGATGAGTGAAGCGAACCGTTATCAATTCAATGTGCCTTCATTGCGATCTTTCAAGAAAAAGTTAGGTGACTACTACAAAGTGGATGAAAAACAAATCATCGTCACTGCAGGATCAGGAGAAGGGCTGGCATTATTGCCCAGGCATTTCAGCGATGGTAATGTGGTAACGGCTGATGTCACTTTCGGCATTCTTCCCGGTACTGCAAAAAAGATCGGCAGCAAAGTGATCGAAGTACCGTTGACAAAAGATAAAGTGCATGACCTGCCGGCGATGCTGGCCGCTATCAATGATGAAACGAGATTGGTTTATATCTGCAATCCGGCCAATCCCACTGCTACTATTGTAACACCCGATGTGCTGAAAGATTTTTGTATTGAAGCCTCTAAAAAAGCAGTGGTACTTATAGATGAGGCCTATTTAGATTTTTTAGATGCGCCTTATAATGAATCCATGATCGGGCTGATCGACAATCATCCCAATGTATTGGTGATAAAAACTTTTTCGAAGATCCATGCCATGGCGGGATTGCGCATCGGCTTTACTATCGGGCATCCTTCACTGATCAGCAAGATCCAGCCGAATTATTTTCAAAATTCTCAACTGGCTGTGAGCAATCTCAGCCTGAATGCAGCAATGGCCAGCCTGACCGATGAAGAACATAAAAAGATGAGTAAGGAAAAAAATGCAGCGGCCCGGCAGTATACAATAGACCAGATGAAACAATTAGGTATTGAATACATTCCTTCCTATACCAATTTTATTTTTTACGCTGTAAAAAACTATTCCGGTGATTATGCCGGCGACATGCTAACAAATCATAAGATCCTTATGCATTCAAACAAATATGCCGATGGGCAATGGGCAAGGGTGAGCATCGGAACGATGGAAGAGATGCAGCAGTTCTGCAACGTGCTGAAAAGCCAGGAAGTCTGAAAATTTTAGTACCAACCTCTCCCCGCTCCTGCTGCCCGGAATGGCCAGGGCAATGAAACAAGAATAATGAGTAATGCCAATCCAAAGAATAATAATATTCTTTTATGTTTTACCGGATCAGGGAGCTCCCTCTTTGCATAAGCTCTGCCGATATGTACCATAACAATTGCGATCAGCATACCGATGGGATGTTCTATAGCATAAAAGCGAAGTGTAGGATCATGCATGATGTCTTTCATACCGTTGTTTTGCACACTATTTAATCCCCAGTTGCCGGCAATCCATTGATAAATGCCGATCAGCAACATGATATCACAGGCGATCATAGCAAACAAGCTATATTTTTTATCTGCATCATTAAATGGACGTTTGCCTGCCGTAGCGCTTCGATACACAACGATGAGCAATAACAATAAAACCACCCAGCGCAGGCTGCTATGAAGATGTAAAATGACATTATACATACATGAGGATTTGATACAAATCTAAAGTCGTATTTCGTAAATCCGAAATCTTAATTCACCCAATCAGCAATGAAAATATTAATATCACGGGTGCCGCCGTTATTGCGGGTGCTGCAAAAAACGATTTTCTTTCCGTCGGGAGAAAACATCGGGAATGCATCGAAACTGTTGTCATGACTTATTTTCTCCATATGAGTTCCATCCGCATTGATGGTGTACATATTAAAGGGAAATCCGTAAGAGTATTCATGATTGCTGCAGAAAATGATCCGTCCGTCATGCAGAAAATTCGGAGCCCAATTTGCCTGTCCTAAGTTGGTGATCTGTTTTACATTGGTTCCGTCCACATTGGCTGTAAACACTTCCATCTGCAATGGCATGACCAGATTATCTTTCAATAAACTTTTGTATTCGGCAATTTCCTCTTTGGTCTTCGGGCGGCTGGCTCTCCAGATGATCTTTTTTCCATCGGGACTAAACCAGGCGCCGCCGTCATAGCCCAATTCATGAGTGATGCGTTTTACTTTTTGCGTAGCAAGATCCATAATATAAAGATCGAGATCACCATCACGCATGGAAGTGAAGATCATTTTTTTCCCGTCGGGAGAAAGTGTTGCTTCGGCATCATAACCGGGAGTATTGGTCAATCGCTTTTCAATTTTTCCGTTCAGGTCGCACATGAAAATATCATAATCGGCATACACGGGCCATATATATTTATTTCCATACTTGCTTCTATCCGGAACAGGCGGACAGGTATCTGCGGCTAAATACGTGGACGCATATATTATATGTTTGCCATCTTTGGTAAAAAAAGAACAAGTAGTTCTTCCTTTATTTCCGCTGATCAACTTAGGTTCAAATTTCTCGCCGGGTTTCTGCGGTACTTTTCCATAATAGATCTGGTCGCAATTCACGCCTTCGGCTTCGTTCTTATGTTGAAACACGATGTATTTTCCATCAAAGCTCCAGTATGCTTCTGCATTGTCGCCGCCAAATGTGAGCTGCTGAATGTTTTTGAAGTGTTTTTCTTCCGGATAGAGGATGGTATCGCCGGGAGATGAGGTATGAGTTTGGAGTATGGAGTCAGGAGTCTGGAGTCGTGAGTGATCTCCTGATTTTGATTCACTATTTCGAAAAGAAAAAATTCCGATCAATGCTATAAAAAAAATGAGGATAGCAGCATGTCTTTTCATATTGGAACGTTTATATAAGCTTACAAAAGTATTTTCGTTAAAAATGAGTTTTGTCAGGCCAGTGTAATCTCACGGACTTGTAAAACCGTTAGTTTTGCCTCGAATTTCCAGCTCACTATGAGACAAGTATCAAAAATAATCCTTGGAGCATTATCTATTATTATTTTTTTCCTATCGGCCTGCACCAACGGCGAAGATCATTCTCCTTACGAGGACATGCTGTTGCAATCACCATTTGCCCCGCTGACAGACAGTATCAAAAAAGAACCCAAGCGGGATGAATTGTATTTTCGCCGGGCTGTCCTTCTTAATAAAAATAATTTACCGGAGCCCGCTTTAGCGGATTTTAAAAAAGCGTGGTCTTTAAAAAAACAAGAACGATATGCCCTGGGTATTGGTAACATTTTACTGGACAAAAAACCTGACTCAGCCGTTACGTTTATCAATGAGGCATTAAAGAATCTGCCCAACAGCATTCTATTGCGGCTGAATCTTGCCAGGGCTTACCAGGCTCAGAATAAGATTCCGGATGCATTGAATGTTTGTGGCAAAATTCTAGAGATCGATCCACAGCAATTAGATGCATTGATGCTGAAAGCTGACCTGCTGGACCAGGAAAACAATACCAGCGCTGCTATTTCGACATTAGAACAAGCCTATGCCATTAATCCTTCGATTGAAGAACTGGATTATAATCTCGCATATAAATACGCATCCACTAAAAATCCGAAGACGCTTGCTTTTTGCGATACACTTCTGAAAAAGGATTCATTGAACGAACACCCGGAGCCACTTTATTTCAAAGGCGTATATTATGAAAATACGGGTGATAAAAATAAAGCTCTCGAATTTTTAAACCAGGCTATCGTTCGTGACTATACTTTTTTGGATGCTTACATGAACAAGGGAAGGATTCTGTACGATCAGAAAAAATATAACGATGCGATCAAAGTGTACCGCCTGGCATTGAACGTTCAGTCTACTTATGCCGATGCCTATTTCTGGATGGGAAAATGCCAGGAAGCATTGGGACAAAAAACCGATGCCAAATTGAATTATGAAAGGGCTTACGGATTGGATAAGACATTGACGGAAGCGAAGGATGCAGCGGACCGAATCAAGAATTAAAAATTAATAATTAATACTTCTGCAGTTGTATCTTGCAACGCAAATCAATCTCAATGCCGATAGTTGCTCCATCCCTTTTATTCGCCGATTTTTTACACCTGGAAAGAGATTGCCAGATGCTACATGAAAGTGAAGCGGAATGGTTTCATCTTGATGTGATGGACGGACGTTTTGTTCCCAATATCAGTTTTGGCCCGATGATCATTGAATTTATCCGCAAAACGACTTCCAAAGTATGTGATGTTCATTTAATGATCGTGGAGCCTGAAAAATATGCAGAAGCTTTTAAAAATGCAGGCGCCGATCATCTTACAGTTCATATCGAAGCCTGCCCGCATTTGCATCGGAATATCCAACAGATAAAATCATTGGGCATGAAAGCAGGTGTTGCTATCAATCCGCATACACCTGTAACTAATCTGAGTGAAGTGATCCGTGATATCGACCAGGTGATCGTGATGAGTGTCAACCCGGGATTTGGCGGGCAGAAATTCATTGCTCATACTATGGAAAAGATCCGCCAGCTTCGTAAACTGATCGCTGAAACCGGGTCGAAAGCATTGATAGAAATTGATGGCGGAGTGACGGTGGATAATGCATCAGAGATCGTAAAAGCAGGAGCTGACGTATTGGTAGCGGGGAATGCTGTGTTCAAATCTGCTGATCCGAAAGAAGCGATCAAAAAATTAAAAAGCAGCGGACAAGTTTTGGCTTAACCTATAGAAATAAGAAATCGCCAAAACAATTGCGTATCTTGTACTGAATTCGCTTATGAAAATCCACTTCCGCCAAATATCCCTGACTGCAATTTGCATTTTGCTTTCGGTTCTTTCTTTCTCTCAAAAAAAAATTGCTTACGTTTCAGGCAAAGTACTGGATGAAAATGAAAATCCTTTGCCAAAGGTTTCTGTAGTCATTCTTGGGAAAACAAGCGGCATCAGCACCAATGATTCCGGATATTTCCGTTTGAAAGTGGCAGCGGATAAAGCATTTGCTTTGGTATTCAGCTATACCGGCAGAAAAACAGAACAACGAAATTTTTTATTAAGCGAAAACGAAGAAGAGCGAGTGACCATCCGCATGGAAAAAGGAGTGGCCGTATTACCTGAAGTGGTTGTTTCAGATCAAAGAGATCGCAGAGAAGCCGGATTGATCAGGCCCAATCCGAAATCAGTGATCAATCTTCCGTCGGCTGTTACCGGAGTAGAAAGCCTGATAAAAGTTTTTGTAGGTTCAAATAATGAACTCACTTCACAATACTCTGTCCGTGGAGGCAGCTACGATGAGAATCTGATCTATGTAAACGATTTTGAAATTTTCCGTCCTTATCTCACCAATAGCGGCCAGCAGGAAGGGTTAAGTTTTATCAACCCGGAGCTGGTTCGCAATATCAGTTTTTATACCGGTGGATTCCAGTCGAAATACGGAGATAAGATGAGCAGTGTGCTGGACATTCAATATAAAAAACCGAAACAATTCGGCGGCTCAGCGTATGTCAGCATTCTTGAACAAGGATTGCATTTAGAAGGTTTATCAAAAAATCAAAAACTCAGTTATCTCATCGGTGTTCGCAACCGCAGCAATCGCAATTTGCTGAGCCGGCAGGATACCAAGGGAAATTATATTCCTTCTTCAGCTGATCTGCAAGCGTTGATCGATTACCAGATCAGCAAAAAATGGATGGCAGAATTTTTGGGGAATATTTCCCAGACAAAATTTACGTTGATCCCGCAATCGAGCGAACTGACCTCATCGGTTTTCTCTCCTTTTTTCAGCGCCAATCTCGGTTTGGATATTTTCTTCGACGGGCAGGAAAAAGATCAATATCAAACCAACATGCAGGGACTGGCTTTTATCAACCAGGTGAACCGGAAACTGAAACTGAAATGGATGCTTTCTCATTTCGGCGATAACGAAAAGGAAAATACCGATATCACCGGCGCTTATTTATTTGGTGAAAGAGATTTTGATAAGAACGATGCCACATACGGGACCATTGTCAATCCGCTGGGCTCAGGCCTCTATCAAAACTACAGCAGAGATAAATTGAATATTGACAACTGGAATATTTCGCATAAAGGCAGTTATGACCAGGGAAAAAATTTTTACCAATGGGGCATCAGCTATGATAAAACCATTATCAATGACAAACTGCATGAGTGGGAATACCAGGATTCCGCCGGTTATTCCTTACCATACAATCCGAATCAACTGCAGTTAAGCAGTGTGCTCAATTCCTCTGCCGATCTTAATGTCAACAAATATTCCGGTTATTTCCAGGATAATATTTTGCTTGGGGATTCTACACATTCCACTACACTGCAAGCGGGAGTTCGTTTCAATTATAATTCGCTGAACCAGGAGTTCATTGTTTCGCCACGTATCGGCGCCAGCTGGAAACCTGCGTGGAAAAAAGACATTGTTTTCCGGGCTGCGGCCGGTGTGTATGACCAGCCTCCGTTCTACCGTGAAATGAGAAGATATGATGGGACTGTCAATACGAATTTAAAATCACAGAAAAGTTTGCAGGGTGTGCTGGGCTTTGACTACAATTTCAGCGGCTGGGGAAGAGCCATGCGTTTCACTACTGAAGCGTATTATAAACACATGACCGATGTAGTGCCTTATGATATTGACAATGTACGGTTGCGCTATTACGGAGAAAATGATGCGAAAGCGTATGCCACGGGAATTGAAATGCGATTGTTTGGCGAACTGGTAAAAGATGCAGAAAGCTGGATCAGCCTGGGAATAATGAGAACCCGGGAAAAGATCAATGATGCTTTTTATACTGACTATACGCTCGATTCATTGGGGCGGCCTGTTGACAGTACTGTGAAACAGTTAGGTTGGGTGCGAAGACCTACAGACCGGCTGATCACGTTCGGAATGTTTTTCCAGGATTACCTGGCGACGAATAAAAATTTCAAAATGTACCTTAACTTATTATATGGAAGCAATCTTCCTTATAATATTCCCGGTAGTGTAAAATACAGAAATGCATTGGTGATCGATCCATACATTCGTGCCGATATCGGTTTCAGTGCATTGCTGCTGGATTCAGAAAAAAGCAACAGAAGAAGTCATAGTCCCTTCCGGGATTTTGAAAATATTTGGGCAACACTGGAAATTTTCAACCTGATCGACCGGGCCAATACCATTTCCTATCAACTGATCAAAGATTTTTCCAATACTACTTTCCTAATGCCGAATCGGTTAACACCGAGGCTTGTGAATTTTAAGATCGTAGCGAGATGGTGAGCGAAACTGAAGATTTAAGATTACAAATTGAAAATGATTGGAAATACTCTATACTTCAAAGTGATTTTTATTTTTGAATTTTGAATTTTCACTTTCATATCATTTCCACTTATTCGTGTAGCGATCCCAGGTAGTAAACCCGATCTTGAATTCAATCGGATTTCTGAATTGATTGGATCCGGAACCTACCACATATACCCCTAACTTAAATTTGGATAATGGATTCAATGGAAATTTAAAAACCCGTTCCAGGCCCGCAAATATTTCTGCATAACGAAGGCTTCTCTCCTGCGAGATCAGGAATCCGCCGCCGGCAATTTCATTCAGTTGCAGTTTTTTCATGAATGGAATTTTATTGATCAGCGCTCCATTGAATTCATGCACATAATTGCCCTGGTAAAAACGTTTGAATACCGGGAAGGTAGAATCCAGTGCCTGGAATAATTTGTAAGGATCATGAAAATAGATCGGGTCACCACGGCGTTCATACGTATAATCGATCAACTGCAGGTCTTTCATATTGGGAAAACTTCCCGATTTGATCGTGTACGTTGAAACTCCTGCCACGCCCATGTTGATCTTTTGCTGCATGCCATATTCGAGATAGTCAAAATTGACCTCACTATTTAAAACTCCAGGAATGCCTTTCCGCCACAGCACATAGAAGCTCGGCCATTTAGAACCGAGAATAACTTTTTCTTTAGGCTCCCGCATGTATTTCTGAAACGGGGTGAATTCCAGTTTTACTTTGGAATAAAATGCATTATATGCCTGGAAGCTTTGCGGCTGATTATCAGTAAGAAAATCCCCGAAAATACTGTCCACTTTGGGATTGATCTTATAGTCGCTTACAGAACGATTCAATGCGATCTCAAAGTCATTGGAAAGATAAAGTCCGTTTACTAATTCTAATCCATGACCTACGGAAAAGTAATTATCCAAATAAATATTGCTGCGCTTGATCATATTGATCCAGGCATCACCACCATAGATGTAGTTGAATTCCCGTCCCGCCGCTACACGGAAATAACCCCGGTTAAACGGATTGTACATCCGTCGCAGATCAAAACTACCATTTACATCCTTGTTCCGGAATCCATAGCTGGTCTTCATATCCAGTGTAATGTCTTTCCGGGAAGGATAGATCTTTTTATATAATACATGCAATGCGAGCCGACTGCCTCCAAATTGAAAGGGTAAGAAAATGGTAGTCACCGGTGGCAATATCCAGGTCCGTTGTTTTTTATGATCATTGATGATCTGGCCGAAGACCAGCATCCGTTTCCATGTAATCTTATTCAGCATCCGGTCCATGGAATCCAGGTACGCTTCAGTGTGCATCAGTGTAAACAAGCTATCCTGGTAGCGGGAATACAATAATTCCTGACGGGATAATGGTTCAGCACGAACTGAATTCCAGAATGCGCTGTCCTTTTCATAAGCTTTAATAGAAGTAGTGCTTACTTCATTGCCAAAATATCCTTTTTTGAATTTTTTATTGAGTTCGTAATTAGAATACACAGCTACAGTTTGCCCGTAATTTTTTCCTGTTTTTGTTTTGCTGTAATAATCGAACTGCTGGCGGCTCATCATCCATGCCGAGTCGCTGATTTTTTCAAATTGCTGGTTCACTTCAAAATAATCATATTCGGGAAGATGTGCCTGCGGTAAACGAAATGCTGCTTTTGTAACCACCCAAAGACTATCAATAATGGTCAGCTCACCTTCTATCGTAGCATTGCTCAACAACCTTGGCCTTACTGCAATTGTGTAAATTTTTCTTTTGCCGGTGCGGTCAATTTTCAAGGTTTTAAAACGATACGCAACAAGCCCGCTATAGCTGAGTGGCGATAAAAAAGGTATGGCAGAAATGGAAGGAGCTTTCAAGAGGTTATTATAAATATTCAGATCGGCTTCTGTAGCGGAGAGGTAAAACAAGCTTCTGATGTCGCCGTCTTTCTTTACGCCTAATCGTTCTTCCTTTATTTGTCCATTGCTGTTTTTATCAAAACGAAGGGAGATCTCAGCCAGAGACATAGCGCTAAAATCAGATATAGTTGCGGAAGTATCGGCCAGGCCTTCTTTTTTTCTTTTTTCAAAAGCGGAATCCGTTTGGGATGCTTTGATATACACAGAACAGGAATACGGCCCCGATGGTTGTATCGCATCTTTATTCTGGATCACATTTTTAATGATCTCTTCCGCCCGATCTTTCGCCTTAACCCGAATCACTACTTCCGAAAGATTGCTGGAATCGATCTCCATAATGATATCCTGCACCACATCTGCATTATTTACCTGGATGCCGACAATTTTGGTTTTATAGCCCACCATAGTCACCACAAATTCATATTTGCCTCTCTCCAGTGAAAATTCAAAGCTGCCATCATCTTTTGTAATGATCCCTGTATGTAATTCCCTGATCCCGACACTTGCCAACGGCAATGGTTCTTTGTTGGCATTCATCACTACCCCACTCACCTTAAAATATTGTGCCTGCACCTGAGCAGTAAATATCAGCAGCAATATAAAAAGAGGAAAGCGGTAGTGGAGCTTCATTTTCTTAGGTAGAATTTAACTGTAAAAATTGCACATATTCGACCGACATCTCCGGTTTGCATGCTCTTTTCAGATTTATTTAACAAAGTTCAGACTAATAATTCATAAGTTATGTTGATTTTGAGCACATATTTTACTGATAGCGGTACTACATACAATATTTTTTCAACCATTTGATCGCTTAGGTGTTTATCATTGATAAAAGCTGATCAGGTAATAGTATGACTTTGTCCAAAACAACCCCGTTTTTAAATCCGATTTTCCTGTCTCCCAAGTTCCGGGCAATAAACTTCTTCGTGGCTTTGTTTGTTATCATGACAGTAGCACCGTTACAATTCAACGCTCAATCCATGCAAACAGTTCCATATGTAGATCTTAAGAAATATGCCGGCAAGTGGTATGAGATCGCTTCATTTCCCCAGCGATTTCAACGAAATTGCAATTGCACTACCGCTGAATACACGTTAAGCGAAAAAGGATATGTAATTGTGGTAAACCGTTGCAGGAAAGGTAGTGTTACGGGGCGTGAAGTTTCAATAAAAGGAAAGGCATTTGTAAAGAAAGGTTCCAATAACTCGAAACTGAAAGTTCAGTTCTTCTGGCCTATACGTGGTAAATACTGGATCATTGATTTGGCTGAAGATTACAGTTATGCAGTAGTAAGTCATCCGAATAAAAAATATTTATGGATACTTTCCAGAACTCCAAAGATGGATCCCGGTCTGTACCAACAGATCCTTACCAGGTTAAACAATATGGGATTGGATACAGGAAGGCTTCATCGCACTCCCCAGGTTGAAACTGCATCCTGAAACATGCGGAACGTTTTTATTTTGCCTTAATCCAAAATTCATCTTTCCATTCACTGTCGGGCAAGGGATGTTCTTTCAATTTTATGGAAATAACATCCAGCTGATCTTTTGACAGTACTTGTTCCAGGTATCCAAAAAGGTCCCGTTCTTCAAAGCGGATATGATCATCGAGAAATTTTGCCAGTGCAGTAAACAAATTTTTATCGGCTTCCTGATCCAGGTTCAGGATCATTTCCCGGATCTGTTCGTGTTCTCTTTGCAACCGGCGAGCCAGTTCATGATTGGGTGGCAGGTAGGGCAACAATATCTTTTCTTCCTGGTAAAAATGCGGCCTGATGTGACTTTGCCAATACCAAAGGACATATTTCCGGATACGATCGATATCAACATTATTTTTCAAACCCTGGAATATCTTCCATACCAGCAATAACCCTTCATGATGTTCCCTGCTGAGTGGCGCCAGCTGAGGGCTGCGATTGACGGGCATTTTTGCGTCAGCCATGTTACAATACTACCTGATACAATAAGTATTTCAACTGACTTATAGCAGAGCTTTCACTGATTTTAATCAAAACAACCATAACCGCATTTCATCCTATAAAAAGAAGTAGTGAAAAAGCTTTTCATTTTTTTCGATCTGATTTCTTTTCACAACTGTGAATAAGTAACTTTAGGTAATTATAACTTTCATCAGTTATATTTGAATACCACATCACAAAAAGATTCGT
>DASZXQ010000123.1:0-3342 GCA_035545755.1 Chitinophagaceae bacterium | reverse complement strand
CCACCATCGGATACAATCTTTCAGATTGACTGTATCATTTTTTAAATCCTCATAAAGTGAGGCCATGTATTTTGACTCTCGTTGGTGTTCTACAATATGTTCCCGCTGATTCTCTGCCAGGAATCCGCAAAACACAGCGAGAAATAACATCAAAAATTCCCAGAGATAATGAAACCATTTCTTTCTGGGCGTATGAGTATGTGCATGTACTTCCATATTCCTGAAATTAGGATTTATCTTTTTCTAATTGCTCAATGGTTTTCTTTGCTGCCGCCAGCCGGATCTTTTTATTTTTCTCTACCATTTTGTGTTTTATCCAATGCTCCAGTTTATTATGCAGCGGTATTAATAAGGCAGCAATGCCAACCAGTACCGCAAGCATCCACACCGGGGAATGATTGGTAAAGGAAGCAATAAACGGATGAAAGATCAGGTTGATGAATTCAAAAACCACCAGCAATCCTAAGATACCGAGAAAGGAGATCACTCTTTCATTTACAATAATGCTGCGACTGAGTAATAAAAATAAACTGATGAAAAAGATAATACCAATTCCTATGGAAACATATTGAATATTGGTTTTTCTTTCTTCTTCTGCTTTTGCTTTCTCCGCTTCTATTTCCTGTTGCCGAAGCTGCTCACGGAAATTAATGGCCTGTACATTATTTGTCTTTTCGATATTGTAAACGGAATCTTTTACAGCAGTAGCCAGTTTGAAATATTTTATTAAACTATCCTGCCGTCCTATCGTTTCAAAACTTTTGTATAAGATCTCGTATGATTTCATCATGGTTTCTTTATAATCACCGGAATTGCGAATAGAGTTTTGAGCATAATAAATGGCGCTGTCATAATTTTTTAATCCCAGGTAGGCTTGCGAAAAATCCAAATTTGTAAATGCAATACCCCATCGATTGGCAATGGCTTCTGCATAATCCAGGGCCTTTCTTAAAAAAGGCAGAGCCAGGTCATAATTCTTATTGGCAATATAATTTTCAGCCAGGGTGCTTAACGTAAAAGGTAAACTAATTTGATTATTTGTACGGAGATCAATATTTACAGCCTGCTGCGCATATAACAATCCCGAGTCAGGCATCATTGCTTTGGCATAAGTGGCCCCGATATTATTATAACTATGGGATAATTCTGTTTCGTTATTCATAGCAATAACGTATGGAATGGATCTTTTCCCCCAATAGAGCGATTGCTCAAAATTTTGTGCAAATTCATAACAAGCGGCAATGGTTCTCATCGTAAAAATAATGGCGATAGTATCTTTTCTCTTTTCACAAGAAGGTAAAACAGAGAGGCACATATTTAGCCCGGTTACATAGTCTCCATTTCTGTTCAGGGTACCTGCAATAGATGTTTGAGCCAGGTCGGCCCCTGCCTGATCATTTTGTTTTTTGAAATAAGATAAGATGTCAATAGCCTTGCTTATACCAGTGCTGTCATCGGGGAAAGAAGATAAATAATTCAGCAGGTAATTGGATTTGTCCCTTTGGTTCTGCGCAGAATGATATTTGGTTAAAACACTGTCCGGTATTGGCTGGCAAAAAATATATTGGCAGACAAAGCAGGTAATAGTAAATAAAAAAAACTTTTTCATCATACGCTATTTAAAATGATACTCTTTCCTGATGGCATCACAGCCCTGCGGCTCTACCGAATAAACACAGGAGACAATTTTCCACCCGTCAGCCGTCTTCAATAAGGTAAATACATCAATACCACAATGTGAAAATTTCCCGCTCAAACTTAATGTATAAGGCGCCCAGACAACGGCAAAATTTCCATGCACATTAATTTCTGTTTTTAAAGGCCGTTCTTCAATCGCCTCTTTCATCAAAGGCAAATGTGCAATATCATCACTGATATATCGCATTTCTGTTTGTAACGAATCTGGTTTATTTCTTGAAACCCAGATCTTGCTATTGGTGAATGCGATACTTTTGTACAGTGTTGTATCTTTTTTTTCGAGGGCTTTAAAAAATCTACTTACTTTTTCAAGCACAGCTTGTTTGTCATTAATATTAGTTTGCGCATTTAGGTTATGAGTAAATAGCACTACAACAAGCAGTAATAGATTTTTCATAATATTTTAATTTATTTCAGGCGATATTCTTTTTTGATAAACGCAATAAACCTGGTGGCTTTTGCCAGTAGTTCGGTATCTAAAAATTTCAAACGAACAAATCCCGCCCGCTGATCGGACATATTGTTATAAAATTCTTCCAGGTCGGTTTTACTGGACGATAGCAATGGAATTGGTTTTATGTCCGATCCCTTATTGGCTGTATCCAGCAGACGTTTTTGAAAAAGCCGGTTATTCAGCTTGCCAAAATTCAAAGAAAGATCATTCATCATTTCCTGGTGAATAAAGAGTGTTCGTACATAAGAATCATAATCCATCATACTATCGGAAACAGTTTTGTTTCTGATCAACCGCATGCCGCCGCTGTTTTTTAATTGCTGAATGGTACGGTCGTTATAAATGAAATCAGGAAAATGGAAACTCGCCACTAAGTAATAATAAGCTTTTGAAGAATTGCTGAACACCGAGGGGTTGGATAATTCTTTGAGAAGGCTATCCCGGAATAAAAGCTTTTGATCAACCACACTGATGATCTGACTGAGTTCTGCGGTATCCTGTTTCAGGTCCTCAACATACGATATGATGTATTCTTTTTCTCTTTTGTTTTCTACCAAATGTTCCCGTTCGTTTTCTGCCAGGAATCCGCAGAACACCGCAAGGAACAACATGAGAAATTCCCAGAGATAGTGAGTAAATTTTTTCCTGCCCCGATGCATATCGGGGTTGTCCGGGTGGGTGTGATGATGTACTTCCATAAATATTTTATTGGAGATGATATTCTTTTTTCATCAGTTCAATAAGTTTGGTTACTCTCTTTTGTGTAGGTATGGTAATGCGTTCGAGAATAGTTCTATGACCAACAGCGTAACCTTCAATAATATTAAGTAACTCCTGGTCTGTCTGGCTGGTTCTGTTTAGGATAACCGGGTCCTTTGTTTTTACAGAATCTCCAACATAGTCAATATCCTGTATGCGAAAATGTTTTATTACAAAAGGATCAATATAATTGTTATAGTAATTTGACTCGTAATTATTATTACTGCTAATATCCGGCACTATCACTTCATAATAATTGCGGAGTGAATTAGTGATGGTTTCATTTTGAATGTAACGAAGAGATCCGGATGCTTTCATCTGGTTATAAGTAGCTGTTGTAACCACTGTCGAATAGGTGTAAATCAGGGGAAGGCAACTATTGAGGATTTCCCTATCCGTGGGTTTAGAAGTCCCGGTCATGAGCTGGTAAA
>DASZXQ010000122.1:0-79857 GCA_035545755.1 Chitinophagaceae bacterium | reverse complement strand
AAAAAAAGATGAAAGCTTTTTTGAGTTGGTATATGATGTGGCAAGGCAAATTCCGAAAGGAAGAGTAACTTCTTATGGTGCGATAGCTGCCTGTTTGGGAACTAAACTCTCGGCAAGAATGGTAGGCTGGGCGATGAATGGCAGCGGAAGAGTGAGACCAAAAGTACCAGCTCATCGGGTAGTAAATCGTATGGGATTGCTTACGGGCAAGCATCATTTTTCTCCTCCCGGCCTGATGGAAAAGCTATTGAAAAAAGAAGGCATTAAAGTAAAGAATGATAAAGTAGTGGATTTTGAGAAACTGTTTTGGGACCCGGTGAAAGAATTGGGATTTTGATCGTTTAATTTCCATGCCCATAATACGGACTGATCATCCAATACACAATCACACCGGTCACAGCCACATAAAACCAAACCGGCCAGGTAATGCGAACCAGTTTTTTATGTTTGGCATATTCACCAACAAGTGCCCGGTACGCAGTAAATAGAATCAATGTATCCTCAATTGATATCGGATTTTTCGTAAAAGGAATACAAACGCATCTTAGACCTGACCTTATCGTAAAACTTCGAAAAACGGGTAGAATTACTAAAAAGTGCTACTCAGGTGCTACTATATAGGGAGCAGACAGGGAGTATCTATACTCCATCTATACTTCATGTCTAGTCCTAAAATAGCTATACAGGTGAAAAAATAAGTTCTGAAACAGCTATGCAAACGTTTTTCTTTCTCATCCAATTTTGAATTGTCTGTCAGATATATTGGTAACGGTGTCTCTGTTTGGAACGGTGGCGCCGATCATATATGCAGAGAAAGCTGCGGCAAAAAAGTACATAACCGTGCAAAAAAGTGAAAAAGCGGCCGGTTGATTTCTGATAATTTTTTTTCCATTTTATTCTTGTGTTATCAATTGATAAAGCATGTAGTGTGCCATGATTTTTTGTTGAAGAGCTCCGATAAGAAATTGTTGCATCATGCGGGCCTGATGAAATGTGCCTTTAAACATTTCGATTTAATAACCTCCCCCTACCCTCCCGACTTTGTCGGGACAAGCACTCGGGAGGGGGATATAAAAAATGTGAACGATGCCTAAACAAAAAGGAATCCTGCCAGTGCAGGGAACATCAGGTAACATCACTTTTTACAAATCGGGTGATGGGTATATGATGAGAGGAAAAGGCGGAGTAGATGGAAAACGGATCGCCAGCGATCCTGCATTTCAGAGAACCCGTGAGAACGGCGCTGAATTCGGAAGAGCCGGGGCTGCGGGTAAAGTGCTGCGGAATGCATTGCGGAATGTAATCCAGAACAGCAGCGATTCAAGAGTAACCGGACGATTGACCAAAGAATTGATGAAGGTGGTTAAATCCGATACGGTAAATCCGAGAGGCGCCCGCAGGGTTTCCGGCGGTGATGTTGAGTTGTTGTCAGGATTTGATTTTAACATCAATGGAAAGTTAGGAGCAACCTTGTATGCACCTCATACTGCAACGATTGATCGTGTTGCGGGACAATTGAAGGTTGATCTTGCTTCTTTTATTCCCGTGAACATGATCGCAGCGCCATCAGGTACCACGCATTTCAAAATCATTTCTGCGGGTGCAGCCATTGATTTTGATGCGGAAACTTTTGAAGTGGATACGCAGAGTACGGACCTGTTGCCGTGGGATAGCAATGCCACTGCAGCTATCAACCTGACCAATGCTGTAACTTCAAACAACACGCATCCTTTGTTCCTTGCATTGGGAGTAGAATTCTACCAGGATGTAAACGGAACAAAGTATTCACTGAAGAACGGTGCATTCAATGCGCTGCAATTGGTGGAAGTGAGCGGAACGTAGAACCCCTCTAAATCTCCCCTAAAGGGGAGACTTACGAGGACTCAAATTGTTCGAAGAACAATTAAAACCCTAAGAAAATGAAACTGGAGCTTCAAAGAACGTATTACCCCAACGGAACGAACGGGGATCTTTTCCTGAACGGAAATAAATTATGTGCAACGATCGAGTTGCCATGGAAAGACAATCATTCCCAAGTGTCGTGTATACCGGAAGGCGAGTATGAACTTGAAAAAAGATACAGCCTTCACTTCGGTCTGCATTTTCAAGTGATGCATGTGCCGGGACGAGAACTCATCCTGATACATCCTGCTAATAATGCGTTGACAGAACTGAAAGGCTGTATTGCCCCGGTTTCTTATCTGATCGCTGCGGGACAAGGCGGTGAATCAAGAAAAGCATTAGGGAAATTGAAAGATCTGATCTACCCGGTGATGGAGAGAGAAGAGAAAGTTGTATTAGTCATTCAAAAGAAACCCCTCTAAATCTCCCCTAAAGGGGAGACTTCCGAACAATCTGAAAGATCGAAAACAATCATTGATTAATCATTCAAATTAAAAATGATGAGAGTAAAACAAGCAGTGAATACGGTGACGACGAGAATGCAAAAACCCACTCCGAAGTTTTTTCAAAAGCTGAGGAATGCAGGTGTAGCCATAGCAGCGATAGCGGGAACTATTCTTGCTGCGCCTGTGGCATTACCAGCAGTGCTAGTGAAATTAGCAGGATACCTGACAGTAGCCGGTGGTGTAATGGGAGCCGTGAGCCAGACAGCAGTGAAGAACGATAAGTAGTTGGCGATTCTGAGTTCAGAGTTATGAATGATGAATGATGAATTGCAGCCTATGAAAACCAAAACTCCTTCTTCATTGTGTCTACAATCCGGGGAAGGAGTTTCTTTTAAAAAATTCAAAATGCAAAAATCAAAAGTAAAAAGATGAGTGATCAGACATTTACGACGGGAACAAAGATGGGAACGGCGGTGGGAACGCTTGCGATCATTTTTGCAAATATTACGACCGGTGATTTATTGAAGACGGTGGTGCTGGCCACATTGGGGGCTGTGGTTAGTTTTTGTGTGTCGCTGTTATTGAAGCGAATAGTTAAGTGGCGGAGACCCCCTAAATCCCCCTAAAGGGAGACTTACGAAAACCCTGCTGTGAGGCAGGGTTTTTCTTTTGCTATGAAGTGAAATTGTCTGAATCCCGAATTAGTTCCCGAAAATACCGGGACAGGTCGGGACCGGCGTGGATTTGGGTGGATGAAAAGATTAAGAGGATTTTTATTTGTTGAGTAACGATGGCTGCAAAAAGTTTGGCGGAGCAACGGTTTGAAACCGATCGCATAGCTCAGAGCTGACGATTTGTCAAAATAATTAAAAAAACGTGGTATGCAAATTATTTGATAATTGTCAATAAATTGATTAGCATTTATTCTTATCACAGAACTCCATGTTATATATAATTTTCTTTCAGACAATCTTTTGCACAAAATTCTGCTTTCAGTATTTTCAAACTATGATGATCGTAGTGTACAGTAATACAATACAATAAATACCTGAAAAAAATGTTTTTATAGTTCCATCCCTTTGAACGCCGATTCAAAAAATCCAATTATATGAAACAGTTGTACTGGTCATTTGATTCAATTCTATCTTTCTCTTATTCCAAAGTTGTCGTTTGTATTACAGGAGCAATATTGTTGCTTTTAAAATTTTCTGTTCAGACACAGGCACAGGTACCCTCCATTAGTTCGTTTTCACCTATGATCAGTCATACCGGGATGACTGTTACCATTAACGGAAACAATTTTGATCCCACTCCTGCAAATAATATTGTCTTTTTCGGACCGGCAAAAGCATCTGTAATTTCGGCATCAGCTACCCAACTTATGGCGACGGTTCCTCACGGCGCCAGCTACAGTCAGATCAGCGTTTTCAACACCACAAGCAAACTCTGGTGTTCCAGCGGAAAATATTTTTTACCTCAGTCTTACAATACTTCCACCATTACCACAGGCACTTTTTCCCAATCCAGTTATGGCAGCAGCAATGTGGATAGTTATGGAAAAATGGTGCTAACTGATTTTGACCTTGACGGGAAAACTGATATTCTGACCGGCGGAAAAAATTCCGGTGCAACTATATATTGCTGGAGAAATGCATCTACCCTTTCAGCTATTTCAATGTCGAACGTACAAACGCTGACTCTAAGCGGCAGTACAAACCGGCTAATGTCTATCAATACCGGCGACCTTAATGCAGATGGATATGCTGATATTATTGCCATCCAATACAATTCAGGAACCGGAAAATATTATTACTCTTATTGGCTGAATAATGCTACCGGATCAAGTCCATATTTTGGAACAGAAACAGGCCCGACACAACTAACTTCCACCACTTATGCAGAGGATGTAGCTATTACAGATATTGATAAGGACGGGAAAAATGATATTGTGATCGGTGAAGATTACAAAATGATCGTTTTATTGAATACTTCCAGCAATATGAACTCTCCTACATTTGCAGAACAATCCGCATTCACTACCAGAAATAACTTCCGTTCATTGCTTTTAGGCGATGTAGATAATAATTCGATTGCCGACATTATCGGTATCGGTTTGCCCAGCACCACCAATGCAGCCGATGTGATCTTAAACCAATCATCTCCCGGCACTCTTTCCTACAATACTACAAATGGGGGGTTAAATTCAATTGTTGCTGCGTCGGGACGCCTTGCAGATATTAATTCGGATGGTTTGCTTGATATTATTGTTAACGGAGTGTCCACGACCAGTGTCAATATTCATCAAAACACCAATACCAGCACCGGAACAATTTCTTTTAATACTTCTTCAGTTGCCTTTGCCCGAAGCAGCGGTACCGGATACAGCACTGATGCCGGGGACTTAAATGGAGATGGCAAACCAGATATTGTTGTTTCAACCTACGACAACACCAATGGGTTTTCCATTTTCCCGAATGCAGGGCTTACCGGCAGCATCAGTACTTCCAGCCTGCTGTCGGAGGTTAAATACACACCCGGAGGAACACCACGTTTCCAGGCGGCAAGGATTGTTGATCTTGACAACGATGGAAATAATGATATTGCAGTGATCAGCGACGCATCCTTTAGTAATAAACTGTATGTATATCGAAACGGATCTGCCGGCACTGTTTTACCATTAAAATTCCTGGACTTTTCAGCTTCCCTTATTGCCGGCGCTGTTGAACTCAAATGGCGAACAGAAGATGAAAGCAACAATGATCATTTTGAACCCGAGTACTCAACAGATGGGATTCGTTATACTAAGATCGGACAGGTAGCAGCTTCTCCGAGCCACAGGTACCAGTTTACCCATACTGGCCCGCTTGCATCAAAAAATTATTATCGTATTAAACAGATAGACATTGATGGTAATTTTTCATATTCACCGGTCCGGCTTGTAATTACTGCAACAGAAAATAATATATTGGTTTACCCTACTATTCTTCATAATGAACTAACGATCTATTGTGAAAACCAATCATTAAAAAATGGCAGCTTATCTGTAACAGATATGGCCGGAAGAATAATATACCGACAGGCTGTTTCTCAAAGCGGTACCGGCATTATAATTTCAGCAGAGAACTGGGCATCGGGATTGTACCAGGTTAGCATGTTTGATGCAACAGGATCCCGGATATTTACCAAAAAAATTATGAAGCAATAAAGTATCTTAAGGAATGTTTGTTCCCAGGTCTCACCTGATAAATCTTCAATCTACTGTATAGCTACCGTGGACTCGGCGTCATTTATAAAACTGATTTTGTTAAATCTCATATCTTCCAATTCAAAATAACCTGTGATTGTATATGCGGCATGTTCTCCGCACTTATAAAATCGAGCAGAACTATGTTCACAATCTGCCGGTGTCTTTGCCAAATTCCATTTCCCTCTCACCGGGTTATCATGGATATAATCCAGTTTCTGTTTTACAAAGTTGGCGTCCGGCAGTGCTTTCAATTAAAGAACCTTCCCATACTTCATGCCGCTTGTTTCTTACTCTGTCTTTAGCTTCTACCGCTTTATTTAACCTGCTTAATAATTGTGTTTGGTTTTGGAGTTATTATTTGCGAATAATCTGATATGCCATAAACCGTTTCCCATTTCCAACAATTTTTTGATAGATTTTTCTGTATTGCTATTATATCTGAGTACGTCGTGTTCTCGCCGCCCTTGCACAAGTCCATGAGCGAAGACACGGCGGGGACACAGATGCCCCCTAAATCCCTCTAAAGTGGGGACTTTGTGAAGACTCTGCTAAAAGAACAGATTGCTTCAGCGACAATAAAGACTTGCTCACAATGAAACTCGTGTTTGTCGCTTCGCAATGACGATGAAAAATTATGATCGTTTTTGAAAGTTGGCGGGGATCCCGATAAGAATCGGGACGGGCTGCCAACTAACTTCAGCATAAGATTGCTTAGCAATGGAAAATTATTATATACAATGCAAACATCTCTAAGTTGTCTCAGCAATTACTAGCTGATTAATCAATCAAAAAATCTTTTATCAATTCTTCTTTGATGTTCATGAATTCGCAGAATTCTTTGATGGTGACGGGATCGGAGGGTTTCTTTTTATAGTGTATCCTTATTTTCTGAAGAATGGTGCGGCAGGTTCTCAAACAGCGGCCGGAAATGTTTTCTACATCTTTCGGATAAATGAAGATGCGATGCGGGATTTTGTTCATAGGGATGGTTTTTACTTCATCAAAATTTGAAAAGCTTATTTAAGAAATCAACTCAAAAATTACCCCTGATACATTGTGTTTACGGAATAGTACTTTCCGGGGAGATGATTAATAACAGGTAGTAGTACCCGGAAAGGCGGTGTGTTTCCACACCTTTCTATATCCGGTAAAACGGATTGCCCGGGAAATGGCTTGTACTGAATTTAGCAGTTCATTAAAACAATATCATTATGAGCCAATTTATCTCTCTTCCTACTGCGATCGCTATGACGAGTTTGTATCGCAGCCAACGGGAAAATATTTTAAAGCCAGAATTTCAAAACCAGGCAATTCTTGCACTATCTGAAGCATTCGACAGAACGGTATTTGATGCTGTATTAGCTGAAAGCGGCTGTGAAGGAATAAGGATCTATTACGGAATGAGTGAAGATTTAAAAGTGCATGCCATTATTGTAGGTGTGGATGCAAATGGAAATGATATATTACCTTCATCCGGCGCCGCAGCATCCAACGACCCGGAAGATGATGACGGTTACATTATAGAAAACGGAAACCGGTGTCCGCCGATATGCCCCGGCGATTCGCCATTGAACAGTTAAATCCTATGTGTTCATGAATTTTGAATTAAATGCTGTTTTTAGTTTATCAATAAGTATCGGCGCCATAATAGGCCTGGTGAAAGTGCGCATAGCAGACCCGGCCTATTTCCCTTTTTTATACCTGCTGTGGATGGGATTACTCAATGAGATAGCCAGCATCATCATTCTGAAAACAGGGCATCCGAATTACCTTAATTATAATCTTTACTCATTAGCTGAAGCATTACTGATCACCTGGCAATTTAAAAGATGGCAATTATTTGAACGGAACCAGCGATTGTATTACCTGTTGCAGGTATTATTCATTACGAGCTGGGCAACGGAAAATTTTTTCATTAAGAAGTTCCATTCGTTCAATTCCCATTTTACCATTGAACATTCGGTCCTTATTGTGCTGATGAGCATTCATATGCTGAACCGAGTAATTTTTAAAGCGCCGGGCCTGCTGCTGCGCAATTCCATATTCCTGGCCTGCCTGGGAATGATCATTTATTTTATATATGCGATACTGATTGAAGCATTCTGGATATACGGCCTGAACGAGACCAATGAATTCCGTACCAGGGTTTATGAAATCCTTTCCTATATAAATTTATTAACCAACCTGCTATTTGCCTTAGCCACTATATGGATACCAATGAAACGAGAATATTTACTGCGGTATTAATTGCGGCCATTGTCATCGGAGGCTTTATCATTTATTTCAGCTGGATAATGCTCCGCAATCATCGCAGGCATTTCCGGATGCTCAAAAGGAATTTTCTTTTAGAGATCGACATCCTGGAACGGGAACGAACCCGCATGGCACATGACCTTCATGATGAATTGGGGCCTTTGCTTGCGCTTATCAAAATCCTGATTGAATCTGCGCAGGGCGCCAGCGAAGAAGACCGCCAATATATAGAAAAAGCTATTGAGAATATTTCCAAACTGAATGAACGGTTTGGCGGCATTGCCAGAAATCTTACGCCGAGGGTAATCGTTAGTAAAGGACTTGAAACTGCCTTATCTGATTTTTTTGAACAATACCGGGGCGTAAATTCTATTCAAATGAAGCTGGACTATCATATCAGAAGTTCTATTTTTATAAATAGTTCGTTGCAGATATACCGAATTATCCAGGAACTGGTACATAATACAATAAAACATTCCGGCGCTACCGAACTATTTGTACAGTTATTGGAACGAAAAAGAAAAATATATATCTATTATAAAGATAACGGAAGGGGAATCCAAAATAGCAGTTCTGAAAAAAGCGATGGATTGGGATTAAGCAGCCTGCAAAACAGAGTCGCCATGCTGGGCGGCACTATAAAATATAATTCTTTTAAAGAGACCGGGGCTGAATATTTTTTTGAAATTCCATTAATAAAGAACCAGAAAGAATATGATACGAATCGTGATAGCTGATGACATGCCCATATACCTGTCAGGCTTTCATCTGCTGATAGAACAACAGCAAGGGTTGAAGGTAAGCGGGGAGGCCTACGATGGCAAAGATTTGCTGAAAATAGTAAGACAGGAACAACCGGATATTGTTATTACGGATATAGAAATGCCGGTGATGAACGGCATTGAAGCGACAAAAATCCTGAAAGAGGAATTTCCTGCAATGGGCATATTAGCACTGACGATGTATGGAGATGACCATTTTATCAAAGACATGCTGGAAGCGGGGGCCGACGGCTACCTTTTGAAAAGCAGCAGCCGGGAGGAACTTTATACTGCTATAAAGGAAGTGTATGAGGGCCGGAATTATTTCTGCAATGCCACTACTATGCGAATGGCCAAAATGATCAGTACCACCCATGTGCTTTCGAGACAACCAAAGATTGAATTCACGGAAAAAGAAACTGAGATCATCAAACTAATCTGCGAGCAATATGCGAGTAAAGAAATAGCAGATAAGACGAGTCTTACGTACCGGACCGTAGAAAAATACAGAGCTATCATACTTGAAAAAACAGGATCAAAGAATATGGCGGGAGTAGTGGTGTATGCGATCAGGCATGGGATGTTTGTGCCGTGAGAGAGTGAGAGGGGAGTCGGGAGTCGGGAGTGAATAGGCAATGGGCAGTTGGCAGTTTGTAATAAAACATTATTCATTGGAAAGCGATCAGGGGTGATTGATCTGCTTTATAATGAAAGAAAGAATACAACCACGTTTATCAGTACAGGAACTGGAACAATTGCATATATTATTGGAGCAAATGCAGAAAAATCCCGGATCGGATTACCGGATCAGGACATTGATGAAACAGCTGCAATTGGACCGTACGAAATTGTGTTATTGCTTTAAGCAACTGACGGGATACAGTATTCACCGCTATGTAATAAAAAAGAGGATGGAAGCAGGCAAGAAATTATTAGAAGAAACCAATAAGCCTATAAAAGAAATTGCCCTGAACTGCGGGTATAAAAGTCATGAAAAATTCAGCCATGCCTTCAGGAACTATTTTCACTACTCTCCTTCCGCTATAAGAAACCAATAAGCAGGCGGACGTTTTCGCAACAAATACATACGATTTCGCAAATGAATGATTTGGATACCTGGCTGCCGGGATACGAACTTTAGTAAAGAATATTCCGGTAAACGACAGGGGTGAAAAATGAACCGGTATGATAAAGTTTTTTACACCCCTGATTGTTACAGAGCAGACGGATGCGAAAGCAGCCGGACTGCTCTTTTTTTTGACACGAATTGCACGAAGAGAAATGAAAATATTTTAAACGAATCTTTTGCAAAAGAACAGGCGAAGCTGAAAACCTGTATAAAAGAGTAGGCAATATTTTTTGTTCAAAAATTTTATTTATGAAAAAGTATTTGATTGCATCAATTGCAGTGATCATTGCTGTTGGCTTGGCTGCATTTACTACAAAACAGCATGTCACTGTTACAAAAACTAGCCCGAGTACAGGCTATTTTCATTTCATCGGCACCGACAATCAACAGGGTGACGTTTCCGAATATGAATATATCGGACAGATGCCGCCTGAAAACGATTGCAGCGACAATGAAGTGGTATGCACCGTTCTTGCACCGCTGAACGATAACGGACATCCTGAAGACGACAGTTACTGGAAGCCCAATTTTTCGACAACAGGAAGCCCGGCGGATCACCCGGAGAATTTTTCCTATCTCACATTAAGAACATCAAGCAAATGATGCGAAGAAGACCGGCATAGCCGGTCTTCTTTTTACCTGGGATTTTGCGGTATACCGGTTAAATCAATTACTTTCTTTGGTAAAGGCAGTGCATACCGATTATCAGCAGGAGGTAATTCATAAACCTGATTGTTCAGATTCCTTGTAATTGTGATATTCGCTCCTTCTTTATTCAATCTTTTTATATCGGACCATCTTATATCTCTAAACAAAAGTTCTTTACGGCGTTCCGATAAAATTTTATTCAATGCATCCTGCGCATCAACAGCCGTAAAAGGAACAAACGTATTTGTTTTCCATCGCTTCGATATTACAGCGTTCAAATCATCCAGCGCTTCCGAAGTATTTCCCAACCTTGCATTACATTCTGCACGGATCAGATATATTTCGTCCGTTGCAATTCCTGTAAATAAAGCAGCATTATGTGTGTAGCTTCCTTTGAAAGCATGAGAGCCATCCGAATTGAGCTTGAAAAACAAAGACCTTCGAAGATCATTTGCATCATAGGAAGTGTATAATAAAGAATCCACTTTGGCTTTGCTTTGCGAAAGCGGAGAAGGCGTATTACTCGTCGTGTACCAAATCGTTTCTGAATTGAATAAAGAAAAAGGGAAAGAAGCGGTAGCCGATATAGAAGCGTCATTATTATAATTCATCAATGAACTGTACCATTGCAAACAGGAATCGGCGTATAATTTCGCCTGTGTATAATTGCGCATGGCGAGGTATGTCCTGGACAGCAAGCCGTAAGCTGCAGGCTTTGAGGGGCGGGTTTTATATTGTGGTGTTACCGGTAACAACCGGCAAGCTTCTTTGAGATCGTTCAATAACTGATCATAGGAATCCTTTAAAGAAGCTCTTACAGAAGGAGTATTAAAATCAGGATCCAATCTCAAACAAATTCCAAGATCATTCTGTGCGGTGGTTGCATCCCAAGCTTTGCAAAAAGTTTGTGTCAAATGATAAAAGGCCTTGGCCCTAAATAACAAGGCGGAGCCTTTTACATTATTATATTCTTCGGTTTGGGCAGCATCTACCGGAACCTTATTCAAATAATCCAAAACGATATTCGCCCTGTTCACTGTATTATAATTACCTGCCCATTCATTATTCAACAGGTCAAAAAATATTTCATCGCCCCATGTATATAAATTCCTGCCGCCGTCGCTCAGAGAATTCCAATCCGTATAGGTGAGATAATAATTATCGGCACTGGCCTCGCCTGATCCTCCTCCTATTGTATTCATGTACGAGTTATTATCGAGCAGTTTTTGCAAATCATCCAGCCCCGAAGGGATGACGAGGCTTGCATCGGGCTTTGCATCCAAAAATTTTTTGCATGAAGCGAGGCTGCTTATTACGAATATGGAAAGAATTAGTTTTTTCATTGTTTGTTGTTTTGACCTCACCCCAACCCTCCCCCTCCGGGAGAGGGAGGATTTAAGTAAGGCGGTTTTCAAAAATCAAGTTTGCATCCGAACGTAAATGTTTTTAAAGGCGGAAGGCCGGCGGGATAATCAGGATCGATGTCCGAGGAATTTGCCCGCCAGAGTAAACCGAGATTGTCTGCAATAGCATAGAGGCGAAAGGCCTGAACTTTAGTCTTCTTCAAAAGCGACTGTGGAAATTCATAACTGAGATTAATGAATTTCAACCGAAGCAATCCTCCTTTTGCTGCAAGGATTTCCGATTGTGTATAGAACTGATCTCTCAATCCCGAGGCCGGATAAATCATCGAAGGAACATTGGTAATCTTCTCATCGCCGGTTTTTTGCCAACGATCTGCAAAATCAGCATTACCGACTCCATATGTAAACAACTGGCTATAGTTTACGGATTGCTTCCTGAAGTAATTGCCGAACTTATACAACAAACTAAAAGAGAGTGAAACATTCTTCCATGAAAAGTCATTGATAACTGATCCGTAAAAAGGCGGCAATGCCGGGCCATTATATACGAGGTTGCCGATAAGAAACTGGCTTCCTGTAAGTGCATTATAATCGCTGCTTACCTGACCATTCACATATCCCTGCGGATTACCCGTAAGCGGATCAAGTCCTGCCCAGGGATAACTGAGTACCGAATAAACAGGTTTTCCAACGAGAGGCGTAATAACATTTCCATCACTGATATAATTGCTACCTGAAGTGGTTGTGATGTAATAATCTGTTATCCTGTCTTTATAATAAGTGAATACTACCTGCGTATTCCATTTAAAAACACGGTCAATATTTTTTGAGGTAATATTCAGTTCCATTCCATGACCCTGCATTGAAGCGACATTTTTTGTGAGTGAAGATGAACCAATGCCGGTAGTTTGATCGAGTGGAACAGCCCCAAACAGATCCAATGCTTTTTTATTAAAGTATTCGAGGCTTCCCGAAATGCGATTGTTTACAAGGGCAAAATCAAAGGCAATGTTTATCATTCTTACTTTTTCCCAACGCAAATCAGGATTGGGAAACTGAGACACCAATGCAAAAGGAAGATTTGTATTAGGCGCCGTATTGGGAGCATAACTCAAGGTAGTGACAGCGGACTTGCTTTGATCTACATTGCCGCTATAGCCAATCGTTGTTCTTAATTTCAACAAGGGAAGCCATTTGAGTTTATAAAACTGTTCGGCGGCAAGATCCCAGGATGCACCGGCCGACCAAAGCATATTCCATTTGTCATTCGTATTTACTCCAAAAAGGTTGGAAGCATCTTTGCGGAGACTTGCTGAAACAGTATATTTTTCTGCATAAGTATAGGCGCCGTTGGCATAAGCTGAAATAAAATGATTCAGTTGTTCACTAAATGAAAGCCCGTTTGGAATCGTCAATGCAGCGCCATTCAGAAATGAAGGATATGTATTTACAAAATCAAGGTTGCTAACGGAGAGATGATCATGGTCATAACCGTAAATGGTATTTGCATCGCTTGTATTTTTTATTTCTCTAAGTTCAGCGCCGGCAATGGCTGCAATCTTATTGCCAGACCAAACTTTATTGTAATTAAGCTGGCCCCTGAGATTCTGAGAAAGTATGGCAGCACCCGACTGATAAAGAATATCGCCGTAAGGAACAATATATTTGACTACACCGGTGGTTCTATTCAATTGAGAAAAGCGATTAATCAGATCTCTTGCTGCATAACTATTGACATCATTCAATGTATTGCCTGACGAACTTTGTTTTTCCAACTGGTATTTGAAAACGAATTCAAAATTGTTGAGAAAACTATATTGCAAGCCGAGGTTTGCCAGCCAGTGATCTATTATAGTTGTGGTTTGAGTATGTTTATAATCATCCAGGGGGTAATAATTCCAGTCCAATAATTTGCCCGCACCGGCAGTATCCTTATAAGGTTGGCGTAATGATTTTACAATTGACAGAGGGTTACCATTGGCATCCGCCAGTTGCGCATATGGGTATATGCTGCTTCCATTATAAGTAACAGCCTGATAAGAAGGGCGGCCACTCTCCGACCTTCCCTCTGAAAGTTCAATGTTTAGCGTGACCCTTAAATTCTTTAAAGGCGAAAAAACATTACCCGATCTCAACGATAGCCTTCGGTATAATGCTCCCAATTCGGAAAGATTATCGTCCAACCCGGCAGAAAAATTATAAGCTACATTCTTTGCCCCGCCTGAAAAATTCAATGCGTATTGCTGATTGAATGCAGCATGGTATAAATATTTTTTCATATCGTTTCTTACATCAATGTTTTTTAATGCGTCTATCTGTGCCTCTGCATCTGCTGCCGATAATTGCCCGTTTCTTTGTTTAAAAAGAATTTCATATACGGGAGTGAACGCTGGCCTGTTGGTATTGGAAGTATCGGAAAAACGATAGCCGTTTGAGAACAAAAAATTTTCCATTCCGATATAGTCCGAAGAAGACATCCAGTTCAATGCAAACAAATCCGGTTCTGGCGAAACAGATAAAGCGGAAGAAACGGAAATACGAAAGGGTTGATTGAATTTTGCTTTTTTGGTTGTGATCACTATCACTCCGTTGCCGGCACGGGTGCCCCAGATGGAAGCGGCGGCGGCATCTTTTAAAATAGTAACACTTTCCACGTCGTTTGGATTGATGCTGCCCAAATCGCCTTCGTAGGGAAAATCATCCACTACTATGAGGGGATCTTTGGGACCATTGATGCTGCTCAATCCCCGGATGGTGATGGGAGGACGCTGCGAATTTTTGTCAAATAAAATACCACTTGTTCCTTCGAGGCGACTGATAATATCGGCTGAAGCCTGCAAATTTATTGAAGCGTTGTCAATTTTTTCGAAGGAGCCGGTAATACGTTCTTTGGAAAGGAACTGATAACCGGTGTTCACAATTACTTCCTGAAGCACTGTGGTTCTTTTGCGAAGTATTATCGTTATCAGTCCACGAACATTGTTAGGTTCTTCGGTGGTTTCATAGCCAACGGCGGTAATAACAAGAGTGTCGGTCAATAGTGAATTGTGAATCGTGAAAAGACCATGCTGGTCGCTGATTGTTTTTTTGTTTGATTGTTTAATGGTTATGGTTGCATTGGGAACAGGTTTTCCATCTTCGTCAATAATTTTTCCATTGATGGTAATGGATTGGCAAGCGACGAGCACGGGACAAAGCGCTATTGCCAGACAATAAAGTATTTTTTTCATTGCAGTAAGTTTTTGTTGAGTTGAGAGTTTAGAGTTGAGAGTTTAGAGTTATGAGTTATGAGTCGGGAGTCAGTTGGTCAATGAGTCAAATTGGTCATATTGGTCAGTTGGCAATTGGCAGTTTGCAGTTCCCGGTTACCAGTTGCCAGTTTGCAGTTCCTGTCATTAGAAGTAAAAGCCAGTTGGAGAAAGAAAGCCTGGATGACCCTTCGTCAAGCTCAGGGTTTTCTACACCGGGTTTTTGGGTTTTTGGGCGAAATGTGTTTGCAGCAAGTGGAGCGTTCGGTTGATGTACTGAATTTTCATATTGGTTTTATTTGTTGGTTAAGCGTTTTCTTTTTTCAAACTGCAGGGAATCGTTTTTGATTTCCCAATGAACGGGGATACCCGATAAAACATTTCTAACATTGGATGCGGTAATCCATTCAGGACCGGTAGCTGCTATAAAGCGATCGTTGTATATCCAGACATAATGCGGTATAAGAACATGCGGAAAAAGTTTATTGAATACCGAGTCATTCAATATAAAGCGGAATTGATAGGGCAACCCGATTGGATTTTTTCTTTTTGTAAAGAAGCTGACGACTTTGGCAGCATCTTCTCTTGCGGAAACAGTGTTTACCAGTATTACAGTAAGTGAATCGCCTAATTCCCGCTGAAGCGAATCGAGGTGAGGAAATCTTTTGTAACAGGAACCGCACCAGGTGGCGAAGAAATCGAGGAGGAGTAAGCGGTTTGCAGTTGGCAGTTGGCGGTTACCAGTTTCCTGTGATTCCCGGAAACAGGACAAAGATTGCCATGCTGCGGTGGGAAGGGTATCTCCTATTTGTAATGGTTTTGGTTGACTGTATGAAGAAAATGAAAACAGAAGTGCTGCAATGAGTAATTGCAGTTTGACAATTGTAAATTTTTTCCGATGAATATTCATTGAACAAAGATTAACAAGCATAAAAAACTATAGGGTTAGGCTCACCGTGTAATTGCCGCATGGGACTGGGGGCCCACCTTCCTTTCGGAAGGCCGAACACAATCACAACAAGTGAGCCCAACCCTATATAATAATATAGAGAAGGGCTTTTCACTTATCGTCTCGTGTTCTTGAAATTCCCAGTTTCTGCGACGAGACTCAAAGCGAATGCTTCAAGTATTTATTGAAGTATCGCTAAATTATTTCATTAAACTTATTTTATTATCAATCGTATAAGCTAATTTGTATTCAATCAAAAACTAAAATACTGACATATTCGTCATTAACCAAAAAAATCTTTCTCCCCAACTTGAGATCATTAAATGGGGCAGATAAGAGATACCAAATTATTGCAAAAAATAGCCTTAGTTATTAAGGAATTGCGGGACGAAAATGAACTCTCGCAAGAAGAGGTTTATAACGAAACAAATATTCATATTGGCCGTATTGAAACTGCAAAGGCCAATCTCTCCGTAAGCACACTTTCCGCACTTTGTAAGTTTTTTAAAATCAAATTATCGGATTTTCTCGGAAGAGTTGAATCCTTGTAATTATAAAAGGTGTGGAAACACACTTGTTTCTCATTTCTAAAGTAAGTTACTTGCACCTTAATGAGAAAGATAATCCGGGGATACAGGAAGTTTTTTGGAGTAAAGGACAGTACTTCTGATAAGGCAGTGAAGGTGCATTTAGTCATTTTTATACTATTGATCATGGCATTGGGAGTGGTGATTGGATTTCGATTTTAAATTTCAGAATGATTCGTAGTAACTAATATGGTGTCTGGAGAAAGAGTCTCTATAATTTTACTTTGGTAGCAAAGTAAAGTTCAAACTGTCTAACGAAAAACTTTGAATTGTATAAAGAGAAGCCGTAGAAATTGCGTTTGACTTATATACAATTTTTCTTACAAAAGAGTAGCTGACGAAAGACATGTGTGAATTAATTACAAGTACCTCCCGTAAGAACTAAAGATAAAGGTAGAGAAGTAAGTTTTATTTTTGCAGTTTCTGCGGCACTTTTAGGAAATCTTTTCTCCAAATCTTTAAGAAGTGGAATGATCTTATATGCTTTGGTAAATTCTGCAAATTCATCCGTATAATAATTTAATTGGGGGGATTTCGTATTCATATAAACACCTCCATATAATTTATTAATACCAATAAGTTTATTGTTTGAAATTACTGGACCCCCGCTAAAACCATGGTAGCTGAAAACGTTGCCCCTAAAGAAGAAGTTTTTATTCATTGGGTCTTTAATGTAACCTGTCGAAACATCCGGTATTGTTACATTCGTAGACCTCCAATAATAAATACTAGAATCAACATTCTTTCTAAGATTTTTCAATTGAGAAAGTTCTGATGGAAAACCAATCAAAGTTATTTCCTGATTTTTCAAAAGTCTATGAGTAGTATCAATGTCAGAAAAATCTATTGGTATGTATCCTTTTGAATAAAGTCCATCAACAAACTGTTTCCCAAAACCTGGAATATCATCTAGTGCAATTATTCCTAAATCCACACTTGAATCAGATAAAGAATACTGTACATTTTTGCCATATACATATCCATCTAGATAGGGAACATATGGAGTTTTTTGATCAATAGAATGATCTGTAATATTTATTTTATTGCTACCATCTTCAACCAAATAAATTTTTTCAAATACGAAATTTTTAACCGCTGCGCTATCATCAACTAAACAATGTCTTGCTGTAAGTAAATAATGTTTATGCTTATATTTTAGGAAAAGGCCCGTCCAAGAGATTATAGTACTGTTATATTGTTTTTTTAATGCATTAACTTTAATGGGATCTATTTTAACACCTCTTCTTTCTAATGTTTGAATCCTGCACCATATTTTTGAAACAAAAAAATTTGGTCTGACTTCTAAATTAAGACAGGCCTTCCTCCATTTATTGATGTCTATTTTATTTTGCGAGACACCATAAAAGGGTGCTCCGAGTATTACAATTGCAAACAGGAACTTTTTCATAGCAAATTCTATGTTTTGGATTAGTTATTGTTTAAGATGCAGATTCAAATTGTTTCCATAACATCTCTATTCTTTCAGGCTAAACCAATTTTGCAAGGGCATTTATTCTTTTAAAAGAAATTCTTACATATAAATTCAAGAAACGTTAGCGAAATATTCTAAAAAGTACTACTATCAGACTAGCCACCAAAATTGCTTTGCCTGCGTCTTCAGATTGTTTACTGAACTTTTTCCCAGTTTGAACAAAATTTTTGTAATGCTCGCAGTTGTTTAGAAAAAAATCATAGTCATTTTTTCCTATTTCAGATAACCCTCGTCTTACAGCATTCTGCCTTTCTATTTCACTACCAATAAACCGCTCAATTTTTTGTGGTTCCAGCTCATGAAGAAATTTCTCTAGTTCTAATCTAGATATGAATTGAGTTCCACTGTTATAATTAGCAGCAAACACAGGGAATGCGTCATCGCCCCATCCTAGAAAAACAGCATAATGGTTAACCATACCAAGAATTTTCTTTCTTAAAACAATTACATCAGCTGGTTGTAAGCCATTTGCAAAAACTACTTGTTGAATTGAGTCCATAAACTAGATTTATTATATTATTAAAAAGGTTTACCATGAATAGCTGCCCAGTCGGGTCCCCACTGAGTTGCTATACAACGTTCCAACTCGATATTTAACTGATTGCAGATAGATTGGACATTATCACGAGCCTGAGATGCTGATTTATTATGATGATATACTGTTGTATTTGGCAAATAAATATATCCGTTTTGATGAACAATACGATCAGTATAACCTAAAGCAAATAATGTTTTTTTTAATTCCACGTGTTTTGAAGGAACATCGTATGTAACTATTACTCCCATATGATCTGAGTTTTAGTGATTTTAAATATTGTTATAGGTTCTTTGTAAAATTTTATTTCGTAAAGATTCTAAAAACATACACCGGTTTGTTATGTTATTCCTCAATAAATATTTTTTTGATTTAGTACTTTTCTCAACATTAGATAATTTTCCTGAAGATTTATCAATAAGAATTTCCGTTCTGGCATATGCGCATTTTACAGGCATTTTATCAGCGAAGTGAATACGATGGATTAGAGACCCGAATTGATATATTTCGTTAAAACGAAATCCCTGCAACAGGACATGTAAGTATGGGAATTTCCTTAATAAAATTTTTACGGTAGTAACTACCTGAGAAATATCATGATCGCTTTTTTGCATTTGACAATTAATGGTAAATAGTTTAACGGATGGGTTAAGTAAGAACCATTCTGCCCATCTTTCAATGTGATGCTGATTAATTGCGTAAACGTGTGGAATTGCTTGCACATTATTCTCTTCAATTAAATGCGAAGAGAAAAGGCTTCTCTTTTGATTTAAAGCCTGACTAAAAGCACACTCACCTTCAAAAACAGAAAAGTTCATTCCCCCTACTGCCCAAAATCCCATATTGCCTATTGTTTCAAAAAATTTGCATGGCTCTCTTCTATGCCATGCTGTTTCAATCAACGTATCTGTGCCAGTCAAAAAAAGAATAACATTCTTGCCACTGAAACCCTTAAACGATAAGATAGAATCCCGAAAACTTATAGCCGCATCTTCATGATATGTACCTGCTATTTGTTTTGCTCCGCCCAGAATAATATCTTTTAGTGTTACACCAACAGTAGGCAAGAAAGACGGAACTTTACTTTCCTGGCTACTTGATATGTCCAGAACAGGTATATAAAAAGGCAATTCTTCAATTTGAGTAGATAGTTTCGCATCAAGGGTCAATCCTCCAACCTCCTCTACAAATTCATTCCTATACGGATGCCTGCATGTAATAATATTTTGCCCCAGTGGATTATGACAAGAAACTGTACCCCCCTGCGGTTCTTCTTTTTTAATCACCGGTTCAAATTTTCCCAATCCTACTTCACAATAAGAAGGTGGATCATCTGGAAATACGAGTAAACCTTGCTGCATAGGCATTAGATTTGTTAACTACTATTTTTCCAATATACTTAACGCCAAGGGCACTACATTTTGTTACCAGAACAGAATTTTTGGCGCTTAACATCCCAATAATATTTTCGCCAATACAAATTGCATAACCGTTTCCTTCCTTTTGTAACCTAACTGGTATTCCCTGAACTGTTAGGCTACTTTTTTTTACTCTTTGCTCAAATGACGGAAGACAAATGTCAGCAACAACACTACCGTTATCTCCAGGTGCTTCAATTCCTGTGAAACCTCTTTTCATCGGTCTTCTTATAATTGGTTGATCGTTCTCTTTTCTGTTTTTACCTGATCCCATAGACTATATATTTTAGTGGTTAATTAATAATTTTAATGTTTAGTATCTCTTGGGGGAACCGGATCATTACCATAGCTGTCTTTGTCCTGTATCTTTCCATCTTTGCCATGAATGACCAATTCGCTGTGTTGATTCTTCGCAATCTCCCTTGCTTTATCAATTGCTTCTTGTTTTGTATCGGTGTGAGTGGTTGCTTTTGAATTGCCCTCACCCTTTACATTCCAACCGCCGTTTTTGTCCGGCACTACGTGTTGATTTTTTTTACTCATTGATTTTCGTTTTTAAGTTTACAATACATTTCATCACTGCTACGTTATAAGCGCAGCGGTTGATGGCACGGAAACTGATTTCGCAACCAGCAATAGCAAAGCAATCGGTTTTACTAAGTGTTCTTAAAAGAAGGAGCAATGCGGAGCAGGTAAGTGGAAGAAGATCTACGTAAATTCCATAGGTACTAAACCAATAGGGTATTTGAAACGTCTATACTATATTCGCACAAATTTTTCGGGAAAGCTAACGGCACTTTACAGTGCCGGGTTTGGCGACCAAACTTTTCCGACTGCCCTGGGCGAAAGCCCGGGGCTCCTTTTTAAAAAGAACTTCATTTCTGGCAGCAAAAACTCAACCAGCACCAACCTTTAACACTATCATGACAACTTTTCACCGGGTATAATTGTTTAGCTGCGTCATATTCTCTCATTTCATACACTTACAGCTTTTTTGTCAGTTACTTTTCATTCTCCATACCGAAATAATTCTCCAGCGTCACTTTTTCTTTAAACTTCGATCCAAATGAATAAGAAACCAAGCCTAAGTACTGAAGACGGCCCACCACCACTGCGGGGTGAGTATTGTATTTTTCGGCTAAAGGCATTACATCTTCTTCTACAATCCGAAAAGGCAATTCATCGTTGAATTGTTCCGGCAACAACCAGTTCCGGGCAAAAGTATTAGCCTGATCTTCTTTCTCTTTATCCGGTTGGTACCCTTCAAATTCTTCGATGAAAATATCTTTCTTACCGTGAAGCAATACATGACCTGCCTCATGGTAAAAAGTAAACCAAAAATGATCGTTGGCTTTATAACGATCTGTCAGCTGTATTAGTGGGTTCCCGCCTATCCAGCGGGTTGCTCCGCTGACGGGTGCTTTTGGCAAACACATGGTATATATAAGAGCAACCCCGGCACTAATACATTCCTCTTGCAACTGTTTTGCAAAGTCATCAGGGTGATTAGCTATCAATGGTTTTATTTCCGAAAGCTTCTTTTTAAATGCCTCTTTATTAAAATCAGGCAAATCAAGTTTACGCATTTCAATTTCGCCAATACGCAACCAAGCCGCCATACTGCCTAAGGCGGTTTGATGTGCTTCACTTTTTCGAAAGTTTGTTTTGGCATAATCATTTACATACATCAGATGCCATTGTACCGGTGATGCCACCCCATAAAACTGTAAACATTCGGCTACCATATCAGTGCCGATTCGTTCTGATTTAATATAACCGCATTTTTTAAGTTCCCGAACCGGTTGCTGTTTTAACCAATCCACACATTCTTCAAGAGCTTCTTCCTGTTCTATCCGGGATAATTTTTCTCTGTACTTCATTTCCCGATTCAACCAAAATTGTGCATCAATATTCAATACCTTTTCCAGCTGCAAAGCAGTTGTTACTGTTATCGGTTCTTTACCGGAGATAATATCATTCACCTTCGAAGGAGTTTTACCCATTCGTTCGGCTAACTCTGCCTGGCTCATTTTAATATGTTCTAATGTTTCCAAAATAGTATCGCCGGGTTTTGATAAAAGTTCTCTTTCATCTTTTAGTTGTGTGCTCATGCCTTTGGGTTTTGCAGCAGTTAATGATAGTCGTTTGTTCCGATGATACGGATGTCTGTCACTAATATTGTATTAACAGAACCGTCGTCATTCTGAGGTATTGGATCATGATCAATTACGAAGATCAAACGGTGATTGGCAGAAATATCCAGGGCCCATTCACCTTTACGATCACCAGTCAACGGGTGGCAATTGGCAGCAGGAATTTGCTGAAGAACCGCCAAATTTGGCGAGGCGATGATGTCAGCCATCCGCTGTGCTACCCGTTTTGCGTTCACACCAAATGCCCTTTTGATCTCCGAAGCGTTGCTCAACTGCTTCTTCAATCTATTAGTGCTATAAGCGATATTCATGCAAATATATATTTTATTACCGAAAAAGGGTAATAATTTTTATTAACATTTAATTTCAAAGGCTGCTAATCAGAATTGCCAAGTGCAATCAAACAGTGAGAATCAATAGGGAATTGGATAAGGTTGTTACTAACCGAGATTCACAAGGTAGTGATTTTTGAAGCATTAAACGTTCCGACGGAACGAAGTCGTTGATTATAGCATCTGTGTGTTACCTATGAGATGTTCCAAAGTAACAAGGGAAAGTCATGAGCCAGGAGTTCTTCCTTTGCCTGTATACCGAAGAGAAAGGCGCTGAATTAATCCTTCGGATTCTTTGTACAATTCGACCATTCGGAGGAAATTCCAGAAATGTTTTCTGCAAGTATTGAATCTACATTTACCATTGGTAAAAGTTCTTTCTTTTTTAAGGCTCCACGATTTTCAGCGGGACAAGTCGGGACTGGTTGGGGATGGGGCCAACAGAAGCGAAAGATCGTCAGAACTGATCCCGATAGCCATCAGGAAAAAACCAATCACAACCATAAAAGCAGGTATCTGGCATTCAAATGATGCTCCTGAGATTTTTGTCAATATAAACGCCCCCTTCAGCTACTATTTTAATAGCCTCTATGATTTCAGCAACAGGGGCCATTTTAGAGACAAAGCCTTTGGCGCCCAACTGCAGAAAGTTCCTGGCATAAAATGGTAAGCTATGCAGGGACAGGCCGATGATACGGGAGGAAGGATCATGTAATAATATTTCCCTTGCGGCTTCCAACCCATTAACGGGAGAGATATTAATATCCATAAGAATAATGTCGGGCGAAAGTTCTGCTGCAAGAGCAATGGCTTCGGTACCATTTGCCGCTTCGCCAACAAACTTTGTATGTTCCATTTCGCCGATCAACATACGCAGGGACTCCCGCACCCGGTGATTATCATCTGCAATCAAAATGGTGATTTGTTTTTCCATATTATTTTCCCTCCAACCCGGTTATTGCGGGAAGCCAAAAATTTTAATAATAAAAATGGCCGGAACAGTAACAAAGAGGATGACGCTGTAAAAATAACGGGGGACGGGCGCCTTTTTATAGTGGCGGTGGAATATTTCAGAAGAATACGCATTTCCTTCTACCGGAAGCGGTAATAACCACGATAAAACCCGGTGTTTCGTTTTTCAAAAAGAAAGATCGGTTGTATTGATAAAATTGATCAGGGCAGCCGTATTGCTTAATTTCAGTTTTTTGAGAATATTGTGGCGGTGTACCTCTACAGTACGGTAGGAAAGATTGAGTTTTGCGGCAATTTCTTTTGAGGATAATCCTTGTTTAATCAGGTTGATAATTTCAATTTCCCGCAGGGAGAGGTCTTTAATGCCGGGCCCGCCGAATTCATTATTCATGACCTGTTCCGAGAGTATATCTTTTATCTCGTTACACAGGTAGGTTCTGCCGTTCATCACTTCGTTAATAGCCCTGAAGATCTCCTGGTGAGGGGAATTTTTTGTGACATACCCCTTAGCGCCGAGCCGCATCATTTTTTTTGCATAGGCGGGCTGGCTATGCATGGACACGGAAATGATGCGGGTACCGGGAGAAAATTTGCGGATCAGCGGAACGGCATCCAGACCTGAAGCTTTTTGTAAATTAATATCGAGCAGGACAATATCGGGTCTTTTTATTTTTATCATTTCGATGGCCTCATCGAGGTCACCGCTGCCGCCGACCACTTCCAACTGGTCTTTGCCTGCAAACAGCGTGGTCCACATGTCACGGACCAATTGGTGATCTTCCACTATGGCGATGCTTATTTTTTTCATACGAATTTTTTTATCGGGGGATGCTAATTTCGAGGCGACAGCCCTGGCCGGGGGCCGAAATGATCTGCACGGTTCCGGAATAGAATTCCACACGGCTCTGTATATTTTTCAGTCCGATTCCTTTAGCTTTTTGAGCAGGGTCAAAGCCCACGCCATCGTCGGCCACAGACAAATAGAGAAAATCAGAATCTGCATCAAATTGAAGCGTCACTGTTTTTGCGGAGGCATATTTGCTGATATTATTTAATTGTTCCTGGACGATGCGATACAGCATGACCTCTTTGTCTTTATGTAAGGGCACCCGGCTGCCGATTGCGTAGAGCAATTTTATTTTATAGCCGGCAATCTTATTCATTTCATTCACCAGTTCTTCGAGGGCTGGCTGCAGGCCTATATCGCCGAGGGAAGGAGATACAAGGGATTTGGATAGTTTACGAATTTCTTCAATAGCCTCGCTTACATATTCATAGCTCCGATCCACAAGATCTTTGGGCGGATTTTCTTTTGATTTTGCCATACCGAGGTACATTTTTACGGTGGCGAGTATCTGGTTAATATTGTCGTGCAGTTCCCTGCCTAAATCATTCCGTTCTTTTTCCTGTGCAGAAATAGTGGCTTCGGTAATTTCACGCTGGCGCAGGAGTTCCTGCTGTTTTAGTTGTTGTTCCAGTTTTCTTTTTTCGGTAATGTCCCGGTAGATGGTATAAAACAGCAGTTTTTCATTAAGGGTGATTTTGCGTACTGTTACCTGTACATCCCTGATATCCCCGTTTTTTGTACGATGTTTTGTTTCAAAACTATATTCGCCGAACTGCATTATTTTTTCTGCACGGGCTTTGATGATATCAGCCGTATCAATCATTTCATAGTCTGTAATTTTCAGGAGGGCAAATTCCTCTCGGGAGTAGCCGAGTTGGGAATGAATTTTTGTATTGAATTCGATCGGCAGGAGGGTTTCCGCATCAATAACGCTGATGCCGTCGGGAGATTGTTCAAAAAGAGTTCGGTAGCGTAATTCTGCATCCGCCAGGTTTTTTTCTGCATTTTTCTTTTGGGTAATATCTTTCTGAACGGCCATATACCCGATCAGCACCTGCTGATCATTATATATGGGACTCAGGGACGTATCAATGGTGATGAGCCGTCCATCTTTTGTTTTATTGATGATCTCTTTACGTAAGCCTTTGCCAAGGGGCAGTTTTTCCCAAAGTTCATTATAGAACTCCGCATTCATCATGCCGCTTTTAAGAATGCGGGGAGTGTTTTTGCCGATAATTTCTTCTTTTTTGTATCCATACACTTCTTCAAAAGCCGTATTGACAAAGGTGATGATACCATCAGTATTTGTAATAAGGATGATCTCATCGGACTGTTCGATGGCCTGGAATAATTTGCGGATGGTTTCTTCTTTTTCCCTCCGTTCTGTGATATCGGTCATGGCACCAATCATGCGGTAGGGTTTGTGATTGGAATCAAAAATTGTATAGGCCCTGTCGAGGATATGTTTATACGAACCGTCTGCAGAACGGAAACGATATTCATCCTGCCATATTTCATTTCTGCTATGTACGTGGAGTTGCAGGCTCTTAACGATCCTGTCTATATCGTCCGGATGAATATATTTCTGAATCCAGGTTTCATTGTAGTGGAGGTTAACGTCTGTATAGCCAAAAGTTTTAATAAATCCCTGGCCCCAGATACCCGATCTGGTATTATAATTCCACTCCCATATAATATCGTTGGTGGCCTTATTTACATACTCGTAGCGTTCGTTGCTTTCCTTCAAATTTTGAAGAATTTTTTTTCTTTCTATACTGTATTTAATGGATTTGGCCAGCAGTTTTTCGTCAAACTCGCCTTTTATGAGGTAGTCCTGAGCACCCAGCGATATGGCTTCGAGAGCTACATTAATATCAGATAAGCCGGAAAACACCACGATAGGAGCGCCGGGCAGGAGGCGGCCAAGTGTAATGACAGAATCAATACCGAGGCTGTCAGGCAGCGTGAGGTCAAGCAATGCGAGATCAAGCGGGAAGTTGTTGTTAAGCATAGAAGGTACAGCAGCCATATTTTCTGCATGTAAGACCCCATTCACTTTTAGTTCGCTTTGATCCAGATATTCTTTTAACAGCAAAAAGTCTCCCGGGTTGTCTTCGACAACCAGCAAACGGAGGGGATAAGTTGTTCCGGTCATAGTTCAGGCTTTTGGTAATTGTACAATGGAGATCCAGAAATGTTTAATGGATTGAACTACTTCAATGAATTTTTGAAAATCCACAGGTTTAGTGATGTAACAGTTGGCATAGTTATTATAGGCAGCCACTATATCCGATTCTGAATCGGAGGTGGTGAGGATGACTACGGGTATGACTTTGAGATTTTCATCTTTTTTTATTTCTGCCAGCACTTCTTTACCATCCACACGGGGAAGATTAATATCAAGTAAAATAAGGTCGGGAGCTTCTGCATTTTTGAAGGGACCTTCCTTTCTCAAATAAAGCAGGGCTTGTTCCCCGTCTTTTGCAACATGGACACCATTGCTTACTCTTGCTTCTTTGAGCGCCTCGAGAGTCAGAATGATATCGCCTTCATTGTCTTCGACCAATAAGATCTTAACTTCCTTGATCATCGTTGTTGTTTTTTGGTATGGTAAAATAAAAAGTGGTGCCTTCTCCCATTTTTGATTCTACTTCTATTTTTCCTTTATGTATGTCTGCAATCTTTTTGCAGATAGCCAGCCCAATTCCAGTGCCGGAATATTCATTTTTATTATGTAGCCGCTGGAAAATGATAAATATCTTGTCAAAAAATTTCGGGTCAATTCCAATGCCATTATCTTTTACATAAAAAGTCCATTGGCGGGGTTCTTCTTTGCATCCGATTTCTATTTCGGGGATTTTTTCACCGCGGTACTTCAACGCATTATGCACCATGTTTACAAACAACTGGCTGATCAATGTTTTATTAGCTACAATAACCGGCATTGGGTGAATGGTTATTACAGCCTGGTTTTTCTTTATATCATCTGCGAGTAAGCGGATAACATATTGCATGACCTCATTAATATCTGTGGGGGCAAATCCTTCTTTGTTGGAGCCTACCCTGGAATATTGCAGGAGATCCTGTATAAGTGTTTTCATGCGTTCGGCGCCATCCACAGCGAAATGAATGTATTGCCTGGTTGTTTCATCCAACAGGCCGTTCAGTTTTTTTTCCAACAGGTTTAAAAAGCTGCTGACCATGCGCAAAGGTTCCTGAAGGTCGTGAGAGGCGACGTAAGCAAAGCGTTCCAGTTCTGTATTGGACGCCTGGAGTTCGGCGGCCCTGCTTTCCAGAATTTTATTCATCCTTATTATTTCTTCTTCTGCTTTTTTAATTTCAGTAATATCCATCAGCATTCCTGAAATCTTGTTATCATAAACCTGTGCATTTAAGAGAAGGGTTACCGTGTCGCCGGTTTTTGTGAGCATATCTGCAGTAAAGTTTTCAACTTTACCGTTCTTTTCGAGGGACTCAATAAATTCTTTTCGCTGCTGCGGATATTTATAAACTGAATCTGCCTCCCTGGCTTGTAACTCTTCGAGGCTGTCGTACCCGAATATTTTTAAATCGGCCCTGTTGGCATAAATAATGTTGCCGTCCAGGGTGGATTCAAATATCCCCACCAAAGAATTATCTACGAGATTGCGATACCTCTTTTCACTTTCAGCGAGGGCCATTTCGCTGTTTTTACGGTCCGTAATATCTGATCTTATGGCCACATATTGAAACGGCTTTCCCTGTTCGTTAAGAAAAGGGATAATGGTAGTGGCCACCCAATAGTATGAACCGTCTTTGGCTTTGTTTTTTATTTCTCCCCTCCATATTTTTCCATTTGCAATGGTAACCCACAGATCCCGGATGAATTCTTTGGAATGATAGCCGGAATTGATGATGCGGTGATCCTGGCCGATGAGTTCTTCCCTGCTGTATTTTGAAATGTTGCAGAAGTTGTCATTTACATGAGTGATGATTCCTTTCTGATCCGTAAAGGCTACAATAGAAGATTCATTGATGGCATATTTGTAATCAGAAACTTCTTTTAAACTCTGGATAAGAGCCGCTTCTGCTTTCTTACGTTCGGTAATATCCATTGAAAGAATGAACAGTCCTTCCGGTACGGGTTGAATACTTAATTCAAACCATTCCTGTGAACCATCCGGAAACGTAAATTCATTTTCCAGTATTTCTGAAGTACGTTCTGTCATGCAGCGTTGCAATGTTTTAAATAAACCGGTGTGTTCAATACCCGGATATTTTTCCATCATGGTATGACCCAGTAATTCTTCAGTGGAATACTTGCTTTGTTTTACAACAGAATTGTTGACGAACCGGTATTTCCAGTCATAACCGATGACCTGGATACCCTCCCGCATGTTTTGCAGCAGGAAGCGGTATTGTTTTTCTTTTTCAATTACCTCGGCTGTTTTTTCTTTTACCCGATCTTCGAGCGAGGCATTGAGATCTTTTATTTCCGCTTCTGCCTTATTTCTTGCCCGGGTATTTTTATATATAATGAAAAAGGCCGACAGTAGCAACAGACCACTTAATATCTGAAATAAGAAAATAACTTTTGATGCGTTTGCGCTGTTCTGTTCATTAGCAGCTTCACTTTTTTTGAATTTTTGATATTCATAGTTTTCAATAGCTGATACCAACGGCCCTAATTGTGCCACCAGGTTTTTTGTATTGCCGGCATTAAAGAGCCGGCTTGCCGCTTCAAATCCTTTCGTTCTTCTTATTTCAATGAGTTGTTTTGTCGCGTTAATATTGCTGTCGATCAGTTGTTCTATAGTATCTATGCGCAACTGCTGTAAGGTATCGCCTTTTGTAACCGCTCTGAGTTGCTGCACATTGGATGAAATGAGGGGCAGGGCATTGGAAAAAGAATTAAGGAAGTCTTCATTACCTGTTATGACAAAACGCAAGGAGCCGGCTTCCAAGTCTCTTGCCAGGTTTAATATGCGACGATTTTGTAATAATACTTCGTTGGCATGGTTGAGCAACTGTGTTGTGTTTTTGGCTCTGATACTGTTACTGTTTGATGCCAGGAAAATAATGACCAGTACCAGTATGGTTAATACAAAGAAACCTGCCATAACTTTTTGAAAAGAAAACTTCAGGTAACGTAAAGGATAACTGAAAAATGTTCCGGCAAAAAGCAAGAGGAAAATAAAAGATGAAGACAAAACCGAAATGATATATTTGAATGACTGATTGTTGAAATTTGCGGTAACAATCACAATTAAAGACAGCGTGATAATTATTATTGCGGCCATCAAAAAGACCTGGATAAACAGGTGATATCTGCGTTGGTGCAACAATAAAAAAACAACAGAAAGGAACAGAAAGGTAATAGCGGATGCCTGAGACATTCTGCCGGGAAAAGAACCAGGCGGAGAAGATGAAGGTACATTCAGAAATAATTGGTCAATACCAGCATCCCATTTAAAAATATACTCCATTAAAGTAAGTCCGGCAATCAATAAAATTAAGTACACAAGTACCGAAGCGATGACCTGCTGATATTTTTTACCCGCCGAGTTATCTAAAAGTAAAAGGGAGGTGCCTGCAAATAAAAAGCAAAGTGCCGTATTCACTTTAATACGCAGATTACCAGGAAGCCTGGTATCTATCCCGGGGATATTAAAAATCCAGCTGCAAAGTATCAAACAGCTTACCAATATGATAATAATAGCAGCTATTCTGGAAATATATCTGACGTTGGTTTTCAATTGTAATAATATAATCGTATGAAATATCTACAAGCATAGGGGTCAGTACCGGAACAGACACTCTGTTTTCGAAGGGTGTAGCGCTTTGAAATGTATGATGCGCTGTGGCGGATCTTGCTTATTAAACGCAGAAGTAAGATAATTATTTTTGCTGTAATCCGGAAGCGGCAATCATTTACTAAGAGTATTCCATTAGAAAATTAAATAAGCCGAAACTCCTGCAGATGAAGATTTTCAAAGTTTTTCAGGAGAAATTGTCGCTGAATGCTCCAAATGGTTTAGTATCCGAGATAGCTCCGTAATATATTTCTGTTTATTGTGGTCCGTAATTTATCCAGCGCTTTTTCTTTGATCTGACGCACTCTTTCTGTAGAAATATTAAACTTCATTCCAATGGCTTCCAGGCTTAAAGGCTGATCTAACCCGATACCAAAGAGATAACAGAGTGTTTCTTTTTGACGGTCGTTTAATATTCCGAAGGAACGTTCAATTTCTTTTTTTAAAGACTGGTAATGATTCACTTCCTTATCAGCAGGCAAGGCATCGGGATTTTCCAAAATATCCAGCAGGGAATTTTCTCCATCTTCAGAAATGGCGGCGTCAATACTATCATGCTTTTCATTAAGGCAAAGACTGAAATTTATGTCTTCTGTATTTGTATTAAGCGCTTCTGCCAGTTCTTCTTCTGAAGCTGTGCGTTCTAATTGTTGTTCCAACCTGGAACTTTCTCTCTGAATGCGCCCTTTCAATAACAGTTTGTTGTGCGGGAGGCGAACCAAGCGGGCATTTGCAGAAAGGGACTGAATAATATATTGACGGATCCACCAGACCGCATAGGAAATAAAACGGAACCCCCTTGTAGGATCAAAATTTTCAGCTGCTTTTATTAATCCAAGGTTTCCTTCATTGATCAGGTCAGACAAGGAAAGACCCTGGTGCTGATATTGTTTGGCAACAGAGATCACAAAACGCAGATTGGCCTTAACCATCCGGTCCAACGCTTTTTTATCGCCTTTTTTTATTAATACGGCTAATTGCACTTCTTCTTCGGGTGAAATCAACTCCAGTTTATTTATTTCCAGGAGGTATTTATGAATGCTTTCGGAATCACGGGTAGTGATCGTTTTACTGATCTTCAACTGACGCATACTCATGACGGATGATTTGATTTTTTACAGGGTGATTAAGTAAATACTTCAGAGTACGGAGCGTTGTTCGAAAAAGCGGATCAATAATCAAATGCAATTCATTCCGCAGGATCATTGTTAAAACCTACAAAACTTCCCGGTGCCAGGAACTGCTTCAAAGTAGCGGGATAGATCATTTTCTTTAGCAGGCTGCCCAATACGATCAGATAAAATGCATCATCGCTTAGCTTAGGAACCAGTTGTTCAATGTTTATTGCCACAGCAGGCGCAGGGGTTGGTTTACGGAGATCGTTGTTCATGTTTTGGTTTTTTAGAGGTGCTAGCATTGTTTATTTCTATTGATTTGAGCAGGTAAAATTGAGGAAGATAGATACCTATTTCCAAAAAAACAGGAATATAAATCCTGCAAATACCAAATGAATTTATTCAGGATTACGTAGTTCTGTATAAGAGGCGTATAAACCCTATTCGTAGATAAACGTACCCGTAAGAAAGGATGGGAATGACTGTTTGCTGCAGCAGGATAATTATCATAAGGTAATGATTTATTTTAAAAGAACACGAATAAAAAAATCCCCTGAGAACAGCAGAGGATTGAAGTGAAATGCCAGCAATGATTCATGGATATGGATTTTCGGTTTTTCAGGACTGGGATCATGCGTCATTCACAGGTTTTGGATTTTTGTGTGTTTCTCATGTGCTCGAATCAACGGGCCGGTTTTTACAGGGATTTCGATTGCTGATGTAAAGTTGAGGATAACCGAAACGCTTTACAAAATTCCGGATCATGTATTTTGTTTTATAGCAAGAGAATTTAATGAAGACTAAGTAGTTTTTCCTAGTAGTCCCTGTTATCCCCGGGTCTGGAATCAGAGATCCGGAAGAGAATGTTTTCGCTTTTGTTGGCGTCTCGCCAACGACTATTGTTGTCTTCTTTTTAAATCTTTATGTTCTTTTGGCCTGAACTCCCGATATCCATCGGGACCGGCGTGGATTTGGGAGGATGAAAAGATTAAGAAGATTTTTATTTGTTGAGTAACGATGGCTGCAAAAAGTTTGGCGGAGCAACGGTTTGAAACCGATCGCATACTTCGTAATTTTCTTAAATTATTGAATACTCAGGACAGCAGGGGGATTCTGATCGTTTAATTTCCATGCCCATAATACGGACTGATCATCCAATACACAATCACACCGGTCACAGCCACATAAAACCAGACCGGCCAGGTAATGCGAACCAGTTTTTTATGTTTGGCATATTCTCCGACGAGTGCCCGGTACGCAGTAAATAGTATCAATGGAAGGATAATACCTGCTAACAGAATATGGGTGCCAAGAATAAAAAAATATACATACCATATAGTTCCGGCGCCGCCGAATTTTGTCTCCGGCGCCAACAGATGATGGCAGATATAACTGATCAAAAACAAAGAAGAAAGAATAATGGCGGTAATCATGATCCGTTTATGTATCAAATACTTTTTCAGTTTCACTGCAATCAATCCCATCAGCAGCAGCACGGCAACAATAGAATTGATGATTGCGTTAATGCGGGCAAACAGGTGGACATCAAATCCGGGCTGCCAATTCAATTTATAACGGCTGAGTAAAACAATGGTGGCAAAAACAATAACAGAAAAAGAGAGAATCAGTATTCTTGCTTTTCGATCATTCTTTTTCCAGGCAGCCGGCAGCATCTACTTTGATTTTTTTCTGAATAAAAAGAGAAATAGTCCAACCCCGATCATTGCAATGAGAAAAGCTATAACGATCAGTTGCAGTTGCCCGGCCAAAAAATTTTTTGCTTTGGGATTTTTTTCCATAGTTAATAATACCAGGTCTCTCGAAAGCTGCGCCAGGTCGGCAGAATCCAGCCCGCTGTAATAACCCCGAACATTCCTGCTGCTGTCAATAAGAACAAATTTATCTGAGTGAGTATAGTTACTATCCACGCCTTCACCATCTACCATGCCCAGCTTCATTTCATTAAGTGCTAAATTATATACAGCTTTTTTATCGCCTGTCAGCAACCACCATTTTTCAGGATTGATCTGGAAACGATCTGCCCAATATTTTAATCTTGGTACCGAGTCTCTTTCGGGATCAATGCTGAATGAAAGAAATTGCACATAAGGATTGGTAGTATCTCCCACTTTCTGTGCATTAGTTATGGATTCCTGCAAGCGTTTCATATTTCTTGCCATCGGCACACAGATCGTAGGACAATGAGTAAAGAAAAAATCAGCTACCACTATTTTTCCTCTCAAACTATCCCAGGACACGGATTTGCCTAATTGATTCGTCATGGAAAAATCGGAAATGCGGTGCCAGATCGTATCAGTGAATTGTTTCCCGTTTTTTGTATTAACTATTACGGAATCGGCATAATAATGTGGGGGCATCACAGTGGCTTTATCGCTATAATGTTTTACGATAAAATAGCTGATGATCGGAAGCAACAGCGCCAGCATGACCGCATATAAGGCTTTTGAATTCATTATCGGTATTCATTGAAAACCACCGTCCCGCCATAAGCGGGACGATAGTTTTGATTGCTATAAAAAATTTCGGGCCTCTTATTTCAATGGCCGGTTTTATTTTGCCGGCTCAGTTTTTTTTCGGAGGCGTCTCCATGGTTCTTTCCAGGAAGCTCTTGTCGTATTTATTCCGAAGATGTTTGTAAGAATTTCCGTCAATGATAAACGCAAGAATGAACCATATAAATAACATCAGCGGAATCACGATGGTCAGGATCAGATTACGGATCTCATCACCGAGATGCATAAAAACGGATACGATGAAATATGCCTTAGCCAGTGAAAGAATAATGATCGTCCCTTTGATCAGCATCCTTTTAAGATCATCCGGAAGATCTAAGGCATATAATGTAAGGCCCAATGCCAATTCGACAATAGTAATGATAAGCAGTATCCAGAAAGTTTTCCAGATACGCTTTACACTATCGCCGGATGGCTCATGCTGAAAGCTTACTTCCGCTGATACGTTTTGATGTTCTGCACTCATAATTAATTCAACTCTTTTATCAGATTAAATAGAAACAAAGAAATACAAATACCCAAACCAGGTCAACAAAGTGCCAGTACAGTCCGGCTTTCTCGATCATCAGATAATGTCCTCTCCGGTCAAACACTCCATTGTTGGCCATAGCCAGCATAATGATATTGATCATCACGCCTGAAAATACATGGAAGCCGTGGAACCCGGTGATACCAAAGAAAAATCCACCGAATGCGATCGGGCCTGCTTCCCGAACATGCGTTTCTGCAAGATTTACCATGTTTGCCAACTGGTCATGAGGCAACGCTGCCAGCTGCGCCAATGACATACTGTGGTTATGTTCATACACCATTTTTGCCATCACATTGGGAGAAGTATTTTTCAATGCATCTGTAATTGCACTGCTTTCTGCAAGTCTTCCCCATGGGTTATGTTTTACTGTTTGTGCCCATAATTCAATATGTCCATTTACCAATGTTGGATGTTCGCCGGTGAGCAGGTGTGTCCATTCCCATGCCTGGCAGGCTAAGAATGCAAAACCACCGACAATGGTCCAGGCCAGCCATTTTACCACGCCTTTTCTATTGCCATGATGACCTTCATGCACTGCCAATACCATGGTAACAGAACTCATGATCAAAATAAATGTCATGAGGCTCACAAATGCAAGCGGCAAGTTTGCTTCTCCGGCAAGTGGAAACGTATTGAATACATCACTTGGATTGGGCCAATAATTCTGGCTGAAACGAATAGTGCCATAGGAGATCAGGAATGCGCCAAAAGTAAAAGCATCGCTCATCAGGAAATACCACATCATCAATTTTCCGTACTCCACATTGAAGGGGCTTTTTCCGCCACTCCACCATTTCGTTTGATGCACTGTTGCAGTCGTAGCCATGTTGGTTATAAAATTTTACTTTTCGTTTATTATTAATTATCGTTTATCCTACCCAAAGAAAAAACACGAGTAAATAGATCCAAAGCGCATCTACAAAATGCCAATAGGTAGCTGCCACTTCCACCGGTATTGCGCTGTACAATTTGATCTTTCCAAAAAAAGCTTTAAAGAACATGACCAACAACGCAATAATACCACCCAAAACGTGAATGGCATGTAACCCAAAGATCACGTACAAAAACTGTCCTGCGCCGGATCCTTTCAATGTCACCTGCTGCTGATCCCACAATTGCAAAAATCCGATGCCTTGAAAAATAATGAACACCATACCAAGCAAAAAAGTAATGGCGATCAGGGACCGGTATTGATTCATGATCCGTTGTTTAAAAGATCTTAACGCCATCTGCATGGACAGGCTGCTAGCCAAAATAACTGCAGTGGATCCCCAGAAAATTTTCGGTACTGCTACTTCCTGCCAACCCGCCTGGTTACTCTTCACAATGTAGGCACTGGTCAATCCTGCAAACATCATCAGGATGCTCGCAATGGCCACCCACATTGTGAATTTATGGGGATGAATTTTTTTTCTTTGTTGATTGCTCACAATGTCCATCTCACTTTTTTATTTATTAATATTACACTTTGCTCAACAGAAACGCCAGTAATACCACCGGCAGATACATATAACTTCCAAACATCACGTTCCTTGCTGAAGGCACGTCCATTTTCCTGTACAGTGTAAAAGATCTCATGATCATAAACACATTCGCCAAGATCACCAAACCAAAGCTGATCATTCCCTTTGTTCCTTCGTACCGGCACATTCCTATGTAATAGGGAAGCAATGTGACGGGAAACAATAACAGCGAATACACCACTGTTTGCACTGCTGTAAATTTGGTTGGTCCAGCCTGACCCGGTAACAGTTTAAATCCTGCAACTGTGTAATCTTTGTGTGCAATCCAGGCAATAGCCCAAAAATGCGGAAACTGCCAAAGAAATTGCAACCCAAACAACAGCCAGCCGCCAACGGACAATTTATCATCACCGGCAGCCCAGCCAATCAGGCAGGGAAACGCACCCGGGAATGCTCCTGCAAATACCGCCATTGAATTTACTTTTTTCAATGGTGTATAAATGAATCCATACAGAAACAAACTGAATGCAGCCAATCCCGCCGACAACCAGTTAAAAAAATGACCGAGTAAAAACAATCCTACAGCACCAGTGATGATTGCAAATCCCCAGGCTTCCTGTTGCGTCATTCTTCCTGCTGCAACAGGACGATTCCGGGTTCTCTTCATCACTGCATCGGTTTCTTTTTCCATTATCTGGTTAATGGCATTGGCGCTGCCTGTAACCAACAACCCACCTGCAAAGAGCAATCCGATCATCCTCCAGTCAAACTCCACTATTTTCGGCGCCAGCAAATAACTAATCACACTGCTGAACACCACCATTATACTCAGCGAAGGTTTGATTAAAAGAAAGTAGTCTTTTGTTTTTTTCATTCCCTCGCTTTATAAAAATCAAGAACTATTTTAAAACTTTAGCCGAATTAACCACTGAAAGCATCAATGTTCTGTACTTTCATTGGCGCCTATCGGTTCTGTTTGCGGAATGAAGTCTCTTCCGTCTTTTCCATAATCATATGCCCAGCGATGCACTTCCGGAACTTCTCCGGGCCAGTTGCCATGACCGGGGCGGATTGGAGTGGTCCATTCCAACGTATTGGCTCCCCATGGGTTTTGAGATGTTACTTTTCTTCCTTTGAAAATGGAATAGAAGAAATTGAAGACAAACATCAGTTGCACCGCAAATACAATTATCGTAACGATACTGATCATTTTGTCCAAATCACCGAATTGGCTAAATGAAACCCAGGGGCTTTTATCCAAATACCTTCTGGGCATACCGGCCAAACCTTCATAGTGCATTGGCCAGAAAATAAGGTATGCTCCGACAATGGTAACCCAAAAATGAATATAACCTAATGTGGTGTTCAGATATCGTCCGAACATTTTGGGAAACCAGTGATATATTCCTGCATACATTCCAAAGATACCCGCTACTCCCATCACTATGTGGAAGTGAGCCACTACAAACATGGTGTCATGTAGCTGAATATCCAGGGTGGAGTTTCCAAGGAAAATTCCTGTTAATCCTCCGGAAATGAATAAGCTTACAAAACCAACTGCAAATAACATGGCTGGAGTGAACCGGATATTTCCTCTCCACAATGTTGTAAGCCAGTTGAATACTTTGATCGCTGATGGTACGGCGATCAACAATGTCAGTAACACGAAGATGGAGCCAAGTAATGGATTCAAGCCGGTGACGAACATATGGTGCGCCCAAACCAAAAACGCCAATGTGGTGATAGCAAATAACGATCCCACCATCGCCATATATCCAAATATCGGTTTTCGGGAGTTGATACTGATAATTTCAGAAACCATACCCATTGCCGGCAGAATGATAATGTACACTTCGGGGTGACCCAGGAACCAGAACAGATGCTGGAACAAAATAGCACTACCACCTTCGTTCGGCATTATTTGCCCGTTTACCACAATATCACTCAGATAAAAGCTGGTACCGAGGTTACGATCAAATAACAGCAGAATCAATCCTGATAAAAGAACCGGGAATGATAACACGCCAAGTATCGCTGTGAAGAACACCGCCCAGATTGTAAGCGGCAATCTCGTCATGCTCATTCCTTTGGTACGCATATTAAGAATAGTAGAAATGTAGTTGAGGCCACCGAGCAAGGATGATACAACAAACAATGCCATGCTGACGATCCACAGATCCATCCCCAACTTGGATCCCTGCGATGCTTCATGCAACGCACTTAGAGGCGGATATACCGTCCAGCCTCCTGCTGCAGGACCGGTTTGAATGAATAAAGAAGACATCATTACCACACTGGCCAAAAAGAAGAACCAGTACGAAAGCATATTTAAAAATGGTGATGCCATATCTCTTGCTCCTGCTTGCAACGGGATCAAGAGGTTTGCAAATGTTCCGCTGAGGCCCGCAGTTAACACAAAAAACACCAGCACTGTTCCATGCATAGTGATCAATGCATAATAAAACTCAGGTTTGATCTGTCCGCCGGGAGCCCATTTACCAAAAACTGTTTCCAGGATCGGAAATGACTGGCCGGGAAATCCTAGCTGAAGACGGAATAAGACCGAGAACAAACCACCAATGATGGCCCAGACAATTCCGGTTATCAGAAATTGTTTGCCGATGGTTTTATGATCCTGGCTGAAAATATATTTGGTAATAAAACTCTGCTTGTGGTGATGCACATGATGCTCATCATGATGAACCTCATGAGTCGTTACCACTTCGGGATGTGCATGCATTGCGTCCATACTATTTTATTTTGATGGCAATATAGTTGCCTGTGATATTATTATTGTCTTGTCTTGATCAGATTATTTGTTGTTAATACAGCTGCACTACCTGCTTTGGTTGAATCAGGTTTATAAGCAGGGTTGGAAGGATCCTTCTCCGGAAAAGCAACATAATATTGTGGCTTTTGCGAAGCCATCCAGCGATCAAATTCTTCCTGTGTTTCTACCACCACAACGCCTCTCATGCTCCAGTGACCTTTGCCACACATTTGGTCGCAAGAAAGTTCGTAAACAAAGTTGGGATTACCGGTGATCTTCTTCATTTGCTCTGTAGTGTACTTGGGAGTAAACCACATGGTAGTTGGCGTACCAGGCACAGCATCCATTTTCATGCGGAAATGAACAAGGCCCACATCATGTATCACATCTTTAGATCCAATAATTAATTTCACTGGTTTGTTTACCACTAAATGCACTTCACCAGTTGTGTGAATGTCATCATAGTTTGCCGGATCATCCCATACCTGGCCAAGCGGATTATTTGCCGCCGCATTTATATCCCTGTAATATTTTTTACCAAGAATTCCGTCTTTTCCGGGATAACGAAAATCCCATTGAAACTGGCTTCCCGTTACTTCCACTACCATTGCATTCTTGGGAGCTTCGCTGGTAATATTAAACCAATAATATAAGCCAAATCCAACCAGAACAGTCAGCGTAATGGCAGGTATCACGGTCCAAATAACTTCGAGTTTATTATTATGCGGATAATAATATGCTTTCCTTTTTTCAGACTCCTGGTATTTAAAAGCAAACCAGAATAAGGCGATTTGTGTTCCGATAAAAACAACACCGGTGATCGCCAGGGTGATCCAGAGCATGGTATCAATATGATCGCCCTGGTACGATGCGGATTCTTTTAAGATCTTTCCGCTGAGTCTTTCGTTACAATAATACACGCCGAACAATCCTGCGATCAGAAATGCTAACAACAGAAACGCATTGATGCGGTTGTTTTGTTTCCGGGACTTTTCTTCGCCTCGCAGCACCGAAACGTATTCACTGGCTTTGGCGATCTGAAAAGTGATCAGAAAGCCAAATAATAATATCGCCACAATGAAAAAAGTCTGCATAATTTATTTCAATTGATATTTATTAATCGTTTTCCTCAATAATTCCTTCCTATGTATGATGAATAATACTTTCTTTTATAAATGGGTGGTTCCGGGCAATCAATGGCGATTTGCTCAATGCTCTTCCGGTCACATACATCACCAGTCCTGCAAAGCCAAGGCCTACACCAAAATCATAAAGGATTACAGGAACATGATCAGGGCTCGGGCCCGGAAATACCATCTGGAAAAAGTCCAGCCAATGACCAAACAAGATCAATATTGACATAAATGTCACCGTTGCATAATTTCTTTTTGATCCACGGCTCATCAATATCAATATCGGTCCAACAAAATTGATAATAAACATCAGCCAGAAAATACCGCTGTATATTCCATAACCACGGGGCTTGAAATAAGTGGTTTCTTCCGGGATGTTGGCATACCAGATCAGCATGAATTGATCAAACCACAGGTACGCCCAGAAAATAGAAAAGGCGAACATGAATTTTCCAAGATCATGCAAATGCTCCTGGTTCGTTAGTTCGAGGTAATCATTATTCTTGAGAAATACCACATATAAAGTGATCAATGCAATGCCGGCTACAAACGTACTTCCGAAAGTGTACCAACTGTACATGGTGCTGAACCAGTGTGCATCAATACTCATGAGCCAGAGCCAGGGAATGGAGGACATCACTGTCAATGCAAATACTACAATATATAATGCCGCCCAAACAGTGTTTTTCCAAATGTATTTTTTCCCCGCTTCAATGCTTTCCAATGGATTTTCGTCGAGGCTGTGCGACAATTGCCTCATTTTCCATCCCAGTAACGACCAGGCTACAATGGTGAACACGGTCCACACAGCAAAGAATCCTTTATTCAGAAATCCTGATTTAAAAAGAATAGTCTTATCATCTTTTACAATGCTGGCATCTGTCCAGCGATAGATCTCATGATTACCGCCAAATACAATGGAAAAAAGAATAATGCCACATATGATTCCTATCACAGGCACACAGGCAGAAATTGCTTCTGTAACCCTTCGAAACGACATTTGCCAGCCACCCCATGATAATGTAGTGGCGCAAATAAAAAACATGGCGGCATTTACCACTAATAAAAAATAAACGCTGTTTTGCAAAAGTGATCCCCAGAAACGGGCCTGCTCTTTTGGATCGCTTTTAGATCCATGTGCAACATACAAACCAATTATCGCCAGTATTCCTATAGCCATCAGCACCATCGAAATTGTTTTGTATCGTTTCGGCACTATGAATTGTTCCTTAATTACCATCGTTTTCGTTTATATGTTCAAACTATTTTTTTGTCGTCGTGTCCGTTGTTGCAACAGTTTTTACCTGCTTCGCTTTAATATAAGCGATCACCATCCACCTTTGTTTGGTACTGAGTTGCGAAGCATAGCTTCCCATTGCATTTTTTCCATAGGTCACAGAATAGAACATTTGTCCTTCTGGCATATTTTCATACTTGGCATCCCCTACCAATGTTGCCGGTTTTGCAGGATACGGGCCATTGCCTCCATTGTATAAAGGTCCATTCCCATCCAATTTTGGTCCGTGACAAATACCACAGTTCACCAGGAATAATCGTTCTGCCTCTGTCATATCAATTGAATCTTTGTTCAATGGACTTTTTACCTGGCGTGATGCAAAATAATTCACTGTATCCCCGGGTTTGTCCTGAGTGATCGGAAAAGGCATTTCATCGCCTCTGGCCATAGTTCCTTTTACGGGCCTTGCATTGTAAAAAACACCTTCATTTTTTAATGCATCGGTTGAAGCATAGCTTTCATAAGCACGGCTATACGTCATATCAGGCATATAAATTCTTCCTGGCGTCCGGCGAACTTTATTACAGCTTGCCGCAGTTATTACAGCAATAATGACCGTTGCTATGATCAAAAATTTCTTCATCGTCTTTTTATTAATTCAGCTTAATGAACTGTTTCGGCTTTTGGTTCAAACACTTTTGTTTCTCTATCGTAGCGTCCCCACCACCACTTGGTTTCTTTATGCAACACCTGCACATCTTTTGCGCCAAGTCCCTGTAAAAAAGATATTGTTTCGGCTTCGTTCGTTTTATCAGTACATTCCAATGCCATTACAAACTGATCATCGGTTGACCGAAGATTAAAATGATCTTTCTTTACAAAAGGAGCCAATTGACATAACCAGCAAAAGGTCCACACCATACCCACCGACGAAAACAGTACCGTTAATTCAAAAGTGATGGGTATCCAGGCAGGTAAAGAGAAAAATGGCTTTCCGCCAAAAATAATTGGCCAATCATATGTCAGCGCCCAGGTTATAAAACCCAGTGCGGTGCAGGTACCAGTGATACCATAAATAAATCCCGCTACATGGAGACTGGTCTCACGAAGTCCCAGTGCTTTATCCAAACCGTGAATGGGAAACGGCGTGAAGACGTCGTGGATCTTATATCCGCTTCTGCGTATTTTTTTCACAGCCGGAAACAAAACCGCTTCATCATCAAAACTGCCTGTTATGAATTTTTTTACTGCCATAATTTGCTTTAATTCTGAATTTTTATTTTGACATTACGCACCATGATCATGCCCATGCACCTCTGCAAATTCCTCCATGCTTTCATGCTCCAGTTCATCCATATTTCTTTTATAATTATCTCCGCTACGTTTCAAAATATGTTTGATCTCTGCCAATGCAATCACCGGGAAGAATTTTACAAACAGGAAATAGCAGGTGAAAAACAATCCGAATGTTCCGAGATAAAAACCCACTTCCCATATCGTGGGCGAATAATAAGGTCCCCAGGAAGAAGGCAGATAATCCCGATGTACAGAAGTAACAATGATCACAAAACGCTCAAACCACATTCCGACATTTACAATGATGGACATGAAGAACGTCACCATTATATTTCGTCTCATCTTGCGGATCCAGAAAATCTGCGGGAAAAGCACATTACAACTCATCATACAGTAGTAGGACCATCCGTATGGGCTGAATAAATTCACCCGGCTTTGCATGAAAGCAAAGTTTTCATATTTATCAGCACTGTACCATGCGATAAACAACTCAGTCAGATAAGCAATACCAACTATCGATCCTGTAAGAACAATGATTTTGTTCATTACGTCAATGTGCTCGATAGTAATATATTCTTCAAGCTTCAACACTTTTCTTGTCACAAGCAACAAGGTTTGCACCATTGCAAATCCGGAAAAGATAGCTCCGGCAACAAAGTATGGAGGAAAGATTGTTGTATGCCAGCCCGGAATTACCGATGTAGCGAAGTCAAAAGATACTATCGTGTGAACGGACAACACCAGCGGCGTACTCAAACCTGCCAACACCAACGCCAGCGCTTCATGTCTTTGCCAGTGTTTGGTGCTTCCCGTCCAACCAAATGCCGCTACTCCATAAAATAATTTTCTCCATTTCTTTTTTGCTCTGTCACGCAGTGTAGCAAGGTCAGGAATCAAACCGGTATACCAAAATAATAATGATACTGTGAAATAAGTAGAGATCGCAAATACGTCCCACAACAATGCAGAGTTAAAGTTTGGCCACAGCGGACCCCTGGTATTAGGGTAAGGCAAAACAAAGAAAGCATCCCACACACGGCCCATGTGCCAGATTGGAAACTGACCGGCACATATCACTGCAAAAATGGTCATCGCTTCTGCAGCACGGTTTACGCCTGTTCTCCATCCCTGGCGGAATAATAATAAGATCGCAGAGATCAATGTTCCGGCGTGACCAATACCGATCCACCATACGAAGTTGGTGATATCCCATCCCCAACCATTCGTTCTGTTCAGGTTCCATTGACCGACACCATAGGTGACCTCACGATAAATTGAAAATACTCCAAAGCATAAAAACAATACCGAAATGATGAAACCCACCCACCATAATTTGGTAGGCCTTGCTTCAACAGGACGACAAATGTCTTCTGTCACCTGGTGATAGTTTTTATTGCCGTCAACCAGTGGTGGTCTTACCTGTGATTCATATCTGAGTAATGCCATGTCGTTTTAGCTTTTAGCTTTTATCTCTCTTCAGTGATACCAGCTCTTTATTATTTGTTTTCGTTCTTTTAATTTTTACCCGTTGTGCTCCGAAGGGATTGCTGCACCAGCTTCCTTCTTGCTTTCCTTATTTTCTGTTTCAATTATCTCATCCGTATTCCGAACTTTTGCCAGATAGTTAACATTAGGCAGTGTATGTAACTGCTCTATGACATAATACATTCTTTGCGGATTGTCATTACGTACTTTACTGATCTGGCTTTCTTTATCATGAACGTTTCCGAATACGATCGCCTCGGTTGGACAAGCCATCATACATGCCGTTTTGGCTTCACCATCTCTTAATACACGATTTTCTTTCTTAGCGTCGAGTTTGGCAGCCTGCAATTTTTGAACACAGAAAGAACATTTTTCCATTACACCCCGGCTGCGAACAGTTACATCCGGATTCAATACCATTCTTGTCAGGTCATCATTCATTTGCATCACCACAGGATCCAATTCTCCAACACCGCTAAAGATCTGGTTATTGGGGAAACTATCAGCTCCGGTGTAATCAGCCCAGTTAAAGCGTCTTACTTTATAAGGACAGTTGTTGGCACAATACCTTGTTCCGATACAACGGTTGTATGCCATTTGATTCAATCCTTCTGTGCTGTGGTTGGTTGCATCTACAGGACAAACATTTTCACAAGGTGCATTATCGCAATGCTGACACAGCATTGGTTGAAATACCACTGCTTTCAGATCATCAGGATTATCTGTAGCAGAAACAAAATAACGATCGATACGCAGCCAATGCATTTCATGTGCCCGCATGATCTCATGTTTACCTACAACCGGCACATTATTTTCTGCATGACAAGCTACTACACAAGCGCCGCAACCTACGCAACTGTTCATATCAATGCTCATTCCCCATTTGAGACCGGGTTGTAAATGGTCAGGATATAAAGTGGCATTAGTACGGAAATCACCTTCTGACTGCTTGTAATATTCTTCAGTAAGTTCTTTTCTGTATTCCGGAATTACTTCCGGGTCTTTTTTGAAAGTGGCCAATGTTGTTTCTCTTACCACTTCATAACGATTCTCATAGGTGTTGTGGATCTGTGTACGGGCCAGTTTCTGCGTTGTGTGTTGATTTGTCACCGACACATCATCTGCCGAATAAGAAACGTTGTTTCCATTGAATGAAGTAAATGGATATGCATTTTTGCCGGTGCCTGCCGCAGCTTTGCCTAACTTATCAGTTCTCCCGTATCCAACGGCAATTGCAATAGTATTTGCATTCATCCCGGGAATAACTAATACCGGCAATTCGATTTCAGTTTTACCTGCAGTTAATTTTACCACTGGTTTATCCGGATAATATTCATAATCGTTATCCAGCTTAATGCCCAGATCTTTTGCCATCGACATGGAGATCATCGCATAGTTATCCCATGTGGCTTTTGAAACCGGGTCGGGCAATTCCTGCAGCCAGGGATTTCCTGCCTGTGCGCCGGTCCCGATGGAAACTTTTTGATATAACACGAGTTCATTCTTTCCGCCCTTCTTAGCAGATGAAATAGCAGCTGCTGCATTGGAAACTGCGGAGCTGCTGAATGAGCCGGCATTGGAAGCTGCAGGAGCAGATTCTATGACACCATCCTGCAATGCTTTTTCATATGCTTCTGCTGATCCAAGTTTTTTGTTCCAATAATCTTTGAAATAATCCTCATATGGAGTGAAATTACCGGTCCACATCATCAAAGATGTTTGATAGGGCCGGGTTTTGAATAAAGGATAAATAGTTGGTTGTATAAAACTGGTGCAGCCGGTCCTTGGTTCTGCATCGCCCCAGCTCTCCAGGTAATGATGAGTGGGAACAACATAATTGCAGAGCTGTGTGGTTTCATCCATTTTTTCTCCGAATGAAACACTCAGCTTCACTTTTTTCATTGCAGACTTGAAGCGGTCAGCATCATAATAATCATATGCAGGATTAGCGCCGTAAATAAAAATAGCGCCAACTTGCCCGGCATCCATTTTATCTACGAGATCCTTCATGTCTTTATCAATTCCCTTGCGGTAATTAAGAGAAACAGACCAGTCAATTGTTTTTCCATAAGCACCGATCAGGTTATTGATTGCATTCACGATCACCTGAACATTCGAATCATTACTTCCGCTTACTACTACCGCATTACCGTTGCTGGCTTTCAGATCAGCAGCAACTTTTGCAATCCCGTTTTTCAATTTTTCATCTGCAACTGCGGGAGCAGAAACGTTTCCTCCCAATGCAGCATATAATGCCAGCGCCACCGATCCTGTTTCGGAAGGACGATGGGTGAAACGTTCATCAGCGCTGCTTCCGGTTGTGCTCAGATAGCTTTCGAATTGATAATGTTTATTCATTACCGGATTCTTCTCATCGATCTTGCGGCCCTTTGCATATTGATGTGCAAACTCAACCGGACTGAGCCAGGTAGCGAGAAAATCTGCGCCAAGACTTACAATTACATTGGCTTTATCAAAATTGTAAGAAGGAATTTCTTTTTTACCGAATGTAGCCAGGTTGGCTTCTAACATTCCGCTGTATGAAACAGCGTCATATTGTACATGAGTCCCGTTGAATTTTTTAAGGAAAGCATCAATTACTTCCTGTGAAGTAGGGGATACAAGTGTACTGGTAAGCAATACTACAGGCGCAGAGCCTAAACCAGCCAATGCATCACCGATCATTTTATCTAATTGCTCAAAAGTGGGAATCTCTTCAAATTTATCATCAGAAACTTTACGGCTCGGATACCTGTTGCGGTACATGTCATACAGGTCAAGTACCGAAGCCTGAGCACGGGCAGAAGTGCCGCCCTTGGTGAAAGAGCATAATTCATTTCCTTCGATCTTGATTGGTCTGCCGTCACGAACTTTTGCGACAACCGGCACTACATCGCCATCCTGCACATAAGTAGTAGCGTAATATTTTGGGACTCCCGGAATAAGATTCTCCGGTTTATTCGCATAAGGAATCGCTTTTCTCACCGGTATCTTACAACTGGCTGCAATAGTTGCTGCCGCTGTACTAAACCCCAAATATTTCAAAAAGTCCCTGCGGGGAGCTTTGGCATCTAATAATCCTTTATCGTCAAAACCTTCAAAAGGCAATTCTTCCTGAAACTCATCCTGAATGTGCTTTTGAAGCTTCTCCGGCTCATTTAATTCTCCGAATCCTTGCCAGTATTTTTTTTCGCTCATTTATATCGTTTTGATAGTATGCTGATCAATAGTGACATTTCTGACATTCCAGTCCGCCAATATCTTTTACAGTAACGCTATCCATTTTTCCGGCTTTTATGTCCTCATGGAATTTTTCATAAATACTGTAAAATTTATTGCCCTTAGTACTGTCGTAATTAAAATCAATTTTTGTCTGACGGTGGCAGTTGATACACCATCCCATGCTCAACTCTGCAAATTGTTTTACTTCGTTCATGGCTGTAATTTCTCCATGACAGGTCTGGCATTGTACTTTGCCGGCTCTTACGTGTTGTGCGTGGCTGAAGAAAACATGATCGGGCAGGTTGTGAATCTTGATCCATGCAATTGGCTGGGCCTTGGAAGGATCCCAGTTGTTGGCATTTTTCGGATCAAAGCCTGCGTATTTGTATAGCTTTTGTATCTCCGCAGTACCATCAATTTCATTTCCATCTTCATCATAAAGTTTCGGCCCCTTTTCATAGGCATTGATGGCTTTATGGCAGTTCATACAAACATTTACCGAAGGAATGGAAGCCTGTTTGCTTTCCCAGGCGCCTCCGTGGCAATACAGGCAATTGATCTGGTTGATACCAGCATGTACTTTATGGGAATAAAAAATAGGTTGCTTTGGCTGATAATCCTTCATTCTTCCCAAACCAATAGCGCCTTTGGTAATATAATAACCGCCAACAATAAATAGGAGTATGGCAATAAATGCGATGTAAATTTTATTTCTGTAAAAAGGAACCGGTTCGGGGCGAAGAATACCTTCTTTATCATCACTTAATTTCTTCAAATTGCTGTTCACCTGCATCAGGATCAGGGCAATGATAGCCATGATCAAAGAAATAACCCCGAAAATAACAGCATTGCTGGATGTTTGGGGTTTCCCTTCTTCAGCAGTTCCGGTAGTTGGTCCTTTTGGAGCATTTTGAGCAGCCACCTCACTATTAATATATGATACAATGGCATCAACGTCTTTAATAGTTAAACCCGGGAACTGTTGCATCACGATTCCATACTGAGCTTTTAAGCCTGCTGTGTATGGATCCTTTGCCATAAAAGCTGCCGGATTATGTACCCATTCCAAAATTTTATTATGATCTGCCCATTGTCCTCTTTGTTCCAGGTTTTCCAATGCCGGACCGGTCATTGGTTTAAAAATATTATGACAGGTCGCACAGTTTTGCTGAAACAGTGCTTTTCCATCCTGAGCTGATAATCGAATTCCTGAAAAAACAAAAATGAAGAGAGCAAATAATGTTAGCTTTCGCGTCGTTGGTTTACATGGAATCATAGCTGCAATTAATCTGAAGTATGTGGATAAATTCCGTATTGGCTGCAAAAATAAGTCAGGAAAGCTATAAAAGGACAACCGTTTTAAAAATTTTTTAACCTGCTACCAGCTTGCATTTCATATGAGTTAGAATTATTTTTTATAAACAATGAAAATTATTTGTCATTTCCCGGTCATTGCCCACATTGAATACTGAAAGCAATAAATTCCTTTTCTCTTGAATGTTTTTTATGATTTTTACTTTTTCAAACAGACAAAAGCGGATTCCCTGAACAGTTTTGAGCCAACAATGTTTAAACAACTACAGCAAAAATGGAAAGTCAGCAGCCTTCAGCTGGCAATTGTATTAATCACTTTTGCAATCGGAGGAAGCCTGACCGGCTATATTGGCAGGAAACTGATGAATGTTTTTTCCATTGGTAATGCCTGGCTATGGTTTATCACCTATATTATATTGATCATACTGCTCTGGCCGCTGATGGTATTAGTAGTAAGTATTCCTTTCGGTAAGTTCCGGTTTTTTCTACATTATATCCGTAAGATCGGAATGCGAATGCACCTGATAAAATCAACAAAAAGCATTAACATGACAAATTCATCCGAAATACGGCTTGCCATCTTTGCTTCCGGAGCAGGATCCAATGCGCAAAAGATCATTGACTATTTCAGAAACCATGCTGTTGTGAAAATCGCCCTGATCGTCTGCAATAAACCGGAAGCAGGTGTTTTAAAAATTGCTGCCAAAGAAAATATTCCCACACTAATGATCGAAAAAGAAAAATTTTTCCGGGGCAATGGCTATGTGAATGAATTGAAGCAACACAAAATTAACTGGATCATACTGGCCGGGTTTTTATGGAAGATCCCGGATCTGCTGATCAATGCTTTTCCTGAAAAGATCGTCAACATCCATCCGGCCCTGCTCCCCAAATATGGAGGAAAGGGAATGTATGGACAAAAAGTACATGAAGCTGTTTTAGCCAATCACGAAAAAGAAAGTGGCATTACTATTCATTATGTAGATAATTTGTACGATCACGGAAAAGTTATTTTTCAGGCAAAATGCGATGTATTGCCTGATGATACGGCTGAAAATCTTGCTCAAAGAATACACGTTTTGGAACATGAACACTATCCCGTTGCCATTGAACAATTAGTTTCCAAAAAAAATCATTTACTTTAAACAAGTAACCAAATCGCTTTGCCATGTTTAAAAGAATTTTACCCAGCCTTTCTTTAATAGTGATGCTTTATGGTTCATTGAACGCACAGGTCATACAAACCAGCAACACTAAACAAAATCCAACGATTGATTACAGCCGGTTGACAAGGATCGATTCTGTGCTGAATGAATATGTACACAAACACTGGATCGTTGGCGCTGTGACGCTGGTGGTAAAAGATGATCAGCTGTTACAATATAAGGGTTATGGGTATGCCGATGAAGAAACAAAAAAACCGATGGCGAATAACAGCATTTTTCGCATCATGTCACAAACTAAGGCCATCGTAAGCGTAGGAGTTTTGATGCTGTATGAAGAAGGAAAGTTTTTGCTGGACGAACCCATTGCAGATTTTATTCCTGAATTCCGACATCCGAAAGTGATTGCGAAATACAATTGGGCCGATACTACGTTTACTACAATACCTGCAAAAAGAGAGATTACATTCCGGGACCTGTTGACGCATACATCGGGTATTGGCTATCCTGATATTGGAAATGACAGCATGAATGCTATTTATGCTAAAGCAAAAATTCCTTCGGGGCTTGGTTATTTTGATGAAGATCTTTTACAGGAAATGAAAGCGCTGGCAAAATTGCCGCTGGCATTTCAACCAGGAACACAATGGATGTATGGATTAAACTCTGATCTGTTGGGTTGTTTAATAGAAGTGATCAGTGGCATGAATCTCGAAGATTATTTGAGAAAAAAAATATTTGAGCCGCTGGGAATGAAAGATACTTATTTTAATCTGCCGAAAGATAAATTCGGCCGGATGGCAACGGTTTATACTGAAGATGCGTCGGGCAACATTATAAAATGGAGCCACACATTCAGGCATATCGATCCTGATTATCCGATGATGAACAAACATTATTTTTCCGGCGGCGCCGGATTATCATCCACTGCTTTTGATTATGCCATTTTTTTACAAATGCTATTGAATGGCGGAATTTATAACGGCCATCGCATTTTATCTCCCAGAACTGTTGAACTCATGACACAAAACCAGATCAATGATCTGTGGCTGGGAACTGATAAGTTTGGTCTTGGCTTTGAAATTACTACTGAAAAAGGTGCAGCTATCGGATCCCGCAGCAAAGGAACATTTTCGTGGGGCGGCTATTATGGTACTACTTATTGGGCCGATCCGCAAAAAAACCTGGTCTGCCTTATTATGACCCAACAAACCCCTAACAGTCACGGTGATCTTGCCAAAAAATTTGAAGTAGCAGTGTACCAGTCGATAAAAAAATAGAACATTTGATTTACCATTCATTTTGCATTTTCTTTCGTTACTTGCCAGCCCTAAGTCAACATGCTGCGGATCTTAGCTAAAATACTACCTGTTATATTGCTTAGCGGTATCTCCATGAAAGATATTTTGGCACAGCAAGTGTATACAATAAAAGGAACTGTATATGACAGTTCCCGCACTTATCCAATGCCGGGTGTCAGTGTTCTTTCCACTTCGGGCAGAGGCACTTCTACTAACGCAAGCGGCCATTATGAAATTAATGTATCAGAAAAAGATTCCATATGGTTTTCCTATCTGAATAAACCAACGGTCAAATTCCCGGTATTGAACATAACGACGCCGCTTCAATTCGACATCTCATTGCAGATTAATATCCCGGTATTGAGGGAAGTGAAAATAAGGCCTCCGGATTACCGATTGGATTCGATTCGCAACAGGGAAGAGTATGCAAAGATCTTCGATTACAAAAAACCAAAACTAAAAGTGGAACCATCCACTTTTGGAGCCGGCATCGGATTTAACCTTGATGAAATGGTAGATATGTTCCGCTTCAAACACAACAAAAGCACCCTTGATTTTCAAAAAAGATTATTGCAACAGGAGCAGGATAAATTTGTGGATCACCGCTTCAACAAAGGATTGGTGCGCCGCCTGACCAAATTAACCGGAAATGAGTTGGACAGTTTCATGGTAGTATATCGGCCCACCTACCTGTTTACCAGCATTGCCTCTGATTATGATTTTCAGAAATACATCACGGATTCGTTCGAACGATTCAAAAAAGGATTACCTCCGGTTGATGCATTGAAAACCGAAGAGAAGGAATTCTGAATTCCGAATCATTAAAAAAAACAAAGTAATTTACTGTTGCATATTCACTGCTTATGAATAGTCAGCTGCACAATGAACTGCACAAAGAGTTCCGGTTAAAACGCTTCGTTCACTTCATTAATATCGTTTTCATCCCGATGAAGAAAAAACTTATTGCCAACTCTAAAAAAGATCCATCATGAAACGTATTACTTTTTCCATCGTTCTTTCCTTTTTTGTTATCACTAATTGCTTTGCACAAACAGATGCCATACCATCATTTGTAAAAGATAGCCTGGATATTTACGTGAACCGTGCCCTGGCAAACTGGCAAATTCCCGGGGTTGCTGTTTGCATTGTCAAAAGCGGCAAAGTAGTAGTGATGAAAGGATATGGTGTAAAAGATTGGGATAGTAAAGACCCTGTGGACGAGAATACACTTTTCATGATCGGCAGCAATACCAAAGCATTTACGGCAACAGCATTAGCCATGCTGGATGCTGAAAAGAAACTTTCATTGGACGATAAAGTGACAAAATGGATTCCGGAATTCAAACTGGATAATAAAGCTGCTGGCGAACAAGCTATCATTCGTGATCTGCTTTGTCATCGCATCGGGTTCAGAACCTTCCAGGGAGATTTTACTTATTGGACCAGCAACCTGACAAGAGAAGAAGTGATAGAAAAAATGAGCCATATCAAAGCAACTTATCCTTTCCGCACAACCTGGGGCTACACCAATGCAGCGTTTCTTACAGCAGGACAAATTATTCCTAAAGTAACCGGCATGCAATGGGAAGATTTTATAAAACAAAATATTTTTGATCCGCTGGAAATGAAAAACAGCTTAACGCTAAGTAAAGATTTCCCAAATGCCTCCAACAAATGTTCTCCGTACACTATTCAAGAAGGTAAGATTGTAAAAATTCCCTATTGTCTTATTGACAATCTTGCTCCGGCAGGAAGCATTGCTTCATCTGTCAATGACATGAGCCATTGGGTAATGATGTTATTGGATAATGGCAAATACAACGGCAAACAGATCGTTCCTGCATCTGCTATTGCACAAACAAGAATGCCTCATTCTATTGTTGGAAATGGCGGGGTACTATTCAATGAAGGACATTTCCTATTGTATGGTTTGGGATGGGAGCTTCAGGAATATTGCGGAAAAGAAATCGTTTCTCATACAGGCGGGGTGAACGGGTTTGTAACCAGCGTTACTTTAATTCCTGAAGAAAAATTAGGCATTATTGTTTTTACCAATACTGATCAAAATGCTTTTTATGAAGCATTGAAATGGGAGATCATGGATTCCTATTTGGGAAAGCCTTATCGTAATTACAGTAATATTTATCATGCTTATTACAATCTAAATTTTATTGCAGAACAGAAAAAAGATAAGATGCTCGAAGACTCTGTTGCTATGAACTTAAAAACAGAATTGCCTTTAAAAGATTACACCGGCGATTATTTCAACGATGTTTATGGAAATATGAAAGTGGTTTTGGAAAACGGGGAATTGAAAATGAAATTTTCCCATCATCCCAACATGTATGCAAAGCTGGGGTCACTCGGAGGAGATCGTTTTTATGCAACATTCACTGATCCGGAGTTCAGCAAAGCTATTTTTCCTTTTCATGTAGAAAAAGGGAAAGTTAAATCAGTGACAGTAAAGGTGGCCGATTTTGTAGAATATAATCCTTATGAATTTTATAAAAAATAAAAACTATGGAGCAAACAAACCTTGGAATAGGAACCAGATTGCAGCACACACAACACGGACCCGGTGTGATCGTCGGGGTAAAATATGCCACGTACATTATTTCATTTATCAATGTTGGCATAAAAGAAATTGAAAAAACAGATTCGCACCTGGATGAAATCATTCCTGAAAATGTAACAGAAGAAATAGAAACCCACAGTGAAGTAGAAAAATCCTTATTAAAAATATTAAGACTTTGGGGAGGTATAACAGAAACCGTACCACTTGGAGATCGCTGGAAAGGCGGAATGCTTCTACTACAACCTGCGGATAAAACCCAAAAACCAAAAGAAATACCTGTTGATATATTCTTTCACAAGATCGTCATGCTTCGGGACCGTTTAAGAGTACTTGAACAAAATATCAACAGTCACAAACTACTCAGCGATGAAGACAAAGTGAACCTGCAACAATACATCACGAGGATCTATGGCTCGCTGACCACTTTCAATGTATTATTCAAAAACAAAGAGCAGTGGTTTGTGGGAGAAAAAGGAAGTAAAGAAGATTAGTAATAAAAAGAAAGGCGAAACAATTGTTTCGCCTTTTCACCACCAACCAACCATTTCCACACTTCATCATGCGGATCTAAGAAAGCTTTTGTTGTTCGTCTTTCGGAGCGGTTCTTATTCTAAAAACTGCATATAAAGGACAAAAACTGACCAGGCTGGTCAACAACAAAATTCCTGCTACAGCCAGCAGCACGTAGGCCAGTGTTCCCGTCAAAATATTTGTAAAAAACAGACCCACAATTACCACGGCTATCAGTAGCCTTATGCTTCGATCTGCATTTCCCAGATTCTTTTTCATCTACAATGATTTTGCTTTTGTAAATTTACTTTCGACGAATACGGTAATAGTTGATCTGCATCAGTGAAATTCATGATATTGATAAGGTAATTCATCGGCATTCCGGGTACCCTGTCACCCGGCCGGTCATTAATTGAACTATTCAAAATGTTTATGAATAAATACTGGAAAGAAAGGATTGTACGAATTCTCATTTACATTATAGTAGGATTCCTTTGCGCCTTTTTATATCACGAAATGAAAAAGTAACAACGGCATGGAAGTGCATCACCATCCTCATGAATCGCATGAACATAAAAAATGGCATCATTACTTCTGGGAATTCTTTATGCTATTCCTGGCAGTTACGCTTGGTTTTTTAGTAGAAAATCTGAGAGAACATGTTGTAGAAACCAAAAAAGAAAAAGAATACATACAATCGCTGATCGCCGATCTGAAAGATGATGACAGTGCGATCAATGAAGCATTGATTGAACAGGAAAATAGAACCGCCATGATGGATAGCATGATTACCATTTTAAATGATCCATCCAGAATCCATGGCAACGAAGGAGTTTTATATTACTGGGCAAGATTGTCTCCCCGCCTGGGAGCTCTTCCGGTCAATACCCGAACCTTTGAACAATTAAAAAATTCCGGGAATTTTCGTTTGATCCGCAACATGGAAACGTCCAACAAAATCATGAGTTATTACGAAGACATACCATCGATCCGCCTGGTGGAAGGAATTTTCCTGAGAGAATTCGATCAATACAAAATACTTGCTTCACGCATTTTTGATCCGGCCGTATTCATCAGCATGGAGAAGAAAAATGGAGACATTATCCGCACGGAAAAAAATCCGCCCTTGCAATCCTATGACCCGGCTTTAATCAAACAGTTTTCTGTATTTGCAGTTTATATGAACGGCTCTGCAAGAGGGATCATGACTGTGGCAAAAGAACTTCATGAAAAAGGAAAAGCCATTATAGAGTACCTTCAGAATGAATATCATTTAAAATAAAAGGTATGGCTCAAAACCAAAAAAAATAAGCCGGCTATGGAAATACATCATCATCATTCCTCTCATGAACACAAAAAATGGCATCACTACTTCTGGGAATTCTTCATGCTATTTCTTGCAGTGTTCTGTGGTTTCATCGCAGAGAATTTCCGGGAACATTTCGTGGATCATCAGAAAGAAAAACAGTTCATGAGATCATTGGTGGAGGACCTTGCTACCGATACTACCGAATTGAAAAGAGCCATTCTTATATGTGATTCAGTAGCCCTTTATTCAGATTCGACATTGAGCTTTTTATCTTCCTATAAAATTTCCGATAAGGTACCCGTTCGTTTTTCCTTCCTTATCGGGATAGCCGGACAAAACCAGACACTAATTAATACTGATCGTACTTCTTCGCAACTAAAAAATTCCGGCGGCATGAGACTGATCGAAAAAAAAATTGTTTCAGATGCCATTTTAAATTACTGGAAGCAAATCGAGAAAACGAATATTACACTGGAACGGTACAGGAATTACCGGGATGCAGGACGAGATCTTATATTTAAACTCTGGGTGATGCCCACAGTGTATACGAGAAATGGTTCACAAGATTCAGTAAATGTTCAAATGTTAAGAGTAATAGACACGGATCATAAAAAATGGGATGAATTGGCTAATCTTATTTCTATCAGCGGCCTCATTTCAAAGAGGGTACATTTAACCAACCTGATCAAACAATCAAAGCTTGCGGCAGAACTCATTGTTTTGATAAAAAAAGAATATCACCTTGAATAAATAAAAATGGAAATACATCATCACCATTCCTCTCATGAACACAAAAAATGGCATCATTACTTCTGGGAATTCTTCATGCTATTCCTGGCTGTAACGCTGGGATTCCTGGTAGAAAATATGAGGGAGCGGCTTACTGAACACAAAAAAGAAATGGAATACATTCGCTCTTATGTTGAAGATATGCACTCCGACCTTTACCAGTTAGATAGCCTGATCAACTATAACAGGTATAGAAATAATGCCATGGATTCACTGACCCAGCTTCTCAATACTCCCGATCCGGATGACCATGGCAAACAAATTTATTATTATGCCAGGTTGCTGACACTCACTTTTCCTTTTTTCAGTAATGACCGTACTATTCAGCAATTAAAAAACGGCGGTAATCTACGCTTGATAAGAAAACAAAATGTTTCCAATGCCATGATGGATTATGACCTGAAAGTGCGTTTCCTGGATAATATCCGGAGCCGGGAAGAAGATTATGTCCGGGAATACGTTCAATGGCTGGAAGATGTTCTGGACGGGCGGGTGTTTAACGAAATGATGAGCAGCAAATTCAGCATAAGTTTGCCGCCCGGAAATCCGCATCTGCTCAAAAAAGATCAGGCTTCTATTCTTAAATTCATTACCAAGATCCATTTCCTGAAAGCTGCTAATAGTTTCGCTTATATTAACCTTGTAAAAACAAGACAAACAGCACAAAAAGCTTTGGACATTATCAAAAAAGAATATGGAGTAGAATAAACTTTAATTGAGCAATATATTATATAATGAAAAAATTACTTCTTTTTTTCCTGGTCCCGGCTCAGTTGTTTGCTCAAAATTTTTCCAAAACAGAAATTTCCCGCTGGGAAAACGAAGCAAAACAAGTAACTATCATTCGTGACAACTGGGGCATTCCGCATGTGTATGGAAATACAGATGCTGACGCTGTATTTGGTTTAATGTATGCGCAGTGTGAAGACGATTTCAAAAGAATGGAGATGAATTACATTGAAAAGCTGGGAAGAATGGCAGAAGTGAAAGGAGAAAGTTCTTTATATGATGATCTTTTGATCCGGATGGTGATCGATTCTGCAGATGCGATCAGTGACTATAACAAAGCGCCGATATGGTTAAAGAAACTGTGCATTGCTTTTGCCGATGGCATGAATTATTATTTATACAAACATCCGGAATTTCATCCTGCTTTGCTGAATCGTTTTCAGCCATGGTATCCGTTGCTCTGGACAGATGGAAGCATTGGCGCCATCAATACGGCCGGTGTTTCTGCCAATGAATTAAAGAGTTTTTATTCGGGGTCCGATGCTCCTGTTTCCCTAAATGACAGCCAAAATAACGATGCTTACCAGGAAGAAAAACTGACCGGCTCCAATGGTTTTGCATTTGCACCTTCCATTACTGAATCGCACCACGCCATACTATATATCAATCCGCATGTTACATTGTATTTCCGTCCCGAAGTGCACATGGTGAGCAATGAAGGATTAAATGCTTACGGCGCTGTAACCTGGGGACAATTTTTTGTGTACCAGGGTTTCAATGAACATTGCGGATGGATGCACACCAGCAGCGCTGTAGATGCTGCCGATACTTATATTGAAAAACTCAGCAAGACAGACAACGGGTGGACTTATGAATATGATGGCAAACAATTACCGGTAAAAGAAAAAGAAATCTCATTAAGTTATAAAAATGGAACTTCAGTTGAAACAAAAACCTTTACTGCTCTTTTTACCGGTCATGGCCCCATCATGACAAAAAGAAATGGAGAATACCTGAGTGTAAAAGCTGATAACCGTATATTGAATGGGCTGATCCAATGCTGGCAGCGAATCAAAGCAAAAAGCTTTGCAGATTTCAAGAAAACACTGGATCTGAAAGGAAATATCTCCAACAACACAGTATATGCGGATGCCGAAGGGAATATTGCTTACTGGCATGGCAACCGTATTCCCATTCGTGACCCGAAATACGACTGGAGCAAACCTGTTGATGGCACAACCTCTGCTACAGAGTGGAAAGGTTATCACAGCATGGATGAAATTATTCATCTTATCAATCCGCCAAATGGTTGGTTGCAAAATTGCAATTCAACCCCGTTTTCTGTAGCGGGCCCGAACAGTCCGAAGAGAGAAAATTATCCTGCGTACATGGCGCCGGATGGAGAAAATTTCCGTGCTATCAATGCAGTAAGAATTTTACCGGGAGAAAAAGCATATACCATTGATAAAGTAATTACCACTGGCTACAATACTTATCTCGCTGGATTTGAAAAACTAATTCCTGCTTTAGTGAATGCATTTGAAAAAAGTGTTTCAAACAAGGATTCATTGTATCCAAAATTAAAAGACGCTATAACAATTTTAAAAAATTGGAATCTGCATTCCGGTGAAAATTCTGTTGCAACAACTTTAGCAGTAGAGTGGGGGCAAAAAATATTTCGCAGCATCATGAGATCAGAAGGAGCGGACCAGGTAGAAAAAACGAATTATTTCGCTGCTACTGCTTCCGCACAAGATCTGCTTCCGCCATTATTGGCTACTCTAAATGAGTTGAAACAAAAATTCGGGAAATGGCAAATGCCCTGGGGAGAAATAAACCGATATCAACGATTAACGGGTAATATCGTTGAAACTTATGATGACAATAAACCCAGTATTCCTGTTGGTTTTGCGTCATCACAATGGGGGATGATCCCTTCGTATGCCAGTCACACGTACCCGGGCACCAAAAAAAGATACGGCGATAACGGCAACAGTTTTATCTGCGCCGTGGAGTTCGGGAAAAGAATAAAAGCAAAATCATTATTAGCTGGAGGTGAAAGCGGCGATCCCAACTCCAAACATTTCAACGACCAGTCATTGATGTACAGTAAAGGACAATTCAAAGATGTGCTGTTTTACAAAGAAGATGTGCTGAAGCATGCCGAGCGAACATATCATCCGGGAGAGTGAGTGAGTCGGGAGTCGTCAGTCGTGAGTCAAGAGTCAGGAGTCGGGAAATAATTATCAACAACTAATATGGAAGTCCACCATCACCCACATGTAGAAAAGAAAAATTTCAAAGAATATTTTTTGGAATTTTTAATGATATTTCTGGCGGTAACGCTTGGATTCTTTGCAGAAAATTTTAGGGAACACCGGGTAGAGAGCTCAAGAGAAAAACAATATATTATTTCAATGATCGCGGATCTTAGAAAAGATTCTACGTATTTGCAGCTATGCCTGGATAAATTTATTCCGGCTCATGAAACTTACCTTGATTCACTTATTTATCTATTAAAAAGTAACGACCCGGGCAAAGAAGGTAAAAAAATATATTTCTATTTTATTAACGCTACCACCTGGAGCTATAATTATGTTCCCACTCAAAGAACTTTATCTCAGCTTAGAACCAGTGGTTTTACGCTGATAAAAAATGAATTGGTGGCAGATATTTTGAGTGAACTTGAGATTGACTATGCGGTGTATAATAAAAAAAATGATTTTGTTCAAGGCTTACAAAACGATATTGATCAATCCGCTTTTGTATTTGCAGACAAATCTGTAGTAGCTTCCTTGCACAAGAAACAGTTTTCCGGAAAATTTTATCAGGTACTTGATATTGCAGATGTGCCACCAGAAGTTCATTTAATGCAGCCTACCCTCCCGGATCTGAATAATTATATAGAAAAGCTGATCAAATACAACTATTTTCTGAAAGCAGATTTGCAAACAGAATATATAAGAATATCCCAAACAATACTCAGAACTATTAACATGTTGCAAAAAGAATATCACCTGAAATAATTTTTATGGAAGTCCATCATCATCCACACGCCGAAGAAAAAAGATTAAAACATTACCTGTTTGAGTTTTTCATGTTGTTCCTCGCTGTGTTCTGTGGCTTTTTAGCAGAAAATTTCAGGGAGCACCAGGTAGAAAAGCAAAGAGGAACGCAATACCTTCATTCATTATTTGAAGATCTTAAAAATGATACGGCCCAATGCTCCGTTAGCATAGAAGAACTTAATGAGGATAAAACCGCTCTTGGTAATCTGAGAGACTGCTTTACTGTTCTGAGCCGGAATATCCGGTCAACAGATTGTTTAAAAGAAATAATAAAGCATTCCCTCGGTTTCAAAGATTTTATTTACTCCGACAGAACCATTCAGCAATTGAAAAATGCAGGTGGGCTTCGACTTATACAAAATAAAGAAATTGCAGATAGCATTGCATCGTATGATGCAACAGTCAGGGAAATGCTTATTCATCAATCAGTGCTGGAGAATCTTCAGCAAATCAGCAGGAACGCTCATAATAACATGATTGACTTTATACATCTTAGCGAGCTGTTCAAAAATCATCCGTCAGACAGCCTGTATTTACTGTCTAACGACAAGGAAAGACTTAATCAATATTTTAATACAATAAACGGTTTCAGGATCGGGCTTTCGGCTCAACTGGGTTGGATGAAACTTATAAAAAATCAGGCTACGGCTTTGCTGGATTTGATAAATAAAAAAGGATTCAAATAAAACGTATTTATGGAAGTACATGCACACACTCATACAGAAGGAAAAAAATTCAAACATTATCTCTGGGAGTTTCTAATGTTATTCCTCGCTGTGTTCTGTGGTTTCTTAGCTGAAAACTTCAGAGAACATCTTTTAGAGCATCGGCAGGAAAAGGAATACATGCATTCACTGGTTGAGGATCTGCAATCAGATACAATGAAGTTAAATCATGAAATTTCATTTGGGCAGGAAATAAGTGGCCGGATTGAAAAACTGGTTTCATTCCTTAATAAGGATCCACTGCCAAAAGATAGTATTGAAAAATTATACCTGCTGAATCAACAGTCCGGTCGGGTGGTAAGACTTGACTTTGAAGACAGAACCTCTTCTCAACTGAAAAATTCGGGCACTATGCGGTTGATAAGAAATAAACTGGTAGTTGATTCGATCAGGAATTATTGGGGCATTATTAAAGTAGCAGATAATATCAGCGACCGGTTAGAAATGCTGAGAGGCAAAGCAGGAGATGTGGGAGTGCAACTGTTTTATGATAAATATGTAAAGTTTTCGAATATGCAGGACCCGTTGCAATCTGATTTTTCAGTTTCAAAGGGAGCAAAACTGATCAATGACGATCCCAGGTTATTGGCAGAATATGCTAACCGGCGTAATAGTACCCAGTTTGTTTTAAATAACTACATCGTATACATGAAAACTGCCAGGGGAGCGGCAGAGAATTTAATAAAGCTGATAAAACAAGAATATCACTTTCAATAAAACAATATGGACGTACATCATCACCCACATTCAGAAGGCAAAAGACTAAAACATTATCTGTTTGAGTTTTTTATGCTGTTCCTAGCGGTGTTCTGCGGGTTCTTAGCAGAAAACATTAGAGAACACAATATTGAAAAAGAAAAGGAAAAAGAATTCATCGGTTCTCTTGTCTCAGATCTTAAAGATGATACAACCATTATAGCCAGCCATATTACTAACATGGAAAAAAGCATTTTGTTGTTCGATACTCTTAGCCAATTGCTTCAGTCGCCGGATTCCGCTAAAAAATATGGAGCCGATATTTATTATACATCAAGAATGGGCATCCGTCAATCTCCTCTCGCCAATAACAGCCGGACATTCGATCAGTTAAAGAATTCAGGAGGCTTTCGGCTTATCCGGAAGCAGGAAACCTGCGGCCGCATCATGAATTATTATTCCTTATTTCCTGAATTGCGGATGATGGAGGAAATATTTAATACTGAAAACACCGCCTTTAAAGAAGTAGCTTCACATATCATGGACCATACCATTTATCAAAGGCAGGTAAACCCGGACGGATCATTAAAAAGAATTCCCGGCGATCTTGCATTGCTTACATACAATCCGTCACTGCTGAGGCAACTTGGTTTTTATGCTGTGGAAATGAATGGCAGTCGCCAGGGTATGACACCATTGTTGAAAAAAATGAAACAAGTCGCAGGGGAACTGTTAGGGTATCTTAAACAGGAATATCACCTGAAATAATTTTTTATGGAAGTACATCACCACCCGCATGTAGAAAAAAAGAGATTCAAAGAATATTTCTTAGAATTCTTAATGATATTTCTTGCGGTGACACTTGGCTTTATTGCAGAAAATATCAGAGAAAGAATTACGGAACATAAATGGGCAAAAATATATGCAAGAACAATGGTAAGTGACCTAAGTGCCGATACCGCAGCATTAAGAGATTATATAAACTATTGGGGCTATGCTGCGAATAATGTAGATACCCTTTTTCAATTGCTTTCAATAGCCGAACCAAAGGAAATTCCTTCAGGCAAACTTTATTGGTACGGATTATTCGGGGGTGCGCCAAAGGTGTTTATTCCAAACGATGCCACTTTTCAACAAATGAAAAGTGCCGGAACGCTCCGATATTTCAGTAATAATCTGATTCAAAAAGTAGCAAAATACGACCAGCTGATTCGCAGAATGAAAATTTACGACGACCAGGATGAACGTATATATACGGAAGTAAGAAAGATCCGTTCGCAAATATTTTACGTCCAATTTAACGAAGTGGCCAACGCTATCTTTCAGTCGAACAAAGTCGTTCCTGATCAAAGAAGGATCGATTCATTTATGCAAACCAATCCTCCTTTATTAAGCTATGACAAATCAATTTTTAATCAATACTTAGAACTGGTGCGGTCAAGATTTATGCAATCAAAAGTACGTGATGCTGATACCTTGCTGGTCCATGCTACCGAATTAATTCATGATTTGAAAAATGAATATCATTTACAAATGAAATAATCAATGGAAGTACATCATCATTCTAAAATTGAAAAGAAAGAATTCAAAGAATATTTTTTGGAATAAATTCATAGATATGTATTCCACCTCCTTTTTATTTCGCCTCGCTAAAACAATTGCCGTTGCAGCTATCGGTTTGTTTGCCTTATTAGTGGTTATCGGAAATACTACCGATTATTATTCCAATTATTTTTTCGTAGAGCATGTGTTGAAAATGGACACAACATTCCCTGGCAGCCATCTGCATTACAGAAGCATCGCCAATCCGGTTCTTTTTCATGCCGGGTATATTTTTATTATTCTGCTGGAATCATTCATGGCATTTTGCTGTATCAAGGGAACCTGGTTAATGTTTAAGAATTTAAGAAAAGACAGCGCCGCGTTTCATGCTTCCAAGAATTGGGCGGTAGCAGGAATTATCATTGGTATTCTTATCTGGTTCTTGGGTTTTGAAGTGATCGGCGGGGAATGGTTTGCCATGTGGCAAAGTACTACATGGAACGGGTTGGCAGCAGCTGAAAGAGTGTTAAGTTTTCTTGTGCTGACTTTGTTATTGTTACATTTTAAAGATGAATAAGTGTGACTTATCGAATCGGGAATAACCAATTGCGAATGAATAATTATAAAAAATAAATTTAAAACTCAGCCTTGGAAGTACATCATACCACACACCCCGAAGCCTTGCCTGCCGCACAGGCAGGAAAAAGATTAAAACATTACTTGTTTGAATTCTTTATGTTGTTTCTCGCCGTTTTTTGTGGTTTTTTGGCAGAAAATTTCAGAGAGCGCCAGTTAGAGCATCAACAGGAAAAACAATTCATGCAATCAATGATTAAAGACCTTCAAAAAGATCTAACAAATATCAGTATAACAACTTCTGTGAAAAAGGAAGAGATCGAGATTGCAGATTCACTTTATCAATCCTTAAATTCTCCTGATTATAAAAAGAAGTTGAGTCTTATTTATTATTACGGAAGGCTTTTCTCCGCAACGTATAATATATTTACTATGACTGATGGCACATTATCGCAACTCAAAAACGCCGGCGGATTCAGGTTAATCAACAAACAGAACATCGTAGATAGCATTTTGTCATACAACTACCTGTATCAGCAATTTAAGGTAGATCAGGATATTTTATATTTAAGTCAGCTCCAGGATTATCGTGCAGTTATGATTCAGGTATTCGATATTCATGTTTTTGACGCTATGATATCGGATGAATCAGGAGATATTTCAATTCCAACAGGAAATCCGGCGCTATTTAACCCTGATTCCAAATTAATAAATGAATTGTTGATGAGAGTTCATCTTGCAAAAAGAAATATACTTACTATGACTAAATCGGATCTTCCTGAATTAGAAGCTAAAGCCAGAAAGTTAATTGGCCTGATAAAAAAAGAATATCACCTGAAATAAATTTTAGAAATAAACTCCGCCGCATGACAAAAAAAAGATCGCTACCCGGGCCGATCCCTATTTTAATGGTTGTAATCATCCTCGCAGCCATTTGCACGTGGATATTACCGGCAGGTCAATATGCCAAGCTTTCAACAGACGGAAAATCTTTTCTGATAACAACAGATGCAGGCAATACCATTCTACCCCTTACACAAAAAACATTAGATAGTTTAGGTATTCATATCAAGGTTGAGAAATTCATTGAAGGTGATATCCGAAAACCGGTCTCCATTCCGGGAACATTCACTCCATTAAAAAGAAACCCGCAGGGATTCATTGCTGTATTGGAAGCGCCGATAAAAGGAATTTATGATAGTATTGATATTATTTTATTTGTTCTCATCATAGGTGGATTCATGTTTGTGTTTAATGAGACAGGGGCTATGACAAAAGGAATTTCCTGGCTGGGTCATACTATGAAGGGCAGAGAATCTTTGTTGATCGCAATTCTTACAGGAATATTTTCTTTTCTCGCAGGCAGTTATGGTATGGGAGAAGAAGCCCTTGTTTTTTATCCGATACTTGTTCCGTTGTTTCTAAGCGCAGGCTACGATCTGCTCATTCCTTTTGCAATCATTTTTGGCGGAACATCATTGGGAACGATTTCCGGATTTACCAATCCATTCCAGGTGATCATTGCTTCCAATGCATCCGGCATCAACTGGATGGACGGATTGGTAGAGCGATTAGTACTATGGGGTGTTCTCACGGTTTCATTGATCCTATATATATTAAAGTATGCGTCAAAGATCAAAAGAAATCCGGCCGCTTCGTTGGTGTTGAAGTTTGATGGTAACGTGGTTCCCCCATATAATGTACAAATGAATGAAACTACAGAAAGCCCGAAACTGGATTTGAAAACGAAACTACTGTTGTTCATTTATATCGCCACATTCCTGAGCATGATCGGCGGCGTAGTTTTTTTAGATTGGTGGATGCCGGAAATGTCAGCATTATTTCTTGGCTCATCAATTTTAATTGGATTTATTTCAAGGATCAATGAAAAAAAATTTATAACAGAATTCATAAAGGGAGCTGAGAATTTACTGGCTGTTGCTTTTATCATTGGTGTAGCGAGAGGTGTTACCATTGTTTTGAACGAAGGCCATATCAGTGACTCTATTCTTTTCAACGCTGCTCATCTGGTAGGTGGTATGAGTTCCCTGATTTTTATACTGTCACTGCTGCTTTTTTATATGATCTTTTCTATTTTCATACAATCATCATCGGGCATGGCGGTATTAACGATGCCGATCATCGGAGCATTGGCAATACTGGTGAACATTCCCGGAAGAGAAATTGTGAACTCTTATATGTCCGGTATGAGCATCATGTCTTTTTTAGTGCCTACCGGTTTGGTGCTTCCTTCCCTCGCCATGGTCAATATCAGTTTGAAAACATGGTTTAAATTCATTATGCCTTTACTCGTCATCATCACGATACTCTGCGCTATAGAGCTGATCATTGGAATAAATATCTGAACAGGTAAAATAATTCTTACCTTAAATGTTCGTAAGTAAATCATCCAAGCAGAAAAAGAAACGAAGGGGGTTTGGCTAAAGTCAATTCCGACCAATTTGATTTGCTACAAACAAAGTCTGCATTTTAACGGCAAATATTCACAAGCAAATTTTTTAATCAATAAATCACTTATTAAAATGAAAAAGCTACTGATCTCCTCCGTACTATTTATTATTGCCTGCGGAGCGTTTGCACAAATCACGCCGCTGTGGCTTATGAATCCTTCTATTTCACCCGATGGCAAAACAATAGCCTTTGGATATAAAGGACATTTATATACCGTAAGCGCTGGCGGAGGCACAGCGCAACCTTTAACAGTTGGCGACGCTTACGACGAAATGCCCGTATGGAGTCATGATGGAAAATCCATTGCATTTGCCAGTGACCGCTACGGAGATTTCGATGTATTTTTAATTTCTGAAAAAGGCGGCGCTGCAAAACGACTTACGTATTACAGCGGCAATGATTTTCCTGCAGATTTTACACCCGATGATAAGAATATAGTATTTCTTTCGGCACGCAATGCACCGTCAACAAGTGTGCGGTTTAGTATTGCCTTGTTCAAAAATTTATATTCTGTTCCGGTTAGTGGCGGAAGGCCAATCCTAATCAGCGCTGCCGGCATGGAAAAGGCGCATTACAACAGCAACGGGTCACAAATTATTTTTGAAGATGTAAAAGGCTACGAAGATCCGTGGCGCAAACATGCGACATCAGCGGTCACGAGAGATGTCTGGCTGTTTGATATAGCCTCGCAGCATTATAAAAAAATCAGCAGCTTTAATGGCGAAGACAGGGAACCTGTTTTCAGCAACGATGATAAATCTGTTTATTATCTGAGTGAAAAAGAGGGAACGCAAAATATTTTTAAAATAAATCTTGCTTCCAATGAAAACGAACAACAACTCACTTCTTTTAAAGATAATCCTGTTCGCAATCTCAGCTGCTCCGGCAACGATGTTTTATGTTTCACCTGGAACGGCGAAATTTATACGTTGACTCCTAACGGGCAACCCACAAAAGTTGCTATTCAGATTGATAATGCAGCAGACGACAATATTGAAAAAAATATAAGCGTAAGCGGCAACATCAGCGAATTTGCAGTAAGCCCTAATGGAAAAGAAATTGCTTTTGTGAACAGAGGCGAAATATTTGTGACGGCGGTCCAAAACGGCGAAACAAAACGCATTACCAACACACCGCAGCAGGAACGCATGGTGCAATGGGATCCCGATGGCCGCAGCCTGATCTACGCCACTGAACGAGGCGATAGCTGGGATATTTACAAAACATCTATTGTGCGAAAAGAAGAACCGTATTTTTATGCTTCCACAATCCTGAAAGAAGAACCTGTGATCGCAACAAACAAAGATGAATACCAGCCAAAGTATTCTCCGGACGGAAAAAAAATCGCATACATAGAAGAACGGAATATTTTAAAAGTGTATGACATCGCTACAAAGAAAACCGTTACCATATTGCCCGAAGGAAATAATTATTCGTATTCCGATGGCGATTGGAATTTTTCCTGGAGCCCCGATAGTAAATACATTGTTTTTGATGACGAAGGCGGACATTTTGCACAACAAAATGCAGCGTTGGCAAAAGCAGACGGTTCTTCCGGAATATTTTTCCCCATCAACAGCGGCTTTGGTGAAGGCAATGATAAATGGGTATTGGGCGGCAAGGCGCTATTATGGCAAAGCAGTAAAGAAGGCAGAAAATCATTGGCGTTTCAAGGAAGCAGTGAGCAAGATATTTATGCTGTGTTTTTTGACAAGGCAGCTTATGATGAATTTAAGCTGAACAAAGAAGATTATGCATTATTAAAAGAACAAAAAGATTCAACCCAGAAAACAGACACTGTAAAAACAAAAAAAGCTGCAAAAGATTCTGCGCAGGCGCTGCAACTGGATTTTACAGACCTGGAAAATCGACAGGTACGGCTTACAATTAATAGCAGCTCTATCAGCGATTATGCATTTACAAAAGACGGCAGCAAGCTGTATTATCTCGCAGCATTTGAAAAAGGCTTTGACCTTTGGGTTACCGAACCAAGAACCCATGATACAAAAATTCTTGCCAAGCTCAGTGGTTCGGGTAGCAACCTTGTATTGAGCAAAGATGAAAAAACGCTGTTCCTTAGCTCGGGTGGCGGTTTAATGTCGGTAGATGCTACAAGCGGAAAAATTTCTCCTATTGCCATCAACAGTAATTTATTGTTGGATGCAACAGCAGAACGACAATATATTTTTGAACATGCATGGCGGCAGGTAAAAAAGAAATTGTACGACCCGACCTTGCACGGCATTGATTGGGATGGTTACAAGAAAAATTATGAACGCTTTTTACCGCACATCAATAATAACTACGACTTCCAGGTTTTGCTGAGTGAGTTCTTAGGTGAGTTGAATGTCTCTCATTCCGGCGGAAGATATCGCCCCCAAAATAAAGACGGCGACCAAACCGCAGCATTGGGCTTGTTGTATGACGAAACTTATAGAGGAAAAGGATTGAAGATAACGGAAATTATTGCCGGAGGGCCTGTTGATCTTGCAAAAACCAAAGTTAAAGCCGGCGATATTTTAGAAGCGATAGACGGGCAAACAATTACCGATGATATTGATTGGAATGCATTATTGAATCATAAAGTCGGTAAAAACACATTGCTTTCTCTTTCCGGGGCAGCGGGCAATTGGGAAGAAGTCGTTCGCCCCATTTCTCCTGATGAAGAATCTGCATTGATGTATAAACGCTGGACAAATAAAATGAATGATTTGGTGGACAAGCTCAGCGGTGGTAAAATAGGTTATGTGCATGTGGAAGGCATGAACGATGAAAGCTTCCGTGAAACATATGATAAAGTATTGGGTAAAAACAAAGATAAAAAAGCGTTGATTGTAGATACCCGTTTCAATGGTGGCGGCTGGCTGCATGATGATCTGGCAACATTCCTTTCGGGAAAAAATTATCTCAGGTTTGCTCCACAGGGTAATCTTTTAAAAGGCGGCGAACCCATGGGCCGTTGGCAAAAACCAAGTTGTGTATTGATGAGTGAAAGCAATTACAGTGATGCGTTTATTTTTCCTTATGTATATAAAGAATTAGCAATCGGGAAACTAATAGGAATGCCCGTAGCAGGAACGGGAACAGCTGTTTGGTGGGAAAGGCAAATTGACCCAACCCTTGTTTTCGGCATTCCAATGGTAGCCACTATTGGAAAAGAGAACAGGCCCACAGAAGGATTACAGGTAGAGCCTGATATTAAAGTCCCTTTGCCATATGAAGATTTTCTGAACGGCAAAGACGACCAGTTGGAAGCAGCAGTAAAAGCAATGTTGAAGGAAACCGGCAATTAGATAAAGATAAACCTGTAAGGTTTTAGAAACCTTACAGGTTTATTCCAAAAGACAATAATTAAGAGGGTGAAAAAGGATATTAATTCGTTTTTTAGCTCTAACCAAAAACAGCAAACATCATAAACAAAGAATGGAAGTACACCATCACCCACATGTAGAAAAGAAAAACTTTAAAGAATATTTTTTGGAGTTCTTAATGATCTTCCTTGCGGTCACTCTTGGATTCTTTGCAGAAAATATAAGAGAAAGCATAAAAGATAAAAAGCAACTGCACGAATATATCGAGTCAATGGTAAATGATCTGCAAAGTGATACTTCCCTTTATCATTCCGCAGTTGAATATAATTTATCGAAATGCCGGATAATTGACAGCATCATTCAGTCACTATCTGATAATGATAAAAGCAGTAATAATGCTCAACTTTATCTTCTGGTAAGACAGTTAACTATGGGCACCTTTGTTATTTCTACTACACCAAAGACATTCGATCAGATGAAAAGCAGCGGAGGACTGAGGCTTATCGGGAAACAATCTACTACAGACAGTATTGGTTCTTATTACCAGTGGACACAACGATTTGAATACTGGTCAGACTTTCAGAAGCAACGGCTGAATGAAGTGATTTCAATAAACGACAGAGCTTTTGATGCAAAGGTCTTGTTTTCTATACTCAAAAAAATGGACAATGATTCCGGGCCTTTTATACCTAGGAATAATCCTAAACTTATTTCTTATGACCCCATTTCAATAAACGCTGTAATAATGCGCTATCAGTATTATTACGGGTTTCTTCAATTAATGAATGAAAGGTCAATGTCAGCCTCAGCCCAGGCAAGCCGTTTAATCACTTTATTAAAAAAAGAATATCACTTTCAATAAATTTTATGGAAGTTCATCATCATCCACAAGTAGAAAAGAAAGGATTCAAAGAATATTTTTTGGAATTCTTAATGATCTTTTTGGCTGTAACGCTGGGGTTTTTTGCGGAAAGCTTAAGAGAACATATTAACGATAATGAAAAAAGAGAACAATATATTCAATCCCTGGTAGAAGATTTGGAAACCGATACCACGGCAATGGAGGATATTATTCAATTTGATGAGGCAAAGATTAATGCATTTCAAAATATCTATTCGTGTTATGATACAGTTACAAAAAACATGAAAGCTACTTCTTGTATGGGCGTATTAATCAAGTATTCAAAAGTCAACAGGTCATTTCAACCCAACGATCGTACCTATATACAACTTGCCAATGCTGGGGGCTTCCGGTTGCTGAAGAAAGAAGATGCGGACAGCATTCTAGCTTATGAAAATTTGTACAAATATTACCATGATTTTGAATCGACAGTATATCAGGGAACCCAGGACAATGTCCGGAACACATTGAATGAATTGGCAGATTTCAGAGTAAATGCTCCGGCACAGGAGGTTTCCCCGGGTGTTGGTGTTGATACCGGCACCAGCATTTTAAGTGGTCCCTTATTGTTTTCGGATGATCGGGCCATGTTGAATAAATGGTTTAACCAACTACAATTGTATTTAAGAGTCATAAAAGCGCAGCGATTATTAATAAGTCGTTTACAAATCAAAGCTATTGATCTGATTCACTTTTATAAAACAAAACACCATCTTAATTAAATATGGAAGTCCATCATCACCCGCACGCAGAGAAAAAGAATTTCAAGGAATATTTCCTGGAATTCTTAATGATATTTCTCGCAGTAACAATGGGATTTTTAGCGGAAAATATCCGGGAAGAGATTAGTAATGCTACCAAAGAAAAACAATTCATGAAATCAATGATTAATGATCTGCGACTGGACTCTGCTTATGCAAGTGGGTGCATACAAATTATAGATGGCAGAACCTCGGCTATAGATTCCACTATGAACTATTTTACTGCTCATCAAAATGCATCAAGTGTACCATATAGCATTGTTGAAAAAATGAGAAGAAGTACTTGGGATAGAATATTTATTGAACATTCGGGCACCATTGATCAATTAAAATATTCCGGTGGATTGAGGTTAATACGCAACAGGCAAATTGTAGATAGTATCGAATCGTATTATCAGCAAATCATCCGCTTCGAAGGCGTCGGTCATTTGCAGTATAGAACTGCCCAGGACAGGGCTTATCAATTAGCAGGGAATCTCCTTGATTTTTTTAGCAGGATCAAATACGAACAAAAAAATGGCGACACAACAGCCACTGGTACCGTAAGTATTCACACACCTTTTCTTAATGAATACCTCAACCATCTTTTAGTATTAAAAGTTGCAGCTAACAATGACAAGAAGAATGACGCCGCCGTTATAGTAAAAGCCGAGAATCTAATCAGCCTCATTAAAAAAGGATACAACTTAAACAATGAATAAATAAACAAACCAACGAACGACTGATCAAATTTTTGATTTGCCTCGTAGTCGCCTTTGTAGCAGCTTTTCTGTATCACCAATTGAAAAACAAATAAACGAACTTCACATGGAAGTACATCATCACCCGCATGTAGAAAAAAAAGGATTCAAAGAATATTTGCTGGAATTCCTGATGATTTTTCTTGCAGTAACGTTGGGTTTCTTTGCGGAAAGTTACCGGGAACATCTTGTGGAAGTAAATAATGAAAACGATTATATTAAAACATTTGTAGAAGATGTGAAAACAGATACTGCATTTATAAAGAAAATGCTGTTCACGGAGCAGAACTTAAAATTAAACTCTATTGACTCACTGCTATTTTTATTAAGAACCCACCGTATAAAAGGATATGAAAATGACTTGTATTTTTTAGGTCGGAAAGCTACCCGGTACCCTATTTTTCAAAGTGATGACCGGACCATCACCCAATTGAAAAATTCCGGGGCATTACGGCTGATTCGTAATAAAGCGGCTTCTGACAGTATTATGAGCTATGAGAAGGCAGTTGAATTTATTTACAAGCTTCAGGACGACGAGAATGCAGAGCGCAAAGAACTTTACCCCATTTTGTGCCGGATGTATGATCCTTTTGTGTTTGACAAAATGGTAACGGGCTTTAACATTGTCAAACCCACCGGTAACCCTCCGTTAAGATCATACGATCGAAATATCCAGGAAGACATTGCCTTTTACATTAATGAGATAAAGGGCAGCGATTACCTGGTGATATCACGGCTTCAGATTTTGGAAACTAAAGCAGAAAACACGATAGCATTTTTACAAAAAGCATATAATATTAAATAGACAATGGACGTCCATCACCATCCACATGTAGAAAAAAAAGGATTCAAAGAATATTTTTTAGAATTCATCATGATATTTCTTGCTGTAACGCTTGGTTTCATAGCAGAGAATATCCGTGAACATATTACTGAAAAAAACAGTGAGTATGAATACATAAAATCGTTAATAACGGATCTTAACGACGATATAAAAAATTTTGACAGCATACTAGTTTTTGAAAAAGCAGGTACGGAGCAATTAGATACCCTGATACGTTTGTTGGATCATCCTGCACAGGCTAAACACAACGGGGATGAAATATATTTTGTAGCAAGGCAAGGTCCGAGGGAATTTCCTTTTCCCATAACCAGTCGCACCCTTGACCAGCTAAAAATGTCCGGGGGCTTTTTACTGATACGAAATGTAAAAGCATCAAATCAAATTATTAATTATTACAATCAGTTTTCGCCTATAAAACTTCTTGAAAACAACTATGACAGGGAGTTTGGTGAGTATGAGCATATTGCTGCACATATTTTTGATCCCGAAATTTTGAGAAGGCAGGAAAGCAATACAGGTGTAATCATGCGAAGTAATGACTCTCCTTCATTACTGACTTATGACAATAACAGACTGAAGCAGCTGTCATTTATCGTAGTTCAGATGGACGGTTCAAGGCGCTACAGGTTGGGTTTGCTGCAGGAGCAAAGACTGCAGGCAGAAAGATTAAAATCATATCTGCAGAAGGAATATCATTTATGAAATGAACAAATAAAAGTCATGGAAGTGCACCACCACCCAAAAATTGAAAAGAAAGGATTCAAAGAATATTTTCTGGAATTCTTAATGCTATTCCTCGCAGTAACGCTTGGTTTTTTTTCGGAAAACATAAGAGAACATTTTTCCGAACAAAAAGCTGTTCATCAATACCTGCAGACTTTTTCGCAGGAATTACTAAGAAATAAAGGCATTTTAAAAAATGAAAAAACTTTTTTAACCACCCAACTTCCTTTAATAGATTCACTTGCCAATATTTTTTATGAAGAAAAAGAAAACCTTGATCTGAACAGGACTTTATCACTTTTTCATGAAACAATTCATATATATACTCCGGGCATTGAAACAGCTGCTTACCAACAAATGATAAATGCCGGGGGATTAAAATCGATCAACAATATTCCCCTCAAGGATTCCCTCGCTTTATATATCGACCAGGTTGAAAAATATAAGGCGTTTAACCAGTATTTGACCAACCAGGTCACCAACGCTTTTTCAGACCTTGCAAAAATTATTGACGTTCGGGAAGTACTGCAGGATGATCCGGTTATCGTTAAAAAACCTTTATCAATACAGGATATAAAAGACAGAAGAACGATTGTTTTCTTTTTCTCCGCTGCCCAGGATCAGTACCTGACCGACCTCCGAACGATCAGTGCGTTAGAATTCCTCAACGACCGTCTTATCAATATAGTAAATAACCAACTCAAGTTCTAACTAATGGAAGTCCATCACCACCCACATGTAGAAAAAAAAGGATTCAAAGAATATTTCTTAGAATTCTTAATGATATTTCTTGCAGTAACTCTTGGTTTTTTTGCTGAAAGTCTTCGGGAGCACCTGGCCGATAAAAAAAAGGAAAAGCAAATAATTTTTGCTTTAAAAAGAGACCTGGAAAAAGACATGGTTCGCTTGCATCACCTGATCAATATTTATATTCCCGCATACCATTCCTGGATCGACTCTTCTCACGATGAAATAGATTCTTTACCCCTGAAAGGAAATGAAAGGAGAATCAGCAAAGCCCTGTTCAATTCGACTTATTGGGAAATTTATACACTTCCCGCCATTGCGCAGTCCATTTTAAAAGATCCCTCCACTTTTAATTTGATAAAAAATGAACGGGTAAAAACAGAGATCCTGAATTATAACGCTAACATTAATGACTATATCAGGTATAGTGAATTCCTGGCCGGCTTGCAACATTCTATTGACACAAGTTTTGTTACATTAGTGAACAGGCAGGATGCCCGAACGTTCCTGGATGGATTGACCATTCATAATTATTTTCTCGGTGATAGTGACATTCCCAAGTCAATACAATTTAAGACATATGATAAAGTTGCGTTTAAAAATTATCTAAACAGGTTAGACCAAATCGATTTTAAAATTCACGACATACTGGGTTTTTATAAGATCATTTTAGAAGAAGACATTCAGTTGTTGAAATTATTCAATGATCAATATAGTCTGGAAAAATAATAAAAGAAATTATGGAAGTACATCACCATCCGCATGTAGAAAAGAAACGTTTCAAAGAATATTTTTTTGAATTTCTAATGATATTCCTGGCCGTAAGCTTGGGTTTTTTTGCAGAGAGTTTCAGAGAGCATCTTGTAAACAAAGAGCATGAGAAACAATATATCACTTCATTTTATTCAGATCTGCACGATGACCAAAAAGGCCTACCGAAATTAATTAACAATATACAAGACCAACAGCTGATTCCGGCAAAGTCATTACCGGCTTTGTTTAGTAAAACCACTACTTCTACACCTGCTGATTCCATCTACTTTTTCCTGCGAAAATTTATGCGGCAACAAGGGATCAAATCTTACATAACTAACCGAACCATTGAACAAATAGAAAACGCCGGAGAAATGAGATTGATATCTGAAAAAAAAATTGCTGACAGTTTAGTTGACTATTACAAGGCGATTGGCTTCATAGATTATCTGCAGCAAACATTACTTGGTTATAAAGCGAAGTTACTGGATAACTTCCCTTTGATTTTTAAAAGCGGAGATTATGTAAAAGCTATTGATACCGTTTATGAACAAGCGGTAGTACCAGCTGAACACCTTTACCTTTCCAGTGCTAAAAAGCAAGACATAGACAGAATACTAATTCAGGTAGAAGAGATCCGTGCGTTGAGTAATACCATAAAAAAATTGATTGAACAATTATTGAATAAAAATGAAGAACTACAAATCTTAATTGAATCCCGATATCATTTAAAAAATGAATAGCAATGGAAGTCCATCATCACCCACATGTTGAAAAAAAGAGATTCAAAGAATATTTCCTGGAATTTTTAATGATATTCCTGGCAGTAACCCTGGGATTCTTTGCGGAAACCTTACGAGAAAGAATGGAAGCCCATGACCGGGAAAAGGAATACCTGTTCTCAATGCTGCAGGATCTGCGGCAAGATTCCTCGAATATTGAAACAGTGATGCGCCAGGGCACCCTGATCTTAAAAGGCCTGGATACGCTGGCTGGTTGCATGTCGGCTCCTATAACTCCGGGGAATGTTGACTCCGTGTATGCCTATGAAATAAAATACAGGTACGATGCTCCGCATGTTGAATTTGCGGAGCGTACGTTATCGCAACTGAAAAATAATGGAGGATTGCGTTTAATCAAAAATCAAACAATTTCAGATGCCCTTTCCGAATATGATCAGGGTATAAGAGCCTGCGCCTCTTCCAATGACTACGTTACTCACTATTATCAGGCAATGGAAGAATCCGAAAAAACACTGTTTGACTTTGGGCCAACAAAACCACTTTGGGACACGCTGCTGAAAACCGGTTCTTCGAAAATTTCAATTTCAGAAATGCTTAATTACATCAAAGGAAAAACACACATGAAGACTAATGATTATAATATTTATACCCGGTATATTGACGAGATCATATACGATCAGGTAGCGTTGGGTGCCTATTTGAATGGAGACCTTGCTGATCAACTACAGAGAGCCAGGTCTTTGATCAGCCTGATTAAAAAATATTATCATTTTGATTAAATTCATAAAGTATTAATTCTCATATACAGGCCATGGAAGTCCATCATCACATACCCGGACCCGATAGCGATCGGAAGAAAAGATTGAAATATAATTTTTAAAATCATCGTATTGATATGTATTCCACTCATTTTTTATTACGATTCGCTAAAATGGTTTCTGTTGCGAGTATCGGATTAGCTGCTGCCGAAAGAGTACTTGGCTTTTTGGTTTTGGTTTTGCTCTTATTGCATTTTAAAGATGAATAAATCAGTAACTTACTTTGTATGGAAGTACATCATCATACTCACACGGAAAGAAAAAAATGGTTTCATTATCTCTGGGAGTTTTTTATGTTGTTCCTTGCCGTTTCGCTTGGCTTTTTCGTGGAAAATCTCAGAGAACATCATTTGGAGTCCATTCGGGAAAAGCAATACATGCAGTCATTGCTCACTGATCTTAAAGAAGACACCGCTCAGGTCAATAACAGCTTTGCCAATGCTAATAAAGCGCAGCGTTATGAAGACAGCCTGATCTACTTTGTATATCAGCATCCACCGTCCGGTTATTTGCCAAATCATTATCTGGATATCGATCTCTATGCTTTGCTTCGTCTAAAAGTGATCTTTAATGAAGCTACGGCCCAGCAATTAAAAAATTCCGGAAGCTTGCGCCTGATCCATTACCAGAATGCGGCACGGGCTATATCTCTTTACTGGAACCAACAGGAATTTACAAAGATCAGCCTCGATCGATATTTGGAATACAGAAACCGGGGACGCCAATTTGAGGAAAGCCTTTTTACATTTTCGCAGGGAGATCTTGTAGATGCGGGGCTCATTCCTCCGTCCGATAAATCAGTAAAAGTGCTGCGCTCCGATCCTGCTACATGGGCAGAGTTTTCAAATATCATCAGCCATTGCCATATCACTCTTGTGACTTACCTGGAGGATCTGAAAAAAGTTTTAGATATGGCAAAAGGCCTGATAGCTTTGATACAGAAAGAATATCATTTGAAATAAATTATATAATATGGAAAAGAGAATTTATCTGTTAATGACTGTTTTTTCTTTGTATTTTATTTCAATCCAGATCAATGCTCAGCAATTCAGCAGTGCTGTAAAACAATTTATCAGTGTTAATGCAGATACATTCGCATTAACACATGCAAAGATCGTTGACGGAACCGGCGGCCCGTCAAAGTCCGATCAAACCATTCTCATTATCAAAGGAAAAATTGCAAAGCTGGGAAATAATATTTCCGTTCCTGCTAATGCAAAAACAATTGACTGTTCCGGTAAAACAATTATTCCGGGCATGGTAATGATGCATGAACATTTGTTTTATGGCGAAAGAGTAGCTCCGTATTATTTAGGACTGGCAATGCCTTTTTCTTTTCCAAGATTATACCTTGCCGGCGGAGTGACAACGATGAGAACAACAGGAACAGTAGAACCGCAGACGGATCTGAACATTCGCAATGATATCAATGCGGGGAAAATAGCTGGTCCTAATATTGATGTGACGGGACCATATATAGAACAAGCGGGATTACCTATTCCCGAAATGCTTTACATTAAAAATACTGAAGACGCCACAAAAGAAGTAAACTATTGGGCAGATATGGGTTGTACCTCTTTTAAATTGTATATGGATCTTACAAAAGCTGAGGCAAAAGCCGCTATTGATGCGGCACATAAAAGAGGAATTAAAGTCACCGGGCATTTATGTTCCGTCACGTATCGTGAAGCTGCGGAGCTTGGCATTGATAATTTGGAACACGGTTTTATGGTGAGTACTGATTTTGTTCCCGGTAAAAAAGAAAATGAATGTGCGGCACAAGGAGGAACATTATCATTGATGGCCCTGGATGTGAACAGCCCTGCTATGAAAGACCTGATGAAATTCCTGATCAAAAAAAATGTAGCCATCACTTCCACCTTACCGGTATTTGAGCCTTATACCGGAAGAGAAGCTTTTCCCGGCGGAGGTGGTGATGCAGTGGTACAACAAGTGAAAGATGTTGTGGAAAAAGGATATAATGCTGCCTTAGGAAAAGACTCTGCTTCTGCAGCATTATTCAAAAAAGAAATGACATGGGAAAAACAATTTGTTGAAATGGGAGGAAGATTAATGGCGGGTGTTGATCCTACTGGCGCCGGTCGCACCATTCCGGGTTATGCCGATCAGCATACATTGGAATTATTAGTAGAAGCTGGTTTTACTTTTCCGCAGGCAGTAAAAATATGTTCGTTGAATGCAGCAGAATACCTTGGAAAAGATAAAGAGATCGGAACAATAGCCACAGGAAAAAACGCCGATCTTGTACTTATCAACGGCGATCCTGAAAAAAATATAAAAGATGTACGCAATACGGAAACCGTTTTCAAAAACGGAGTAGGTTTTGATTCTAAAAAATTATTTGAATCTGTAAAAGGTAAAGTAGGTCTTTATTAATAAATCAAACCACAATGAGAAAATTATTATTTCTGCTGTTACTTCCGGTTTCATTATTGGCACAGGATAAATATGCAACTTTAGTAAGCCAGTACATGCAGGCGCTGGCTGATGTAAATCACTTCAGCGGGGCTGTGTTGGTCATGAAACAAAATAAAGTTCTGCTCCGTCATGCTTATGGAATGGCCGACCAGGAGTTGAATGTTCCTAATACTCCGGAAACTAAATTCCGCATTGGTTCTATTACAAAACAATTCACTGCAGCGTGTATTCTTCAACTCGTGGAGGCAGGAAAATTATCACTCGATGATAAGCTCAGTAAATTCTTTCCCGGTTATCCAAACGGAGATAGCGTTACCATTCATATGTTATTAGACCATACTTCGGGTATTGCCAATTATACGGCTATTCCGGATTTTGAAAATGTAGCAAGATTATCCTGGAGTAAAGATTCAATGATCAATTTCTTTAAAAACAAACCATACGATTTTTCCCCGGGAACAAAATTCAATTATTCTAATTCCGGTTTCTTCCTATTGGGCTGCATCATTGAAAAAGCAAGCGGCCAATCTTATAATGATTACCTACGGCAACATATCCTGGATAAATTAGGTATGACCAATACAGGAGTCGATAAATTGGATAGTATTTTACCATTAAGAGCAAAAGGATATTCCAAAAAAGGTAATCATTATGTAAATGCAGATTTCATTTCAATGGAATGGCCTTTCAGCGCCGGCTCATTATATTCTACACTTGATGATATGTACAAATGGGATCGGGCTTTGTACAGCACATCAATATTAAGCGATGCTGCAAGGAAAAAAATGTTCACGCCAAACCTGGATCATTATGGTTATGGTATCATCATTGATTCTTTTGAAAATCATTTAAGGATCTGGCACAATGGTGGCATCCCCGGTTTCCTGAGTCATATCACCCGTTTTCCAAATGATGATATGTGTATTATAATATTTTCAAACAATGAAACGAACACCGACCTGATCGATGCCGGCCTTTCCAATATTTTATTTGACATTCCCATCATCATGCCTTATCAACATAAAGAAGTGAAAATTGATCCGGCGATCTTAGATCGATATGTTGGAAAATATTATGCCTTCATGACCTTGCAGTTTTTTAAAAAAGATGGAAAACTTTACCGGCACCTGAACGGTGTTCCAGATATTCAACTAATTCCTGAATCAGAAACCAAATTTTTCTATGGCGATGGCAGTGACCGGCAAATAGAATTTGAAGTGGACAAGAATGGAAAAGTGGTTAAAACATGGTTCATTAATAACGGCATGAAAGGTGAGATGAAAAAAGTGGAATAAAACGGGATCACGTCGCTTTTGAATTTTGAAAAACTTCAATTCAATTAAACTACATTTGATAACTTCTTTACGATTGAATCATTTTAAAAATAAAAACATGAGAACAAGAAAGACCCTTCTGCTGATAACGCTATTTGTCGTAGTAAGTATT
>DASZXQ010000121.1:0-2798 GCA_035545755.1 Chitinophagaceae bacterium | reverse complement strand
AAATTAAGAGCGTCTTATGGACAATCCGGTAATTTAACGGGAATCGGCGCATACGATCGGATCAATGCCTATAGCAGTAATTCTTATTTAGGAAGAATTGCATTGTCAGGAAGCAGCCAAATAGCTAACGAAAACGTAAAGCCTGAAAGACAGGGAGAAACTGAAATTGGCACTGATATGTCTTTCTTAAAAGACAGGCTAGGATTAACATTCAACTGGTATCATAAACATGTTACCAATCTTCTTATTAATCGTGTCATTGCTCCTACTAATGGTTATTCCAGCTTGCTTGACAATTTCGGTTCGCTTCAAAACAATGGGTTTGAAATTTTATTGACAGGAACTCCTGTAGAGAAAAAGGATTTTACCTGGGATGTCACTTTGATTTACAACCATAATAGAAATAAAGTATTGAATGTCGGGCCTGCATTGACATTACTCAGCACTAATGCGGGAGCTCCCGTAGCGTTGTTGCAAGGGTATCCCGTAGGAATATTTTATGGAACTTTCTTTGCAGTGGATGCTAATGGCAACCAGGTAAAGAATAGTGCCGGTATTCCACAATTAGAAAAAGGAATTCAAAACTCGCCGCTTTCTTATACTACGCAACGTGATAATAATGGATTACCGACCGGAACCACTTTGAGAAAAGTTATCGGTGATCCCAATCCAAAATATACTGCTACACTGACCAACGATCTTAGCTACAAAAAATTTGGCCTTCATGTGCAATTAGATGCTGTGCAGGGATTAAATGTATTTAATGCTGATTTCAGAACCCGTCAGGGTGTAGGAAATGGTCTAGTGGCACAGCAGGAAGATCTGGGCCAGGTACCAAGAGGATATATTCTTGGTGTGTACCAGATCGAACAATGGCGTGTTGATGATGGCTCATTTGTAAAACTCAGAGAAGTGTCCTTGAGTTATGATCTTGGTAAGTTCAAATTCTTCAAAGATCTTTCGGTGAATCTTAGTGGCCGCAATCTGAAATCATGGGACAAATACAAAGGATATGATCCGGAAGTGAATTCGGGAGGGCAAAGTACCATCTTACGGGGTATTGATTTCGGTTCTGTACCAATTCCCCGCACTTTCGAACTTGGTATCTCAGCGAAATTTTAAACCACTAAAATCATTTTTATGAAAAAATATTTGAATAAAATAACTTTTTTCGGACTGGCTCTTCTCTTGCTTTTGTCCGAAACCTCGTGTAAAAAGAATTATACCAATCCATCTGCGGTACCATTGGCGCAAGCATTCAGCTCAGCACAAGCGATGACTGGTGTTGCAATTGGATTACAGCGCCTCTATACTGCAGGCAGAGGAAGTTCTTTGTATAATCGTATTACTATTAACGGACTGTTGACAAATGAACTGACGGTATTAAACCAGGGTAATACCGGGGAATATCAATTGCAACTTGGTGGCGGCTCTGTTGACGGAACTAACACATTGTTAGGTGGCCTATGGACAACGAGCAACAAGATCATTTTCGATGCGGATAACGTTATTTCGAATGCAGCCAATTTGGGCGATAAAGGATATGCCAGCGGATTAATCGGCTATGCTACTATATTTAAAGCATTGGCAATTGGTGATCTGTCAATGTTCTGGGAAAAAGTTCCGGATGGTACCGGCGCTAATGTAAACTTTATAGATAGATCACAAGGTTATGCAAAAGCAATCACTGCAATTGATAATGCACTGACAGCTATAACTGCAAACCCAATAAGTGCGCAATTTCTGTCTGCACTTCCTCCGGCAGCTTCAAATGGGGCCACAATTGATATAGTCAATACGTTACATGCATTAAAAGCCAGGTATTCTTTGTTTGTAGGCAACTATAGTCAGGCATTATCTGAAGCAAATACGGTAAACCTCAATGTTAAGTCTGCATTTACTTTCAGTGCAGTAAACCTCAATCCAATTTATGAAACTGCTACTTCAACAAATAATGTTACTGCAGCAATTGATCTTACTACTTTAGGATTGCCAGCCGGCTTTCAACCAAATGCCAATGATGGTCGTTTAGCATTTTATACTACAGGCACATATAATTCCAAAATACTTGGATTCGGTGCAGGAACTATCACTCCATGGCCAATTTATTTGTCTGGAGAAATGACGCTAATAAAAGCAGAATCGTATACCAGGCAAGGATCCCCAGATTTAAATAGCGCCTTGACAGAATTAAACAAAATTGTTACAAAAACTGCAGCTGCAGATCCTTATGGAGTAGGGGCAAATTTACCAGCACTGGTAGGTCCATTTACCCAATCTCAAACGCTGGACTCTATTTACAAATACAGGGAGATCGAATTATATATGGCTGGTTTCAAATTAGAGGATACGAGAAGGTTCGGAAGACCTAACTCAGAGAAAAAACGTAATCTTTTACCGTATCCATTCTTGGAGCGGGATAATAACCCAAACACTCCGCCTGATCCTACTTTCTGATAATAATTAGTTTAAAGGGTTGCTTATCAGCAGCCCTTTTTTCTTTACATACAAATATGGATAAAGAAAAAGATATTCTCCGGTCATGGGAAGTAAATGCAGTGAATTGGGCTGATCTCATTCAGCGCAATTGTATCGAATCCAGGAGAGTGGCTACGAACAAAGCGATCATTGATGCCGTGTCTGCTTATCATCCAAATTCTGTATTGGATGTTGGTTGTGGTGAAGGATGGCTGGTAAAAGAATTGAATGATAAAGGAATGACCGTTACCGGTTTTGATGCCATACCTGAATTGATTGCCCAAGCCCGGCAAAAATCAAAATCAGAATTTATCGTCGCT
>DASZXQ010000120.1:0-7656 GCA_035545755.1 Chitinophagaceae bacterium | reverse complement strand
TCCTGCATTCTAATTCTACTTTAAACATTTTATTTTGCAGCGGGTCTTAGTACAAATTTTTTCTATGAAGAAAAAAGATTTTTTGTTCTTCGTTTTATTATTTATCTCATTTCGTTCCCATGAACAGCAAAACATTGAAGGGCATGTACTGGTGAATGGAGTGCAGCGGGATTATGTTTTGCATTTGCCTTTACACATTGAGAAAAACAAACCCCTGCCGCTTGTTTTTATTTTTCACGGCGGCGGCGGGAATAGTAAACAAATGCAGCGCTACATAAAAATGGATGCGATCGCCGACCGGGAAAATTTTATTACTGTGTATCCGCAGGGACTGAATAAACAATGGAATGATGGAAGGGCATTCAACATATCTATCGCCGCCAATGATGATGTGAAATTCGTGGAGCAGTTACTTGATACACTTGAAAAATCAGCGCCCATAGATCCAAAGCGTGTATTTGCAACCGGCATATCAAACGGCGCTTTCTTTTCAATTTATCTTTCTTATAAACTCAGCCGGAGATTTCTCGCCATTGCGCCGGTCTGCGGCAGCATTCCTAAAAGATTATATGATCAGTTCTTTCCTTCGCAGCCGGTTTCTTTGTTATTGATCAACGGTACCGGTGATCCCCTGGTTCCTTATGATGGCGGCACGGTGGGTAACCGGTTGATCGGGAACAGGGGTGAATGTGTCAGTACTGATAAAACAATTGAACGGTTCATCAACGTCGATAAAACTTCAGCTACAGCAGTGAGGTACCTGCCCGATACAGATAGATCGGATGGCTGTACAGCGATGCAATACACGTACAATAACGGGGCAAACAATTCGGAAGTGATTTTGATAAAGATCATTAATGGCGGCCACACATGGCCCGGCGGGATCCAATACCTTCCTGAAATGATCGTAGGCAGAGTGTGCAGGGATTTCAACGCCAGCGAAACGATATGGGAATTTTTTAAAAATTGCCCGGACAGAAATTAAAATCGCTGCCTCATAAGTCAGCTTTGCATTCTTTGCGTAGTTCTTTGTGTTCTTTGCGGTAAAAAACTGTTCAGACCATAAAAGTCGATTTTCCGAAGCCGCTGTTCGATCCACTCATTCCGGAATTTATTGATTGCTGCAGTCAATGGCTGGTGCATTAAGAGCTTTGGCATATTGCAGCATTCCATGCTGGTAACCAGCTTCGGCAAACCAGGCACCGGCATCGTTGGAATTATTTTTTCCTGACAGTGGAATGCTGATCACCGTACCGCTGCCATTTGTCTGCACATACGGGGAAACATTATTGAAACGGAGCAGTTCCATGGCTCCGCTCATTAATGAAAAAACTTTTTTTAATCGTGTAGTGAGATTTTTATAGCCCACCGAAATGGAATCAGCCGATGGAGCAGGAACGTAAAGGGCTCCCAGGCCAGCCATTTTTTCTGACACAGGGAATTTTGGTACTATATCATTGCTGTTCTCAATACGTGCTGAATTGGGAAATTCTTTGTCGAAACTTTCAGCAAATCCATCATTACCGGCCGCAGGTGCAGCGAATGTGATCACATTCATATTGTTTCTTTGATGCCCGCTCTGCTTCCATTGCCACCACAGATAAGAAGCATAGACGGTAGCAAGATTTCCACCAAGGCTATGGCCGGTCAGAACAAGGGGCGCATCTGCAGGAATAGTTTGTAAGAAATCCCATAATTTTTTTCCGCTGGCTATATCTGCTAATTGATTCAGGTGTTCCCAGCCGATATATGATCCTGCAGAGATGTGGGCATGAACAGCAGGGTCAGAATAATTCCAGTCTCTTTGATCCGCTACATTCAGGTCATTGTACAACCAGTTATTCAATGCCGCTTCACTGAATTCTAATAAGGAACCACGGATACCGATAGCATACACCGTTCCACTATCGGCAACAAAAGCATAATTGCCATTAACGGCCGCCGGCTTCCAGGCAATTTTCCATCCGGGCAGGTATTGCGCTAGTTGTTCTTCTGGATCCTTGCAATAGGAAAGTTCTGAAAGAATGCAGGCCGTCCTGGTAGATATAATGTTTTTTTCTTCCTTGGCCTTTGGGGATTCATTGCCCGGTGCATTTTTCTCAGGTTCACGTAAATGACAACCTGCTATGAAAAAAAATAATAATAAGAATGAATACCGGGTTTTCATTTCATGCTCTTGCATCAAAAATACAGGATTCGGCAATGAATTTTTTTTAGGAGCGGTGTTTTTATTTCGATGTTTATCGATATTTTTATTCCTTAATCAATTTTACAGGAAACCGGCATGACGATAAAATTATTGGTTCATAGAGACCAAAGAAAATTTTGTCATGGAAAGTTTCATCAGCCAAAAACAATAAACAGTAACAGATGAAAAAATTAATGGTATTCACCGCCCTGGCGGGTCTTGCAGTCACACTTACTTATTGCAATGCTTCCAAAAAAGCAGCAAAGAAAAAACCGAAAATGAATTATGAAGCCAATGTGAAGGCGATCATCGAAGGGAACTGTGCACCATGTCATATCCCGGCAAAAGGTGGAAGAAAACTGCCGCTGGATTCCTATGCAGCCCTCACAAAAAACATTGATGAGATTTTGCGCCGGGTTCAGTTGAATCCTACCGACCGCGGCTTCATGCCCGACCGCAGAGCCAAACTCAGCGACAGCACCATCAATGTATTGAAGCAATGGAAGACAGATGGTTTGCTGGAAAAATGATCTACAGCTATTCAGGATGCGATGCCCCAATGCGCATCAACAAATATTTTATAAAAATGCCGGCATTAATGCCGGCATTTCTCTTGCATCATACTTCTTACATCGTACTTCCTACTTCACACCCTTACCACGCAACCGCTCTACCTGCCGTTTCAGCAAATACACCTGGAATCCAACGCTCAGTTTGAAACCGCCGGTTCCGTCAAAATCTGAGTACTTGGTATGGTCATAACCCATCAGGATATCGAGAGAGACCTGGTTGCTGATAAAAATAGCAGCCCCGCCACCCAGGAAATAGTGTGATCCGTTATTGGTAGAACCAACATCATTTACTTTATTACGATTGCTGATATAGCCAAAACTTCCCTGCACAATAGGACGGACATTGGCATTGGTAAAATAGTAACGAACAAATGGGCCGAATCCGAAATTCGTTACCTTATTATTTCCGGTCTTCGAATAGTCCAGTAAAAATTCTCCGCCCACCGCAAGATTGTTGATCACAAAAGCGCCGGCAGTGGGTGTAAGGCTGATTTCGGTATTGGTATTGTTGGTGTTCAGGCCAATATTACCGCCCACCATCCAGTCACCTCTCGCAGTTTGTGCTGTTGCCAAACCTGCCATGCCGCTCAAAAGGATCATCACAAGAAATTTTTTCATAGTTGTTGTTTTTAGTTGCGGCAAAGTTAATGAAACTAAAACAGCTGATCGAAAACCATCCGGCAGCGTTCCAGGTTTTGATGTCAGCATTTGTCAGCTTCAGGCTGAAAAAATTTTCAGCAGTAAAAAAAAAATCCGGCAGGGGAGAAATGAATGAAAAAAATTAAAAGCGTTGCACACAAAACTTCAACAACCAAAAAGGCATTTCAACCAATTCTTCTTCCTTCTCATTCTTGACAAAGTCATCAGCTTTTTATCAAACACAATTCGTATAATTACTTTTTCTGAGAAATTTCTTTCCACATTTTAAACCTTAAGAATTTTATGGCATCTCATTTGTTCTGAAGTATCTGGCTTTTACACCCACCCTTGGCCACTTGATCATTTAATCTAAATTTTAAAAACGTTTTACGTATGAAAACTAAGTTCAGGCTCTTATTGGGTGCAGTTCTTGCATTAACCGCTTTTGTAGTTTTTTATGCATGTCAGAAAGATTCATCGGTGGGATCCAACTCAGGCATTCCTCCCGGGAAAATGAAATTTTCGGTTCTGCTTACAGATGGCCCTTATGATTTTCAAAAAGTGCTGATCGATATTCAAGGCATTGCGGTAAAGGTGGATACCTGCCACCGCAATGGAGATCCCGATCATGACGATCCGGGTTGTGATGATCACCATGATCAGAGGGCCAGCTCCTGCGAATATTGGGATACGCTGAATATCCATCCCGGTGTTTATGATCTGCTGTCATTGCGCAACGGATTGGATACCTTGCTTGCCAGTGATTTTTTGATCAATGGAAAAATTGAAAGGATAAAATTTACATTGGGAACCAGGGATAGCGTCATGGTGGATAGTGTCATGCACCCGATGAATCTCATCGATCATTTTAATTTTGTTTTTGTCAACATTCACCGCGAACACCTCGATTCGCTTTCTTCTGACAACTTCCAGCTCTATCTGGATTTTGACCTGGCACATTCAATTTTCTATTTTGGTGGACAATATTGGTTAGCTCCGGTGCTGAGGCCATTCAGCATTTTCAGTTTTGGCGCCATTGATGGAAAGATAAGGCCGGTTCATTCCTTCGAAACAGTGAAAGCGTATAATGCTACCGATACTGCATTCGCAATGCCCTGGGATGATGGGGAATTTAAGATCCGTGGCTTACAACCCGGAACCTATAGCTTGTATATACAGGGCAAGAACGGCTACAAAGACAGTACGATCAACAATATTACGGTCAACAAAGGCCGGGAAACTAACGTTGGAACGATACAACTTCATCAGTAGATCCTGGTGATAACTATGAACCCGAAGCCGGACAGGATTGTCCGGCTTTTGTTTATATTAATAGCAGAAATTCATTTTCTCTTTTTGCCTGATAGCCTATCCGGTTATTTTCTTTAATTTATTATATATACATATCGTCTGAAAGAAATAGCAATAGGTAAGCACATTCTTTCATGCATGGAAACTGATGTGTATTCACCCCCTTGAATATGGAGACGTTAGTTATAAAACGCTGCCTTAATCGAAAGGTATTTGGCAGAGCGAAGGGTTTACTTTGTTTTCTGCTGACCTCGTCTTACAACGTCCTGGGCTTCCCCATTATGATTCTGAAAGGACTGGCATTTGGAAGGATTAATAGGCTGGTATAATAGCCAATCCGGTCATTATGCAATAGCAGCAGAGAAGGTCAGCCAGGCAAAATATATATTTCGGGCATGGGTGCGGATTATATTGCCGGCACCCATCTGCAAGGGAAATTATTAGGAACCATTCTTGATCTTGTTATGCTACATCCAACTAGGTACAGAAAGACAATTAATGAGGTGATTGGTCTGATAAAGGAAAAATTCAGGGTGAAAGAATTTGAAAGTAAGGAAATTGACCTGGTAGTCTCAGATATTTGACAATGTAATGCTTATTCAATATTCCTTGCTGAACGGTGACTGATAACCGGAGGATGTTTGATATTTGTTGTCGGATAAAATGGGTAGGTATAGATAAAGTGCCAAGATCCGTATTTTAAATTTCAATAAACTCTTACAACCATTCCTTCAGAATCTTTTGGTGTTCTTTTTTCAAACTTGTAAAGTAACGGATCAAAATTATCTATTAGCAATTCAAGCGAATAGAAGCCGTCTTTAATATGATCAAGTCTTAGCTGAACATATAAACCGGTAAAATTTCCTTTGCGGACAACCTGCTGATTGGAATCAATGATCCTGTAATTGACTTTTGTGCTTTCATCAAATGCAGTTTTGATTTGAATAAATAAAAAATCTACTACTACAGAATTGATCTGTACCTGGGTTGGATCTAATGATGGCATGGTGGCGGATCGGCTGTGATTATAAAGCTATCTGTTGCACACTTGATCTGACATTTTAACCAATTAATTTATTATTAATTAATTGTTGCGTTTTATTCCTTACTCAACAAGTGGCAGGTTCAGTGAATGGCTTCAAAGTTCTGTTTCAATTGGTATAGGCCGGGGAAAAATAGACGGAATATTTAAAGATATTTTTGTCAGTTATCTGCGGAGCAGGACATAATACAGCAGTAATGCCCATCCGCATAGGATGAAAAATCCGAGAACCCGGAAAAAATCCTTAGCGGCAGTATTGATGATAAATGCCTGTTTATTAGTAACCGGCTTATCATACCTGTACACAGGATTTAAAAAGATCTCAGTTCCGTCCTCAAAATATACGGAGACTCTTACATAACGATCTTCTTTTTTCATTTTATAATATGCTACAAAATTTTTTTGCGAGACGGATAGCTCTTTTCCGTTTTCGCCGCTAAAGACAAATTTCTTTGCCGGTTGATTTATCTCCACCCGGATTATCGCTTGCTCCAGCGTAAAATTTTTCAACTGCGGCAAGCCGTATTTCAGGCGTTTCTTTCTATGTTCAAAATCCTCTCCGGGGATTGTCGCTATTTTCATCGCATAGCTGCATCCTCTCTTCAGTGATGAAATAATATTCTTTGAATCAACAATTGGCGTATTCACCCAGGTACAAAATCTGCCGACATAACAAGTATCGGACACATTATGCAAATCATCGTTACCAACAATAAACACCGGTTTACCTGAAGACAACGCAACATCCCAATCATTAAAGGCATAAGAACTGGGGCTGAGTACTTCCATACAATTATAATTGCTCAGGCATTTAAAATCCGATCTCCGGAATGCATTTCTCACATCAGGATGGTTAATGATCACGAGGTCGTTTTCATTGGCCGAAAGTTTATTCAATATTTCCTGCTTATTGAATAAGGTTTGTGGGAAGAGATAATCTAACCAGGTTACATGCTTATCTCCTAATACCAGCTCGTGGTTTTTTTTAATGTTATACCCATGTTCATATGCGGGAATGTAGTTCGCTTCATCTTTCTTGGAGGTATCTATCTTCTGGTAATTTGAAACAAGATGTATCGAATAACCCAGCGAATCATAGATGCTATGTATCTCATTTGAGGTGCCATGACCATTGGTAAAACCGTGCCAGGCATTGGAATGTGCATGAAAATTGCATTTGATCCAGCAGTTTGAATCGGAATTTGCATAAGGATTATATAAACTATCACCTGAAAAAGGCTTGGGCTCATTATACGAGAACCGGGGACAGAAGAAGTATTGCTGAACAGCGAACCACAAAAGAATTGTTCCGGGCAGAAGGATGATGAAGCGCAATATCTTCATATACAAAAAAACTATCTGTAAATAAACTGAATATTAACGGGTTGAAAATTAATAATTATATAAAATTGTGATAGGCTGCTGTTGATAAAATCTGAACAGAGCTCGATGACAATAGTTGAAAATGATTACGCAATAGCATTTGTATCCGGTGGTTACAAATACTTTTTGGCATATCTTAGATGGAGAAAGGTCTAATTGATCTCCAAACAAATTGTTATATGAAAAAATTTACTTTTATTGGTGTTGCTGTTTTAATGATCGTGAGTTGTTCCAATCCTCCTGCTAAAAAGGATCGCTTGGCTACAGCATCAAGACAAGATAAGAATGGATGGATCTATGTTCATTTAGAGGGTTCTCCATCCGACATCGGCTACCAGCATGGATATTTACTCGCCACCGATATCGATACCAGCATCCGGGCAGTTGCTTATTTATTGCAACACGATACAAAAAGAGACTGGCAGTTTTACCGGCAGGCAGCGAAAAATTTTTTATGGAATAAACTGGAACCGGAATATAAACAGGAGATCAATGGCATCGTGGAAGGCCTCCACGCAAAA